>DATLRP010000001.1:0-2607 GCA_035534635.1 Occallatibacter sp.
CGGCCCTCGGAATGACAGTCGTGTCGTAAATAATGACGTGGGACAGCACACTGGAAGTCCGCCGGGGACAGATGGGAATCCGCTTAGCGTGCGCAGACGTCCTGGAGCGCCTGGTCGAAAGTGACGACGCGGCCGCCGTGCTGCTGTTGGTAAGCGTCCGCCTCGTCCTTTGATGCAAAGGCAACCAGCACGGGCAGGCAGCGATCGTAGACGCGCATTTCGACTCCCTGGCCCGGAACCCGCTGGAGGGCGGGGTCCTGACGCGTACAATACTGCACGTCGCCACCCAGGTTGTAATAAGCCGATTGCGCCGGAATCAATCGTCCGCTTTTGAAGTCGGTAGCCAGTTCCTTGCGCGCCTCTCCCGGGTGGTTGATCATGTGGTGCATGGCGCAGCCGGGGCAGCAGGCGTAGAGGGTTCCGTGGGCCGTCTCGATTCGAAATTGGGTTTGGGCGGAAATGCCGCGCCCGCAAATCTCACAGACAGCCGGTTGCTTCGGAGTTTCCCAGCGGTGGATCAGGAACCCTGCGCCGATGGCCAGCGCGATCATTAAAACGGTAATCGAGAGCCGTCTGCCCCTCATGGCTTTCTCCTGCCTTTGTCTCCCATTGTAGCACGTTGGATGTTCGTCACTGAACAAGCAGCCGGAGACGAACACTCGCCTCGGGCAAAAGGCGGAGTTCGATCCCCACACGCCTCCAGCAACGCCTCTGTCAGTCCGATTCTTCTCTGTCACTGGCTTGTGATGCGCGCAGCGTGCCGCGCTGGAGGGCGCGCTCCTTCATCATGGCGAAGAATACCGGCACGAGAATCAACACGTGAATCGTTGACGTCAGCATGCCGCCGACGATAGGCGCGGCGATCGGCTTCATGACGTCCGACCCGACGCCGGTTTCCCACAGAATCGGCACCAGGCTCGCCAGCACCGCGCTGACGGTCATGAGCTTGGGGCGGAGGCGCAGGACCGCGCCTTCAATCGTGGCGGCTTCGATGTCCTCGTGGGCGAGCGGCGCGCCGGTGCTCAGGCGCTTGTCGAGCGCCTCGTGCAGATAGACGACCATCACCACGCCGGTCTCAATCGCAATGCCGAACAGCGCGATGTAGCCCACCCAGACCGCGACGCTGAACTCATAGCCGAGCAGCCATTGCAAAATCAGTCCGCCGGTCATGGCGTAGAAGGTGGGGAGGATGAGCACCGTGGCCTCGGTGAACGAGCGGAAGACCAGGTAGAGCAGCAGGAAGATGACGAAGAAGACGATGGGCAGAATCAGCTTCAGCCGTTCCTTGGCGCGCAACTCGAATTCGTATTCGCCCGACCACTTGAAAGTGTAGCCAGTCGGAGGCTGGAGCTTCTCGCGCAGAAGCTGATCGGCACGCGAGACAAAGCCGCCGTAGTCGTGGGTCGAGAGGTCGAAGTAAACGTAGCCGGTGAGCGCGGCTTCTTCATCGCGAATCTCGGCGGGACCCTTGGAGAAGGAGATGGTGGCGACTTCGTTGATGGGAATCTGCGCGCCGGTGGGGGTGGAAAGAAGGACGCGCCCGAGAGCGTCCAGATCGTCGCGAAAGTCGCGGTTGTACCGGACGTTGACCGGATACCGTTCGCGTCCTTGAATATTCGTCGCGATATCTTCACCACCGATGCCGGAAGTCACGGCGCGTTGCACGTCCGCGACCGTCAGGCCGTAGCGCGCGGCTGCGGCGCGGTGGACTGTGATGTTGACGTAAAAACCCTGCGCGACCCGTTCGGCGAAAATCGAGCGCACACCCGGCAGGCCCGATAGAATTTTCTCCACCTGCGTGCCGAGCCGCTGGATGCCCTGGAGGCTTGGACCTTGAATCTTCATTCCGACGGGCGTCTTGATGCCGGTCAGCTCCATATCCAGCCGGTTCTGGATGGGCATCGTCCAGGTGTTGGTGAGGCCGGGGAATTGCAGCTTGGCGTCCATCTGCTGGATTAATTTGGTGTAGGTCATGCCGGGCGGCCACTGCTCGCGCGGCTTCAGCATAATGGTTGTGTCGTACATGCTGAGCGGGGCGTTGTCGGTGGCGCTGTCGGAGCGGCCCACGATTCCGAAAACACTCTCAACTTCAGGAAACGACTTGATAATCCGATCCTGTTCCTGCATCAGGCCGGAAGCCTGAGTGATGGAAATACCGGGGTAGGCTGTAGGCATGTATAAGGCGGAGCCTTCGTAGAACGGTGGCATGAACTGGTTGCCAATGCGAAACGCCAGCGGAATCGTCAAGGCGAGGAAGAGAACGTTGGCGATCAGCGTGATGGCGCGGTGGCGCAAGCACCATCGCAAAATGGGAAGGTAAATGGCCTGGGTGAAGCGTGAGATGGGGTTCGCCGATTCGGGCTTCAGCCGCCCACGGATGAAGATCAGCATCAGCACGGGAACCAAAGTGATTGCGAGGATCGACGAGAAGCCAATGGCCAGGGTCTTGGTCCAGGCGAGCGGGCGGAACATCCGGCCCTCCTGTGCCTCAAGCAAAAAGACTGGAAGGAAAGAAACCACGATGATGATGAGCGAAAAAAAGATGGGCGGTCCAACCTGTTTGGCGGCATTCAGCAAGAGCTTGCGGCGCTCGCGACGGCTGATGAC
>DATLRP010000002.1:0-14702 GCA_035534635.1 Occallatibacter sp.
ACCCCCCCATTCCACGCGTAATTCTCCACCTCCCCGTTTGCCGATCATTTCCCCCTCCTGCCGCACAATGGAACTGTCGGAGGAATACGCATGCACCCAATTCGCCACAAATCCGCTGACGGCTGAAAGCTGAGGGTTGAAGGCTGGTCGACAGACCCCCCCACCCCCCCTAATTTATTTGCAGTTTTCCACAGCAGTTTTGCCGACAATTACGAAGTTCCGTTCGCCTCGTCTTCGCCCTCGGCGGCGCAGCGGCTTCGAATCGCTCAAACTTTCTGGTAAAGCCGGTAGCGCTCGCCCTTCGCCAGCTCAGGAAAGCTGCGCATCCGCATCGCGCCCGCCGCCGTCTTCACCTGCCACTCGGTCGCGCCCGCCGCCGTCTGCGCCGCGCCCAGCAGATCCGCGCGGCTCAGCCCCGTAGGCTCCGGGTCCACCGCGAACAACGCCAGCGGCCCATGCGTCAGCGCCACCAGGTTTTCGTGCAGCCCGTCCACGGCCTCCAGCCCGTTCGCCATCGCGAACTCCACCTCAATCCGGTCGCCTGCCTTCCACTCGCGCTCGATGCGCGCAAACCGCCCCGGCTCCGGCCCGTCGGCTTGAGCTCTGCCATTCACCGCAATCCGCGTCTTCGCTCCGGCCCATGCCGGCACGCGCACATACACCGGAAACTTCGCCGCCGTCTCCGGCTTCACTTCAATCTCGGTCGTCGGCCGGTAGGGATACTCCGTCCTCTGCGTCAGATCCACGCGCTGTCCCGCGCGCATCCAGCGCACCCGCGATGGCACAAACAGGTTCACGTAGATTCCATCGCCGTCTTCAAAGTACGAGCCGATCCCGTAGTCCGCCGTGATCTGCGCAAACGTGCCCGTGCAGCACGTCCACTGGTTCGGGTGGTAAAACTTCGATCCCTGCTCGTTGTAATCCGAGTAGTAGAACCCGTGCCCGTCCTTCTCGATCGGCAGCGCGCCCAGAATCGTGTTGTACATCACCTGTTCCATGCTGTCGCCGTAGCGGCTGTCGCGCGTCGCGCGCAGCAGATACCGCGTGATCTTGAAGTGCCCGTACGATCCGCACGGCGTTTCAAAGCTGGAATGCGTGTCTGCCAGGCTCTCGCCCAGCTCGCCATCTCCCGGTGAACGAAACCGCTCATCCGGACCCCAGCCGCCGGTGGCAAAGCTCTGTGTCAAGGTTAGAAATTCAAAGCCATTCTTCGCCGCGCGCAAATGCTTCTCGCTGCCCAGCACCAGGTAAGCCTGCATCGCGCTGCTCATCGCGTTCACGTGGCTGTAGGCATGCTTGCCCGGCAGCACATTCTGCCCCTCGGCCAGCGGATTCCAGTACCAGCTGTCCGCCAGATATCGAATGCCCAGCGCGCGATACCGTGCACCCGCGCCGCGCTCCCACGCCAGAAAAAAATTCTCCGGCAGCGTATACGGCTCGTCCCAGCAGAACGAAATATCCGTGTGCGGCCGCTCCCGCTGCACGTTGCGGCTCAGCGGCCCCGGCGGCAGATGCGGCATCACCGAGTCCAGCGCCGCATGCAGCGCCTTCATCGCCACCGGGTCTGCCGCAAACTCGTGCGCGTCAATCATTCCAATCGAAATCTTGTCGTAGGTGTACGCCGGGAACCGGTTCCCATCCCAGAAATGCCCCGTAATTGCCGGCGCAAATCCCTTCACCAGCCGATGCACCTTGGCCTGCGTCGCCTTGTCGCCCGTCGCCGCGTAATCCCGCGCCAGCCCTGAAACGTACTGTCCGAAACTGTGCCCCGGCGCAAATCCGCTGAATTCCTTGTTCAGGTCGCTCAGCGGCGCCCAGCTGTACCACCCGCCCATATCCTCGCCCGGCGCTGGCAGTCCCGCCCGCTGCCGGAAGGGCTTCAGCAGGCTGTCCTCATCCAGCGCCGCGTAGAACGCATGATTGCGGTCAAACTGCTCCCGCAGCGGACCCTCCAGCAAGGTCACATCCGCATATCCAAATTGCTTCAGCCGCGGCGTAATCGTGGGCTCGTGCGTGCTCGCCGCGCGCGCATCGCGGCCCATCGCCACAGTCGCCGCCGCCAACGCCGCACCCTTCTGCAAAAATCCTCTCCGCGTCTCTGTCATCGCAACCCCCAGCGCGCGGCGTGCAATTGCGCACAGCTGAAACGCTATCGCTCGCCGCGCACGACCGTCAAACGCCCGCTCGCACCCTGCGTCTTCGTCAGCGCCACCGCAACAGGATTGCTTTTCTGCTAAAGATGATTGATCAGCGACGCAATGCTCGCCGCGCCGAACCCGTTGTCGATGTTCACCACGCTCACATTCGGCGCACATGAGTTCAGCATCCCCAGCAGAGCCGCCACGCCACCGAACGACGCGCCGTAGCCCACGCTGGTCGGCACCGCCACCACCGGCGCCTTCACCATTCCCGCCACCACCGTCGGCAGCGCGCCTTCCATCCCCGCGCACACCACCAACACCCGCGCCGCCTGCAGCACTTCCTTCTGCGCCAGCAACCGATGAATCCCCGCCACGCCCACGTCGGCAATCAGCTCCGTCGTGTTACCCATCAGCCGCGCCGTCACCGCCGCTTCCTCGGCCACCGGCAGGTCGCTCGTCCCCGCGCACACCACGGCCACCATTCCCTTGCCCGGCTCGGCCTTGGTCTGCTCCAGCGTAATCGCCCGCGCCGTCGCGTGATACTCCGCGCGCGGCTCTGCGGACGCAACCGCTGCGAACATCGCGCTTGAAGCCCGCGTCGCCAGCACATTTCCGCCCGCCTTGGCCATCCGCGCAAAAATCTGCGCCACCTGCTCCGGCGTTTTGCCCTCGGCAAAAATCGTCTCCGGCATTCCCGTGCGCAGCGCGCGATGATGATCGACCTTGGCGAACCCAATGTCCTCGAACGGCAGGTCGCGCAGCCGCTCCAGTGCTGCCTCCACCGCCGTCCGCCCTTCGCGAACCTCCGTGAGCAGAGCTTCAATCTGCATCCGATTCATCCGCGCGCTCCCTTCTGCGACTCCGCCCACGCGCGCATCGCCTCCTGCATCATGCGCTTCAGCGGAATCCCGTGTTCGACCGCCAGCGCCCGGCAATCCTCATACTCCGGCGCAGCGTTCGCCACCTCGCCGCTGCTGAAGCGCGCAACCTTCATCCGCACCGCGCCCCACTCCGTCGGCACTTCCACGAATTCGCGCTTCAGTGATTCCTTCCGCTCCACGCGCCAGCGCAGCCCCAGCGTCGTTGTCTCGCGAAAGATCAGGTCCCGCATCGCCGGAACCATCTCGGGCCTGCACAGCACTGTCATCTGCACGCCCGTACGGCCCTTCTTCATCTGCGCCGCCGTGCGAATCACATCCCACGCGCCCGCCTTCAGCAGCCGTTCGCTTACGTACGCCAGCAACTGCGGAGTGCTGTCGTCAATCACTGTCTCAATCACCGCAATCTGTTCCGCGCGCGCATCCTCATCCGCCTCGCACACCAGCATGCGCAGCAAATTTGGCTGCCCCGGCGTGTCGCGCCCGCCCGCGCCATAGCCCGCGGCCTGCACGCGAACCACCGGCAGCGCTTCGTAGCGCACATCCAGCATCCGCAGAATCGCCGCGCCCGTCGGCGTCACCCGCTCCATCGGCGCGCCCGCCGCATACACCGGCGCATCCCCAAGCAGCGCCAGCGTCGCCGGAGCCGGCACCGGCAGCGTTCCATGCGCGCATTGCACCGTGCCGCTGCCCACGTTCAGCGGCGAAGCAAGCCAGCGCTCCACGCCCAGCGCCTCCGCGCCCGCAGCCGCGCACACCAGGTCCACAATCGTGTCCACCGCGCCCACCTCGTGGAAGTGCACCTTCTCCAACGGAATCGCGTGAATCCCAGCTTCCGCCTCACCCAGCAACTGGAACGCCCGCGATGCCCGCGCCCTTACCGTGTCACTCAGGTCAGCAGCCGCAAGGATGCCAAGAATCGTCGACAGCGAGCGATGCTCTACATCATGCGAATGCTCCCCCCGCGCATGGTCATGCTCGTGAGGATGGGTGTGTTCGTGCGCATGCTCATGCGGATGCTCGTGTCCCTCTTCATGTTCATGTTCATGCGTGTGCGCCAACTCCGCAGTAGCCTCGCCCGTCAGCACGTCCGCCTTGGTGGCCGCAATGCCGCCTCGCATCACCTTGCGCATCTCCAGCCGCGCACCCACGTTTAACGCTTCGGTCGCCTCCTCAAGCACACGCAGCGGCACGCCCGCATCCACCAGCGCGCCCAGAAACATGTCGCCGCTGATGCCGGAAAAGCACTCAAGATATCCAATTCGCATCGTGGGTGATTCTAACGTGTCCGCCAGGCTACGCGGCAAGGCTACGCGCCGCGCCGCGCCAGCACATCCACCGGCAGCACAGCGTTCAGTGAGCCGGACCGAAATCCCGCGCAATCCAGGGTCACGAACTTGTAGCCCGCGCTTCGCAGCGCCGCGGTGATGGCAGCCAGCATCTCCATCGTCAGCGCCTGCGGCAATTCCTCGCGCGCAATCTCCACGCGCGCCAGCTCCCCGTGGTGCCGCACGCGAAACTCGCGAAAGCCCAGCTCGCGCAGGCTTTGTTCGCCGCGCTCCACCTGCTCCAGCACCTCGCGCGTCACTTCACGCCCGTACTCCACACGCGACGAAAGGCACGGCGCAGCCGGCCGGTCCCACAGCGCATAGCCGGCCTCCTTCGCCAGCGCGCGAATCTCCATTTTGGTCAATCCCGCATCGGCCAGCGGAGCCAGCACATCGTGCTCCCGCGCCGCGCGTTGTCCGGGCCGGTAATCGCGCCCGTCGTCGGCGTTCATCCCGTAGGCAATCTCGCGGAAGCCCAGCTCCGCGCCCAGCGCCGTCATCGCGTCAAACAGCTCCGTCTTGCAGTGGAAGCACCGGTCTCCGTCGTTGCGGCGATATTCCGCCTTCTCCACCTCTGCCGTCGCAATCACCCGCAGCGGAATGCCCTGCGCCTCGGCAAAACTCGTCGCCTGTTCCAAGTCGCGCCGCGCCAGGCTCGGCGAATCGGCCAGCACTGCCAGCATTCCGTCGCCCAGCACACGATGGGCCGTCGCCGCCAGAAAAGCCGAGTCCACGCCGCCCGAGTACGCCACCATCAGCCGGTCCAGTCCGCGCAGCCGCTCTTCCAGCGCGCGCAACTTCGCGCCAGCCTCGCCCGCTCCCTGCATCGGCTCCTGTGCCGTCGCCGCCATGCCTGCGATTATACGTCCGGCTCATCCTTCCTGCGGATTGCCAGCGCTCCAGCGGCAAGACTATACTCCGGCGCAGTAACGAATTCATTTGGAGGGATTCTCCATGCGTTTGCACGCAATTTGGAAGACTGCGGGAGTCGCGGCCCTGGCTTTGGCCTTTGTCGCAACCCCGGTTCGAGTCCTGGCGCAAAGCCACGGCACTGTTCTAAAAGCCTCGGAGGCGCGCAAGCTGCTGCCCGCGTCCGTTTACTACAAGGGCCAGTCGGCCACCACGCAGTTGCGCAACTCCGGCGGAGTCAAATTCTCTAACGGTTCCTACGTGCTCGCCGTGCTCGTCGACAACAGCGGCTACTCGAGCGACATCGCCGCCAAGTACCAGGCCTACTTCATCACCGAGGTTCCGCTGCACTTCGGCGCCAAGTCGCTGCCCGCTGGCATCTACGGCATCGGCTTCGTCGGCGGCCACAAGTTCATCGTCACCGACGTGGGCGCCCACGAATTGCTCACCACCACTTACACAACGGATGAGGCCATCAAGCGCCCGCTGCCTCTGCACGTGCTCGCCGACCCCGCCGGCGGCTACCGCCTCTACTCCGGCCGCAACTGGGTCCACTTCAGCCGCTAGCCGGCGACCGAATCCAGGCAAAAAAGCAAGAGCGCGAACCGCAAGGTCCGCGCTCTTCTTGTTGCAAGTTGATCCTGCGTTATGCCGGAACCGGAACCGCACCGGCCATGCGCTCGGCCACCAGCTCGTGTCCGCGCGCGAACAGCTCGGCGTGCGAGAGCTTCCCGGCCTCCACATCTGCCAGCACGGCCTTCTGCGCCGCGTACTCCTTGTTCACAATGCCGGCCTTGGACTGGAGCATGCGCCACGCCTTCCGCCGCTCCACGCAGAACATCACAAGCTGCCGCGAAATCGCCCGGTACTCCACCTTGCCGTTCTCCTCGAACTTGATGGTCACGCCAAAGTCCGGAATAAAGGCACGGTGGCCCGGCGTCAGGTAGCGGCGATAGACCACATCCTGCTGCGTGATGCGCACCAGCATGTTGTCCAGCGGAATCAGCTTCTCCGCCGCCTCCGGCTTGATCTTCTTCAGGTGGTTGCGGAAGCGCGCCTCGGTCGTGCACCAGTGCGCCACCGTGTATCGCATCGTCTCGCCCGTCGACTTGATCTTCGTCTCGTACCAGTCCATATCGATCGACGGATTGCCCTTCACGTCCAGCGCTTCCTGGTAGCTCTCGCCCTTGCGCGGATCGAAGACAAACTCCGGCGCGCCGCGCGAGTCGCGTACCCGCTGCGCCTGGTGCAGCGCCATGTCGTCTGCCACGCCGTGCTCCGGCTGGCAGGTGGTAAACGCCTGCAGGAACATCGTTCCGCGATACTCCAGCCCATCCAGAATCGCCCGGTAGAGCTTGGGCGCGTTGGCCATTGAAACCTGCGCCACGAACGGCGATCCGTGACCGGCCAGGAAGGTCTCGGCCACCGTCTTCTTTTCCGTGTTCTTGCCCTGGGTCGCGGAGCCGAAGACGTTCATGTCGTTGCCGCCCAGCATCGGCGTCGAGTCCGAATTCTGCCCGCCCGTGTTCGAGTACACCTGCGTATCCAGCATCAGCGCCTTCACGTTCGGCCGGTTCTGCAGAATCACCTTCGACATGTTCTGGTAGCCGATGTCGCCCATGCCGCCGTCGCCGCCCACCACCCAAACCTTGGGCAGCTCCACAATCTCCTTGTCAGTCATCAGCGCATCGGTAAAGTGCGTGTAGTTGTAGTACTCCTCGTCGTTGATTACGTTCGCCTCGCGCGTCATCAGCGCATCGGCAAGCCGCTCAGGAATCACCGAGCGCCGCGCGTGATCCACGATGAAGCTCTCGCCCATCAGCCAGCCCACCGTAATGCCGTCCTGGAACAGCGAGTTCATCCACGGATAAGGATGCGGGTTGTTCGGCGAAGTCGAGCCGTACACCGTGTTGCAGCCCGTGTGCGCGGCCATCGCCATCACGCTCATGCCGTTCGCCAGGCGGCCGTCAATCGGCTGCAGGCTCTTGTGATTGAACGCCTCGGTCAGCAGCACCGCGGCAATCGCCTCCACCAGCTGTGCATTGGTAATTTCGCCGTTCGTGGCTTCATGTGCGGCAATGCGCGCCATGGTGTCCTTCTCGTCTTCGCCGCCAAGGCCCAGAATCAGGTGCGTAATCGCCTGCTTCAGCAGCGCGTACTCGCCGGGGTTCGCGGCCTTCAGCGCTTCCAGTCGCGCCACGCCGCTCTTCTCCAACTCGCCCGCCTTGGCCACCAGCCGGTCGCTCTTGGCGTGGTACACGGGACGCATGTACGCCTCGGTCACCGCGGCAATCGAGCGCAGTACGCTCTTTTCGCCGCAGCCCGCGCAGGCGCCGTCGCCGGCCACCAGCGCATCGTAGTTCGTCCGCACCATCAGCATGTTGCGCAGCGTCGCCGTCTTTGAGTCCGCCGGATTTGCCGCGCTGAACAGGCCAAGGTACTTCTGCGAGGTATCCGGCAGCAGCCCCAGGAACCCGGTGCCCGTCTCGTGCTCCGCGTTGATCTCCTCGGTCTCCTGCACCATCTTCAGCGCCTCGTGATCGCCGCAGGCCGTCACGCAGGCCGCGCAGCCCTTGCACAGGTCGCTCACGAATATCGAGAAGACGCCGCCCGACCCGGGGCTCTTCCGCTCCGGCGAAGAGAAGATGGCGTTCACTTTCTGGTATGCCATCGGCACCTTGTCCAGAATGCTGAAGAACTGCGCCTTTGCCGTGGCCGAGAAGCCGTCCACTTGCTCGGTCACTTCGCGCAGAATCGTCGTCAGCGGCGTCCCGGTCTTCACATCGGCCAGCATGCGCTGGCGCGTCTGCTTCTCGATCTCCGGCAGCGCGGCAATCATCTTCCTGCGCTCGCCCGCGTCCGCCACGTAGTAGGAAATCGCCGTCGATAGCAGCGTGCTCAAATCCTGCGAGCAGTTCGGCAGCGCCGTGTCCGGGCACACTGAAATGCACTCCATGCACTGCGTGCAATTCTCCGGAATGTAGAGCGGCGTTTCGCGCCGCGCCACGTATTTCGATGCCGTGTCGCCCGTCGCCGCCGCAATCACGCCCATCGCCGACAGTGGTGTCGCCGGCTGGTTATAGCCAAAGTGCGAGCGGAACTCCGCGTCAAACGCCGCAATGCTGCTCACCGGCGGCCGAGGAGCCTGGCCGGCCGGCGTTGCGTGCGAACGGCAGCCGCCTGAGCCGCAACCGCCCGACTCCGCATACTCCGGAACCAGCTCCAGAATCGGAAGCAGCGCTTCGCCGCGCAGGCTCGACCGGTCGGCAGCACTCAGCTCGCCCACCGCGATCTCCTTCACCCGCTCAAAGCCCTGCAGCATCACTTCCATGTTCGACTGCACCACCGCATCGCCCAACTTGCCAAACTTCTTCACATACTGCTTGTGCACCACGTCGCGAAACTGCTCCTGGGTGATGCCGAACCCCTCCAGCATCGGGCTTACGCGGAAGAACCCGCCCAGAAATGCATTGCCCTGCATGCGCAGTTGCAGGTCGGCGCGGTCCGTGGCCTTGCGGGCAATGTCAAAGCCCGGCAGCGTGAAAACGCGAATCTTCTTTTCGATAATCTGCTTGCGCGCCCAGATGGGCAGCTGCTCCCATGCATGCTCGCCTTCCTGGTCGCTCTCCCACAGCAGGCTGCCGCCTTCCTGCATTCCATCCAGAGGGTTGGTGTGGGTAAACGCCTTGGGATCGCAGCAAAGAACCGTGGTCACGTGCCGCAGGTCGCAGTTCACGCGGATGCGATCCTTGGCGGCCACCATAAAGTAGCTCGTCGGCGCGCCCTTCTTCTCCGAACCGTACTTCGGGTTCGCGCTCACGTGAATCACTTCCTTCGGATTCCCAAGATCATCCGTCAGTCCGTCGCGCTCAAACAGCAGGTCGTTCAGGTCGCCGATAATCGCGCCCAGGTTCTTGCCCGTGGTAATCGCGCCCCACCCGCCAATCGAGTGGAAGCGCACCGCAACCGCGCCTTCCGGCAGCAGCGACGGCATCTCATCCGCAACCACGCTGTAAGGATGGTCTATGCCCAGCACAAAGAAATTCGTCCCGTCCGCTGCAACCTTCCCGTCCTGGCGCGCACGGCCTGCGGTCGCATACTCAAACGCGCCGATAATGTGCTCCGGACGGAAATCGCGCGAGCCCAGCCCGTAGCTGCCATTGAAAATCTGCGGCAGGTCGCTCGGCGAAATCGCCGGCAGGCCTTCGGCCGCAGGATGCCCTTCATACTGCACCGCCTTTGACAGCGCCGTGCGCACATCGCGGCCCAGTGGGTTGTCGCCCGCAAGCGCTTCGTCCGTACGTTCCAGGATGATGACGTTCTTCTTGCCCTTCAGCGCCGCCACCAGCGCCGCCTCAGGGAACGGCCGAATCACGTTCACGTGAATCGAACCCACGCTCGAGCCGCGCGTCGCGCGCAGATGATCCACCGCGGCCTCAATGTTCTCCGCCGCCGAACCCAGCGACACGAACACCGTCTCCGCATCGTCCGTCTTGTACTCGGTAATCAGACCGTAATACCGCCCGGTCAGCTCGGCAAATTCCTTATATGCCTCTTCCAGGAATCCCAGGATCGGCTCGGCAAAATTGTTGCGCCGCGCAATCACGCCCTGCATGTAGTGTTCCTGGTTCTGCACCGGGCCCAGCATGATCGGATTGGTCAGGTCGATCATCTTCGGCACGCGCCGCCGCGTCGGCCCAAACAACACGCGCTGCGCCTCGGTCGGGCACTCGATGATGTCCTCCGGCGCGCCCAGAAACTCGCGAATCAGCTCTGACTCGTGCTTGTAAAAGGTGCGCTCCAGGTGGCTGGTCAAAAAGCCGTCCATGATGTTCATGCCCGGCGTCAGGCTCAGTTCCGTCACGCGGCGCAGAATCAGCGCCTGGTCCGCAGCCTGCTGCGCGTCCTTGCCGAAGATCATGATCCAGCCCGTGTCCAGCGCTCCATAAATATCGTCGTGGCCACAGTGCACATTCAGCGCGTGCTTGGTCAGCGCCCGCGCGCCCACTTCCAGCACCATGGTTGAGCCCTTGCCCGGCGCGTGATAATCCTGCTCCACGCCGTACACCACGCCCTGGCCGGAGGTGAAGTTCACCACCCGCTTGCCGCACACCGAGTGCGCAATCGCGCCGCCCTGTGCCGCATGCTCGCCCTCGGTCTCAATCGCGATTGTGTTGTGTCCGAACACATTCAGGTGGCCTTCGGCATAGGCCTGCTGGAACAGCTCGCCGCCCTCAGTCGAAGGCGTAATTGGATAAAACACGCCGGCGTCGGCCACGCGCGTCTCTGTGTGGTAGGAAACAAGCTGGTTGCCGTTTGCGGTCACCCGGATTCCGGGATAGCGAGCAGATTTGGTCATAAATCCCCCATCGGTGCGATTCCTGATGTTTGCGGCCTTTTCTTCGCTGTCCTTGCGCGGCGGGCGGTCTGGGACCTTCCGCTGTCGCCCGTTCGGCGGCGTCATCGGTTCGCACGCAACGTTGTTTTCGGTTCGCCGCCCTCTGAAACCACGCGCGGTCCGAGCCTCTTCGCCCCTCCAAGTCCAATGGCCGGACGGAATAACCGGGAACTCCGGGGCAGGAGGTCCAGCGCACTTCGGCCACAATTTCAGTATGCTCTTCAATCGGGAGACACCGTACTGCATTGTGGCACTCGGCCACGCCCCCCCGGTCGCCATGCTCCCTTTGTCAATCGAATGGTTACGATACCATTTCCCTGTCGTAAGATGCTTGCGGAGGACGTAGGTCATGCCAGTCGTCGTGAAACCTTGCCGGCGCAACCCCCTTGCTGGGTCTGCCCTCGCTTTTCTCGCTGTCACTTTCGCCGTGGTTCTCCTTTCCCCTCGCGGCTTTGCGCAGGCGGCCGCCACCGAGCCCGCCGACCTGCCGCCCCAATCCCGCGCCATCATCCAGCGGCTCACCGCGCTGCAGGAGCTGCCGGACGGTGCCTGGAAGATGCATGAAGGCGACATCTCCCACGGCGAAGACGCAAATCTCGATGACAGTTCCTGGCAGACCATCGCCCCGGGCGCCCAAGCGCCCAAGGACTCCCTCTGGTTCCGCCAAACCTACACCATTCCCGCCACACTCGACGGCTACGACCTCACCGGCTCGCGCATCTGGTTCCAGTTCCACGCCGACGCCAACGGCCCCATGCCGCAGATCCTCTACTTCAACGGCCGCCGCGTCGCCCTCGGCGACGACCTTGAACCCATCATCCTCTTTGACTCCGCCCATCCCGGCGACAAGGTCACCGTTGCCGTCAAGCTTCTGCATACCGTCGACGTCAAGCAGTTCCACGGTGCAACTCTCCGCATCGATTTCCCTCAGGGCCGGCCCAATCCGGAAGACCTGCGCATGGAATTCCAGACCGCCGTCCTTCTGCTGCCCTCCATCGCGCCCGGCGACCAGTCCAACCTCAATACCCTCAACGCCGCCATCCAGACCGTCGATCTCGAAGCCCTCAATGCCCACGACCAGGCCAAGTTCGACGCCAGCCTGCGCGCCGCGCAAACCAAACTCGAAGTGCTCAAGCCGGTCCTCGACCAGCTCACCTTCCACCTCACCGGCAACTCGCACATTGATGCGGCCTGGCTCTGGCCCTGGACCGAGAGCGTCGACGTGGTCAAGCGCACCTTCGGCACCGCGCTCCAGCTCATGTACGAGTACCCGCAGTACACCTATACGCAGTCCGCCGCGGCGTACAACGCGTGGATGGCCGACAAGTACCCTGACCTGAACGACCAGATCAAGAAGCGCATCAAGGAAGGCCGCTGGGAGGTGGTCGGCGGCATGTGGGTCGAGCCCGACCTCAACATGCCCTCCGGCGAGTCGCTCGTCCGCCAGCTCCTCGTGGGCAAGCGCTGGTACCTCAAGCACTACGGCGTCGATGTCCGCATCGGCTGGAACCCTGACTCCTTCGGCTACAACTGGCAGCTGCCGCAAATCTACAAGAAGAGCGGCGTCGACTACTTCGTCACCCAGAAGATGACCTGGAACGACACCAACCAACTTCCCTTCAAGCTCTTCTGGTGGGAGTCGCCCGACGGCTCCAAGGTCCTCACTTACTTCCCACACGACTACGCCAACACCGACCTCGGTTCCGTCCGCCTCTCGCGCGACATGGTCCAGGCCCGCCATCGCTCACCCGGACTCACGGACATGATGGACCTCTACGGCGTGGGCGACCACGGCGGCGGCCCCACGCGCGCCATGCTCGACCAGGGCTTCCACTGGGCCGCGCCCGGCCACGTCGTGCCCAATTACCACTTCGGCATCGCGCAAACCTGGTTCTCCAAGGTCGAGAAGGAGATCGCGCCCAATAGCCCCACATGGAACTACCAATCCATTGCAAAGGGCTACGCGCCGCCCGCAGAGGTGCCCGGCAAAATCGCCATTCCCACCTGGGACTCCGAGCTCTACCTCGAATACCACCGCGGCGTCTTCACCACCCAGGCCCACCACAAGCGCAACATGCGCGATGCGGAAGTGGAAATGCTCGACGCCGAAAAGTGGGCCTCGCTCGCCTGGCTCGACGGCAACAAGTACCCCGGCCACGAGCTCACGGAAGACTGGAAGAAGGTCCTCTTCAACCAGTTCCACGACCTCGCCGCAGGCTCCGGCATCGGCATCATCTATAAGGACGCGCAGAAGGACTACAACGTCGTTCGCTGGTCCACCAACGAGATCAAGGCCAAATCCCTCGCCACCATCGCCGACCAGATCAACACCTCCGGCGGCCAGCCGCTCGGCTCCGGCCAGTCCATCATCGTCTTCAACCCCCTTGGCTGGGAGCGCAACGGCCAGGTCACCGTCACCGTGCATTACGACGCCCAGGACCGCCAGGTGGCCGCCCTTCGCGCACCCAACGGCGCAATCGTCGCCGCGCACGTTGCCTCGTTCGATCCAAAAACGGACCTGACCACGCTCGTCATCCCTGTCGAGCACGTGCCGTCCCTCGGCTACACGGTCCTGCGGCTTGAGCCCGGCAACGACAGCGCCGCGCACATGCCCGGTTCCATTTCCGTCGTGCAAACCGGCGACTCGGAAATCCTCACGAACCGCCTGCTCAGCGTCGCCGTCAACAGTCACTCTGGCTGCATCACCAGCCTCTATGACAAGAGCGACCGCTACGAGGCCCTCGCGCCCGACTCCTGCGGCAACCAGCTCCAGTTCTTCAAGGACCTGCCCAAGGACTACGACGCCTGGAACATCGATCCCGGCACGCTTGACGTGCCCCCCATGACCATCCATCAGGCAGAGTCCGTCGAGTCCGTCACCGACGCCGCCGGCTACCCGGCCATCCGCGTCACCTACCACTGGCAGAAATCAACCTTCGTGCAGACCATCAGCCTCGGCCCCGGCTCGGACTACGTCGATGTCGGCAACCAGATCGACTGGCATGAGTCGCACATCCTCCTCAAGGCAGCCTTCCCGCTGGCGGCCTCCAGCCCCTTCGCGACGTACGAAATCCCCTACGGTGCCATCCAGCGCCCCACCACCCGCAATAATTCGTGGGAGAAGGCGCAGTTTGAGGTGCCGGCCCAGAGCTGGGCCGACCTCGGCGACAACGCCCACGGCTTCAGCCTGATGAATAAAACCAAATTCGGCTATGACGCCGTCGGCAACCTGCTGCGGCTCACCCTCCTCCGCTCGCCAAAGTGGCCTGACCCCGACGCCGACATGGGCCACCACCACTTCCACTACGCGCTCTATCCCCACGCCGGAACCTGGCGTCAGGCGCTTACCGTTCGCCACGGATGGGAGTACAACTATCCGCTCCAGGCCATCGTCACCACGGCCCATCCCGGCCCGCTGCCCGCCGAGCGCTCCTTTGTCTCCGTCTCGCCGGACAACGTCGTCCTCACCGCCGTCAAGAAAGCTGAAGACGACAAGGGCCTCATCTTCCGCGTCTACGAGTGGGCCGGCAAGAACGCGACAGTCGCCTTCCACGTCCCGCCCGGCGCCACCGCAGCCACCGTCACCAACCTGATGGAGACCCCCGAGGGCGCCCCGCTCGACCTCACCGGCAATGTCGTCCGCGTCCCCATCCACCCCTATGAAATCCTCACCATCCGCGTCAGCTACCCTGACGGCGGACCCTCTATGCCCGGCGAGTAGCGCTCTGGCCAGGGAGATCACAGCATTTCATCGTTGCGGTCTCCCGGCCCCTCTGCGTACCCTGTTGCTACGGAGTTTTCACCATGGACATCAATTCCCCGTTTTTCGTCGTCCCCGTCCTCATCATCGTCTTCCTCGCCTGCATCTTCTTTGGGGCCACCACCAAAGAAGACAATCCCCAATCGCACTAGGCCGTATCGACATATGCACTTTGCAGCGGGATTGATTGCTGCTGAAGTGGTTGTATGTCGCCTAGCCGGTATGAATTGAGTGATTTGCAGTGGGAGAAGATCAAGGATTTTCTTCCTGGGCGCAAGGAGCATGTAG
>DATLRP010000003.1:0-23848 GCA_035534635.1 Occallatibacter sp.
CAGTCATCCGCCTTCCCAACCGCGCCCACACTTCCAGCCACTCCCAAGGGCTCTGCCCGACGAACTGTTGCATGGCCTGCACATTCCCATCCGGCAGTCGGGCGGCCATCGGCTCGATCGATTTTCGTTCCCCGTCCTGAAGCAAACCACGCACATACAATTCGCCCCAATGCCGACGCTCGCTGCGGCCCATCGGCTCCAGCAAGTCAAGCAGGAATCGCTCCAACCGCTGACGTGATTTGGCGATTTGATCCTCGGTCATGCCCGAGCGTATCAATACTCAAAACAAAATGTCAATACTTAACGTTGTAATACTATCAGCTTGAGCATTATCTGGTCTCGCAGTTTGGAGATCTTCCACTCCGTAAACTGGATGCTTTTGGAATCCAGATTTGGCTGAACGGACTGGCGGACAAGGGCTATTCGCAAGCAGTGGTCCACCAGTGCTTCTCCAACATACGGGCGATTACCCACACGGCCAAGAAGCAAAAGTTCCTGGCCGAGGATCCCGGAGAAGACGTGACCATGCCTCAGACCAAGCCGGTAGAAAGGCCCGTGATGATGCGGGAACAGATACTGGCGCTGATTGGAGCCATCGAGGATGCACACGATCAGTGTCTGTTGTACGTAGGCATTTTTTGCGGACTGCGTGCCAGCGAAATCATGGGACTGCAGTGGAAGTCCTGGACCGGAGAGGCGCTCATGCCTCACGGCATGGCTTACGACGGGCAGTTCTATGCGGGCAGGCTAAAGACCCGGCAAAGCAAGGCGCCTATTCCGGTGCCGGAGCAGGTGCGGCCCGTCATTGAGGCGTGGCGCAGTATCTGCAATGACACCTCACCGGAAGCCTTGATGTTCCCCACCTTCGGGCGAGGGAAACGAAAGGGCCAGGCGGTGCCGCGCTGGGGCAAGAATTTCCTCAAGTGGAGAATCATCCCGATCGCCAAGAAACTAGGCATCCCAGATCGCCTCGTCACTTTTCAAGTAATGCGGCGCACGCTGGGAACCGACATGCAGGAGCACGGAACGCTAAAGGACACCCAGAGTATGTTGCGGCACGCGAGTATCCAGACGACCGGGGACGTGTACGTACAGACGATCGACAAGAGGGTCCTCCAGGCGGTCAATTCGCGCACAGATGCAGTGCTCGAAGGCTGGACGGCGCCAGTTGGAACGTTGGGCCTGAAAGGACGGAATCTTCGGGGCCCGAGGGGTCCGAAAGCAATTCGGCGAAGTTCGGCGAAGCCTGAAGAAGAGGTTCCTGTAAGTGCTTGATTCTATGGTGGACGCGGAAGGAATCGAACCTTCAACCTGTCGGTTAAGAGCCGAATGCTCTGCCAGTTGAGCTACGCGTCCTTATATGTGGAAGAGCCGCGCCGTGGGCAATGCTGGCTGGCTCCGGGAGTGCGGCACAATGGCTCAATCCCGTCCTTCAATATAGCACACGCTTGCCGCTCTTCAAAAGCGGGCAAACGGCCTTTCATGCATTGGCTCAGAACGTGAAGGCGAGGCCGCCGCGGATGCTTCGCTGCCCTTGCGCGAAGAGCAGCAGCGAGCCGTCGCTGAGCACCACGGGCCGGTATCCCTGCGCCAGCATGTTCTCAACGTCCAGCAGCGCCTCAATGCCCGAGCCGTTTTCGCGAAGGATGTGGATTGGCTGGCGGAGATGCAGGCTCAGGTAGGGCTCCACGGCGTTCTCTGTGTAGGGCGCAACCTGCGTCACCGAGTTGGTCGGCTGCCAGCGATACGTGGCGCGCCACCGCGTGCCCGATCCCTCCAGCGTGCCGGAGAGGGCCAGCGCGTAGGCCTGCACGCGGCGCGGCCGCGCCTCGTTGACCAACTGGGAAATCTCCGTGGCATGCGGAACTGCCGGCAGAACCAGCGCATCGCCGTCGGCATAGCTCACGCGAATACGGTTGCCCGCCACCTGGCGCTCCAAAGAGGCCGTCATGCCGGTGCTTGAAAACCCCGGGCCCGCCACGCGCAGCATGCCGCTGCCGGGGTCGAAGAGCAGACCATCCATTGCGCCCGCCGTGCCGCCCTGCGCAAAGTGCACGGCCGCTTCCATCACCGGGTTCTGGAGGTCGTCCTGATAGACGGTCACCGACATGCCCGAAACGTCTGTCTTTCGCTCCCAGCCAATCTCCTGATGGAGTCCGTGCTCCAGGGTCAGCCGGCCGCCGCGCATCGCCATCGCGGGCAGCACATCCGCGGTCTCGGCAACATCTTCGCCCGCCGGGCCCTGTGCGAAGGTCGACATGCTGTAGCGAATCACTGTGTTGCCCTCGCGCCAGCCGAAGGAAGCATAGGGCAGCGCGGCAACCACGGTGTTGGGCGAGTTCTGGCTGAAGCGCGCAACCACCTGCTCGGCGCCGGCTTCGGCCACAAACTCATCGCCCAGGTTCATCGTCTCCCAGCTGCGCACCGCGGCTTCGTCCAGCCCGTTGGAGCCGGCGGTCTGCACCTCGGGATGCACTGACACCGCGGCCACTGATTGCACCGACCCCGCAAAGCCAAGATCCTGCCGGAAGCCCAGCATCGACTCCATCGCGCCGTCGGTGCCGGGAGCGAAGTCCACGCGGGCCAGCAACTCGCGGCTGTTTGCGGGCGTATTCTCCACCTCGGCCGTCAGTCGTTGGCCGCTCTCGCCAAAGCTTCCCTGCCCGCCGGTCGCCATCAGCCGGGCCTTCAGCTTCGGGCGCGAATGCGGTCCGTCAGTCTCCACCACAAGCGGACCGTCTTCCAGCCAGCGCAGCAGCGGGCGATTCGCGGCCGAGCGCAGCGTCCACGCCCAGTCATCCTTGCGTGCGTTCGCAGCGCGCGGCTCCGTAGGCAGCCACTGCATCACCTCATACAGCGTATTCAATGTCAGGTTCACGGTCGCCCGGTGGCGCACCCGCACGTTCTCGCGCAGGGAGGGCAGAAACGACTCTCCCACGGCCTTCACCGCGTACCGGCCCGGCCGCACACCGCGAATCGTGAATCTGCCTTTGCTGTCTGTATAAACCGCGGCCACCAGGCTCAGGTCCGGGCGAAGCAACTCCACCGCGGCGCCAATTTGCGGCGTGCCCGACGAGTTGCGCACCACGCCTGATACCGATCCCGGGGTAGCCCCGCGGACGGGAACCGTACCCAAGGCGATCAGCGCCAAAAACAACGCGAGATAGGGCCTGCGCATCATCACTCGTTTCGGTGACCTGGCGGCGTCCCTGGCAGTTTCCGTCCCAATTGTTCCCACGCGGATCTCCCGATCTGGGGCCGGGTCATCCCAATGCGGGGGTTGCGTATTATTCCACGACAAAAGGTGCCGATTGCGCAATCCCTTGTTTTGAGATTTCGTCGTTCACTTTGATCAGCACCTTGTACTTGCCGGGCTGCAGGCCGGCGACGGAGAGCGATTTCTCCACCGTCAACTGGTCGCTATGGGCTTCTAAATCCTTCGATTCCAACTGCTTCTGAAGCAGGACGTCCTCATTGTTGGCGTCGACAATCTCATAAGTCACCGTCGCGTTATTACTCTTAGTGGCGTCGTTGATTCCCAAATTGTAGATCTGCATCCAGAAGCTCAGTTCCTGGTCGCGCTTGAAAGTCACGGGCTTGCCGGGCGAATTGGCCACGCGCGGCCGGATGAACGTGCTGCCGATGACGAAGCTGCCGCTGCCAATCGAGTGCGAGTCGACCGGGTTCATCTTGTCGGCCAGGATCAGGCTCGAGGTTTCGAGCTTTTCGTCGTGGAACTCGGGCACATCCAGTGCGCGGCCGTAGATGCCGATGTGGTCCGGGTTGTTCGCGTCCTTGATGGCGATATCCAGCCGGTAGAGTCCCGGCGCCAGCGGCAGGGCCTTCCAGTACACCGAGTCGTGATTCAGCGACTGCTGCAGCAGCTCAGCCGGCTGCTCCACCTCCACTGTGTCCTCGAAGGTCTGCACCACCTTGTGCGTAATCGTCGTCACCTTGCCAAGAATGTCCACCACGCCTTTTGAGACGCCGTCCTTGGT
Source organism: Occallatibacter sp. (assembly GCA_035534635.1). GTDB lineage: Bacteria > Acidobacteriota > Terriglobia > Terriglobales > Acidobacteriaceae > Telmatobacter. The sequence goes on from DATLRP010000003.1 coordinate 3,999, forward strand.
CACAAAGGTGACATCGCGGTTCTTGATTTGCAGGGTGATGGGCACCAGTACCATGCTGTCGGTCACCTTCACAAAGTCCGTCCGCACGTCGAAAGGAAAGACGGGGCCGCTCAGCACCTTGTGTTCGGAGATGAAGTTATCCAGGTCGGCGAATTTGATCTTCGGCGGCGCGAAGATTTTCGCGGCCAGCTCAATGCGGTCAAACTCCTTGGACTGCTCGCCCTGCTGCATGGGACCAAGGCCAAGGTCTTCTGTGCCTCCCTTGAAGCGGTCGGCCTTCTTGGCCATGCCAATCTGTTCCCACCAGGTCAGGCCGGCGCCGGGAACATGCAGCAGCGCGTCCTTCTCGCTGCGGTCAATCGTGAAGTGGTAATCGCCGCACTGGCAGGTGTCCACAAACTCAAGATTGATGTTCTCGCCGATGCCCGGAATATACCGGTAGTGCCAATCCTCGAAGGGGAAGGTGGACGTCTCGCCGCCGCCCTCGTCCATGGGCCGCTCATAGCTGCCGCCCGAGGGGTGCGAGTCGATTGAGTCCGGCGGCCCGTACTCAATATAGATACGCCCGCGATCGGTCTTCCAACCCGGCTTGCCCGCCGCGAAGTGCTCGTTCGCATAGGCAATGCGCCGGTAGTGCTCCTCGCGGTAGGTGTTGTCAGGCGAATCGGGGTCGGGATTGCGCCGCGCCCAGAACTGCTCAATAAAGGCCTCGCGCTCCTCGTCGTTGCTCAGGTTCAGGAAGGCCTTCCGCTCCTGGTCGGTGATGATGTAGACGACATCCTTATCGAGCCAGTTCTTATAGGCGCTGGAGAGTTCCTGGTGCAGCGCCTTGTCCGCCTTGAATTTCTCCTCAACGGTGCGTTTGCGCTTCAGGGGGTTGGCCTGCTGGCTCTTGCCCGAATCCTGGCCTGTATTCTGGCCGGAATCCGCCTGAGCCTGCGCGGCTTGATCGTCCGATTTGTGCGAGTGACGCCCATAGGCGGGCGCCGCGATCAGGCTGGAACCGAGAGCAATAGAAAGCAACGTACGACGGGAAAACCTCATTACCTTGGAACACTCCTGCGATGTCTTATTTTACGAGTCCCAAAGGGGCAGGGCAAGCTTCGTACACACTTACCCCAACCATTGGACGAGCCGGACCTGTAAAGGTCACCCCTTGCGGAGGCGTCGCGCGCCCGCGGCGACCTCTCCGCACAAAGATTAAGACCTTTCCGCACATAGGTTGAGACCTTTAAGCCTGCTCAAACGTCTTTGACACGGGGGAAACCTGCCAGAGTCCACATCGGGCTCTGCCGCGCAGCGCCAAATCCATCGCGAGCCACCCGTCAGAAGCGAAATCAGACATCCGGTGCCAGCCGCAACTCTTCCCCCGCGCGGCGCTCGGCCGGCAAACTCCCAATCCACCGGGAACCCGGCGCGCGGCATTTGCGTACAATCGGAGGAAGGGATTACCCGGAGCAGCCAACACCCATGAAGAAGATTCTACTCATCATACTTGCTGTCGTTGTGACTGGAGGCCTGGTTGCCTTCATGGTCTACAAGCAACAGGCCGGTTACACCAAGGTGATGACCGCGAAGATCGAGCGCCGCGACCTGTCGACAGTGGTCAGCGGCACCGGGCAGATCAAGCCCAGGACCTATGTGAATCTGGGCGCGACGGCCATGGGACGGGTCACCCACTTTTACGTCAAGGAAGGCGACCACGTCCACAAAGGCGAGGTGGTGGCCACCATTGAGGATGTGCAGCAGGAGGCAAACGTCGCCGGCCAGCAAGCCGCCATTGCCGCCGCCCATACCGATATTGCCTCCTACTTGGCCGCGGTGAAGACCGCGCAGGCCAACGTGCAGCACGCCCAGGCCGACCTGGAGCAGAAGAAGCTCGACTGGCAGCGCGCGCAGGCCCTTTACAAAGCCGGCATCACGTCCGCGCAGAACTACGATGCCAGCAAAGCCGCTTATGACACCGATGTGGCCTCGCTGGCGCAGGCCGTCGCCCAGGTGAACCAGGCAAAAGCCAACACCGCCTCGGCCCACGGACACCTGGACACCCAGCAAGCCCAGCTCACCGCCGACAAGGACTTGCTGCAGCGCACCGTTGCGATCGCACCTTTTGACGGCATCGTCACCAATGAGCCCATCCGCCAGGGAGAAACGGTCGTCGAGGGCATCCAGAACGCCGAGGGCTCCACGCTGATGACCCTGGCCGACATGAGCGTCATCACCGCAGAGGTCAAGGTGGACGAAACAGACATCATCAACCTCGCAATGGGCCAGCCCGCCCAGGTCACCGTGGACGCCATTCCCGGCAAGACCTTCAAAGGTACGGTCACACTGGTGGGCGACCAGGCCCTGCTGCGCTCCACCGGCGTTGCCACCTCGCAGTCCACCACCGGCACTGAGGAAGCAAAGGACTTCAAGGTCGTCGTCACCCTCTCCGATCCCTCCAGCGAGCTCAAGCCCGGCCTCTCCTGCACCGCCAAAATCACCACCGCGCACAAAAAGGACGTGCTCGCTCTGCCCATCCAGGCCCTCACCCTTTACGCGCCTCCGCCCTCGGGCGGAAAGGGCAAGGTGCAGGCAGCCACCACCAATTCCAACAGCGCTCCCCAGCCCAGGCAAGGCGTCTTTATCGTGGAAAAAGATGATCACGGCCGCAGACGGGCCAGGTTTGTCGCCGTCAAAACAGGCATCACCGGCACCACGGACATCGAAGTGCTCTCCGGGCTCAAGGCCGGCGACCAAATCGTCATCGGCCCCTACAAAACCCTGCGCGTACTCAAGGACGGCGCGCTGCTCAAGGAGGAGAAGACCTCCGCGTCCAACTCGGCAGCTCTCGGCACCTGAGTCTCCGCCACGGCGGCACTCTTGGCGAATCTCCCCGACCGCACCCGGCACCTCACCCACGACCCTCAGCCAAAGGAAGAGAGGCAGATGGCTTTGAACAGCACAATGACCGACACCCAACCGCAGCAGACCCCTTCGCTCGAGGGCCAGGTGATCGTGGTCGAGGACCTGTGGCGCACCTATGACATGGGCTCGGAGCAGCAGGTCCAGGCCCTGCGCGGAATCTCGCTCAGGATCCGCCACAACGAGTACGTAGCCATCATGGGCCCCTCCGGCTCGGGCAAGTCCACGCTCATGAACCTCATCGGCTGCCTCGACACTCCCTCCAAGGGCCGCTACTGGCTCAACGGCCAGCTGGTCAGCGAGCTCGATGACGACGAACTGGCGCGCATCCGCAACAAGGAGATCGGCTTCGTCTTCCAGACCTTCAACCTGCTGGCACGCGCCACTTCGCTGCACAACGTTGAGCTGCCGCTGATTTACAACGGCACGCCCGCCGCCGAACGCGTGGAGCGCGCCAAGCAGTCGCTGACCAACGTGGGCCTGGAAAACCGCATGTACCACAAGCCCAACGAGCTCTCCGGCGGACAGCGCCAGCGCGTCGCCGTCGCCCGCGCCCTCGTCAACAGCCCCTCCATCATCCTCGCCGACGAGCCCACCGGAAACCTCGACTCCAAAACCGGCATCGAGATCATGGCCCTCTTTGACCAGCTCCACGCCAAGGGCAACACCATCGTCGTCGTTACCCACGAGCCGGACATCGCCGACTATGCGCACCGAGTGGTCCACATCCGCGACGGCCAGATCTTCTCCGACGAACCATCCAAGCGATTCCGTTAGAAGAACTTAACCAAGAATCCGAACCGGAAAGACGTGTATCTTTCCGGTTCAGGTTTTTTGGGCCCCTGCCGATATGCCTTTTGACGGCCCGCCGCGGAAAGCCTCCGGGCCGATAGAGAAGAGGCAAGTCGGCATGTCCATGCAGCCCGTTGCTCAGGTATCCACGCATCCATCCGCCTCCGGCATCAAGCTGGTGGGGCCGGAGTCCGCTGACCCGCCGTTGGTGGGCGTCAACCCCGCCTGGCGCAAGCTGCTGGTCCAGGCTGAAACCGTCGCGCCCCACGTGCAGTTCGCAGCCATCGAGGGCGAGCCCGGCTCGGGCAAACAAACCCTCGCCCGCTTCCTCCATAGCCGCACCCCGTTGGCCCACGGTCCCTTCGTCCGCCGCGACGTCCGCGAGTGGCTCGTCACTGAGGCTGATCCCGCCACGCTCTCCGGCTTTCTCTATCTGGACCGCATTGATCTGCTCGCGGCTCCCGGCCAGGGGCTCCTTCTCGGCGTACTCAAGGCTCTGCAGGATCGTCCCGCGGGCCGCGTCATTGTTGTCGTCTCTTCACAGACCTCGCTCCGCCAGCTCGCCACCCAGGGGCTACTGCTGCCCGACCTCGCCTTCCGGTTCACCGCCGTCCGTTTTGCCGTTCCCTCGCTGCGCCTGCGACGCGAAGACATCGCGCCGCTTGCCCAGACGCTGCTGGAGCGCATCTGCGCCCGCTATCAGCTTCGCCCCGTCACGCTGGGCCCCGGCGCGCTGGCCCGCCTGCTGCAGCACGCCTGGCCGGGCAACATCCGCGAGCTGGCCAGCGTGCTTGAAGCCGCGCTGCTTGAGGCCGGACACGGCATCCTGCGCGCCGAGGACCTGCTGCTGCCCATGCTCACCGAGTCGCAGCCCGCGCAGAACTCCCACTCCAGCGCGCCTCCGCTCCATCTCGCCCTTGACTCGGTCGTCCAGCACCACGTGCAGTACGTGCTTGACCTGAACCGCGGCAACAAGCTGCGCGCCGCACGCCAGCTCGGCATCAGCCGCTCCACGCTTTACCGCATCCTCGGCAACGACTTCCTCCTCCCGCAATAGCCCCCAGGCCTCGCACAATCGCTCCCGGCCCGCAATTCGGGCGCAACGCAATCATCCGTGCCCACGTGCGCACTGCCTCATGTTTTACACTCCACCTGTGCGCCTTCCGCGCTGAGGTGACCCTCGTTGAAGAAGTTGCTCTTCTCGTCTCTTTCCGCCATCCTGCTTCTGCCCATGCTTTCCTCTCCGCGCGCCGTCGCTGACCCCCAGCCCACGCCCCAGCCCTCGCTTGCCCAGCGCCGCGCCCAGCTCAACGACCTCTTCTCGCAGTACTGGGATGCCTACCTCGAGCGCTACCCGGAGTTCGCCTCCTCCATCGGCGACAAGCGCTTCAATGACAAGCTCCATGACTTCTCCGTCGAGGCCACCAACCAGTGGCTCGCGCAGGAGCAGAACCTCCTCATGCGCCTGGCAGCCATTGACCCCACCGGCTTCACGGATGAAGAGATCACCAGCCGCGAGCTGCTGATGCGCCAGTTCACCCAGGACATGGAGGCCGCCGACTACAAGGAGTGGGAGATGCCCGTCAACCAGATGGGCGGCATCTACTCCCGCTATCCCCAACTGGTGGGCGAGCTCAGCTTCAAAACCGCGAAGGACTACGACGACTGGATCACCCGCCTGCGCGGCCTGCCCAACGCCTTTGACCAGGTCACCACCAATATGACCATCGGCATGCAGGACAATCGCGTCCCGCCAAAATTCCTGCTGGAGAAAACCCTCGCCCAGGTGCAGCTGCTCGCCAATCAAAAACCGGAGGACTCGCCGCTGGCCGCGCCGCTCAAACACTTCCCTGCCTCCATCTCCGCCGCCGACCAGGAGCGCATCAAGAGCGAAATGCTCGATGTCCTGGCCAAAAAAGTTCTGCCCGCTTACAAGCGCTTCGCGCGCTTCATGCAGGTCAGCTACATTCCCGCCGGCCGCACCGAGCCCGGCATCTGGTCCATCCCCGGCGGCGAACAGTATTACCAGTTCCTCATTCAGCGCGAAACCACCACCAAAATGACGCCCGCCGAGATTCACCAGATCGGCCTTGAGCAGGTGCAGCAGGACGAAGCCGCCATGCTGGCCATTGCGCACAAACTCGGCTTCAAGGATCTGGCCAGCTTCCGCGCCAGCATGAAAGCCAATCCCAAGCTGCATCCTGCCTCCGCGCAAGCGCTCGTCGACGCCTACAAGGGCTACATCACCGCCATGGAAGCAAAGCTGCCGCGGCTCTTCGGCCATTTGCCCAAGGCTCCGCTGGAAGTGGTGCCCATGTGGAGCTACCTCGAGCCCACCGCGCCGCAGGCCTACTACGAGCCCGGCTCGCCCGATGGCAGCCGCCCCGGTCGCGTGCGCGTGAACACTTACAAAGCCACCGAGCGCAGCCTCGTCAACGTCGAATCCATCTCCTACCACGAAGGCGTTCCCGGCCATCATCTGCAAATCGCTCTTCAGCAGGAGATGCAGGGCGTGCCCGAGTTCCGCAAGCATCAGGAGTACACGGCATTCACTGAGGGCTGGGCCCTCTACGCCGAGCAGCTCGGCAAGGACGTCGGCTTTTACAAGGACCCCTACGAGGACTACGGCCGCCTCGACGCCGACATGTGGCGCGCCATCCGCCTCGTCGTTGACACCGGCGTCCACTCGCAGCACTGGACCCGCCAGCAGATGATCGACTACTTCCGCGCCCACTCCGGCATGGATGAAACCAACATCGAGGCCGAGGTCGACCGTTACATCGCCTGGCCCGGCCAGGCCCTGGCATACAAGATCGGCCAGCTCACCATCCTCGCCCTGCGCGCCAAGGCGGAAAAAGAGCTCGGCCCCAGATTCGACCTCCGCGCCTTCCACGATGAAATCCTCAGCGCCGGCTCCATCCCGCTGGACATGCTCACTGACCGCGTCGAAGCCTGGATAGCCGCGCAGAAAGCCGCATCAAAGTAGCCCGCGACGCACGTGAACATGGGCTGTTTTGCAGGGCCACAGCCTTAGCAGGCTGCAATGCATACTCATCTATATGAGTTTTCATCCGTAAAGGAGTCCACACTATGAATGCTCTACACACTGGAACTCAGCCGAAACCGATACTATTAGCCGCGGAACCCCAACTCTTTGTTGCCGATATTGCCGCCTCATGCGAGTTCTATACGAAAAAGCTAGGGTTCAGGATTGCGTTCATATATGGCGAACCACCGTTCTACGGGCAAGTGTGCAGGGATGGCGCAAATCTAAATCTCCGCTATGTGGATGAACTCTTATTGAACACAGAGCTTCGATATAGAGAACGCCTGCTCTCAGCATCAATCACTGTCGATGACATAAAGCCGCTTTTTCTTGAATTTCAAGCTGCGAGCGTGGCATTCGCGCAGACACTCAAAACAGAACCATGGGGCGCTCGCACATTCATGGTTCGTGATCCAGATGGCAACCTCATCCTCTTTGCGGGTACCCCATCCTAACTGAGCTCTTCTGGAAAGGCGGGAAACCGCCAACTCTCCACTCGTAGCCGAGTGCCCCATCCATGGCGCGCGCGGCGCCTGCGCAGCGGGCGGCATGGGTGGGAAACCACTTCCCTCACCGCGGCACAGTCTCCGCCGCGTGCATTCCCCGCCGCAACGCGCGTATGCTGGAAGAAAGATTCATCTCACTCAATCAGTACAAGGAATCGCATGTCTGACATTCCCGCAGAGGCCAGCGAAATCCCCGCGCAGTTGCCCAGCGTCCGCGTTGCCGTGCTCGGCGCCGGCAAGATGGGCGGCATCCTGCTGCAGGCCTTTCTCAAGCAGAATCTCTTCGCGCCCGACCAGATTCACGCCACCGTGGGCCACGCCGAGCGCGCCATCGCCCTCAGCCTGCAGTGGGGCGTGGATGTGAGCACTGACAACCTTGCCGCCGCCCGGCAGTCCGACCTGATTCTTCTCGGCGTCAAGCCCTTCCAGGTCCCCGACCTCGTCGGCGAGATTCGCCCCGCGCTGACCAGGGAGAAGACCCTGATCTCCTTTGCCGCATCGGTAAAAACCCGCGCCATTGAGGATGCCGCCGGCCTCGACATCGCCGTCATCCGCGCCATGCCCAACACGCCCGCGGCCCTCGGCGCCGGCGCCAGCGGCCTTTGCCGCGGCCGCCACGTCAGCGACGTGCAGATGGAGCTGGCGCAGCGCATCTTTGAGACCGTCGGCCGCGCCGTCGTGGTCGACGAGAAGCATATGGACGCCGTCACCGGCCTCTCCGCCTCCGGCCCGGCCTACATCTACATCATCATTGAGGCGTTGGCCGAGGCCGGCGTCAAAGTGGGCCTGCCGCGCGACACCGCCACGCAGCTCGCCGCGCAAACCGTCTTCGGCGCAGCCAAAATGGTGCTCGAAACCGGCTACCACCCCGCGCTCCTGAAAGACGCCGTCACCACCCCCGCCGGCTGCACCATCGACGGCATCCTTGAACTCGAGGAAGGTGGCCTCCGCGTCACGCTCATCAAAGCCGTGATGCGCGCCACTGAGCGCGCCAAGGAGCTGGCCGCCGGATAAGCGGTCTGCGTTCGCCCATGCAGCGTCCAACCTGGCTCCCCAAATATCTGCCCGAGCTCGACGGGCTGCGTGGCCTCGCCATCCTCGCGGTGGTCCTCTATCACTGCACGCCCCGCCTCGTCGGCACCTGGCTCCATCCCATCGCCATCTGGGGATGGTCCGGCGTCACGCTCTTCTTCTGCCTCAGCGGATTTCTCATCACCGGCAACCTGCTGGCCGTGCGCGACCGGCCGCACTACTTCCACAACTTTCACGCGCGCCGCATTCTCCGCATTTGGCCCGTCTATCTGCTGCTGCTCATCTTCGTCTACGCGGAAGCCCCCTGGTACATCGGCTCCAGCGTCTGGCACGCTGTGCGCACCGCTCCCTGGTGGGCTTACTTTCTTTTTCTGCAAAATCTCTTCCCGTTCGCCCTGCCTCCCGCGCTGGTCCCCACATGGGCTCTCGCCATCGAGGAGCAGTACTACTTTCTGTGGGCGCCGGCCGTGCGCTGGCTGCGCAACCCCGCGCTGCTTTCTTTGCCGCTCGTCGCCGCCATGATTGCAGCACCCCTCTTTCGGCGCTCCCATTTCGCCTGGCTCACGCCCACCCACACGCTCACGCATCTTGACGGTCTCGCCCTCGGCAGCCTGCTCGCCATCGGGCTTTATACGCTTTCGCTCAGCCGCCGCGCCTGGCTTGCAATCGGCCTGACCTCCTTCGTCGCCGGCATCGCTTCCGCTTTCACCATCGCCGCCGGCACCGCATTTCTCGACACCGCGCTCTCCTTCGGCTATGGCGGCGCAATGCTCGCGCTCGCCGCATCCGCCGGCGCGCGCAATCCCGTCCACATCCTGCTGCGCCGCGGCCCGCTCGCCTTCTACGGCAAAATCAGCTACGGCCTTTACATGATTCACATCTCCGTCTTCATTTACTTCGGCTGGTTCGACCTGAAGATGACTCCCTACGGCATTCCCGGCAACCTCGCCATCGTCGCCTTCCGTCTCGCCGCCTCCACCGCGGTGGCCGCCGTGCTGTGGTATGGCTTCGAGTCGCGCATTCTCCGCCTCAAACGCTACTTTTGAACGCGCATCTGCGCCAACTGCGCATCAACCGCTCACCTCACACACAATCTTTATCTTTGCCTCTTCTTCGCGCCGGTCCCAGCCTGTGAGCCCTCAGATGCTGGCCCGCATGGACGCCTGCTGGCGCGTGGCCCACTGTCATCTCCGCCGCAACTTCGCGCGTCGTCGTCCGCGTCATTTCGCCCGCTGAAAATCTGATGATCGTCCTGCACGTCGCGCGCATGCTCAACGTCTGACTCCGCGCGTTTCTGCTGCATGGGCTACACTGGAACGTTGCCCACGGAGTCCCCTCACATGCATGGTGCGGCGGTCGAAGCAGAAGTGAAATCCTTGCCCTCACCTGCGCTGCGCCGTTTTGCCTGGGGCGGGCTGGTCTACTTCATCGCCGTCATTCTGTGGGGCGCACTCGTCCGCGCCACAGGCGCCGGCGCGGGCTGCGGCGATCACTGGCCGCTCTGCAACGGCACCGTCATGCAACACGCGCCCAGTGCTGACACGATGATCGAATTCACCCATCGCCTCACCAGCGGCATCTCTTTCCTGCTGGCCATCGCACTCCTCGTGTGGACCTTCCGCGCCACCGTCCGCGGCCATCTGGCGCGCGCCTTCGCCGTGGCCGCGGTCGCCTTCACGCTGGTCGAGGCAATCCTGGGAGCACTGCTCGTGCTGCTCGGCCTCACCGCGGAGAGCCGGTCGCCCCTGCGCGCGCCTTATCTCGCGCTGCACCTCACCAACACGCTGCTGCTGCTGGCCGCGCTCACCCTCACTGCCCACATGCTCAGCCGCCGCACCGGCTTCCTCCGCGGCAGCGTGCGGCTCGTGGCTCCCTTCGGCGTTGGCACGGCCCTGCTCGTCGTCCTGGTCGTCGGCGTCACCGGTTCGCTGGCCGCGCTGGGTGACACGCTCTTCCCCGCAAAATCTCTCCGCTCCGCCTTCGCGCAGGATTTCTCCGCGCACGGTGCGTGGCTCGTCCGCTGGCGCTGGACCCATCCCACTGTCGCCTTCCTCGCCAGTGTCTTCCTCATCTGGCTGGTGGTGCGCGCCGCGCAGCGCTCGGCGCACTGGGACAATCGCGGCCTTTCCGCGCTTGTCCTCACCCTGCTTGCCGTGCAGTATGCGTTGGGTGTGCTGGACGTCTTTCTGCTCGCGCCCGTCTGGCTGCAGGTCGTCCATCTGCTCGGCGCGGACGCGCTCTGGTCCGCGCTCATTGTGCTTGCCGCGCGTCTCACCCTGCAGCCCGCGGAAGCAGATCCCACCTCCGCTTCCTGAGCCTCCGCGCCTCGTGCCCCGCTTCTTACTTCCGCAGCACGTCCGCGGCCGGATACACCTTTCCCTTCACCGTCACGTCGATCGTGGGCAGCTCCGGCGTCTCCGTCAGCCACTCGATTTTGCCATCGCTCAGCAGCACCGTGTCTTCCACCTTGCCGCCTTTGATGCTCGGGTTCCACGCGAACGCCTGGTGATTTACCACCGTCTCGGTGCCCTTCGGCGTCGCCAGCCACTCTCGTTCCCAGTAGCCGGTCGGCCCTCCCTGGTGGTGGAACTTCTCCTCGCCTGGAAATCCCGCCGCGGCATAAGCCGCCTGTGCGGTCTCAAACAGTTTTGCGGAGGTCGCGCCCTCGCGCGTTGCGTCAAGCAGCGCCGCATTCACCTGCGCGGAAACGCGAAAGCCCTGATCCAGATCTTCCGGCACCCGGCCAAAGTGCACGAACCGCGTGATTGAGATCGCCAGGCCCCACTTGCGCGCGCACAGGTTCAGCATGGCGTAGTTCTTCATCCGCGCGCCGCGCGGCACTGCGTGCCTGTACTTGTAAATCCGCTCGTCCACGGCGAACAGATGCACCGAGGGCTGAATGCCGCGCCGCAGAAGATTGGCCGCCGTCACCGCCTCCATGTCGAATTCGCTCAGGCCCGGCTCAATCAGCATCAGCGCCTCCTCCGTGGAAGACGCCGTCTCGTGGCCCAGCCAGCGGTAGCGCGCAATCTCGCTCGGCAGCAGCGAGGCGCGCAGCGGATAAAGGTTCAGTGGGGTCAGTCCCGGCCCCGGCACATCGCAACCCAGCGGTCCGCCGGCCAGCTTGGCCGCGGCCGCGGCTGTGTCATCCGCATACCATGGGAAAGTCACCGGCTCAAAGTCCAAACCCGCAAACTCCTCGTCACCAAGCCGCGGCGCTTCATTCTCCGTCGTCAGGTAGCAGCGCTTGCCCTTGGCCGTCACCAGCACTGCCGCAACGGCGGTTTCGCCCGGCCCCAGCACGCGCGCCTCCACCGCGCCGCCCGTCACCCAGGCCACGTTCTCGTGCCGCCGCAGCAGCACGCCGGCCAGGTGCTGCGCCTTCATCCACTCCACCAGCTTTGCGTGCTTGGCCTCCAGCTCCGCGTTCCACTCCGCCTCGCTCACAATCGTGGACCCATGCATCACCAGGCTCTTCTGGATTCGTTTGCTCATGGTCGTTCCTCCCCGCAATCATACCCGCAAAAACGGCGCGGGCGTTGACAACTTGTGCCAACGCCCGCCCGGCTTCCCGTTTCGCTTAGGGCCTGTTCACACTACTGGAATTGCGGCGACGGGAGCCGGTTTTTCTCAGTTCCTTTTCTCAGTTCCTTTTCTCAATTCTAAGGAGCGAGGAGCGACAGATACCGGGTGTATCTTAGGGACGAGCGACGAAGAAATGGGGAAAACCGGCCCCGTCCCTCCGGGTTGCGGCGAAAATGCGGCCAGACTTCGTTGTCGTCCTCGGCAGTGGGGCCGCCACAGCCTTCGGACTTCGCCTCGCCTGCCCGCATTTTCGCTCGCAACGCCATCCATCCCAGTAGTGTGAACAGGCCCTAGGTGAACGAGGCTGCGGTTGGGCCGGGACCAGCTGGAGCGGAGCGGTCCGGCGCGGGAAAGCCGGCCCGCAATGAGCGGCCGGAGAAGCCCGGCCGGAGAATGCCGGGTAATTCGACCCATCGGGCCGGAAAATCGACCCTAGACAGTAAATATCACGAAAGGGGCTTTACAGGCTTCTGATGACGCCAGAGGCGATTGCGCTGTAAGCTGATGGAAGGCAGGTTACCTCGGGGTGGTACTTTCGACTAAGTTTGCGAAGGCATGATGTGCTTGCTGTTCTTGACGGGATCGAGGAAACGCCGTAGCCGAAGATGCGACCTTTGCCGATAAGGAGAACGGAAGCAAGTGCGGCAGGCAACCGGAACGAGCGGCGAGCAGGGTCGAAAGTACGATGTGGGGCTGAGCCGGCAAACGAGCCGGCGCCAGCCACGGATGAGGCGCACGAGATGAACAAAGTCATCCTTGCCGATTCACAGGCAATCTTCCGGGCAGGCACGGCAAAAGTGCTGGCCATGGATGAGGATCTTCGCATCATTGCCCAGTGCACGGACCTGGAACGGATGATGCACGCGATTACAACGTTTCCCGGCTCGATCGTGGTTTTTGCGGCATCGCTTCGGCCGGAAATGATCCGGCTGCGGACCGTGCTGGAGCAGGCGAATTCGCGCGGCATCGTGATTGCCGAAAACAACGAAATGGCGAATGCCTATCTGCAGCAGGGATTTCGTGGAGTGGTCTTCAGGAACGTGACCGGGCAGGCGCTGGTGGAGTGCGTACGCCGCGTGGCCGCGGGCGAGGTGTGGAAGCCGCCGCAAGTGGTGGTTCCAGAGTTGGTGGAAGAAGACATGGTGGGCTCGCGGGTGCGCGACCGGCTGACGCCGAAGGAGATGCGGATTGTGGCGCTGATTGTGCAGGGCTGCAAGAACCGCGAGATTGCGCATCGGCTGAAGACGACCGAGCAGGTGATCAAGAATTATCTGCGATCAATTTATGACAAGACGGGCGTGAGCGACCGGCTGGAGCTGGCGCTGTTCACAATTCACCATCGCGTGCTGGCGGCGGCGGCGGCCGAGATGGGCAACCGTCTAGAGGCCGAAGAACAGGCCTCGGCGACGGGCGCCGTGGCCTGAGAAAGCGCGGGAGCGGCTTAGAGCCGCTCCGCGACGCTCTTTGCCTGCGTAAACAGATACAAATAGTCGGGTCCGCCGGCCTTGGAGTCGGTGCCGCTCATGTTGAAGCCGCCGAAGGGGTGCGCGCCGACCATCGCGCCGGTGCACTTGCGGTTGAAGTAGAGATTGCCGACGTGGAACTCATGGAGGGCGTGGTCGAGCCGCGCGCGGTCAGAGGTGTAGAGCGCGCCGGTGAGGCCGTACTCGGTGTTGTTGGCGACGCGTAGTCCTTCGTTGAAGTCGCGGACCTTGATGACGGCGAGGACGGGGCCGAAGATTTCCTCCTGGGCGAGGACGGCGTCGGGCGCGATGTCGGCAAAGACGGTGGGTGCGAGGAAGTAGCCGCCATCGGGGGTTTCGACGGGGCTGCCGCCGGCGATGAGGCGGCCTTCTTTTTTGCCGGTTTCAATGTAGGCGAGCATGGAGCTGAGCGCGGCCTTGTTGATGACGGGGCCGAGGTTGGGATTTTCCACCGGATCGCCGACGGTGAGCTGGGCGACGCGCTCGCGGAGCCGCTCAAGGAAGACGTTGTAGATGGATTCCTCAATGATGGCGCGGGAGCAGGCGGAGCATTTTTGCCCGCTGAAGCCGAAGGCCGCGGCGACGACGCCGTCGACGGCGGCGTCGAGGTCGGCATCGGCGCAGACGAGGATGGAATCCTTGCCGCCCATTTCGAGGATGGTGCGCTTGATCCAGATCTGGCCGGGCTGCGGGCGGGCGGCGCGCTCGTGAATCTCAAGGCCGACGGGTTTGGAGCCGGTGAAGGCGATGAAGCGGGTTTTGGGGTGCTCCACGATGGCGTTGCCGAAGCTCGCGCCGGAGCCGGGGCAGAAGTTGACGACGCCGCCGGGCATGCCGGCCTCCTCAAGAATCTCGACGAATTTGGCGGCGATGGTAGGCGAGTCGCTGGAGGGCTTGAGGACGACGGTGTTGCCGGTGACGATGGCGGCGGCGGTCATGCCGGCCATGATGGCGAAGGGGAAGTTCCACGGGGGAATGACTGCGCCGACGCCGAGCGGGATATAGAGGAGCTGGTTGCGCTCGCCGGGGAGCTGGATGGGCGTGGTGGCCTGGGCGAGGCGCAGGGCTTCGCGGGCGTAGAACTCAAGGAAGTCGATGGTCTCGGCGACGTCGGCGTCGGCCTCGGCCCAGTTCTTGCCGACTTCATAGGTGAGCCAGGCGCAGAACTCGAGTTTGCGGGCGCGGATGATTTCGGCGGCGCGGAGCAGGAGCGAGGCGCGGGTTTCAACGGGAACGCGGCTCCAGGACTCGAATGCGGCGAGGGCGGCCTGCATGGCCTGCTCGGCACGGGAGGCGTCGGCCTTCTGATGGATGGCGACGATTTGCGCGGGGCGCGCGGGATTGAGCGAACGGATTTTGTCGGCGGTGCGGATGCGGCGACCGCCAATAATGAGGTCGTATTCGCGGCCGAGCTGGGCGGCAACGAGCGAGAGCGCGCCGCGCATGTCGCGTGCGATCTCCCCGTCTTTGAAGTTGGTGAAGGGCTCGTTCGAGAAGGGGCCTTTGGGCGCGCGGGGCTCGATTTCAGTGGAAAGCGAGATGGTAGCCATGACGCTCTGATTGTAGTCCAGAAGCGGCGGCGGGCAGCGGGAGCGAGTCAGCAGGCCAGCGAGTCAGCAAGTTCGCGAGTCGGCAAGTCAGCGGACGAAAAAGCGAAGACGGGGCAAAGGCGACTGCGTAATTGTCGGCAAAACATCTGTGGAAAAGTGCAAATAAAAATAGGGGGGTGGGGGTGGTCCCCCGACTCCGGGCGCCGGGCGGCGAGCGGCGAAGAAAAAGGTGAAGACAGGGCGAAGTCGACCGCGTAATTGCCGGCAAAATGCCTGTGGAAAACTGCAAATTTCGTAGGGGGGGTGGGGGGGGCCTCCTGACCGCTTCGAGGGAACAGGGAACGGTCGACATGTGGAGGGCTGATTGTTCGGCCTGGTTCCAGTGTGCGCTTTTTGGGGGAATTAATCGGCAAAGGGAGCAAAGAATATTTGGCGATGCGGGGAGGCTTGTGAGCGCGAGAGCGAGGCAGCGGGCCGGCGCGTGGCCAGGCCGGCGGGCGGGTGCGGAATTTGATTGTGGATTGGGGCTGGGTGGTATATGGTGCGGTCACTCCTCTGAAGACTCTCCCCCGACCCCTAGGACAACCGAATTGAAGAACCGAATCCGGGAGGATGCAATGGGCAAGATTTCCAGAATGGTGTTGGGCGCCGCGATGACGGCGGCTCTGAGTGTGACGCTTGCGGCGCAGCAGGCGCCAGTGGGTTTTCATACGATTACGTGTGTGAAGGCGAATGCGGGCAAGGGCGCGGCGTTGGGCGCGTGGGTGGCGGACGTGGGCCCCAAGTGGGACAAGGCGCTGGTTGAGTCCGGTCGGGCGCGGGGAACGATTGTGCTGCGGGCAGAGATGCCGCAGGGCAAAGATGCCGCCTGCGATTACGCATTCGTGACGTTTTACAGCGGACTGCCGCCGGCGCCGATGACTCCCGCCGAGACGACGGAGCTGCTGAAGAAGTCAGGGATCCAGATGACGCTGGCCGAACTGGGCCAGAAGGAATCCGATCTGGCGACGCTGGTGTACACGAACATTACGCAGTACCAGACGCTGGTGGGTGGCGCGAAGGAAGGCGACTACCTGGTGTTCAACTCCATCGACCCGGCGGACGCGAACGCCTGCGTGGCGTATGAACAGAAGGAGTGGAAGCCGCTGGCGGAGGAGATGGTGAAAGCGGGCGGACAAGAAGGCTGGGCGCTGAACGAGCAGGTGTTTCCGCGCGGCGACAAGGACGGGCCGGCGGTGAGCACAGTGGATATCTATCCGAGCTGGGATGCGTTCCTGCATCACGGTCAGAGCATTTCCGACGCCTGGAAGAAGGTGAACGGGGACGCGAAGATCGATGATGCGATGGGGCAGTTCGAAAAGCTGTGCCCGATTGAGCATACGCAGCTCTACAAGGTGACCGAGGCGAACATGCCGCAGAACTGAGCAGGGAAGAAGCGAAGGCCCGGGCTGGGAGCCGCTCCGCGAAGGAGGGCTGCCGGCCCGGGCATTTTCTTTTTTTGGAACGGGTGAGGGAGCAGGAGTGAGCGGGTCAGGGAGTGAGCGAGCGGGCCGTTCCTCCGAGAGGAGGAACGGCCGGTTTGCTTTTTAGGAACCACTTAGGAACCTTTTAGGAACCAGGGAACAGGGAATCAGCGGGGCGGGATGAGTTTTCCGGCAGAAGAAGCGGGGCGGAACAGCCGATGAAGGGAGATGGAAGGGCGTACGAGGGCGGCGCGGAGGAACGGCGCGGGTCGCCGGGACGTAAGAGTAGGGTGGACGCCCTGTCCTCCCGGGTGCGGTGGGGAAGAGGAGCTCATGATGCATTGGTTGCACTTCGCGTGGTTCATTCCGGTGTTTGAGGGGTTCCTGCTGGGGGTGCTGGCGCTGGGGCTGCATGAGGCGGGGCACGCGCTGGCGGCCCTGGCGGTGGGCGTGCGGCTGAAGGGCATCGGGCTGAACTGGAAGGGACTGTATTTGCGGCGGGAGGCGGGAACGCCGTGGCGGAACCTGGTGATTTCGACGGCCGGACCGATGACGAACCTGCTGCTGGTGGTGCTGTGGGCGTGGTGGCCCGAGTTCGGGCTGGCGAATGCGTGCTACATGCTGTTCAACGTGCTGCCGCTGCCGGGTGCGGATGGGGAGCGTATGCTGCGCTGCTGGCGGCAGGTGATGGAGACACGGGCGGAAGCAAAGCCGGTGGAGCGCGAAGATGCGGAGATGAAGGAGAAGCGGCGGCGGTCGGCGGGGTGAGTGCGGGTCAGGGTTGGGAGCGGGTCAGGGTTGCGCGTAGTAAAGGAGCGCGACGCGGACTGCAATACCGGGAGTGCCGAGGCGGAGCTTGAGCGAGTGGAGCTGTGCGACGCCGGATGACGCAGAGGACAGGAAGGCAAGAGAGTAACCGGATCCGGCAGAGGCGAGGCAGGAGTCGATCTGGCGGTCGAGATCGCGTGTGGAGCCGAAGATGAGGCCGCCGTTGAGGTGAGCGAAGGCGTGGAGGCTGAGGCGGGGCTGCTGAGCGGCGAGGGCGAGCGCGCAGGACGCGGCGAGCATGAAAAGAGAAGCGCGCAGGACGAGCCCCGATGGCATGGCAGGAAGGATAGCAGGGGAAGAGGAGTTCCGGGCGGAGGGGTGGTCCGCCCGGGAGGGTGAGGGTGGCTAGCTGGCGGGGACGATGGGGAGCTCGATGGCGCTGGCTTCGCCGGGCGCGTGGTAGATGCGCTGGGTGGCCTTTTTGTAGTCCTGCGGTTTGGCCCAGAAGATGTTGGGGACGAAAGTCTGGGGGTTGCGGTCGTAGAGCGGGAACCAGCTGGACTGAATCTGCACCATGATGCGGTGGCCGGGCAGGAAGACGTGGTCAGCGGGGGGAAGGTTGAACTGGTAGAGGAGTGGCTTGTTGGGGGTGATGGGTTCGGGGTGAGAGAAGCTCTGACGGTAGCGGCCGCGGAAGATATCCATGGCGATGGGAAGCTGGTAGCCGCCGAGGTCGGCGTCGCCGGGAACCTCGTCGGGGTAGACGTCGATGAGCTTGACGACCCAGTCGGAGTCCGTGCCGCTGGTGGAGGCGAGGAGGTGAGCGATGGGTTGGCCGAGGATGTGGACGGGATGTGTGAGCACGCCGGAGGTGTAGGTGAGGACGTCAGTGCGGCCGGAGAACGCGACCTGGTTGTCGACGAGCCACTGGGGCCAGGTGAGGGGCAGGTCATAGCCGATGGGCTGCGAGGGCCGGGCGCGATAGGGGACCGGATGCGCGGGGTCGGAGATGTAGGAATCAAAATCCTTCGCTGAAGGACTGCCGGCTTCGGCCGGGGTGGCTGTCGCGGCCGCAGTCGGAGCGGTGAAGCCGAGCTTGCCGCCGGGTTCGAGATAGAGCGGCGTGGTTGCAGGCGCGACGGGCCACTTATCGAGGCGGGTCCACTTGTTTGCGCCGGTTTCGTAAGCGGTGACGGGCGCGATCTCGAGCGGCGGCGGGTTGTCCATGAGGTAGTGGGCGAGGAAGTTGCGCAGGATGTGCTGGCGGAACCATGTTCCGGTGTCAGAACCGAAACGGATGGCGCCGAGCGAGTCAGCGGGCTCGATTTCCTGGCCGTGATGCCAGGGGCCGAGGACCATGAAGACCTTGTTGTTGTCCTTGTCGAGGGGCTTGACGGCCTTGTAGACGGCCATGGCGCCGTAGATGTCCTCCTGATCCCAGAGACTGTGGACAAGGAGGAAGGGGACCTTGATGCCTTCTTCGGAAAAGTCCTGCTTGAGGACCTTGTCAACGGCCTGATCAGACCAGAAGGAGTCATAGGCGGGGTGGGCGAGGATCTTGCGCCAGAAGCCGAGCTGCTGCATGCCGTGCTGGCGGCCGAGCTCACCGGCGGAACCGGCGCGCATGTAGAGGTCGTAGTCGTCGTGGACGGGGCTCCACCACTTTTCGGTGTTGGCGCGGGTTCCTTCCTGCTCGTAGATGTAGGGCATGTTCTGCTGGCGGAATGCGCCGTTGTGGAACCAGTCGTCGCCCATCCATCCGTCGACCATGGGGTTCATGGGGACGGCGACCTTGAGGGCGGGGTGGGGATGGACGAGGGCCATGAGGGGCAGGAAGCCGTCGTAAGAGATGCCGAGAATGCCGACCTTGCCGTTGGTTTCAGGGATGTTTTTAACGAGCCAGTCGATGGTGTCGTAGGTGTCAGTGGCTTCGTCGACGAGAGTGGGGTTGAGCGGGTGGGCTGCGGGAATGCCGTGGATGGGACGGTTCATGACGTAGTCGCCCTCGGAGCCGTATTTGCCGCGGATGTCCTGCACGACGCGGATGTAGCCGTCTTCGAGGATGACGTCTGTGGCGTTGTCATACCCGTAAAGGGCGGGGCCGAGGTGGGAGCTGGGGATGTGGCTGGTGAGGGCATCTGCCGAGTACGGCGTGCGGGTGAGCAGGATGGGCGCGTGGGCGGCGCCTTTGGGGATGAGGATGACGGTGTGGAGGCGGACACCGTCGCGCATGGGGATCATGACTTCGCGGCGGGTGTAGTCAAAGGAGCTGGTGTTGGGGACCAGCTGCGCGGGCGACTCGCTGGGGTAAGCGGGGTATTGCGGCGCGGGCGCGGAGGACTGTGCGGCGGCGGAGAAAGCCAGGGATGCAAAGACCGCGGCAGCGACGGCGGAGCGAAGACGGAGCATGGAGCGGACCTTTCGGGAGCGAAGGTTGGAGTGTGCAACAAGGGTAACGCGGGGCAGGTTGCGGATGGAAGATGCAGGGAGGAACGAAGCGCGCGGGCGGGAAAGTTCGGCAACTTTTGCGGAGCGAGGTGAATCAGAGGAAACGAACGGCTGCGGCGCGAACGGCCGGCATGGAGAATGCGGCGTGAACGCCGGACCCGCGACGAGGGGGCCGCGACGAGGGAGCCGCGACGAGAAGGAAAGGAACAAACGAGATGAAGAATGAAGCACTCCTGCGGCAGCACATGGTGAATTTTCTGATGGGGGGC
>DATLRP010000004.1:0-23524 GCA_035534635.1 Occallatibacter sp.
TGTGACTTGTGCCACAGGTTGTGCCACAGATTTGGCGTCATTGAGAGTTAAGGTGTGCTTCGGCGCTTTTCAGGCAAACGAAAGCCCGCTGATTTAGCGGGCTTTAGCGGATGTTATCTGGTAGCGCTAACGGGAATCGAACCCGTGTTTTAAGATTGAGAATCTCACGTCCTAACCCCTAGACGATAGCGCCACACTGGCCGGGAGCGGCCGTCACCGGCCACTCCCTTCACTCTAACAAAATTCCGATTGGCTGCCAAAGGCCCGGCGCGCCGCAAACCCAGCCGCGAAGACCTGCCACGCAGCATGCAGGAATAGCCCGTTAAATCCCCAGCTTCCGCACTTCCTCGTTGTAGTACTTGCGGTAAAGAATCTCCCACTCCTGCGAGCCTTCCAGGATGATCTTCCGCTGCGAGGCGATCTTGGCCCGCGCCGCCGCGTCAATGCCCGCCTCCTGCATCAACAGCGTCTCCAGCGCCTTGCGCGCCTCCTGCCGAATCGTGTTCCGATCCTCAAGGAAGCCCACCTGGTCAATCTCGGCCAGTGTGTCGGCCACCGTGTGGGCCAGCTTGTTCAGCTTGTCGCGGTTGATCCTCATAGCACCGCCTTATATTTGCGGGCCAGCTCGGTCTTCACCTTCTTGAACATCTCGGCGTACTGCGCTCCGGTCCTGCGCATCTCTTCGGAATACGCGTCCAGAATCACGCGCACCTCCTCGTTGATGCGGTCCTCAAGCGCAAGCTCCTCCACCAGCCCATTGCTCACCAGCGACTCGGTCCCTTTCAGGTCGCTGGTCGTGATCATTTTGGCGTCGATGAGGTGCTTGACCGTACGGCGGGCCAGATACCCTATGTACTCACGGGAAAATATCATGGGCGAAACTCAAGAATACCCCATCCCGCCACCGGGTGTACACTTTGCCGGCGCGGCACTTGGAGCCCATGCGCCCACCTTCTAAGACGCCACGTCGACATCCATGTTTGCCACGCCGCCCTCCGGCGGATAGGCCAGCGCCACCTGTTCCCGCGCGCTCGTCCTCACTCGGGCCGCATGCGGTTCCAGGGTCGCCACTGCGGCAGTCTGGTAGCGCAGCGCAATCCCCGTGTGCGCGTTCTCCACCGACCACGCAAAGGGAATCTCCACCGCGCCATTGGCCAGCGTCCCGTTCGCGGTCGCCACGCCCGTCGCCGTCTCCACTGGATGCCTCCGGCTGCTGCGCAGCCAGCCCGGCACCCGCAAACACTAGAACTCCAAGCAAAGCGAACAGGCAATGCATCGGATTCCTCCCGCTCTGCCTATCGGCAGCCGTCCACGGCGCCAGGAGCAGCAAGCCCTTACGAATCACTCCATTCGCAATACCAAGGTCACGAAATCGCCCGCGCGCCTACCCCCTTGTGCGGGCAGCTCGCCGTATTCAGGCAGCCCTCGGCCAGGCGCAGCCGCTCCACCGGCCGCCCACCCACCAGGTGCTCGGCCACAATCGCCTCGGCGTCCTCCGGCTGCACGTTGCCGTACCACACCGCCTCCGGATACACCACCACCGTCGGCCCATGCTCGCACTGGTCAAGGCAGCCCGACTTGTTGATCCGCACCCGCCCGCCCAGGCCCGCGGCCTTGGCAAGCTGCTGCAGCCGCCCGTGCAGTTCGCTCTTTCCGTCGCGCGTGCAGGAGGGGCGCGGCGCACCCTCCGGGCGCACGTTGTGGCACACAAACACGTGGCGTTCAAACGCTGGCAAGTCGAAATCCTCCTCGGTGCTCTTCTTTCGGTGCTCTTCTTTCGGTTCTCTTCTTTCAAGACTAATACCTTTGCCGCCTCGACGAAACTTTCCACAATTCCACCGGCCTGCCCGCCCGCATCTGAGAAAATGAACACTTGACGATGAGCACGGACAATCTGCATTCGCTCAAAGACGACATGGTGGCCTTCATCGAGGGCCACGGCATGCGCCGCCTGCCCGGCTACGTCACTGAGGACATTCCCTCCATCGTCTGGGAGGACAAGGCCAATCCCGACGCATGGAAGGACTTCGTCGAGATGGCAACGCACGTCGGCGCGCCTTTCCTCACCTTCAGTGAAATGACCCTCGAACACGAGGAGCTCGACGTGCTCGTCGAAGAGGCCGGCGAGATGAACTTCCCTGACGAAGAGGGCGCTGAGCTCGTCGAGGCGCAGCTGCTGCGCAAATACGCCGGCAAGGTCGGCTACATCCAGCTCGGCTTCGTCCATCAGGGCATCGCCTTCCTGCATGAGACCACCACCGAGTGGTACGAGCGCTTCCAGTCGCTCCTCGAGGACGTGGACAGCTTTCACGACATCGTCATCGACGACCACGAGCACGGCCACGACGAGGAGGACGAGTAGCTCGGGTGGCCTCTTCCGGTTCGCCAGCCCCGGACTCCGCGGCAACCCGCCGCGCTCCCCGCCAGCGCTGGCTACTCGCTGAAGCCCATCCCGAAGAGGCTGAAGCCCTCGCCCGCGCCGCGCGCGTTCCCCATGTGGTCGCCGAGCTTCTCCTCGCCCGCGGCGTCACGGACGCAGCCCAGGCCTTCGCCTTCCTCAACCCCTCCGCCGATCAGCTCCACGATCCCTTTCTCATGCGCGGCATGCAAATTGCCGTCGAACGCATTGAGCGCGCCATCGCCGCCCGCGAGCCCATCCTGCTCTACGGCGATTACGACGTGGACGGCACCACTGCCGTTGTCCTTCTAAAAACCGCCATTGAAATGCTCGGCGGCGAAGCCCGCTTCCACGTTCCCCATCGCCTGCGCGAAGGCTATGGGCTGCAATCCAACGTGCTTGAAACCGCCCACGCCGAGGGTGTCCGCCTCGTCATCACCGTCGACACAGGCATGCGCGCCTTTGCTGAAGCCGAAACCGCGCGCCGCCTCGGCCTCGACCTCATCCTCACCGACCATCACCTGCCCGAGGCCGGCGACCAGCTTCCCCACGCGCTCGCCATCCTCAATCCCAACCAGCCCGGATGCACGTATCCTGAAAAATCCCTCTGCGGCGCGGCCATCGCCTTCAAGCTCGCTCAGGCTTTGCTTGAGCGCCGCGATCCCGTCCGCACGCGCGAAAAAACCCTGCCCAGCTTCCTCAAGCTCGCCGCCATCGCCACCATCGCGGACGCGGTTCCGCTCCACGGCGAAAACCGCACCCTCGCCGCGCTCGGCCTGCGCGAGCTCCGTCGTCCCATGGGCGTCGGCCTGCGCGCGCTCTTCGCTGCCGCCGCGCTTGATCCCTCCGCAAAGCAGCTCACCGGCTTCGACGTTGCCTTCCGCCTCGCGCCGCGCATCAACGCCGCCGGCCGCATGGACGTGGCCTCGGAGGTCATCGAGCTCTTCACCACGCGCGACCCCCTCCGCGCGCAGGAGCTGGCCGAAAAACTCGAACGCCTGAACCGCGAGCGCCGCGACACCGAAGCCTTCGCCCTCCACGCCATCGAATCGCGCCTCGCGTCGGATGAAACTCTCGCCGCCGAGCCGCTGTTGCTCATCGAAGGCGAGGGCTGGCATCGCGGCGTCATCGGCATCCTCGCCTCGCGCGTGGTCGAGCGCACGGCCAAGCCCGCCATCGTCGTCAGCGTGGAGGACGGCGTCGCCCACGGCTCCGGCCGCAGCGTGGACGGCTTTCCGCTGCTTGAAGCCATTGAAACCTGCGCCGATCTCTTCACCCGCTTCGGTGGCCACGCCTTCGCCGTCGGCTTCGCCATGCCCGCCGACCGCCTGCCCGATCTCAAGTGCCGCCTCGCCGCCTACGCGGCAACCCGCCTTGCCACACGCAAACTTGAGCGCCTTCTTCGCATCCACGCCGAGCTTCCGCTCGACCACATCACGCCCACCCTCGCCGGCTGGTTGCGCCGTCTGGAGCCCCTCGGCCACGGCAATCCCGAGCCCATTTTCGTCGCCCGCAACGCGCGCCTGATCGCGCCCGTCCGCGTCATGAAGCAGCGCCACATCCGCCTCGAGCTCACACAGAACCCCTCCGCCGATGCGCCCATCTCCGCGGCCTCCATCGTCCGCGCTGTCGGATGGGACCAGGCCTTGCGCGCAACCGAGCTCGGACTCACACTGGGCAGCCGTATTGATCTCGCCTACCGCATCCGCGAGAACGACCACCCCGAGTTCGGCGGCCTCGAAGTCGAAATCGCCGGCTTCGAGCCAGCCTCCGACGAAAGCAATTCCTGAGTAGCTGTACCCCGAAGCCTCCGTACTCAAGTCGACGCCGCCGCCCCGGGGGTCCCCAACGATAGGTCTTGGTCGTTGGGGTGGGACCACTAGGGAGCGGCGACATCCCACGGAACTACATAAGGACACGGCAACTCAGGAATTGCTCTGGCAGCTCCTACGACTGCCCGCAAAAGAAAAGGCCCACGGTCTTCCGTGGGCCATCCCTCTTCCGTACTGCGCGACTGGCTTACCGCCGCCCGCCCTTCGGTGCCTTGGGCTTCTGGTGGTCTTGCCTGGGCGCGGGCCGCGATACATGCTGCGCCCGTCCCGCGCTCCGGCTCTGCGCCTGCGGCTGCTGGCGTTGGTACTGCGGCTGCGCGCGCTGCTGCGGACGCTGATATTGCTGCCGCTGCTGGTTCTGCTGCGGCCGCTGGTATTGCTGCCGCTGCTGGTTCTGCTGCTGCCGCTGATATTGCGGCTGCACGCGCTGCTGGTTCTGCTGCGGCCGCTGATATTGCGGCTGCGCGCGCTGCTGGTTCTGCTGCGTGTTTCGGTTCGCCGCTCCCCGGTTTTCCACTCCCGGATTCACAGGCCGCTGCATCTGGTAGTTCGGCCGTGCCTGCTGCTGCATGTTCCGGTTCTGCTGCGGCCGCTGCATCTGGTAGTTCGGCCGTGCCTGCTGCTGCATGTTCCGGTTCTGCTGCGGGCGCTGCATCTGGTTGCTCGGCATCTGTCCCGTGCGGCCCTGCAGCGGCTGGCGAGAGACCACGTTCTGTGGCCGTCCTTTGTTGAACCGCGAGTACGCATTCCGGTCGTTGCGGAACTGCGTCTCGTGATCCCGCTGGTAGTTCGTGGGCGCCATGTGCCGCTCGTGCATCGCCACCCGCTCGGCCGCGCTCGGCCGGTACTGGATCCCGCCGCGTCCGCCGTTATACGAAACCCGGCTGCCGCGGTCCACCGTATAGCGTTCCACGACATTGCGGTCGGAATAGTGGTCGTGAATACGATCCTCATCGATGCGCATGACCGCATCGTTGTACTCAAATTCGCGATCGTGCCAGTGGCCGCCGACAAAGCCGATGCCGAAGTAGCCGTAGCCGTAGTTCACGCCGCCGTAGTAGCCCACGTAATTGCCCCAGTAGCCCGGATTCCACATGTAGAAGCCGTCATTCCAGCCCCAGTAGCCCGGCGTCCACAGCGCACCCTCGTAAGGCGCCGGCACCCACGCGCCCGGCACCCAGTAGTAGCCGTCCTGGCCGTACGCCCAGTAGCCCGGCATCCACATCAACCCCGGGTCCGGACACGGCGGCTGCTCATACACCGGCAGCGGTGGCGGTGCGAATCCCACGCTGATGAACACACCCGCATGAGACGTGGCGGGCACAATCGAAATGAGCAGAGCGAGCAAAAGCAATCGCACGATGTGGAGTTGTTTCATGGCTGAACCTCCTCGTTGCCGTCTTTCTGATGCCTTGTGTCCGCCCGTTCCTGCCAGGCTCGTGCCACTGGCGGCATCACCGCTTGCTGGCGCCCGCCCACCGGGCATCCAATGCCCCGGCTTCTCGGGCCCCTGCCGGCCTTCGGTTCCTGCGTCCCGTTCGGACCCTCCGGAACCGTCTTCCGGCTACCTCCATAAGAACACGTTACTTGGGCAGAAGTTGTCCGCCCGTATGCAAACTTATGGGACCCCGCGCCTTGGCCGCAAACCCATTCCTCGGCTTAGCTTGCCCCTCCGGCCGCGCACCCCGGGCCTTTTCGCGCGGTGGTAGACTCACCCCATGCCGCGCGGAGTCTTCATCACGCTCGAAGGGCTCGACGGGTCCGGCAAGTCCACCCAAATCAAGCGTCTCGCCGACTGGTTCCACAAGCGCGGCCTTGACCCCGTTCTCACCCGCCAGCCCGGCGGAACCCCCACCGGCGACCGCATCCGCACCCTCCTGCTTGACTCGGCTTCCACCGCCCTTTCGCCCGTCACTGAGCTGGCCCTCATGTTCGCTGACCGCGCCCAGGCCATCGCCGAAGTCATCCAGCCCGCACTCGATGCCGGCCGCATCGTCCTCTGCGACCGCTTCACTGACTCCACCGAGGCTTACCAGGGCGGCGGACGCGAGCTCGGCTCCGCGCTCGTCCTCGACCTGCACCGCCTGCTCTGCGGCAACCTCCGGCCCGACCTCACCCTCCTGCTGCTTCCCTCGCTTGAAAGCAGCCTGGAGCGTGCCCGCCGCCGCAACACCCGCACCGCGCAGCACGCCGGGCCCGACGAATCCCGCTTCGAGCAGGAGCAGGACGCCTTCTATCGCCGCGTCTGGCTCAAATACAGTGAAATCGCCGCCCGCGAGCCCGGCCGCGTGGTCCAGATCGAGGGCAATCTCTCCATCGACGAGGCCCACGAGCAGATTGCGGAAGCCGTCAGCGAATTGCTCGTCGCCCTCGGCCACCACGCCTGACCCTCCGTGTTCTTTGCGGTTTCTGACTCATTCTTTGCGCGTGAAAATGTCCTTCGGGCAAATGGCATGCACGCCCACATTCCCATCCACAAGCTGCGTAATGTCCACGTCCACAGCCACGCTCGTCAGCATGTACGCGTCGTCGCGGCTCAGGTGTTTCTGCTCCACCAGAAAATTGATCATGTCGCGGACGGCCAGCTTCGCCGCCTCCTTCAGGTCCGGGCTGAAGCCCATGCTGATGTAGCTCGTGGGCGTCTCCGCCCGCGGCCACAGCAGGTGCATATCCTTGTGCACCACAAAGCGAAACGTGCCGGAGAGAAACGTCTCCATCGCCGTAATGTCCACCTCGCCGTTGCCCTGGCCCGCGTGCCCGTCGCCCACTTCAAACAGCGCGCCCTTGGCGAAGACCGGGATAAACAACTTGGTGCCCGCCACCAGCAGCTTGTTGTCCATGTTGCCCGCGTGCATCCACGGCGGCGCGCTGTTATACCGGCCCGCCGAAGGCGGCGGCGCCACGCCCATGCTGCCAAAGAACGGATGCAGAGGAATCTCAATGCCCGGAGCAAAATGGGCCAGCATCTTCGTCCGGTCCAGCGGAATGATCTTCATCCGGCCATAGGGATAATCATTCGGCAGAAAGCCGCGGCCCGCGCCGAAGCCGTTGCACGCGAACGGTACGTCCAGGTCCACCTTCAGGATGTCCACTTCCAGCACGTCGCCCGGCTCGGCCTCCGCAATGGCTACCGGCCCGGTAAGAATATGTCCGCCCGGACCGCGATCCTTCACCTCGCGATAGATTTCCCCGTTGTAGGCGGGAATCTCCGCCGCCGGCACGCCCTCCGCTTCAAGCCGTTCCGTCGATCCGCAGGTGGATAGCGTCTGGATCCGCACCGTGTCGCCGGAGTGCACCGTGAGCACCGGCTTGGCCTCGGCCGAGTAGTAGCCCCACACCACCGTCCCGGGCGTTGCCGGCAGCGTGGCCTGCGGAGCCTGGCCTGCGGCAAAACACACCGCCAGCAGCGGCATTGCGGTAAGGAAAACAGATTTCATCGAAGGTCTCCTGAAGAAAAAATTGGTTTCGGCTTGCCGTGCGGCTTTCCTGCGCTTGCGGCCATGGGAAAGCGCCTTGGGCATGCCGGGACACTCGGTATGGCTGACTATATCGAAAACATCTCCCGGCACCGGCGAAAATCGCCGCCCTCGATCGAGAGACCTGCCGCGCCGCACACAAACATGGCACAATATGAGACGGAGATTGCGCTGCGCGCGAATCGCGACGAATGATGCAGAATCGGCACAAGCAGACGTGGCTACTCATTGCGGCAATCGCAGTCGCAATCGCCCTGCTCTTCCTGCTGGTTCCGCACGCGCACAGCACCGGCAACAGCGCATGGCTGGCCATCCTGCCGCCGCTCTTCCTGGGCATCATTTCTCCGCTCACGCTCTTTCCTTCGTTCCGGCAGGATTACTCCAGCCGCGCGCCGCAAGCGCCGTCGCTCCCCGCCGCATTGCAGCGTCCTCCTCCCTTCCTCTTCGCATAGCCCCTTAGCACCGGTCCGGCCCGCAACGGCAGCTTCGGCTGCGCGCGGCCGCGCACCCACCGCTTGCGAACTCCTGCTCTGCAACCAGGAAGGAACACCATGAGCCTCTCAATCCTCGACGCCCTCGGCGCATTCGCCACCATGGCGCCGTTCCTCGCGATTCTCGGCATTCTCGTCTATTACTTCGCGCGCCGCGCCGTCCTGCGGCGCAACCTGCGAAAAGGGAAACGGCCTTCGGGGTCTTACCCCTCCACCTTCGCCCTCGGCATGGCGTTTCAGTTGCTCCAGGTCTATTACCGGCCCGCCGTCTCCTATGAAGTGCAAGTCCGGCTCGTGGAAAAGGAGGAGGACGACGATGAAGGAGATCCCGAGTCGCCCATCAAGCATCTCCACCGCCAGCTCAAGCGCATCCGCCGCGGCCAACCGGTTGATAATCTCGTAGTTAGGATCTAGCCGCAACCATGCCGCCGGCGCATGGGCCGGCCTTCGCAGGGCGGGCTTCGACCCTCCCCGCTTTTCCCCTCACCATTTACACTGGTATACGGAGAATTACGTGTCCTTCGACGATATCCGCAAGTTATTCGATAGCCTTCTCACCAAGGTCTTCGGCACCTCCAATGAGCGGGCCGTCAAGCGCCTGCTGCCCATCGTCGCCTCCATCAACGCCCTTGAGCCGGAGATGGAAAAGCTCTCCGATGAAGAGCTTCGCGCCAGGACCCTCGACTTCCGCCAGCGCATCGCCGCCCGGCTTCAGGGCATCACTGACCCCGAGGAAATCAAGAAGGCCGAGCGCGACGCCCTCGACGAAATCCTGCCCGAGGCCTTCGCCGTCGTCCGCGAGGCCGGCTGGCGCGTCGTCCAGATGCGCCACTTTGACGTGCAGCTCATCGGCGGCATGGTTCTCCACCAGGGCCAGATCGCTGAAATGAAGACCGGCGAAGGCAAAACCCTCGTCGCCACCCTGCCCTGCTACCTCAACGCCCTCGCCGGCCGCGGCGTCCACGTCGTCACCGTCAACGATTACCTGGCCAAGCGCGACGCCGAGTGGATGGGCAAGATCTACGAGTTCCTCGGCCTCACCGTCGGCGTCATCGTGCATGACCTGGACGACAGCGAGCGCCGCGCCGCCTACGCCGCCGACATCACCTACGGCACCAACAACGAGTTCGGCTTCGACTACCTGCGCGACAACATGAAGTTCGACATCGGCGATTGCGTGCAGCGCGGCCACTTCTACTGCATTGTCGACGAGGTCGACTCCATCCTTATCGACGAAGCCCGCACCCCGCTCATCATCTCCGGACCAACCGACCAGACCACCGACAAGTACGCCCGCGTCCGCAAAATCATTCCTCAGCTCGTGCTCGGCGAAGAGACCGAGTCGCTTGAAACCAAGACCTTCACCGGCGATTACGTCGTGGACGAAAAGCACAAGACCATCGGCGTCACTGACCCGGGCTGGGAGACCATCGAAAAGCTCCTCGGCATCAGCAACATCGCCGACGCTGAAAACTGGGACCTCAAGCACTACGTCGAAACCGGCATCAAGGCCCACTCCCTTTACAAGCGCGACGTCGATTACGTCGTCAAGGACGGCGAGGTCATCATCGTGGACACCTTCACCGGCCGCCTCATGCCCGGCCGCCGCTGGTCTGACGGCCTGCACCAATCCGTCGAGGCCAAGGAGGGCGTCCAGATTCGCAAGGAAGACCAGACCCTTGCCACCATCACCTTCCAGAATTACTTCCGCCTCTATCAAAAGCTCAGCGGCATGACCGGCACCGCGGAAACCGAGGCCGCCGAGTTCGTCAAGATTTACAACCTCGACATCGTCGTCATCCCCACCAACAAGCCGCTCGCTCGCGCCGAGCACCACGACGTCGTCTTCCGCACCTCAAAGGAAAAATACAAGGCCGTGGCCGACAACATCGCCGAGCTGCACGCCAGCGGCCAGCCCGTCCTCGTCGGCACCACGTCCATTGAAAAAAGCGAGCTGCTGTCGAATTACCTTGAGCGCAAAGGCGTCCGTCACGTCGTGCTCAACGCCAAGTTCCATGAGCGCGAGGCCGAAATCGTCGCCCAGGCCGGACGCGCCGGCACGGTCACCATCGCCACCAACATGGCCGGACGCGGCACTGACATTCTGCTCGGCGGCAACCCCGAGTTCATGACCCGCATGGAGCTGGTCAAGAAGAGCCGCGCCCGCGCCATCAGCGACAATGAGGGCGCCATCAATCCCATGGCGCCCCACGGCTTCCTCCGCTTTTACTACAACGGACAGGAGTTCGAGGTCGCCGAGCCCGACTGGGAAGAGACCCACAAGGTCCACGCCGCGGCCGTTGAGAAGGAACACGCCAGTGTTATCGAGTCCGGTGGCCTCTTCATCCTCGGTACGGAGCGCCATGAGTCCCGCCGCATTGACAACCAGCTGCGCGGCCGCGCCGGCCGCCAGGGCGACCCCGGCGCTTCGCGCTTCTTCCTCTCGCTGGAAGACGACCTCATGCGCATCTTCGCCAAGCAGTGGGTCAGCACGCTGCTTGAGCGCCTGGGCATGGAAGAGGGCGTTCCCATCGAGTCCAAAATGATCTCCAAGCGCATTGAGGGCGCGCAGAAGGCCGTCGAAGCCCAGCACTTCGAATCGCGCAAACACCTGCTCGACTATGACGATGTGATGAACAAGCAGCGCGAGGCCGTCTACGGCCTGCGCCGCCAGCTCCTCGAAGGCCTCGAACAGCGCGAGCTCATCCTCGAGGATTACGTCGGCGGCATCCTCAGCGCTCTCTTCGACGAGCTCGCCCCCGAGGACAAGCACCCCGAGCAGTGGAACATCAAGGAGATGGACGAGCGCCTCGCCAGCCAGTTCGGCATTGGCCTCAAAGACGCCGGCGTCGACCCCCTCGTGCTCTCACGCCATGAGATGGGCGACGCCATCTTCGAAAGGCTTAAACAGCACTACGAGGCCAAGGAATCCATCCTCGGCAAGGACACCATGCGCTACCACGAGCGCATGGTCATGCTCAGCGTGATTGACGGCCTGTGGAAAGAGCATCTGCTCAACATGGACCACCTCAAGGAGGGCATCGGCCTGCGCGGTTACGCCCAGCAGGACCCGCTCGTCGCCTACAAGAAAGAGAGCTTCGACATGTTCGAAGCCATGATGCTCAAGTTCCAGGAAGACACCGTACGCTTCCTCTTCCGCATGCAGATTCTGGGCCCAGACGGCAAACCCATTGACCCCGCTGACGCCGCGACGCGCCCGCAGCGTCCAGTTCCGCCCGCGCCGCCAGTCTCCAGCGCCGCTCAGCCGCTTTCATCCAACGGCCATCCGCATGACATTCCCATCTCCACGCGCCAGCCCTCCACCACCATTGACGCCATTGAGAAAGAGTTCCACCGCAAGAAGCAGCGCGAGCTTGAGGTGGCCACCCGCGCCGGCGCGGGAGAGGCCACGCAGCCCACCCAGCGGCGCAGCGGCGAGAAGGTCGGCCGCAACGATCCCTGCCCCTGTGGCTCCGGCAAAAAATACAAGAAGTGCCACGGAGCCGAGAACTAGCGATTCCCTCCGGCGCTACGGCTCTCACCAGCATCCGCGCAAAAAATGGACGGCAGCCGCAGAGGCCGCCGCCTTTCCCAGGCGCGTGCTTCCTGACCCAGTTCGAAATTCACGTCCACCGGCACCGTCGCCGTGCCCGCTCCCGCATCGAACTTCCACTTCCGCACGGCCCGCTGCGCCGCGTAGGAAAGCATCTCGTGGCCGCTCCTCACGCCCATCGCATCCATACAGATTTTGCTGGATTTATCGAACGCTCTCCGCCGCGGCCACCGCTTCAAACGTCAGGTCCGTCGCCGCCGAGTGATGCGTTTCGCGCCACTGGTCAAACAGCCGCCCATAGCTCAGCGTCAGGTATTCCGCGGGTCTCACGTCCAGCTGCGCCGCCGCCCGGTCAATCCACTCCGCCGTGCCTTCCAACTCGGCAAAGTTCCCAATCGGCGTCTCGTCCAACACGCAGTGCCCCTCGCCATCGCTCCACTCCGCGCGCCATTTCTCATAGCGGAAAGCCTCCACCAGCCCCAGCGCGCGAAACACCTCCGCCAGCGCTTCGCCGTCGGCCACTTCCGTCTCGGTTTCCACGCGATGCTTGTGCCGGTCCTCGCCCACGCCCGTGTCCGGAATCCGCTTGTGCGTCACCGTCCACCGTCCGCCGTAGCTGCGGATGCGCAGAATCTCGGTCCGCGCCCGCATCTGCCGGCCCGGCGTGTCGAACAGCACATTGCGCTCAAAGGTCCGCGGCGTCTCTTCGCGAAAGCCCGCGGCCCGCAGCCGCGCCGCGAACTCTGCCACGTCTTCCACGCGAAATTTGATCTCCGTCTCTATCGCCATGGTAATTGGTGAGTATAAGCCAATTGGCTACCGCGCCCGCAACCGGCGACAATAACCTCATGCAGACCCTGCGTCTCACTGCGGATCCCTACCGGCTCGACGATCCCGCCTCAAGCGTCGCTCTCATCCGCGCCGCCGAGATCCTCCGCCACGGCGGACTCGTCGCCCTGCCCACGGAAACCGTCTACGGCCTCGGCGCCAACGCCCTTGACCCCGCCGCCGTCGCCCGCATCTTCCACGCCAAGGACCGTCCCGCCTGGGACCCCATCATCGTCCACATCGCCGGATTGCCCAACGACAATCCCATGCTCCACCACCTTGTCGCGGCCATTCCCGACGCAGCCCGCCGCCTCATCGAAGCCTTCTGGCCCGGCCCGCTCACCCTGCTGCTTCCACGCTCCAGCGCCGTGCCCGATGCCGTCACCGCCGGCCGTCCCCTCGTCGGCATCCGCATGCCCGCCCATCCCGTCGCCGTCCGCCTCATCGCGCTCGCCGGCGTTCCCGTTGCCGCGCCCAGCGCCAACCGCTTCGGCCACACCAGCCCCACCACTGCCGACCACGTCCTCCACGATCTCGACGGCCGCATCGCCGCCGTTCTCGACGCCGGGCCCACCCTCCACGGCCTCGAATCCACCGTCCTCGACCCCAACTCCGACCCCGTGGTCATTTACCGTCCCGGCGCCGTCACCGCCGAGCAGATTGCCGCCGTCGCCGGTCCCGTCGTCCTCCATCAGCAAGCGGAATCCGCCGACCCCGCGCCGCCGGAAGCGCTTCCCTCGCCCGGCATCGGCCCGCGCCATTACGCCCCGCGCGCCCGCCTCATCCTCGTCGATGCGCCCTTCGCCGAATTGCCCGCGCAGCTCGCCCGCGCCGCTGCCGAACACGCCGCCGAACACGCAAGCACCCGCCTCGGCCTGCTGCTGCCTGAAGAGCTGGCCGCCGCCGCGCCCGCAGGAGCGCAAATTTTCCCATGGGGTCGCTGGAACGCGCCCGAAACCCTCGCGCAATCCCTTTACGCAGGCCTCCGCGCGCTCGACGCCGCCGGATGCACCCTCATCCTTTGTCCGCTTCCGCCCGCCGAGGGCCTGGGCGCAGCGCTCCGCGACCGCCTGCGCAAGGCCGCGCGCGCCGACTGACCGCCCGCTTCGAACGCGCGACGCTCGTCCCGCTACTGCCCGTTCTCGCCCAGCTTGTACATGTATTTGATCGCCGATTTATACACCAGCGTCCGCACCCGCCCGCGCACCTTCAGCGTCTTGCTGTCATACCACTCGATGCATCCCTCCACGCGCTCGCCGTCGGTCAGCACAATCACCATCGGCGTCTGCGACTGGATCTGCTTTTGCAGATAAAACACCTCCGCATGCGGTTGCGCCGCCTCCAGCTCTGCCTCGTGGTTGTGGAAATGGTAGGCCAGCGGCGTATACGCCGCGCGCGGCCGCCGCGCGCTCGGCTCCTGCGGCGCGGCCTCAGCTCCGGTCGTGTTCAAAAGGGCTTCGGGAATCATGAGTGCAGTCCTCCTTGGGGGAAAGTGAGGCTCAAATAAGAAAGGGCGAAAAAACTGAAAATGCCGGTCCTCGCGTCCGGCCGGTACGGGCGTTTCATCCGGCGGGGACACGAACTCCCGTGCCGGCGAATCGTCCGTTTGGGCAATGTTTCCTGAACGATGTTTGGCTTGATTCTACTCAAGGAAGATGCCCGCGCACAGCCCTTGGTTGCATCTTCGCGGTTTCCGCCGTCCCACGCCGCCCGGTCAGCGCTCCGCCATCCCCACCGCCATCGCATCCAGTGAGAGTGACCGCAGCAGGTTCCGCCGCATCCCCTGCTCCACCTGCGCCAGCGCGCGCGCCGCCCCGTCCAGCCAGTCCACCGTCACGCCCTGCGCCATCCGTTCCAGCTCCGTCGTCAGGTCCACATTGCGCGCCAGCGCCGGCGTTCCCGCCACCGTCAGCAGCAAATCCTCCAGCAGCGAGCCCAGCGCACGCAGCAGGTTCAGCGTCTTCTCCTGCCCGTCGGCGCCGCCGCGATAGCTCTCCGTCGCGCGAAACAACTGCGAATAATCCGGCTCGCCCAGCGCCGTCCGCAAAATCAGCAGCGCATCTTTCCGGCTGGCCACATACGCCTCCAGATCCAGCACCAGCGCGCGCCCCACCGCGCCCTCCGCCAGCCGCGCCGCCAGCGCGCGCTCCTGCGCCTTCAGCTCCGGCCGCCGTTCGGCCAGCAGCGTCTCCAGCTCCGCCAAGCGCAGCGCGCCCAGCCTGAAGGTCATCGCCCGCGAGCGAATCGTCGGCAGCAGCTCCTGCGGATTCTCCGTCAGCAGAATCAGCGACAGATTTTCCGGCGGCTCCTCCAGCACCTTCAGCAGGCTGTTCGCGGCCTCCTTTGCGAAAGCCCCAGACGTAAAGATAGTAAAAGCACGAAGTGCCTCCACGGGCGGCCTGTAATACGCCGCGTGAATCACCTGCCGCACCTGCCCAATCTTGATCAGCATCTGCGGCGGGTCCGGCGGCACAATCAGCACGTCCGGATGCGTCTGGATCAGGATCCGCGTCTCGCGCTTGTCCGCATCGCGCATCTCCTCGCGCGCCGCCACGGCCTCGGCCACGCAGGTCTCCAGGTCCGCCGCTCCCGCAATCCGCTCGCAGTTCCTGCATCGCCCGCAATAATCGGGCAACCCATCGCTCTCCGCATGCTCCAGGCAGTTCACCGCGCGCGCCAGCATCAGCGCCAGCGTATATTTGCCCGCGCCCTTCGGTCCGGCCAGAATCATCGCCTGCGGAATGCGCCCCGCGCGCACGCTCTCGCGCAGCCGCGTCACGGTGGCCGAGTTCCCCAGAAATTCGCGGAAGCTCACCGTTCGAGTCTAAAGCAATTCATGAGTCACTGTATCCCGAAGCCGATGCACTCAAGTCGACGCGACCGCTCAGGGACCGGCGACTTTGTACAATCTCCAAAAGGTCACAGCAACTCAGCAATTGCCATAGTCCACTCCGCCCGCCCGCAAATCCCGCCCTTTTCCACCATCCACCGCAACCTTCTGCCGCCCGCCGCGCCTCTCGCGCATCTCTCACTCAGTACAATGGCCCTAGGGTCTGTTAACACCTCTGGGATGGATGGCGTTGCGTGCGAAAATCGCCTCAGCCCAGGCGGAGGACGAAGACTTTGGCGATTCCAAGGCGAGGACGACAACGACGGATGAGGCGATTTTCGCCACAACCCGAAGGGACGAGGCCGATTTCCTCGATTTCGTCGTCGGTCGTCGCCAGGAGACACCCGGTATCCGTCGCTCCTCACTTCTCGAACTCTAGAAAAATCGGCTCTCGTCGCCACCATTCCAGAAGTGTTAGCAGACCCTGAGGAACCCGGCGCACACATGGCGGAACAGGCGCAGAACCACCCAACCAACTCCACCCCACGCCCCGCGGAGAAGGCCGCCGCCGCCGCCGCGCCCGTGCGCAAGCCTGACGAAGACCCCGTCGGCAAGGTCTACGACTCCCGCCTCATCCGCCGCCTCGCGCGCTACCTGCTGCCCTACTGGTGGCAGGCCGTGGTCTCCTCCATCGCCGTCTCGCTCAAGTCGCTCAGCGACGTCGTCGGCCCTTACCTGCTCAAGGTCGCGCTCGACCGCTACCTCGTCGGCAAGCCCAGCCCGGAGACCAACTGGCTCACCCGCCGCCTGCCCCTTGACCCCGTCCAGGGCATCACCGATCTCGCCCTCATCTTCATCGCCGCTCTCTGCTCGTCCTATCTCTTCGAATTCGTTCAGACCTACCTGATGCAGTGGACCGGCCAGAAAATCATGTTCGACCTGCGCCGCGACATCTTCCGCCACATGCAGCGCATGCACATCGGCTTCTTTGACACCCACGCCGTCGGCCGCCTCGTCACCCGCATCACGTCAGACGTGGACGCCATCAACGAGATGTTCACCGGCGGCATCCTCGCCATCGTCGACGACTTCTTCACCCTCTCCATCATGGCCGTCGTCATGCTGCGCATCAACTGGTGGCTGGCCCTGCTTGCCTTCTGCGTCCTGCCGCTCATCCTCATCGTCACGCGCATCTTCCGTGACCACGTCCGCGAAAGCTACCGCCGCGTTCGCGCCGCCATCGCCCGCATCAACTCCTTCACCCAGGAGCACGTCACCGGCATGAGCGTCGTCCAGCTCTTCAACCGCGAGGCGCGCGCCTACAAGGACTTTGAAGACGTCAATCGCCAGCACATGATCGCGTTCATTGACACGATCTTTGCCTACGCTCTTTACTACCCCGCGGTCGAAATCCTCAGCGCCGTCGCCATCGCCCTCGTCATCTGGTGGGGCGGCTTCGGCGTCCTCTCCGGCTCGGTCACCATCGGCGTCCTCGCCATGTTCAACATGTATGCCCAGCGCTTCTGGCGCCCCATCCAGGACCTCAGCGACAAGTTCAACATCCTCCAGTCCGCCATGGCCGCCTGCGAGCGCATCTTCAAGCTCATGGACACCGAGCCCGAAATCGTCTCGCCCGACCACCCGCGCCTGGGCGACGGCTCCAACCGCATTGAGTTCCGCCACGTCTGGTTCACTTACCAGAAGCTCACGCCCCAGCAGCAATCCGCTATACAAAAGGCCATCTGCTCCTCGGAGAGCATGGATATGAAGGGTACGGGCTTTAGCCCGTACATCAACTCGGCCCAATCAAAAGGGGCTTCAGCCCCTGAGGGAAGCGCGGCCGAGCTCGCCGCCTTGAAAGACATTGAGTGGATCCTCAAGGATGTCTCCTTCACCATCGAGGCCGGCCAGACCGTCGCCATCGTGGGCCACACCGGCGCGGGCAAAACCACTCTCACCAGCCTCATGATGCGTTTCTACGACATCACCGCCGGCCAGATCCTCCTCGACGGCGTCGATCTCCGCGAGCAGAACCTCGCCGAACTCCGCCGCCACTTCGCCGTCGTCCTCCAGGACCCCTTCCTCTTCACCGGCACGCTGGCCGAAAACATCCGCCTCGGCAACGACGAAATCACTCAGGAAGCCCTGCGTCGCGCCGCCCACGACGTCAACGTCCTCGACTTCATTGAAACCCTTCCCGGCGGCTTCGATGAGCCCGTCCGCGAGCGCGGCAACTCGCTTTCCACCGGCCAGAAGCAGCTCATCAACTTCGCCCGCGCTCTCGCTTACAATCCGCGCATCCTCATCCTCGACGAAGCCACCTCCAGCGTCGACACCGACACCGAGCTCCGCATCCGCGCGGCGCTTGAGCGCATGGTCGAAGGCCGCACCAGCGTTCTCATCGCCCATCGCCTCTCCACCGTGCAGCGCGCCGACACCATTCTCGTCATGCACAAGGGACTGCTCCGCGAGATGGGCTCCCATCAGGAACTCCTCGCCCAGCGCGGCCTCTACTGGAAGCTCTACCAGCTCCAGTACAAGGACCAGGAGCTCACCCTCGCCGCGCCCTCCGGCCCCGCCGCCTCGGTCGCACCGGCGCTTTAATCTATGCTCAGTCTCTTCGGGCTATGATGATTGGAGGAACTTCCCTGACGCGCGCCGCCTGCCGTTCGCCCGCGCTCACCGGTCCGCACATTCACAATGACGCCAACTTCGCCACTCAATACCGAACTCCCCCAGGTCGAACTTTTCGACACCAGCCTGCGCGACGGGCTGCAGCAGCCCAATCTCGAAATCTCCGTCTCCGGGGCGCTCATGCTCCTCCAGCGCATGAGCGCCTTCGGCGTTCGCTATGCGGAGATCGGCTTCGCCGGCGCAAACCAGTTCGTCGCCGACCTCACTCGCGCCCTCGCCTCCGTTGACACCGGCTCCATCCGCCTCGCGCTCTTCGGCCGCACCCGCGGCCGCGGCGCACGCGTCCAGGACTGGGCTGACGCGCAGTTCATCGTCGCCCACCGTCAGCGCGTGCCCGCCGCCGTTGTCGTCGTCAAGTCCCGCCTGCTCGACGTCCAGCACTCCCTCGAGACCACCCCCGAGGAAAACCTCCTCATGGCCCGCGAGACCATCGCCTTCCTGCAGGACCAGGGCCTCGAAGTCCTCGTCGATCTGGAGCACGCGATGGACGCCAACTGCGGCCGCCGCGAAAACGGCGCGCTTTGTGACTCCAATCTCCGCGCCCGCACTCTCGACTACTTCCACCAGCTCACCGCGCAGTGCGTCGAACAGAAAGTCAGCCGCATCATCGTCTGCGACACCACCGGCGGCGCAAGCCCCGAGGAAGTTTCTTCCGTAATTGCGGGCCTCACGCGCCAGCATCCCCGCGCGAAATTCGGCTTTCACGGCCACACCGATCGCGGCCTCGGCGTCGCCAACACCCGTGCCGCCATCCTTGCCGGCGCATGTCAGGTGCAGGGCACGCTGCTCGGCACCGGCGAGCGCTGCGGCAATGTCAACCTCACCACCGTCATCGGCGCCATGCAGCTCCGCGGCGAGGCCGAGTTCGTCCCGCCCGCATCTCTCACCGCCCTCACCAGCCTGGCCCACGCCGCCTACGCCGCCTTCAGCCTTGAAGTCCCCCACGGCGCGCCCATCGTTGGCCCTGGAGCCTTCGGCACATGGGCCGGCATGCACGGCTCCAGCGAGCGCAAGCATCCCGGCGCATATCTCTGGTGCCACCCGGCGCGCGTCGGCGCCAACGCCGTCATCGGCGTCAACCGCCAGTCCGGCCGCGCCAACATCATGCTGCTCTCCGAGTCTCTCGGCATTGCCCTCAACGCCGCACAGGCTCAGCAGCTCATGGACGACAACCAGGCCATCATCGAAGGCGGCGGCTTCACCGTCAGTGAGGTCTCCTTCCGCCTCGCCTGCATGCGCGTCCTCGGCACCCTCCGCGACCACTTCACCATCCGCAGTTGGCGCGTCTTTGACGAGTCCGACGAGGCCGGACAGCGCTTCGTTCAGGCCTTCATGACCCTCCACGTTCCCGGCGCCGCCCTCACCACCACCCGCGCTGAGGGCGCCGGCCCCGTCGACGCGCTCACCAAGGCGCTCCGCGGCGAGCTCGAAAAGCCCTACCCGGCCCTCGCCCAGATTCGCCTCGGCACCTTCTCCGTCGCCGCGCTCGACGTCTCCGCCCACGACTCCGCCGCCCACGTCCGCGTCACCGTCAGCTTCCACGCCGACGGCCACGAGCCCTGGGTCACCGCCGGCGTCAGCAGTGACCTCAACCAGGCCGCCCTCATGGCCATCGTCGATGGCTTCGATTACTGGCTCCTCCGCCGCTTCCCTGCCTCCCAGCCGGAATCCTCTGCCGCCGCCGCCGCCCGCGGCGTATAATCCGCGCAAATCCTCCTGAGGCCGCCATGCAAGCTAGCGCACTGCTTCCCGCCATCCTGTCTCTCTGCGCCCTTTCGCTGCCCGCCGGCGCTCTGGCGCAGTCCGCCGCGCTCACCAGCACCACCCTCACCCTCAACATCGCCGTCGCAGACAAGTCCGGCCAGCCCGTCCGCGGCCTCACCCAGGCGCAGTTCACCCTCCTCGACAACAAAAAGCCCCTCAACATCCTCAACTTTCATGAGGTCACAGCCGTCACGCCGCAGGACCCCGCGCAGGCCGTCATCCTCATCGACGGCATTGATTCGCCGCTCTCCCGCATCGCCGACGTCCGCCGCCGCATCGCAGACTATCTCCGCGCCGCCGGCCCCCAGCTTCCCATGCCCATGTCGCTCGCCTTCCTCACTGACCAGGGCCTGAAGACCCAGGAGGAACCCACCCGCGACCCCAAAGTGCTGCTTGCGAATCTTGAGAACAATCCCCTGCCCCAGCAGGTCCACGCCATCACAACGGATTACAACTTTGAAGCCGACTTCCGCCAGAAATCTCTCGGCGCCGTCGACCTCCTCACCCAGCACCTCAGCAACCGCCCCGGACGCAAGCTCATCATCTGGGTCACGCCCGGCTGGCTCTCCTTCGAATCGCAGACCGTGCAGAAGTCCCGCGACCAGTTGAACCAGCTCTTCACCTACATCACCAACCTCAACACAGTCCTGCGCCGCGCCGACATCGCCCTCTATCAGGTGGACCCCGGCAGCGCCACCGGCCACTTTCGCGCCGGAGAAAGCCAGTACGGCAGCTTCCTCCACGGCGCATCGTCCGCCGACGATGCTGACAACGCCGACATCATGCTCTCCGTCCTCGCCATCCAGTCCGGCGGACTCGTCCTCTACGGCAGCAATGACATCATGGGCCTCATCTCGCAGTGCCTGGCGGACGCTTCAGCCTACTACGAGGTCACCGTCCAGACGCCCATCCCCGGCCACGCCGATGGGGCGCACCGCATCACCGTCAAAATGCCGGATAAGCACATGAAGGCGCGCACCCGCACCCTCTATTACGCCATTCCATAGCAAGTGATTCGCGCGAGAGTCAGGATGCGCGGCCGCAGGCGATGTGCCGGGCCGCGCCCCACTCCCCGCTCACATGGGAGAGGCTCAAATGCGAATGAACACCTTGTTCCGCCACATCCAGTAGAGCGCCAGCCAGTAGCACAGCATCACCGCGATGCCCACCATCAGCGGCTCCAGACCCATTCCCAACGCCTGGAAAATCTTGTAGCCGAAGGTGATGTGCAGGTCCTTGAGGATGAAGTCCTCCCACAGGTGCGCGATCATGTAGGCCGCAATCGAATTCATGCCCACCACCACCAGCGGGAACGACCACTTCCGGATTCCCTTCACGTCAATGACCCACGAGAACGCCGCCAGGAACAGGAAGCACACGCCGCCGCTCCACAACGTCCAGCTCGGCGTCCATATCCGCTTCACAATCGGGCAAATCCCCGTCACGTGCAGCAGCGCGCCCGCGGCCAGCAGCAGAAAGCCCGCAATCACAAACTTCTTCACCGGAATCTTCGGCTCCGCCTCGCGGAACCATTGGCCCGCGAACAGACCCAGAATCATCGTCCCCAGCGTGGGAATGAAGCTCAGCGTCAGGTAGCCGCCGTCGTTGAAGGCGAACCGCGAGGTTCGCGGGAACAGGTTCAGGAACCACACATCGAAGGCCTGCCCCAGGTTGCTGTTCTTGTTCCAGTGCGCCGCAAAGCCGTGGAAGTTGTACGGCCAGTTCTGCGGCACGCCCACAGCCGCCCAGTTGAAGTTCGCACCCGGCGCAGGATATAAAGCCCACGCCAGCCAGTACGCGAACAGGATGCCGCCCAGCGCCGTCCACTGCCACTTCGGCTTGCAGAAAGCCAGCAGGAACACGAACGTGTAGCCCAGTCCAATCTGCGTCAGCGTGTCTTCAAAGGTAAAGTACGTCTGCGTCGAGTAAATTGACCGCAGCCAGATGCCCAGCCACACCAGCAGCGCGCTGCGCCAAATCGTGTGCATCAGCAGCCGCCCAAAGCCCTGCCCGCGCTTCATCCGGCTGGCCAGCGAGT
Source organism: Occallatibacter sp. (assembly GCA_035534635.1). GTDB lineage: Bacteria > Acidobacteriota > Terriglobia > Terriglobales > Acidobacteriaceae > Telmatobacter. Next base: position 21,905 of record DATLRP010000004.1, read on the forward strand.
AGGGCAGCGCCACGCCCACCAGGAACGTGAACCCTGGCTGAATCGTGTCGTGCAGCCCCATGCCCGACCACTGCACGTGCGTCTGGTTGAAGGCCAGAATGTGCCAGAACAAACTCTTCGGATACGCCTTCGCCACCGTGGCGAACTGCATCACCTCGCCCATCATCAGCAGCATCACCAGCCCGCGATAAGCGTCCACGGCCACGTTGCGCCTAGGCAGCGTGGCGGCTGTTCCCTTCAGCTTGGTCTGGCTGGCCTGCTGGGGGGCTTCCCGGCCGGCTTGGGCGGAGGGTACGGCTTCTAAACTGGATGCCACGGCGCTCACCTCATCTCGACGGCAGATCGTTCACCGGAAATCCGTTGCCGCGCGCGCGCAGGGGAAAGGGCAACGTTGGAAGAAAACGTTACCATAAGCTCCCCGCGCGGGGTCAACTGAAAATTTCTCCGCCCCGCGCGACCGCCATTTTCATCCCAAAACAAAAGGGGCAAGGCCCATCCGCGGCCTGCCCCTCGGTTCTGCTTGTTGCCCTTTTTTTTTACCGCGATGCCACCATCGGCCGCGTGCTCAGCGTGCCGTCCTGGTAGCTCTTGGCCATGTCGGCAATCGAAATCGGCTTGTAGTCGCCTGCGTGCCCCGCCTGCCCGAACTGGGTCATGCGCAGCGCCACCACCTTCTTCATCGCATCGCGCGCCGGCTTCATGTAGTCCCGCGGATCAAACTTCTCCGGGCTCTCCCAAAGCACCTTGCGAATCGCGCCCGTAATCGCCAGCCGGTTGTCCGTGTCCACATTGATCTTGCGCACGCCGTTGCGAATCCCAAGCTGAATCTCCTCCACCGGAACGCCCCACGTCGGTTTCAGCTTGCCGCCGTACTGGTTCACAATGTCCTGCAGATCCTTCGGCACGGACGAGCTGCCGTGCATCACCAGATGCGTGTGCGGCAGCCGCTTGTGAATCTCAATCAGCAAATCCATCTTCAGCACGCTGCCGTCCGGCTTCTTGCTGAACTTGTACGCGCCGTGGCTCGTCCCAATCGCCAGCGCCAGCGCATCCACACCCGTCCGCTCGGCAAACTCCACCGCCTGGTCCGGATCGGTCAGGTGTTCCAGGCCCGATCCGCCCGCGCCGTGCCCGTCTTCCACGCCGCCCAGCACGCCAATCTCGCCTTCCACCGTAATCCCGCGCTCGTGCGCAAACTCCACCACGCGCTTGGTCACGTCCACGTTCTCTTCAAACGTGCTCGGCGTCTTGCCGTCTTCCTTCAGTGACCCGTCCATCATCACGCTGGTAAAGCCCAACTCAATCGCGCTCTTGCACGTCTCAAAGCTGTTGCCGTGGTCCTGGTGCATCGCGATCGGAATCTCCGGATAGAGCTCGCTCGCCGCCAGAATCAGGTGGTAGAGATACCGGTCCTGCGCAAACTGCCGCGCACCCCGGCTGGCCTGGATGATCACCGGCGAATTGGTTTCCTTCGCCGCCTCCATAATGGCCTGAATCTGTTCCATATCGTTCACGTTGAAGGCGCCCACGCCGTATCCGCCCTTGGCGGCCTCGTCAAGAAGCTGGCGCATGGAAACTAATGGCATATCGATTCTCCTTCTGGTGTCGCTTCGCCGCCCA
>DATLRP010000005.1:0-363634 GCA_035534635.1 Occallatibacter sp.
GAAAACCGCAATTTGCTGCCACCGCGGATGAAAATCACATCCTACAATCTTCATAGAAGGCTTCTCCTTGGCTCGTAGTCTCTGGTCCTCAATCCAAAAACCACTGCACCATCGTAGAAGCCTTCGTCCTTATCCCATCAAGGTCGTGGCCGGTACGGGTCGATGTCTGCCCGCGCGGGTTGCGAATCAGGTTGCAGCGGGCGGAGGGTCTCGCGCAGCAGATCGGCGAAAGTCCTTACTTGTGCATAGGCCTGGATGGAGCTAGGCTGGTGTGCGCAGCGGGAAGACGCCCTGTTCGCGTACCCAGCCGTTGCAAGGAGGGCCAGGCCATGAAGGGCAGAGGATGGATCGCGGCGGCAGCCGCTGTGCTGGTGGCGGTGCCTGCCTGGGGGCAGACGCAGAATGGGTCGACCGAGCAGCCTGTCTCCACGCTGCGCGTGACCACGCGGGCCGTGCTGGTGGACGTGGTGGTGACGGACCGGCAAGGGAATCCTGTAAAGGGCCTGACGAAGGACGATTTCAAGGTGCTGGAGGAAGGCAAGCCGCAGGCCGTTTCGTACTTTGAAGAGAATCGCGCCAACCCCTACGCGACGCCGGTGAAGGCGCTGGACCTGCCGCCGAATGTCTTTTGCAACTATTCTCCGCTGCCCACGCCGCCGGCGGTGAACGTCCTTCTGCTGGACTCGCTGAACACGCCGATGGAGGACCAGACTTATGTGCACCAGCAGGCGCTGCACTTCCTGAAGAGCGTGCATCCGGGCACACGGATGGCGGTTTTTACCATGTCGCTTGGGCTGCACTTTGTGCAGGGGTTCACCGACGACCCGACGCTGCTTCTGGCTGGGCTGAACGACGGCAATAACAACGAGATTGAAGTGCCCGCGCTGGTGAAGTCGTACGATGAGTCCGGCGCGCAGTCGACCATTATCAGCATTATGTCGCGTCCGGTTCCTGCCGGGCCGAACGCGACGACCACGGCGGCTTCGCCGGCGATGATCGCAGCCCTGACGGACTTTTTCCAGACGACGGATACGGCGCAGGAGACCGACCGCGCCTATCGGACGCTGGAAAACCTGCAAAGGCTGGCACGGTTCCTGAGCGCCTTTCCGGGCCGCAAGAACCTGATCTGGTTCTCCGAGACGTTTCCGGTGCGCCTGTTCGGCGATTCCTCGCAGCGCCTTGACGACCAGATTCGCAAGACGGTGAACATGCTCACCGCGGCGCGCGTGGCGGTATATCCGGTGGACGCGCGGGGCGCCAAGGAATACCACTATTACGAGGCAGGGAATGACACGCACACCATTGTGAACAGCAGCAGCGAGGTGATGGGAGCACAGAGCGTGCAGGCCAATTCCATCATCAACGAGAACGGGCAGCGCGACAGCGACCAGGAAACGATGAGCATGCTGGCGGAGGACTCGGGCGGCAAGGTGTTCAAGAACACGAACGGCCTGGGGAACGTGATTGCCGATATTTCCCAGACGAGCGACGACTTCTACTCGCTCTCCTACGCGCCCACGGATTCGAGAATGAACGGCAGGTTTCGGCATATTGTGGTGAAGGTGGCAGGGGGAAAATATCACCTCTCGTACCGCCGGGGCTACTACGCCAGCGACGCGGGCCTGCCGGGCGCAGTGGAACAGGAACAGGCGGCTGCGCGGGACCATTCAAGCCCGCACGGAGACGGGAAACAGGGCGCGACCGACCCGCTGGGACCATTCATGGACCTGGGCATGCCTCAATCCGAGCAGATTCTCTACAAACTGCTGGTGGTGCCGGAGAAGACCGGTCCCGACACTGCGAGCGACAAGAAGAAGGACAAGAACAATAAGTATTACGCGCTGGATTTCGCCGTCGATCTGCGCGATCTGCACCTGAAGGCCGCGGCCGACGGTGCGCACGAAGGGACTCTGTACGTGGAGTTCCTTGTGTATGACCGCTACGGCGGCGTGGTGCGGCATGAGGAGCACCTGGTGAAGGTGCACGTCCCGCAGAAGACCTTCGAGACCTTCGAGAAGACCGGCGTGCAGATGCAGGCGCATTTGCAGGTGCCGCGGAGCGGCCACTACTGGCTGCGCACAGGCGTCTACGACGCGGACACGAATCGCGTGGGCACGATGGAGATTCCGCTGGATCAGGTGACGCTGAACGAAATGGCGTCCAAGTAGAGAGTCGAGGCTGGGCTACAATGGGTGAGGCCAGAGGCAGTGCGGCTGCGATGCGGAACGTCGCCCAGGGGCCCCGTAGCTCAGGTGGATAGAGCAGCAGTTTCCTAAACTGCGTGTCGGAAGTTCGAATCTTCCCGGGGTCACCAGTTTGCCGATTCCGGGCGCTTGGTCCCCCGCGAAAAATGCCTCGACATCTACCTTTGACTTAGCGTCGGATTGTAGATATAAACGTTGATGTCATCGAAAACGATTTGATGACATCATGGCCGCTTCCCCGCGGAGCGGCGTGTTCGACCACGACAATCGCCAGGATGCTCGGGAAGGCGGTGCAATTCCGCCACTGCCCCGCAACTGTGAGCGCCCCTGCAGGCCGGCCCGGCGTTTGGACCGTGCAGGAGACCAGCCACGGCGTCAATTTGAGGACGCCGTTGAACCACTGAAGCCGGCCGCAAGGCGAGGCTTTGGGAAGGTGGCTGGGAAAGGCGCGAGTCAGGAGACCGGTCCTAGGCGCCCTAACCCACTTGCGTTCCGAGGGGAACGAAGGAGCCACCATGTGTTTGCCGCCACCCATGCGCCGACTCAGCGCGCTTGTTTTCTCGCTAGCAATTCTTCTTCTGTTGCCTGCCGTCGCCCGCGCGGCGGCCATCCACGGCGTGGTGACCGATGCCACGGGTGCACGCGTGCGCGGCGCAACCGTCGCGCTGATTCACCGGGGCCAGATCGTGGGCACGGCCGTCTCAGGCCCCGACGGCAGCTTTCAGATTTTGACCGGAGTCAAGGGCCGGTTCTATCTCGTCGTATCCGCAAATAGCTTTCGGCAACTGCAGACCCCGGGCTTTTACGCAGGCCGGCTGGACAACATGGAGCGCAGCCTTGTGCTTGAGCCCGAGTGGGCGAGGGAATCGATTGTGGTGACGCCGACGGGCGTGCCGACTCCGCAGCCGCAGACCAGCGCGGCTACCACGGTGATTGGGCCGGAGGAACTGGCGGACCGCTCGGACCTGGTGAGCGTGCTGAGGCTGATGCCGGGAACCTTCGTGGTGCAGACCGGGCAACGCGGCGCACAGACCTCGCTGTTTGTGCGCGGGGGCGATTCGGACGCGAATGAGATCCTGCTGGATGGCGCAAGCGTGGGCGACCTGGGCGGACGATTCGATTTCGGACCGCTCTCGACCAGCGGTGTGGAGAGCGCGGAAGTGTATCGCGGGCCGGATTCGAGCCTGTATGGCGCGGACGCAGCCAGCGGCGTGGTGAACCTGACGACGCCGCGCGGAACGACGAATTTTCCGTCTTTCCTCTTTCACGGTGACGCGGGAAACTTTGACACTTCGCAGGAAGACCTGGAGATTGCCGGGGCGCGTGGCCGGGTGGACTACCTGGGCGAGTTCAACTGGCTGCAAACCGCGAACGACCTGCCGAACGACGAGTATCACGTGGCCACGACGACGGCGAACCTGGGCTGGCAGCCGAGCGGTGCAACGCAGATTCGCGGCGTGCTGCATTACGGTGTGGACGGGACCGGCGTGCCCGGCGGGTGGGCGTTTTATCACGTGGCGGACAACGCCACGCAGAAGGACCAGGATCTGTTCCTGAGCGCCTCCATCGACAACCAGACTACGGCGAGCTTCCACAATACCTTTCGCTACGGTCTGGCGCGCAAGCGCGAGCAGTACAGCCAGTGGATGCAAAGCGGATCAGGCGACTTTGACGCGTTTGGCGACAGCCTGGGCCAGGTGGTGACGATTACCGGAGCGAACGGTTACGCGGCCACTGGGCAGGCGGTGCTTGACTACGCGCAGAGCTATCCCTTTCAGGAGTTCCTTGTTTCCAATCGCGACAAGCTTGTCTACCAGGGCGACTATCAAGTGACTCCGCATCTCGCGGGGCTCATTGGCTTCCATTTTGAGGATGAGCGCGGCAGCGAAGTGGTGCCCAACTACTTCGTGCAGGAGGCCACGGAGCGCAGGAACTACGACTACATTGCCGCGGTGCATGGCGACTTCAAGAGCCGGTTCTTTTACACGCTGGGGGGCAGCCTGGAGCACTACTCGCAGTTCGGCGTGCAGACCTCGCCGCGCGCAGGGTTTGTTCTGTATGTCCTCAAGCCGCGCGCGGGTGCGTTCAGCGGTACGCGCGTGTTGTTCAACTTTGGTGACGCGGTACGCGAGCCCGCTTTGACCGACCAGTTCGGCTCACTCTACCAGTTTCTGGTCAACAACGGGTTCCAGTCGACGGCGCAGGAATTGCACATTGGGTCGCTGGCGGCGCCGGCCACGCGCACGTATGAAGGCGGAGCGGCGCAGAGCTTTTTCAGCGACCGGCTGGTCTTCCGCGCGAGCTACTTTCACAACGAATTCGGGCGGCAAATCGAATACGTGGGCGGGCATTTGCTGCCGAGCTTGATTCCCAACCTGACCGCGGACCAGCAGCAGCAGTTGATCAACGCGCTGGGTTACTACTACACCGACGATTACGGACTGGCCGTGAATACCGAAGCCTTCCGCGCGCAGGGCGTGGAGGCGACGGTGGAGGGCGGACTGGGCCGCAGCTTGTTTGCGCGCGCGGGATACACCTATCTGGACGCGGTGGTGCAGCGCTCCTTCGATGGAGACAACGAGGCACTGACCGACGGCTATGCGCCCACCTACGACGGAATTCCGATAGGCGCGCTTTCGCCGCTGGTGGGTGCGCGACCGTTCCGGCGAGCGCCGCACACGGGGTTTGTGACGGTGAGCTACTCCCGCAGCCGGCTAGCGGCAATGTTCACCACGGCCTTCGCCAGCCGCAGCGACGACTCGACCTATCTCGAATACCAGGACGCGGAGGGCGGCAACAGTCTTCTGCTTCCGAATCGCAACCTGGATTTTGGTTATGCAAAGGTCGATTTTGGCGCGAGCTTCCAGCTCTTTTCCTGGATGAGCGTCTATGGGCAGGCGGAGAACCTGACGGACAATCAGCACATTGCGCCCATCGGTTACGTGAGCCTGCCGACGAGCGTCCGCACGGGGTTGCGGCTGCAGTGGGGCAGGCAAAAGAGCCAGTAGGCGCGGACTGGCGAAGCGAGGTTCAGGATCCGGGACAAAACGGGATTACTGGCGAAGTTTTCCACAGGCGGAGCGACGAAATACGGTTGCTCCGCAATTTTTTCCCTTGGGAATTCTCGCCTCCGTGCGTCACAATAACCTATTCCATACGATTCACGCGGTTGAAACACCCCTCTTTTACCCTCCGCAGAAGAGGGCAACAAGCAAGCAAAGTGGGTTCACGGTATCCAGAGACCGTGACAGAGATGCTGTTTTTGTTTCACAACCGACAGATAGACATACACGAGTCGAGAGGTGAGTATGAACCGATTCTTTTGGAGGAGTGTCGCAGTTTGCGGCGTCTTGCTGACGTTTGCCTTCGGCTGCAGCATAGCCGGATTCGCGCAGCAGACGTTGGGTTCGATTAATGGCACAGTGCTGGACCCGTCGGGGGCCGCTGTTCCAAACGCAAACGTCACTGTGACCAACGCGGCGATTGGCCTGACGCGAGCCACAACCACGCAGGGCACAGGCTTCTTTCAGGTCTTCAACCTGCCGATTGGCGTCTATCAGGTGAGTGCGACGCACGAGGGCTTTCAGACCACAGTGCTGAACGGCATCCGGGTGCGGGAAGCCAGCGCGACCACTGTGCAGGCGACGCTGAAGATCGGGCAGGCGGCCGAGTCCGTGGAGGTGACGGCCAACCCGTTGCTGAATGCGACCGACGCGACCAACGGATATACGCTGGACTCTGCGCAGATTGCCATTACGCCGCTGGCGACGGGAAGCTTTACGCAGGCGGCAGTGCTGTCGCCGGGCGTGAATGCGGAACTCCTGTCAAACTTGGACACGAACGCGGGCCTGGGCAATCAGCCAATCTGGGCGAACGGGCAGCGTGATACCTCCAACACGTTCCAGGTGAACGGCGTTGATTCGACAAACCTGTACAACGGCAAGACCTCGAGCGGCGACACTTCACAACGCTACAACTTCAACATTGGAAGTGCGCCGACGACGGGCGGCTCGTTTTCGGTAGGCACGTCGGTGTATGGATCGAACGGCAACAGTCTGCCTTCTCCTCCTCCGGAGTTCATCCAGGAGCTTCGCGTGAACGCCTCGATGTATGACGCGCAGCAGGGTGCTACCAGCGGTGCGCAGATTGACGTGAACACGGATACGGGCACAAACAACTGGCACGGCCAGCTTTACGGCTCGTACGCGAACAACCTGATGAACGCTTCCCCGTATTTCTTCAATCAGGCGTATCAGCTTGCGCAGGACCAAATTGGCGTGTTTCCGGAGTCGCTTGTGAATCCATGGCTGCGCCGGTGGACTTCGGGGCTTACGGTTGGCGGACCCCTCAAAAGGAACAGGCTGTTTATTTTTGCGGCCTATCAGCGCACCATGAATGAAGACAATGCAACCGGCTTATCGGAGATGACTGTTCCCAGCGGCTTGACGAATGACCGGAGCGATGCCGGCCTGGAAGCCGCGGATCTCTCCGCGGGCGGCAGCGGGAGCGTCGCGATTGACTCGGCTGCTGCAGGGCTGCTGAATGCCCAACTACCGAATGGTCAATATCTGATTCCTTCGGCTCAATCCAGTGCACCCTATGCATATGGTGAGCCCAATGTCGTTCTGGTTGGTGACGCCCAATTGAAGGCGGATTACGCCAACGTTGCGCTTGATTACGACACGGCGCATAACGACCGCGTCTCTGCAAAATACTTCTATCAGAATGCGCCGGTAACCCGTCCATTTGGCTTTTCGAACACTCCGGGCTTTCCGGTGACTCAGCATAACGGCTCACAGATATTTTCATTGGGCAACACAATCTCCATCGGCCAGCGGCTGAATTGGGAGCAGCGTTTGGGCTTTGCGCGCGAGGGCTCCTTCAGCAACTACAGGCAGGCCTTTGCCGGGGGCAGCCTTGGAGTGGGAGCGGCCCAGCCAGACAACTTGGTCGCGGATATGGTGCCCGGTCTGGAGATCAGGAACTTCGCCACGAGCCTTGATCAATACTCGCCGAGTCTCTACTTTGGCCCTGCAGGAACCCCCGGCGCGTTCGTGAATATGGGCTACTACCAGAACCGCCTGAATCCTTCCACGAACGTGATCTTCACGGCCGGAAATCACACAATCGTGGCAGGTGGCGGGTATAGCTACACGCAACTCAACATCACCAACAATCGCACCGGTCACGCCCAACTTGTTGTCAATGGATTCGACAGTCTTCTGCAGGGCAGCGTGAAAAGCGCCGCTGTGGTTGAGAGTATCGATCCCGCCACTGGCCGCAACAATGCAGACCGTTACTATCGCACCAACGAATTGGATGCCTACTTGCAGGACAAGTGGCAGGCCCTAAGCAACCTGAGCATTACGGCTGGACTTCGCTTTGACTATCACGGCGGAATGACCGAAAAGTATGGCAACATGTTCAACTTCGATCCGTCCTTGTACAGCGTCACCGGCGATACGACCAACGGATTCACCGTGAACAACGCCGGATTCGTCATTGCGGGGAACAACAAGCAGAACCCGACCCGCGGCGTTTCGGCGTCAACCCTCAATGGCCGCCAATGGGGCCTGTCGCCCCGTGTCGGCTTCGCATGGTCTCCGGAACGCTTCCACAGCAACGTCGTCGTAAGCGGCGGCGCCGGCATCTACTATGACCGCGGCGAACTGTTCAGCTATCTTTCGCAGCCTGCGGGAGGATCGGTCGGTGGACCTTTCGGCGTGACTGAAACGTCACCTCTTGTGAGCGTTGCAACAGGCAATACGAATGAGAGCTCTGGTTTGACGCTGGAAAATCCGATGGGGAATTTGGCGTTTTCCCCGGCGTCAGAAGGAGGCGTGTATGTTGCGCCAAGCTCGAATCCGGGCGTGATTACACAGGCCCTTCAGGCTCAGCTGAATCAAATGACGGGCGCGCCCAGTTCGGGATATTACGCGCAATACGGCAAGAACTGCAGCGGCCTGCAAAGCCAGGAGGGATACTTCCTTTGCCCCTCACCACTCAACTTTGGGGTGTACGACAAGAACAACGTGCTGCCGTATACCATCAATTACACGCTGAATGTGCAATGGCAGCCGTCGAATACCATCGCGGTATCCATTGGGTATACCGGTAACCGCGGCCGTCACGCGGTGATCCCGATTCCAATCAATGAGCCGGGCATTGCTACGGCCAGCAAGCCAATCTGGGGCGAAACATCAAGCTACGGCTTGGAAGTGATGAACCAGAACGAAGACAGCGGTCCACCGGACTATGATTACCTTCCCATCGCCGTGGAGCCGTGGAATACATTCGATGCAGGCAACACCGACTTTAGAACGCCGTATGTCGGGTTCAGTCCAAATGCCGCGGACTTCAAGACCGTGGGCGTTTCAGCCTATGATGCTCTGGAAGCGCACGTAGAGAAGCGGCTTTCGCATCACTTCCAGCTTGGCGCCAGCTACACATGGAGCCATGCGCTGGATGAACAGAGCGACATTGGCCTGTTCTTCACCGGCGACAATCCGAACCATCTGCGCGACTCGTGGGCTTCCTCAGACTTTAACCGCACCCACGTGTTCACGGCGAATTTCCAGGTGAATGTGCCCAATGCGGTGAAGGAAAGGAATGTTGCGTCCTACTTTACGAATGATTGGCACCTGACTGGAATTGGAACGCTGCAAAGTGGAGAGCCATGGTCGCTGTATGAGTTCTACGGTGCCGTGGGAAGCATCAACTTTGGGAACTTTCCGACCTTGATGAATCCAGTTCTCGGCATCAAGGATCCGAAGCATCCAAAGTCGGCTTTGACCGGAAACACCGGGAAGCTCCGGGGGACCGGCGGCGACTACATTCCCTACGTTGATCCCTCGCAGATTGCCATCCACTATGTGGCGCCGGGCACGAATGGTATACCGACTTCGACGGGCACCGATCCGTCGGACATCTACGAAACCAGCTTCAATGTGGGCCAGCGAAACATCTTCCAGCAAGCTGCCCAGAAGCGCCTGGATATTTCTCTGCGCAAGGACCTCAAAATCAGCGAAAGGGTCAAGCTTCAGCTAGAACTCAACGCCTTCAACGTGACCAATACATCCAGCCTTGACGTTCCGCAGGATCAGGCACAAATTCGCCAGAACAACGGATGCTCAACGACTGCGATCAACGCCTTTGGTGGTGATAACAATTGCGGCACATTCCGTGGCTATCTCGGTTACGGCCAAGTTGTGACGTCAAACAATGCAACCGATCAACAGTCGGCCTTAGCCAACTATGACCAAGTGCCCACCGCGAACGGCACCGGGAAGTCAACGAGACTCCCGCTGCAATTACAGGACGGACAGGGATATTGCACGCCGGGATTATTTATCGGCAACCAGACAACCTGCCCGAACAACGCGGCCAACTTTGGCTCGGTGACGGGAACGATTGGCGGAAATCGCGCCTTCACAATGGGAATGCACCTCACCTTCTGAGGCGCAGGTTCACTCCAAAAGCAGAATCGGGAGCCAATCGGCTCCCGATTGTATTCGCAGAGAATGAAGGTAAAAGAAAGGCCCCCGGCCGAAGCCGGAGGCCATTTGAATTACGCCGGAAAGGAAATGTGCTCCCGGCGGTGGGTCTTAGTACATGCCGTCCATGCCGCCGCCGTGACCGCCGGCCGGCGCCGAGGACTTGGGTTCGGGGAGCTCCACCACCAGGGCTTCGGTGGTAAGCAGCAGCCCGGCGATGGACGCCGCATTCTGCAGTGCGGTGCGGGTCACCTTGGTGGGGTCGATAACGCCGGCCTTCACCAGGTTCTCGAACGTGCCGGTGGCGGCGTTGTAGCCATAGTGCGGGTCCTTGTGCTCGAGCACCTTGGCCACCACCACGGCCCCCTCTTCGCCGGCGTTGGCGACGATCTGCCGCAGCGGCTCCTCGAGAGCGCGAAGAACGATCTGGGCGCCGATCTTCTCATCGCCCTCGAGCGTCTTGATCAGCTCCTGGACCGCAGGAGTGGCGCGAACAAGAGCCACGCCGCCGCCCGGGACGATACCTTCTTCCACGGCCGCACGGGTGGCGTGCAGTGCATCCTCAACGCGAGCCTTCTTCTCCTTGAGCTCGGTCTCGGTTGCCGCGCCCACCTTGATGATGGCCACGCCGCCGACCAGCTTGGCCAGCCGCTCCTGCAGCTTCTCCTTGTCGTAGTCGGAAGTGGTCTTCTCGATCTGCGAACGGATTTCCTTCACGCGGCCTTCAATGTCCGAGGCCTTGCCGGCTCCGTCCACGATGGTGGTGTTGTCCTTGTCGATGGTGATGCGCTTGGCCTTGCCCAGATCCTCGAGCTTCACGCCTTCCAGCTTGATGCCGAGGTCCTCGGTGATGGCCTTGCCGCCAGTGAGGATGGCGATGTCGCCCAGGATTGCCTTGCGACGATCACCGAAGCCGGGAGCCTTGACGGCCGCCACGTTCAGCGTGCCGCGCAACTTGTTCACCACCAGGGTCGCCAGGGCCTCGCCCTCCACGTCCTCGGCAATGATCAGAAGGGGCTTGCCGCCGCGTGCCACCTGCTCCAGCAGGGGCAGCAGATCCTTCATCGCGCTGATCTTCTTCTCGTAGATCAGGATGTAGGGGTCTTCCAGAATCACCTCGAGCCGCTCGGCGTCGGTGACGAAGTAGGGGCTGAGATAGCCGCGGTCAAACTGCATGCCGTCGACCGTTTCCAGACCGGTGTGCATAGTCTTTGACTCTTCAATGGTGATGACGCCATCTTTGCCGACGACCTTCACCGCCTCGGCAATGATGCCGCCGATCTCATGGTCCCCGTTGGCGGAAATGGTGCCCACCTGCGCCACGGAGCCCTCATCCACGGGCTTGGAGAGCTTGCCCAGAGCGCCGCCCTCGGTCCACTTGCCGTCCTTGTCGCGGGTGCCGATGATGGTGGTCACGGCCTTGTCGATGCCGCGCTTCAGGGCGGTCGGGTTGGCGCCGGCAGCCACTGTCTTCACGCCTTCGCGGAAGATGGCCTGGGCCAGAACGGTCGCGGTCGTGGTGCCGTCGCCGGCCACGTCGCTGGTCTTGGAAGCCACTTCCTTCACCAGTTGCGCGCCCACGTTCTCCATCGGATCCTTGAGTTCGATTTCCTTTGCCACCGTCACGCCGTCCTTGGTGATGGTGGGCGAACCGAATTTCTTCTCGATCACGACGTTGCGGCCCTTGGGACCGAGCGTCGCCTTTACGGCGTCCGCCAGCGTGTTCACGCCGCGCAGAATCGCCTGACGGGAGTCTTCACCGTGCAAAATTTGCTTTGCCATGCCTAAATTTCTCCAAAAGAGGTTCTGGGAATTGGATTTGTTGTGGCGCGGTTGACGCCAATGTGTGGCGCGAGCCGCTCCGAGGCCGACGGGCTACTTCTTGACGATGCCGAGGACCTCTTCCTCGCGCATAATCAGGAACTCCTCACCGTCGATCTTGATTTCGGTGCCGGAATACTTGCCGAAAAGCACGCGGTCGCCTGCCTTCACGTCGAGCGGGAAGACCTTGCCCTCGTCGTTGGACTTGCCCTTGCCGACGGCGATCACTTCGCCTTCCTGCGGCTTTTCCTTGGCGCTGTCGGGGATGATGATGCCCCCACGGACCGTTTCGCCCTCTTCGACGCGGCGGACGAGGATGCGGTCATGGAGCGGGGTGAAGGTGGTGGTTACAGAGGTTGCTGCCATTGGTTCGCTTCTCCTTGATGCGGACAGGGGAGCTGCCGCAACTGTGTTTGAGTATGAATAGAAACCTTTGAGAATCAGCGGAGTGCGTACTCCGGGAGGCAATCTCACAGAAACCGTCCAGCAGTTCTGCGGCGAGTATGCTAGCACTCGCGGCTTCCAATTGCTAACGATAGGCGATTACTAAAGGATTTGTCAAGGGATGGTTGGTTAAAATATGAGCATATCTCACTCAGAATTATCGACTGCCCCGTTATCAGCCTTCTCTGTGTCCGGAGCCGGGGCTCGGTCTCCTGCAGGCTGCCGTTCGGAGTGTTTCTCCAGTTTCTGATTTCCCCATCGACGCAGGCTGCCGGCGAGCCCGCGCAAGGTTGCGGTGGGGGCCTTTTGTTCGATGGCGCGCAGAAATGCAGCTCCGCTTTGCCGGTAGCCGCGACCGTAGCGCAGATGAAGCAGGAGTTCAAGCGGAGTGGTGCCATGGTGGATATCGGCGCGGTTCTGGCAAAGCGGGTCGTTCCAGCGATTGATGCCGGGCAGGGCGGTGAAGGCCAGTTTGTAGCCGGCGCGGGCGACGGCCGCGCGGACGCGGCGGTCGACGCCGCCATACGGATAAGCAAAAGAGGTGACCTCCACGCCGAGGAGGTCCTCAAGCCTGCGCCTGGAGTGGCAGACTTCGCGATGCAGGTCGTCATTGGAGAGGGCGGGCAGCCAGGGATGGGTGAGCGTGTGGGAGCCGAACTCGACGCCGTAATGCTGCATTTCGCGAATCTGGGCGAAGGTGAGCAACTGGCGGGCGCGGAGGCCGCGTTTCTGGTCCCACAGGTTTGAGCCACCGATGTGATCCGCGACGAGAAAGACCAGGGCGGTGAAGTTGTGCCGGCGGAGCCAGGGAAGCAGCTCCGTGTAGAGGTCGTCGTAGCCGTCGTCGAAGGTAAGCAGCGCATGCTTGCGCGGGACTTCATCGCGTATCCACTGTGCGGTGGTTACGGTGCGGTGGCCTCTATCGCAAAACCGGTTCATCATCAGGCGGAAGCGATCGGGCGAGAGGTAATAGGTGGATTCGAGCGGCGTTTCCGGCGGGCAAAGGGAGTGAAGCATCAGCGCGCATTTGGCCGGTGCGGCCAGGCGATTGAGCTGGCGCAGGGTGCAGCCGGTGGAGCGCACGCCGCTCCAGTAGAGCGCCTGCGGACAGAGGCGTCCCCAGGCGCTTGCCAGCAGTCGTGAGCCGGTGCGGTTGGCGGTGCCTTCCAGCAGGTCGGCCAGGAAGAGCAGAGGCCGCGCACCGTGCCACAGAATGCGCCGGAGCAGTCGGACGGGCGGAGCGCCGTGGCTGATGGAGATGAGACGGCGGGTTTGCGAATTATGCCGGCCGAGCTCGAAGACGCGGTAGACGTCCGTGATGCCGCTGGCCTGCCAGCAGCGGCGGAAGTAGGCGCTCAGGTCCTTGGAGTTTTGATGGGTGACCATGGCGCGCGGCTCGAAGACGGTTTCCGCGCCGGCCAGATAGAAACGGAGGCCCATCTCCATGTCTTCGTCGGTGATGCGAAGTCTTTCGAGGTACCCTCCCTGGCGCAGGAAGAAATCGCGCCGGACCGAGCAGTTCAGGCCGAAGGCGATGGCGTTCTCAAACGCATCGCCTATCGAGTCCGGTCCGGTTTTCTCCAGCAGATGGGCGTAGCCGTCGAGGGTTCGTTCCCAGCCTTGCTGCAGTGCGCGATCTGTCACGCGGGAAGGCCGCTCTGCGCGCTGTTCGGCAATTTTGCCCGCGACGACACAAGGGATGCGTGGGTCCGCGGTCTGGTGCCGGCCGACATGGAAGGCGATCCAGTCCGGAACAGGCTGCGTGTCATCGTCAAGGAAGAGCAGGATGTCGCCCTCTGCCGCGCGGGCTCCCGTGTTGCGCGCCGCAGCCTGGCCGCGATTTTCCTGATGAAGGTGCCAATGGAGGCGTTCGTCGGAGGGGCACTCCGCGGCAAGCGCGCGCAGGGAGAGGTCTTCGCCGTCGCTGACCACATGGACGTCGAAGGCCGCGTAGGACTGGCCGAGAACGGCGGGAAGGATTTCGCGTAGCGCCTCAACGCGCCGCCAGGTGGGGATGATGACGCTGCAGCGGAGAGGTGTGGGTGGTATGGAGTCCCTGGTCGACATTCAGTCGAGGAGCTCCACCGGAGATTGGTTGCGATAAAGGGGGAGCGCAATGGAGACGGCCCAAACGCCGAGATAGACAGCGCCGCTAATCACGGCGCAGGCCAGGAGCCAGCCGGGCGAAAGATACGTGGAGATGCCCCAGACCAGGCCGAGCTCGGCGACCAGGACCACCATGGGCCAGGTGAGCCCGTTCAGGATCACGCCCACGAGATCCAAGGGCGAGGTTTCCGAAATCTGGCAGGCGGCTTGCGTGAACCAGACACAGTTGACGAGTAACTGGGTAATGGCCACGCCGGCGGCCAGTCCCGTTGCGCCGTAGTTGGGCACCAGCACCAGAGCGCAGAGAACGCTGAGAGCTCCGCCGCAGAAGGACATGGTGGCGGCCTTCTTGACTTCGCCGCAGGCGTAAAGGAGCTGATCGGAAGCGTATCCCATGGCGTGGGAGAAGGCGGCCAACAGCAACCATTGCATCACGGGAACCGCGCCGGCGTATTGCTGGCCGGCCCAGAGGTCAATGAGCGGCTGCGCGAAGATTGCTCCAAGGACGACGAAGGGAAGGATTGCGCCAAAGACGACCATCTGCGTCTGGAGATAAGTGCGCTTCAGCGTGCGCATGTCGGAATTGGTGGAAGACTCCGAGAGCAGCGGCAGAACAACGCTGGCCCCTTTGTCGACCAGGTTCCAGAGCTGGCGCGGCGCTTTGCTGGCCAGGCCGAAGAGAGCGGCATCGGTCATGGTGCCGAGCGAGCCGAGGATGACCCACACAAGCAGGTCGAAAAGATAGCCGCTGAGGTTGTTGACGAAGGCCCAGAGGCTGAGATGGCGGAAGGGTCGCAGGGCGCGGAAGCGGAAGCGGAGCGGATTGAGCCAAACATCCGCAATGGTGCTGGGCAGAACCGCCGCGAGGAGAATGAACTGCAGCGCCGACGAGCCGACCTGGACCGCGGCCAGGGCGACGATGCCTTTGCCCATGGCCAGCACGGTGACGGATGCAATGACCTGCAGCGTGGAGGTGACGAGCTGGGTCTGATTCAGGCGGTCAAAGCGGTGCGAGGCGCGATAGGCCTGCTCGATTGCCATGCTGCAAAAGCCGGCCAGGATGATGAACGAGGCGAGGATGAAGAGAGTCGATGCCTCATGCAGGTAGGGGTGAGGGATGTTGAACGGGCCCGGCAGAACGCGGGAAAGACCGTAAAAGATGGCCACTCCCAGAAGGCCGAGCACCGTGAGCGAGACGAACGAGGTGCCGAGCAGCTCATTGAAGCTGGACTTGTCCTTATCGTCGGAAACCGCGACATAGGCCTGCACCAGCAGGTTCGAAAAGCCCATGTCCAACAGATAGAGGGTGGCGGAAATGGAAAGAACCAGGAGGTACAGTCCGTATTCGGGTATGGAGACGTGACGGACAACGTATGCGGTGAGGGCGAGGTTGATGGCGATCTGATAGACGTGGCCGCCATAGTTCCAGGCGATGTTTCGCACGATGCTTCTGCGCATGAATCTCCCGCCGGTGAAGGCCCCCAACCTTTCAGGATGAAGAGGCTGCGCGCTCAGGTCAACTGATTTCATGCGGGAACGGTTTAGTACTTTGGCGCATCCCGCCGCGTCAGCCACCGGAGTGCTCGCCGCGCCAGCATGGCAAATGCCGGCGGCACGGGCAACCGGTAGCTCCAGGTTCGGCGTTGAACCAGCCGGAGCAGGTCGTACGGAACCGGGCTTTGCGCGGCAAGATGGCGCCTCAGCCAGCAGAAATAGAACCGCCGCGCCGCCTCATCCTTCGGCGTGTTCTGCGCAAGGATCCAGCCTGAACGGGGGCCGACGCGGTAGCGCTCCCAGCAGGCGCTGCTGACGTAAATGGGCACGGCTAGCGCGAGCTTGGCGAAGAATGCGATGTCCTCATAGAGCTGAAAGGTGCCGGGATGAAAGCACTCATTGAAGCCGCCGACCAGATCGAAGGCCGAGCGTCGCACAAGAAAGCTCGAAGGACAGGGCGCGCCCCACGGGCCCAACGGATAGGTCTGCACAAGGAGTTGCGGCGGCTGGAAGATGCGATCGGCCGGCGAAAGCGGTGGGACGGAGTTGGATTGAGGCGCGCTGGGCTGAGTGTCCCAGTCGTACCAGTACTCGCTATGCCCGTAGACGAACCCAACTTCCGGGAATGCATCGAGAATTGCGGACTGTTCGGCGAGTTTGTTCGGCAGCCACAGATCGTCGGAATCGAGAAAAGCAAGAAAGGCGCCGCGGGCGTTGCGTGCGCCCAGGTTGCGCGCCGCGGTGATGCCGCGATTTCCGCCGGGTTGGGCGAGATACCTCATCGCATCGGGTCTGCGCGAGGCCAGTTCGCGAGCAAGTTCGGCGCTTCGGTCGGTGGAGCCATCGTCAACCAGCAGCAGCTCCCATTGCGAGCAGGACTGCGCCAGGACGCTTTCGATTGTTTCCGCGAGGAAGCGCTCGCTGTTGTGAAAGGGAACGACAATCGAGATCAGTTCCTGGGTATCGGTCATCGCGCTCTCAAGTGTCCCCGGCTCTGGTGGCCACGATGCCGATGATCAGCTCGTAGTCGGGGTCATGGTGGGCAAGCTCGGCAGGGGTCAGCTCTTCCTGCACGATTCCTTGCAGGAACGCAGTGCAGGCAAGCACGTTCCCGTAGGGCTGCACGGCGACCTGTGCGTCGCCGAAGGCCTGGCTGAATGCGATTTGCGCCGACCGGGAGGTGAAGCGCCACAGGTCCTCGCCCACGCCCGCAATCAGGTTGCCGCGGATCACCGGCGAGATGCCGGGCACGGTGGCCAGTACGGTTCCTCCGGGCTTGAGCATGTGGTGCAGCGTGCGAATGGCGGCCGGATAGTCGCGGATCAGGAAGAGCGTCTGGGTGCACAGGATGCAATCGAAGACCGCCTGGGGAGCGTCTTCCGTACGTTGCAGGTCCAGCGCGAGGGTGCGCGAAGGATTGCAGTCGTTGAGGTCGATTACGTCCAGCTTGTCCACGGCTTGGCCGCCGAATCGCCGGGCGTACTCGCCGCTCTCGATTTCGGCGACGCGGCCGCGGATGACGGATTTGTGAGCGCCCAGAAAATTCTCAATGTAGAAGCGGTCGATGCAAGAGCCGCGCCTTCCGCCGAGTTCAGTCCTGTAGGGCTGGATGCGTCGAAAGACGCCCCAGTCCGTGACGCGATCGTAGGCGAGCATGCCTCGCTCGGCCGCGCCGCGGCGACCTCGGAGCCATGTACGGATTCCAGTCGGGATGAAAAGCTTGAGGCTGTTCAAACCGTCTCCCGCAAAGCCAATCTTGATGCTGCAAACGCCGTGGTAGATTGATTCTACATGGGCTTTTGAGGCCTGCGCACAGCCGCGGAAGAGCGGCACGGGCCGGCGTTCAAACAGGCTCCCGCCGCACGCAAGGGGTATCGATGCGCATCTCGGTCGTCGTCCCAACTTACAACCGAAGAGCCATCGTGACAAGGACGCTGGAGCGGCTATTCGCGCAGGATTGCCCGAGGGACTCCTTCGAAATTCTGGTGGTTGTGGACGGCTCGACGGACGGTTCGGCGGAGGCGCTGGGGCGCATGCGGGCACCGTGCGCGCTGCGCGTGCTGGAGCAGGAGAATCGCGGGCTGGCCGGCGCGCGCAACACCGGGTTTCGCGCGGCCCAGGGCGAGGTGGTTCTGTTTTTGGACGATGACATGCGCTGCGAGTTAGGACTGGTGGCTGCGCATCTGACTGCACATTGTCAGGAAGAAGGGATCGCCAGTTTTGGGGCGCTCTTTTTGAGTCCGGAGAGCCCTCCGAGCCTCGCTGCTGAGTGCTTCAAGCGCGAGATTGGCGCGGCACATCTTTCTCCCAGGGAGGCGGAAGACACGACCTGGCTGCGCGAGGATTGCGTCTTCAGCAATGCGTCGCTGCGGCGCGAAACGTTGCTCAGTCTCGGCGGGTTTGACGAGAGCTTTCGCATGCGGGAAGACCTGGAGTTCGGCCAGCGGCTGTTTGCCACCGGAGTGCGGCCGGTCTACCTGCCCAATGCAATCGCGCACCAGTACTACGCGAAGACTGCGGCTGATTTGATTCGCGACTCGGAGGCATTCGCCGAGGCCGATCTTAACCTGGCGCGGAAGCATCCGCAACTGCGGTTGCCGGCACAGGTAAGCTCTCTTGCTGACGAAAGCGGATGGAAGGCGCGCGTGCGCGAATGGGCAGCGCGCCATCCGGCTCTTGTGGACAATTTGCTCGGACCGTTGTGCGCGGCCGGCGAGCGCTGGATAGGCGTAGCGGCCCTGCGCAACGTGGGCGTGCGTGCCCTCCAGTTCCGGCGGCGTGCGCACTGGCTGCATGCGGTGCGGCGGCTTGAGGCTCATTCCTATGCGCAGGCCGAGCCCGAAGAAGCGAAGAAAGAGCGCGAACCCTAGCGCCCCTTGCGCGAGCGAAGAAAGAGAATCAGACCGGTGGTTGCGGCCTTGATCGTGACCTGCCAACTGCTGCTGATGATGTCGCCCGGGTCCTGCGAGTCGCGCGGCCAGCTGAGCTTCTGCTTGCGCAGCCTGCGGAGGAGGAAGCGCAGAAGGTCCATGCGGTGGCCGGGAAACTGCGAGAAGAGGAGCAGCCAATAGGTGATCGAGTTGCGCGCTTCCTGTTCGATGGATGCACGATGAAAGGGCGGATGGTAGACGACGGCGGCGGGGACATGTACCGCAGTGTGCCCCAGCGAGAGCAGCCGGGCAAAGGCGTAGTTTTCCTCGGCAATCTGGAACGGTGCGCCGCGCCCCAGACGCACGTCGAAGATGGTGAGGCCCTTGCAGGTGGATTTGCGAAGGGCCATGTTGCTGCCCAGCCCCAGACCGCCGAAGCACGCCGCTTCAAACCAACGCAGATCGCGGTTGGTAAGGGTGCGCGGAGCTCTTTGATCGGGGCCCAAAATGGGGCTCTCCGGGGTGACGATGCGGCCGGTAACTGTGCTCACGCGCGCATCGGCGAAGGGCTGCAAGAGCGATTCGAGCCACTTCTCGTCGGGGACCGCATCATCGTCAAGGAAGGCGACCACATCGGAAGCGCTCTCCGCCACCGCCATGTTGCGTGCCCGGCTCAATCCGGGCTTTGGCTCCAGCACGTAACGCGCACCGAACTCTAGCGCAATCTGCTTGATCGCGGCGTCGCCTGACGAGTTGTCGACAACCAGAATCTCATCCGCGGCCGGCGACATGCGCGTCACGCCAGCCAGGCACGCGCGAAGTAGATCGGGGCGGTTGCGGGTGCACACACAAACCGTGACTGAGACTGGGACTGCCGCACCGGAAGGACCAGCGACAATGGCTGTGGGACGGCTAGCCGATGGAAACAATCCGCGAACCTCACGTCCGGGGTGAAGGAAGTGTAAACTGCTGCTGTCAATCTACTTACGATGGGTACAGCCGACCCCAAGGCAGGCTCAATCCACGTCCCTGGGTCACGCGAACAGTTTATCAGGAGAGCGGAAGGATGTCATGAAATTCCGACCCCTGCGGGCCTGCGCACGCAGCGGTCGCGTCCGTTTGGAACCCTCGTTCTGGGAGTGGGAAAAATCGGCAAAGTGCATCGCCGGGGCTACGCGCTGGACGATGAAGAGGCGGTGGTGGGGGCGTGCTGCATCGGCGTACCTCTTCTTGCGCCGGAGCAAACGGTGATCGGCGCAATCAGCATTTCTGGTCCAATCGTTCGGGTTACAAAGCGCCAGGTTCAGGAGTTTGCTACCATGCTGCGCAGCGCCGCGGATCAGATTGCTCGGCGGCTGAGCGTGCTCTATGGCCAGCAGGCAGGGTAGTTCCTGCTGTGCCGGTAAACGAAAGTTTCGTGTGCGCCGCCTTGCGGCTCTACGGCAGAGGAACAAATTTTGAATAGGGAGCATCGCATGAGCGTCTCGAGACGTACGTTTTCCAAAGGCTGCGCAATGGCAGTTACCGGAATGGCCATCGGGGAAGCCCTTCCGGGCCTGGCCCAGGTGCGGGGGGAACACTACAACGTCAACACCAAGCATCCCGTGCCGTCGATTCAGGACACGGAGACGCCGGAAGAAAAGAACGAGCGCATGCAGTGGTTCCGCGAGGCGCGGTTCGGCATGTTCATTCACTGGGGTCTCTATTCGATTCTAGCCGGGCGCTGGCAGGGGCATGAGGTTCCGGGGATTGGCGAGTGGATCATGAATCGTGCCTCCATCCCTGTGGCGCAGTACAAGGCGCTTGCGGCCCGCTTCAATCCCACGGAATTCAGCGCCGCGGGAATCGTCGGCCTGGCAAAATCCGCGGGGATGAAGTACATCGTCATCACCTCCAAGCATCACGACGGCTTTGCGATGTTTAACTCGAACGCGAATCCATTCAACATCGTGGACGCGACTCCGTTCAAGCGTGATCCGATGAAAGAACTTGCCGTGGAATGTCGCAAGCAGGGCGTCAAACTCGGCTTTTACTACTCGCAGGATCAGGACTGGACCGCGCCCGGAGGCGCGGCCTACAAGACCGGTGACCACCAGCCTCCCACCTTCCACTGGGACCCGGCGCAGAATGGGAGCTTCGCTACCTATCTTGAGACGAAAGCCATTCCGCAGATTCGCGAACTGCTGACCAACTACGGTGAGTTTCCCGCGATCCTCTGGTTTGACACGCCCACCAAGGACATGACGCCGCAACTGGCCGGCAAGATCGTCGAGGTTCTCAATCAGCATCCGAAACTGATTTGGAACAATCGGCTCGGCGGCGCTTACGACGGAGACACGGAAACGCCGGAGCAATTCATACCCGCACGCGGGTATGCCGGACGCGACTGGGAATCGTGCATGACGATGAACGATACCTGGGGCTACAAGGTGGACGACACCGACTTCAAGAGCACCGAAACGCTGCTGCGCAACCTGATTGACATCGCCAGCAAGGGTGGCAACTATCTGCTGAACATCGGGCCCAAGGCGACCGGCGAGGTGCCGGAGCCAGAGGTCGTTCGGCTGCAGCAGATGGGGAAGTGGCTGGCGGTGAACGGCGAGGCCATCTATGCCACGCAGCCCACGCTCTTCGGCGCGGAGGCTGGCTCCTTTTCCGCGACGGAAAAGGATGAGAATGGGAAGCCGAAATTCATTCCGAGTTGGAAGTGGCGCTCAACAACCAAAGCGGACAAGATCTACATTCATCTCTTTGAGTGGCCGGGTACGAGCTTTCGTCTCGACAATGTTCCACGCACGGTCACCGGCGCGTATCTGCTCGCTGATGCAAGTCATCGCCCGCTCGACGTAGCTCATTCGGGAAGCAGCATCACCGTCGCACTGCCGGATAAGCCGCTCGATCCCATCGCGACCGTTCTCGTTCTCACCGCGAAGTAGGATGCGACGATTCTGCTCATACGCCAAGCGAATGCCGTGCATGGATGTCCCTGACTGGCGATCGCAGCTGCGAAGGCACCGCATATCCCCAACAACAAGGATGAGATCGTGAGCGGTGGTTCGATGAAACCACAGGGAGGAGCAACGTGAAACGCTATGGAATGGTAATTGGCCTGAAGCCGGAACATGAAGCCGCCTATCGAAAGGCGCATGCCGCGGTTCCGGAGGCAATCCTTCGCACAATCAAGGAATGCAACATCCGCAACTACTCCATCTATCTCCGCAATTCGGTGCTCTACAGCTACTTTGAATACACCGGCGTGGACTACGCAGCGGATATGGAGAAGATGGCCGCCGACCCACCCACACAGGAATGGTGGAGCCGTATGGGTCCTATGCAGGCTCCGCTTGAGGATCGCGCTCCCGGTGAGTGGTGGGCCGCCATGGAAGAGGTATTCCACCAGGATTGATGAATCGCTTTCGGCCGAGCGCCGTGCAGGATTCGCGCGGCCATGCAGCCATTTCAGATCAATAGAATCCGATCGCACTGACGTCGCTGCGCATTGGCGGCGAGAAGCTGAATCTGCTCCCCTGGGTTTGACCATTTGTCTGCCGCAGGGTGTGGCGCGGGCGAATGTGGCTCTCAGGGGTGACAATCCAGAAACTGCGGTAAATCGATTCTCTCGCACAATTTCTGACCTGACAGAGTGGCTCAGAGGAGCTAAGATGGTTGCGGCTTTTGGGAGACGCTATGAATCTGTCGAGAATGAAGACCTGGTCAGTTCCCGTCCTGTGTGCGGGACTATTTTGGTATATGCCTGCGGCACCACGCGTCGCGGCGCAGAGTTCCGCCACGCCTGCTTACCTCAACCCCTCGTTGCCGGCAGCCGTGCGCGCCAAGGATATGGTCGCGCGAATGACGCTCGAGGAAAAGGCGTCACAGCTCGTGAATCAGGCGCGCCCCATTCCGCGCCTGAAGGTGCCCGGCTACGACTGGTGGAGCGAGGCGCTGCACGGCGTGATGGTGAATGGCACCACGGAGTTTCCGGAGCCGATCGGGCTCGCAGCCACCTTTGATGTCCCGGGCGTCCATGAAATGGCCACCGACATCGGCATCGAAGCTCGCGTGGTGCATGAAGAGTCTGTGCACGACGGGAACTCGACAATCTTTCATGGCCTTGATTTCTGGTCCCCGAACCTGAATGTCTTTCGCGATCCGCGCTGGGGACGCGGCCAGGAGACCTATGGAGAGGATCCGTTTCTTATCGCGCACATGGGAGTGGCTTTCGTCACAGGCATGCAGGGCGACAATCCCCACTACTATCGGGTGATTTCCACGCCGAAGCATTTTGACGTGCACAGCGGGCCGGAGCCGACGCGGCATTTTGCGGATGTGGACGTGAGCCGACACGATGAAGTGGACACGTATGAACCAGCCTTCCGCGCGGCCATTGTGCAGGGCAAGGCCGGATCGGTGATGTGCGCCTACAACGCGATCAACGGCGAGCCGGCCTGCGCGAATCAATATTTTCTGCAGCATCTGCTGCGCGGCGCGTGGGGCTTCAAGGGCTATGTGGTCTCAGATTGTGACGCGGTGCAGGATATCTACCACGGCCACCGTTACCGGCCCACGCAGCCGCAGGCATCGGCCATCTCTCTCGAGCGCGGCATGGACAATGAATGCGCTGACTTTACCGCGAAGGTGACCAACGACCACGATTACAAGCCATTCATTGAGGCAGTGCAGCAGGGCTACCTGAGCGAAAATGCAATCGACAGGGCCCTGGTGCGGCTGTTCACAGCGCGCATCAAGCTGGGCATGTTTGATCCTCCGGGCAAGGACCCCTACTCGAATATCCCGCATAGCGAACTCAACAGCCCGGCACATCGCGCGCTGGCCCGTAAGCTGGCTGACGAGTCGATGGTCCTGCTTAAAAACGATGGCACATTGCCGCTGAAACACACCATCCGGAGCATCGCGGTGGTGGGACCGCTGGCGGACCAGACACGTGTAATGCTCGGCAATTACACCGGCATCCCCACGCACTCCGTTTCCATGCTGGAAGGGCTGAAAGCCGAGTTTCCCCAGGCCAAGATTACATATGTGCCGGGCACGCAGTTCCTTCGCAACGACGGCAAGCCGGTTCCCAGCGATCTGTTGACTACGCCTGAAGGTAATCCCGGCCTCAAGGCGGAGTATGGCGATTTGGAGGGCGTGCGCCTGGAACCCGGCGCGAAACCTAAGCCCATTATGCATCGCGTTGAGGCCAACGTCGACCTGAGCAACGAGAGTCTGCCTGCCGAGGTAGCCGACAAGAAATCCTTCGGTGTGCAGTGGACGGGATTCCTGACCCCGAACGCCACCGGTGAGTATCTGGTTGGAATTCGCGCGCGGGGCTTTGCGCGGGTCAGCGTGGATGGACAAGAGGTGGCTCAGGAATTCGACAACGGCGAGGCGGCGGCAAAGCTGGGGCGCGTACATCTGGAGAAGGGCAGGAAGGTTGCCGTGAAAGTGGATTACGCCAGCATTGGCGGACACGCTCCCCTCGCACAGCTCATCTGGGCACCGGTGATCAACGCGCCGTCCCCTGAGGCCATGGAGGCAGCCCGGCAGGCCGACGTGGTGATTGCAGTGGTGGGCATCACCAGCCAGCTTGAAGGCGAGGAGATGAAAGTCGATGTGCCGGGGTTCCTGGGGGGCGACCGCACCCGCATTGACCTGCCGGAACCAGAAGAAGCTCTGGTGGAGGCCGTGGCTGCCACGCACAAGCCGCTCGTGGTGGTCCTGATGAACGGTAGCGCGTTGGCCGTGAACTGGATCAGCAAGCATGCGAACGCGATCGTCGAGGCGTGGTACTCAGGCGAAGAAGGCGGGGCGGCCATCGCCGACACACTGAGCGGGAAGAACGATCCCGCGGGCCGGCTGCCGGTCACCTTCTACACGGGTGTGGACCAGTTGCCGAATTTCGAAGACTACTCGATGGCCGACCGCACGTATCGCTACTTCACCGGCAAGCCTCTATATCCCTTCGGCTACGGGCTCAGTTACACCAGCTTCGCCTATAACAAGCTGACTGTTCCCACGGTCCCGGTCAATGCCGGCGATCCGGTGGACGCCGCGGTGACGGTGACGAACACGGGCAAGGTGGCGGGCGATGAAGTCGTTCAGCTCTACTTGAAGTTTCCACCGGTGGCGGGCGCACCTAGAATCGCTCTCCGCGGATTCGAGCGTGTCCATCTGGCGCCGGGCGAAAGCCGGCAGGTGCACTTCGACCTGAAGCATCGCGACCTGAGCATGGTGACGGAAGCCGGACAGCCCATCATCGCCGGAGGCGAGTACACGGTGAGCATCGGCGGCGGCCAACCTGACACGGGCGCGCCCAGCGTTACCGGTCATTTCCTAATCGACGGCCAAATCGATCTGCCGGAGTAGACATCCCCTGCGGCCGGGAGGCGCAGTTCAAGCTTCCGGCCGCCAGCCCATCCCACACACTTGCTCCTTGCCGTATCCACGCCCCCAGGCTTTTGCTGCATCGGAATCCGGTACTTATTCGGCACGGTTCGCGGCGCGTTCTCAGCCGGAGTTACGGGCGCACGATTGCCGAAACGTGCAGAAATGCCAGGACGGCGCAAAATGCGGAGTGAAATCGATGCGCGGCTGGTTAATAGAGTGCAGGTGATCGGGCACTTTCCCACAGAACTCAGTGCGTGTGCAGGCTCGGGGCGCGGAACACAGCGACTGGCTCGCCCGGGCGATCTGGCAGTGACTTTTGGGCAGTGCGGCCTTTCTTCGTACAAGAGTGTGTTGGTTCGAGGTGACGGATGCGATTGAGCTGAACGCGAAGCAAGCTCCTCGGCATATTCTTGTTGGTCGGGTTCCTTCCGGGTGTGTCACTCATTTCGCAGCCCAGGACGCCATCCCCTCCGCAGCCTCAAGTGTCGCAAGCGCCGGTCACGCTGGATGGAAAAGTCCTGTTTTCCGTTCCGGGCGTTCTCTCCTTTCCCGCCGCGGCCAGGGCTGATGCGATCCGCAGCAGGATAAGCGATGTAGCTAAAGCGGAGTCGATTCGCTCCAAATCGCTCACCGTGACAGACGCCGAAGGAACCAGCAACATCATGGCTGGCGATCTGGTTGTGATGAGCGTAACCGACCAGGACGCACGCGCAGTAGGCACCACTCGCCAGCAGCTAGCCCGAGAGTATGCGGAGCGCATCAATGCAGCTCTCCAGTCCCTTCGGCGGGATTACAGCCCGAAGAGCCTGATTCTCGGCGCGGTGTACTCAGGGTTGGCAATTGCTGTTCTGCTGCTGTTGCTTAGGGTGCTCGGGATGCTCTTCCGGCATCTCTACAGCACGCTCGATTCCTGGCGCGGAACCGTGATTCGTTCCATCCGCATTCAGCGATACGAGCTGTTGCCCGCAGACAGAATCGCGGGCTTTGCCATGGGCTTGGCAAAGCTGGCACGGTTTGGCCTGGTCCTCATCCTTCTCTATTCCTGTACGTCTCTGGTTCTGGGGTTCTTCCCCTGGACACGAGGATATGCCTCCATCCTTCCAGGGTACGTTCTGTCGCCCTTGAAGTTAGTGGGAGATACCCTGATTGCTTATCTTCCCAATGTCTTTTTCATTGGCGTTATTGTACTGATCGCTTTCTACGTGACGAAGTTTGTACGCATAATCTTTGCAGAGATTG
Source organism: Occallatibacter sp. (assembly GCA_035534635.1). Taxonomy (GTDB): domain Bacteria; phylum Acidobacteriota; class Terriglobia; order Terriglobales; family Acidobacteriaceae; genus Telmatobacter. The sequence continues at coordinate 26,062 of DATLRP010000005.1, forward strand.
GCAAGGGAACCATCACGCTCCCTAACTTCTACCCGGAATGGGCTGACCCGACTTATAAGATTGCGCGCGTTTTGATCTTAGTTCTAACTGTAGTGGTCGTCTTTCCCTATCTCCCGGGCTCTAAGTCTCCGGCCTTCCAGGGTATCTCCATCTTCCTCGGTGTGCTGATCTCTCTGGGTTCCACTTCCGCCGTAGCCAATGTGGTTGCAGGCGTCATCCTTACTTATATGCGGGCCTTCAAGGTGGGTGATCGCGTCCAGATTGCCGACACCGTTGGCGATGTGATGGAAAAGACGCTGCTCATCACGCGCATCCGCACGATCAAGAACGTTGAGATTACCATTGCGAACTCGATGGTGCTCAGCAGCCACATCATTAATTTCAGCGCATCAGCACTGCGCGAGGGGCTCATTCTGCATATCTCCGTGACCATCGGCTATGACGCACCATGGCGAGTGGTGCACCAGCTTCTGGTTGACGCATCGCTCGAGTGCGATGGCGTGCTGAAAGAACCCAAACCCTTCGTTCTCCAAACTACGCTCGACGACTTTTGCGTGCATTACGAAATCAATGCTTTCACCAACCGGCCGAGCCAGATGGCACAAACCTATTCCGATTTGCATGAGAAGATTCAGGATAAGTTCAACGAGGCGGGCGTGGAGATTATGTCGTCGCATTACGCCAATGTCCGCGACGGGAACCGGACCACCATCCCGAACCCGTATCTTTCAAAGGGATACAAGACGCCATCCTTCCACGTGGGTCTGGAGAATGTGATGGGTGCTGGGAAATCGTCTGACGCAAGCGGCAGCGATCAGAGCGCAAATGACGGTGGGGGCATGGCGTAGCACGCGCTGCGACTGGCGGAGAGAGTGGGATTCGAACCCACGTTAGAGTTTCCCCTAAACACGCTTTCCAAGCGTGCGCCTTCAACCACTCGGCCATCTCTCCGGGAAGGGGCTTCGCCTTCATGAATGTACCACATGGTCTCCGCTGCGGCGGCGCGCAGCGGGGAGCTGCGCGGAGGGGTTGCAAACCGATCTGGTGGCGATAATGAAACCGTTTACTTCTCCACGACGGGTGGTTTATGCTTCCGCTTTGCTCGCATCAGGCCGCCGCCAGGCCGCCTCTCGCGAGACATCCTCTGAAAGGGACTTCACATGCCCGGAATCTCTCGTCGTGAATTGCTTGGCTCCGCCGCGGCACTTTCCGCTTCGGCTCTTGTAACGCGCTCCGCGTGGGGTCGAACCGCCGCGATGCTCGCGGGTTATCCCGAGGCCGCAAGCGCGGAGGCGCTTGCCGCCGTCGCGCCGCGTGAGCACCTGCTTTTCGATTTCGACTGGAAGTTTACCTTCGGCAATCTCGACGACCCTGCCAAGGACCTTGGCTTTGGCATGGGCCAGGGCGACTTTGCCAAGACGGGCGATTTTGGCTTCGCCAAGGCCGGCTTCGATGACTCAAAATGGCGCGAACTGAATCTACCCCACGACTGGGCCGTGGAACTGCCGTTCATCGATGACAAGGAACAGCTCTCGCACGGCTTCAAACCCATCGGACGCCGTTATCCCGAGAGCAGCGTGGGCTGGTATCGCCGCGAATTCGACATTCCGGCCAGCGACAAGGGCCGGCGCATCTGGGTGGAGTTTGATGGAGCCTTCCGTGATGTGATTGTGTTCGTCAATGGCTGCTTTGTCGGCCGAAATAACAACGGCTATGCGCCCTTCCGCTTCGACCTCACAGACTTTCTCGCCATCGGCGCGAAGAACTACATCGTGGCGCGCGTCGATGCCAGCTTCGGCGATGGGTGGTTTTACGAGGGCGCGGGCATCTATCGTCACGTCTGGCTCACCAAGATGGACCCGCTTCACCTGGGCAAGTGGGAGAGCTACGTGCGCAGCACGCTCAGCGGTTCATCCGCCGCGCTCGCGCTGGGAACCGTGGTGAAGAACGACGGCACGCAGGTCGAGAATGCGCGTGTCACCTGGCGGATTCTCGATGCGGAGGGGAACCAGGTGGCCACCGCCGAAACGCCCGCGCAATCGGTGCCAGTGGACGGCGAAGTGGAGTTCACCGCCGAGGCCAAATTGCCGGACGTCAAGCTCTGGTCCGTCGACGAGCCGAATCTCTATACGGCCATCGTGAAGGTCGAGTCCGGCGGCACGGCGCGCGATGCCGAGCGCGTGAAATTCGGCGTGCGCACTGCCACGTTTGATGCGAACAAGGGTTTCTCCCTCAACGGAAAATCGCTCAAGATTCAGGGCACCTGCAATCACCAGGACCACGCCGGCGTGGGCGCCGCGCTTCCCGATCGCCTGCAGTGGTTCCGGCTTGGTGTGTTGCGAGAGATGGGCTGCAACGCCGTGCGAACCTCGCACAACATGCCCACGCCCGAGTGGGTGGAGGGATGCGACCGCATGGGCATGATGATGATGTGCGAGACGCGCCAGATGAGCTCGAACCCTGAAGGCCTGGCGCAGCTTGAGGTGATGGTCAAGCGCTATCGCAATTCTCCGTCCATCATCATTTGGTCCATCGGCAACGAAGAATGGCAACTGCAGAACGCGATGGCTGAGGAAGGCGAGAAGATTGCATTCACGATGGTGCGCCATTGCCATGAGCTGGACCCCACGCGCGTGGTATCCGCGGCAGTGAACGGGAACAACAAGCAGGGCGTCTCCGATGCGCTTGATATTATCGGCTTCAATTACAACCTGCAACTTCCTGACAAGTTTCACGCCGAGCACCCCACGCGCGCGATCTTCGGCTCGGAGACTTCGAGTGCCATTTCCACGCGCGGCGTTTACACAACCGATCCGCTGCGCAATACGGTCAACTCCTATGACGGGGTGGTGTCCTGGGGCGAAACGCCGGAGGAGTGGTGGAAGTTCTACGGTACGCGCGAATGGGAGGCGGGCGGCTTTGCCTGGACCGGCTTCGACTATCGCGGCGAGCCTACGCCCTACGGTTGGCCCTCCATCAACTCGCAGTTCGGCATTGTGGACACCTGCGGCTTTCCGAAGGACTACTTCTACTACTACAAGGCGTGGTGGGGCAGGGAACCGATGCTGCACGTCTTTCCGCACTGGAACTTTGAGGGCAGGGAAGGCGACATGATTCCTGTCTGGGTCTACTCCAACCTGGACGAGGTAGAGCTGCTTGTGAACGGCAAGAGCCTGGGCCGCCAGAAGGTTCCGCACCTTGGCCACGTCGAATGGAAAGTCCGCTACGAACCGGGGATGATTGAAGCGCGCGGCATCCATGACGGCAAGACCGTGATGACAAAGAAACGTGAAACCACCGGTCCAACCACGGCTATCCGACTTACCGCTGACCGTGCCACCATCAACGCCGACGGCGAAGATGTTGCCGTGATCACCGTGGAGGCAGTGGACGCGCAGGGCCGCAACGTGCCCAACGCCGGCAATGCCATCGCCTTCCACATTGCGGGCGACGGGCGTTTTCTTGGCGTGGGCAATGGCGACCCCAACTGCCAGGAAAGCGACAAGAAGCCCAAGCGCTCGCTGTTCAACGGATATGCGCAGCTGATTGTGCAGGCATCCAAGCGGCCGGGCGAAATCCGCATCTCGGCCGAAAAGGACGGCTGGGACGGCCCGAATCTTACACCGGCCAAGCTGACCATCACCACCAAGGCCGTCACGCCGCGACCCTCCGTGCCGGTGATTCGGCAGGGCTGAGCGGAGCGCGACAACCCACCCGATGGCGGCCCCTCAAAAGGCCGCCATTTTTACCTGTAGAGTAGGAAAATGCACCGACCCCAGCCCAAGTGGAAGCCCGAGTTGCGCGCGATGGTTGCGCTCGCGGTTCCGGTCGTGCTCAGCGAGCTTGGCTGGATGGCGCAGGGCGTGGTGGACACCATCATGGTGGGCCGCATGGGCCCGGTGGCCATTGGCGCGGTCGCGCTTGGGAATGCGGTCTATTACACGCCGGCGCTCTTCGGCTTCGGCTTGCTGCTGGGCCTGGACACGCTGGTCTCGCAGGCCTACGGCCGCCAGGACCACGACGAGTGCCACCGCTGGCTGGCGCAGGGCGTCTATCTCGCTTGCATCGCGACTGTGCCGCTTATGCTGCTGGTCTTTGCCGCCAGCTTTGCCTTCGGCCACTTCGGCATCAACTCCGCCGTGGCCACCCCCGCGGGCAGTTATCTTCGCCTGCTCAACTGGGGCACGCTGCCGCTTCTGCTTTACGGCGGAACCCGGCGCTACCTGCAGGCAGTGGGCGAGGTTCGCGTCATCGTCGTCACCTATGTGTTCGCCAACCTGCTGAACTGGGGCGGCAACTGGGTGCTCATTTACGGCCACTGGGGCTTTCCCGCGATGGGTGTGCGCGGTTCCGCGCTCTCCACCTGCATTGCGCGCCTCGGCATGGCCGTCTTCATGCTGGTTTTTGCCTGGCGTTATGAGCGCAAGCGCGGCCATCCGCTCTTTCGCCGCTGGGCCGGGCCCAGTTTGCAGCGGCTGCGCCGTCTGGTTCGCCTCGGCGCTCCCGCCGCCGGGCAAATTCTGCTGGAAGTTGGGGCATGGAGCCTTGCTACCATCTCCGCCGGTTGGCTCACGCCCGTTGCCCTGGCCACGCATCAGATCGCGCTCAATTATGCCAGCGTCAGTTACATGGTGCCGTTTGGCATTTCCTCAGCCGCGGCCGTCACCGTGGGCCAGGCCATCGGTGCGGGCGACCCGGAAAAGGCTCGCCGCGCAGGCTGGCTCGCTCTCGGCCTGGGCACATCCTTCATGGTCATGGCCGCGTTCACCTTTTTCATCGCGCCCGGCCCGCTCATTCGCCTGTATACCAGCGATCCGCGCGTGCTCGCCGTCGGTCCCAGCCTGCTTGGCCTGGCTGCCGTATTCCAAATCTTTGACGGCATCCAGACCGTGAGCACCGGCGCACTGCGCGGCCTGGGAGAAACCCGCATCCCCATGCTTGCCAACTTTGTGGGCTATTGGATTCTGGGACTTCCGCTCGGCCTCACGCTCTGTTTCGCGCTCCGCTGGGGCATTTACGGCCTGTGGATCGGCCTCACCCTCGCGCTCGTCGTCATCGCCACGGCCCTGCTGCTGCGCTGGCGGCGCGATTCCACCCCGGCGGCCGTTGTGGCCTGAATCGCGAGGCGAGGAAAACGAGCGGCATGGCCCGCAGCGCCATCCGCGCTCAGAACCGGCAATGCTCTCCCGGTTCTGATTCCGAACACGCCGCACGCTGTTCCACCCAGTGGGACTCAAAGGGGTAAACCAAAGTTCCGTATGGAATCCCGGTCCATCGCCAAGTGACTATAATCAGTGATGAGTGGAAGAGTGATTCTTTCCAGAATTTACGCGAAGGGAATCCCGCCAAATGGCGACTGGAGACCTGGCCCTGGGTCAAGAACAGGGCGCATTGAGCTCGGAAGAGCGCGTTTCTAACGATTTCAGCATCAACGTAGCAACGGTGAACGGGTCTGGCTCGCAATCCGCCAACAGCGTTCTGCTGAAGAGCATCTTCGGAATGGGTGTCCCCGTAAGTGGCAAGAACCTGTTCCCCTCGAACATCGCCGGGCTCCCCACCTGGTACACAATCCGCGCCAGCAAAGACGGTTACGTGGCTCGCACGCGCGACGCGGAAGTTCTGGTGGCGATGAATCCCGAAACTGCCCGCCAGGACATCCTCGCGCTGCCCAAGGGTGGCGTCGCGATCTACGAGGAAAGCCTGAACCTGAAGCAATACCGCGACGATGTGGTCTGCTACCCGGTTCCCTTCGACAAAATCACCGCCGCCGTCTGTCCAGAGGCCAAGCTTCGCAAGCTGGTCAGGAACATGGTTTATGTCGGCGTCGTGGCCCAGCTCTTTTCGCTCGACCTGACTGTCGTCGAAGCCGGCGTGAAGAAGCAGTTCGCCAAGAAGCAGAAGGTCTTCGACCTGAACTTCGGCGCAGTGCATGCGGGCTTCAATTACGCCAAGGAAAAGCTCGTCAAGCACGATCCCTATGTCATCGAGCATATGAACCAGACCGCGGGGAAGATCATCATTGATGGCAACGCCGCCTGCGGCATGGGCGCAGTCTTCGCCGGTGTCACCGTCGTCGCCTGGTATCCCATCACGCCGTCTACCTCGCTGGTTGAGGCCACCACTGACCTGCTGAAGAAGTTCCGCGTTACGCCCGAGGGCAAGGCCACCTTTGCCGTGGTGCAGGCGGAGGATGAGCTCGCCGCCATTGGTATGGTGCTGGGCGCCGGCTGGGCGGGCGCGCGCTCCATGACCTCCACCTCCGGCCCCGGCATCTCGCTGATGGCGGAGTTTGCCGGCCTCGGCTACTTCGCCGAAATTCCGGGAGTTATCTTCGACGTGCAGCGTACAGGTCCTTCGACGGGCATGCCCACGCGCACCTCGCAGGCTGACCTGCTCTCCACCGCTTTTCTTTCCCACGGCGACACCAAGCACATCCTGCTGCTGCCCGGCTCCGTGAAGGAGGGTTTCGAGCTGAGCATGGCCGCCTTTGACCTCGCCGAGCGGCTGCAGACTCCGATCTTCGTGCTCAGCGATCTGGACCTGGGCATGAATAACTGGATGTCCGAGCCCTTTGACTATCCTGAGAAGCCGCTCGACCGGGGCAAAGTGCTCACAGCGGAAGACCTTGAAAGGCTCGGGGGCTTCGCCCGCTACAAGGATGTGGACGGCGATGCCATCGGCTGGCGTACGCTTCCCGGCACCATGCACCCCAAGGCCGCCTACTTTACACGCGGCTCCGGCCACAATGAGTCCGCCGCCTACACCGAGCGCCCAGACGAGTACCAGGCAGTCATGGAGCGGCTCGCCCGCAAGTTTGAGAACGCGCGCAAGCTGGTACCCGCGCCGGTTGTCGTGAAAGATGGCACGTCGAAGGTGGGTTTCCTCGCCTTCGGGAGCACGGACTTTGCGCTGCGCGAAAGCATGGACCAGGTCCAGACGGAGCATGGCCTCAGCGTCGATTACCTGCGCATCCGCGCGTATCCCTTCGCGCATGAGATTCATGACTTCGTCGCCTCGCACGAGCGCGTGTACGTGGTTGAGCAGAACCGCGACGCACAACTCCTGAGCCTCCTCAAACTCGATTTGCCTGCTGAGCAGGCAATCAAGCTGCGCAGCATCCTGCATTACAACGGACTGCCCATTGATGCGCGCACCATCACCGAGGAGTTTGCAACCAAGGAGGGCCTGTAAATGGCAGCCGCAACCACCACACCCCCGTCAGGTCCCAAGGTCAATCACATTGGTCTTCCCGTCGTCGACTACCGCGGCGGCAAGACGACCCTCTGCGCCGGCTGCGGCCACAACGCCATCTCTGAGCGCATTATCGACGCCATGTATGAAATGGGCGTTCAGCCTGAGCGCGTGATGAAGATGAGCGGCATCGGCTGCTCCTCCAAGAGCCCGGCCTACTTCATGGCCCGTTCGCACAGCTTCAACAGCGTGCACGGCCGCATGCCTTCGGTCTCCACGGGCGCGCTGCTCGGCAACCACCGCAACATGCTGCTCGGCGTCAGCGGCGACGGCGACACGGCTTCCATCGGTATGGGCCAGTTCGTCCACCTCATGCGCCGCAATTTGCCGATGATCTACATCATCGAGGACAACGGCGTTTACGGCCTCACCAAGGGCCAGTTCTCGGCTACTGCCGACCTCGGCTCGAAGCTCAAAACCGGGGTCATCAACGACCTTCCGGCCATCGACACCTGCGCCCTGGCCATCCAGCTGGGCGCAACCTTCGTCGGCCGTTCGTTCTCGGGCGACAAGAGGCAATTGCTGTCCATGCTCAAGGCCGCAATCGCACATAATGGCACCGTGATGCTCGACGTCATCAGCCCATGCGTGACCTTCAACGACCACGAGGGTTCGACCAAGAGCTACAAGTTTATGCAGGCCAACGACGAGCCCATCAACGAAGTCGGGTTTGTCGCGAGCTTTGAAGAAATCGACATCGATTACGATTCGGGCCAGGTCTACGAGGTGCAGATGCACGACGGGTCCAGCCTGCGCCTGCGCAAGCTGCATGAGGACTACGATCCCACTGACCGCGCCAACGCTGTGCGGACTTTGATGGATTCGGCGAAGAACGACGAGATCCTCACCGGCGTCTTCTACATCGACACCCAGAAGCCTACGTTCACTGACCTGCTCAACCTGGTGGATGAGCCGCTGGCTACCTTGCCAGAGTCGCTCACGCGTCCGCCCAAGTCGGCGCTTGAGGCGTTGATGAACAGCCTCAAGTAGCGCCGGGCGAAGACGGCACCGAACTGAAAAGCCCCGCATTGCGCGGGGCTATTCTCTTTTCGCATTTCCTGCCGGAATTCGTCGTTTCCGTGCTTTCTTTAGCGAGGAGTGATCCGCACGCCTATCGCATTCAGTTTGTGCCGTGCCTGTTCGCCCTCGGGCGTCTGCGGATACCGCTGGATCAGCGCACGCAGTTCGTGAATGCCCTCTGAGCGTCTGTGGAGCTCAATCAGCGCATAGCCCTTGTGCAGTTGCGCCGCAGGGGCCTTGGCATTGCCGCTGAAGCCTTCGAGCACCGCATTGTAGGCCTGAATCGCGTCCTCGTATTTGTGCTGGTGATAGGCGATCTCGCCGAGGTAATACTGCGCCGTTCCGGCCATGTCGTTCATGGGGTAGTAGTGAATCACGTCCTGGAACTCGCTCGTCGCCAGGTCATAGCGCGCGGCGTTGTAGTCGCCCGTCGCGGCCTGAAAAGTCTGAGCCAATGGCGGCGCCTGGTTGGCCGCGGGATTCTGCGCGGCCGTCGTTCCCTGCGGTCCGGGGCCTTGCGCGCCCGTGCCGGGAGCGGTTTGGTCTGTTCCGGGGGGGGCCTGCTGGCCCTGCGCGCCAGGCACGGCTGCCGGCTGCGACTGGATGTTTTGCAGCTGCCCCTGCATGTCCTGGATGGACTTTTGCAGTTTCGCAATGCGCGCCTTCAACTCGTCCACGGAGTCGTTCAGCGACTGGATCTGGCCCGATGTTGAATCCATCTTGCCGCTCAGCGCCTCATTCTGCACATTCAGCTTCTGCTGCAGTGTGTTCACCGTGTTGTTCATGGCCACCGCCTGGTTAGCGGTCTGTTGCGCCAGGTTCTGCTGCACGGCAAAGCGCGTGTCCATGGTGGTCTGCAGCCTCTGCACCATGTCGAGCAGCTGTTGCACCTGAGTCTGCAACTGGATAATCTCTTTTGACACGGCGTGCGCGCGGACCGGCGTGGCCATCAGCAAGGTGGCCACCATGGCCGCCGCAAGGATGCGATTGCGAATTGTGCGAGCGTTCTGCATCGTTCACCCTTGTAAAGACGAATCGCTGCAGCAAACCCATGTGGGCCGTCTGCAGCAATCCGCGGCGTCGGTTGTGCCGGTGCGTCTGCCTTCAGCGGGAAGTGCAATGCGGCCGGCGTCGTTCTGGTTCTGACGCCGAAGGGCCGACATGGTGAGCAGGCCCTTCGGCATCCGGATTATTGATCGATCGTGAATCCGGCGCGGCGGTTCAACTGCCAGCAGGATTCGGTCGATTCGGTGCAGAACGGCTTTTCCTTGCCGTAGCTGATCACGCGAATGCGGTCCGGAGCCACGCCCGCGGCCACCAGCGCCTTCTTGGCGGAGTCGGCCCGGTTCTGGCCCAGCGCCAGGTTGTACTCGTCTGATCCGCGCTCGTCGCAGTAGCCGCCGATGACGATCTTGATGTTCGGATGGGCCACCAAATACGACGCGTCCTGCGACAGCGTGGTTTGTGCGTCCTGGCGAATATCATACACGTCATAGTCGAAGAAGATGTCGCGTACGTTCGCCTTGAACTCCTCCTCGGCACTCATTGAGCTGGAAGGTACTGAGACCGCGGGCGGCGAACTCACCGTGACGTGCGCCGAGGCTTCCGCCGTGCCTCCAGAGCCCTCCGCCGTCAGGTGATAGGTGGTGGAAACGGTCGGCGTCACCGTCTTCAGGCCCGACGAGGGAACCGCGCCGATGCCGTCGATCGACACGCTCGTCGCGTCTGTGGTCTTCCAGCTCAGCACCACCTGGTCACCGGCTGAGATGGAGTCTGGCGTGGCCGTCAGCTGAGCCGTGGGAGCGGGCGTGGTGACGGGTGGGGCCGTCTGCGGCGGCGGTGGCGGCTGTTTTTTCTTACAACCGGCAACCGCAAACAGGGCAACAAAAAGTGCAAGGGGTACTAAGGATCGATTCAGTCGTTTCAATGCGTGGCTCCTTCCGCACGGTGATGCGCAAGCTCTGTGCAACGTTTCCATTCTATGCTCCGGGACCCGTGCCGCGTCTTCCCATGGGAACTCGCAGCTTGCCGTCCACGCAGGTTGTGGCATGGATCGTTCAGAATTGCGCTGGGGTTGAGGCCGGCAAGCTTTCCCCAGGGTTGGACCCCCGGGAGGCCGGCGCGCCGATGGGTTCTCTCCGCTCCCGCCGGGCCGAATCCCGCCGGAGAGAGGAGAAGTTCAAAGCAGCAGTGCGGGTCCTTCGACAGACGGGGAAGCACCCCGCCGGACCCGGCGGCTGACGCCTTCGTGCTGCATCCGGGGCTCACTTCCAGCTCCAGTTGGGCATCTGGTTATTCCCCACGTGCGTAAGCTGCTGTTGCAGGGTTCCGTCGGCAAGCATGGACCAGATCTCAGTCTTTCCGCCAACGTGCCGCTGAAAGACGATATGTCGCCCATCCGGCGACCAGGAGGGAAAGTCGTTGTTGCCTTCACCGTGTGTCAACTGCGACCAGCGCAGGGTGGCGATGTCCATCACATAGATGTCCTGCCCGCCAGGCGCGCCGGGGCCGTATTTTCGGTTCCAGCTGAAGGCGAGGAACTGCCCGTTCGGTGACCACGATGGCGACACCGCATACCCGCCGTCAGTCATCCGGTGCACATTCGAGCCGTCCTGGTCCATGATGTAAATTTGTGGCAGCCCGGTCCGGCCGCTCACCCACGCAATCTGCGCATCCGTCTTGGGATTCCAGGTTGGGGAAACATCGGGCCCGCGGAAATACGTAACCCGCCGCAGATTGCCGCCGTCCGCATCCGCCACCCAAATTTCCGGGTCTCCGCTGCGCGAAGACGAGAAGGCGATCCGGTTTCCGTCCGCGGACCACGCGGGCGATTGGTTCAGACTTCCTCCGGAGCCGGCAGGGAAAGCCACCATGCGGCCAAGTTCAATTGAATACATGCGGATGGTCCAGCCGTTGCGGCCCAGCGAAGCGAAGGCGAGCCGCGAGTTATCCGGTGAGATGCGCGGAGAGATGGAAATGCTGCCCAGGTGCGTGACGGGATGCTGATTTTCTCCGTCATAATCCATCGCCCAGATCTGCTTGGATCCCGTCCGGGAGCTGACAAAGTAAATCTTGGTCTCGGCAATGCCATTTAAGCCGCCGCCCAGCCGCTCGATGATGGCGTCGGCGAACCTGTGGGCCACGGTCCGGGCCATCTCCTGGGTGGCGACCTCGTTGTACTGTTTGCCCAGCACCTGGGGATTGCTCGAATTGCTCGTATCGAAGAGCCAGCCGTAGACCACCAGCCGCCCATTGGTGGCTGAAAGCGCCCCGAAGGCCACCATGGCCGCGCTGACCGGCTGGGCTGACCACTGCGTCAGGTTGATCTCCTGCGGAGAGCCCGGCTCGGCCTGCGGGGCAAAGCTCTTCGACACCAGGTCGAAGATGCCCGCATTGCCCAGGTCGTTGTAAAGCGTCGAGTCAAAGACCGTCTTCAGCCCCGGCGTTTGCGGGTCGTTGCCCACCGGCTTGAAGTCCGCCGCGGCAATGCGGATGCGCGCGCTGCCCAGGCCGGTTCCAATCTTCACCCAGTCCTGCGCGTGCAGCGGAAGAGTTGTCAGGCTTGCCAGAAAGGCGGCCGCGAAAAGCGAAATCGTAAAACGCAACTTCATGCAGGTAGGAATCCTTCCTCGGTAAGGGTGGGCGAATCGTTCGAGGAGTTTTGGCATTGGAATCATTACCGCGAACGGGTCGTTTATTCTGTGCCCGCTCTCTGGACTCCATTTTACTTTGACGACTTCTTCCGCAGCTAGTACTCGCAATAGAAGGAAACCATCAAGGTACTATCGGTGTAACCGGTTGGCAGCGACCCGAAATTGCCTGCGCGCATTGCTGCCTGCATGCACGAGCGATCCAAGGTCGTGCTACCGCTCGCGCGCTGCAACTGCACCTCTCCCACTGAGCCGTCGCGATAGATCTTGAAGGTGATATACGCGCGCGTGCCCTTCGGCGTGCTCGGGTCTACCAGCGCTTTGAACCAGTTCTGGTCCATCTTGCGCGTGATTCCGTTTACATACCATCCGAAGCGGCTGCCGAAGTCGCCGTTGCTCACGGAAGTGGGACCGTTCGTTGTCGTCTGGGACTCGGTGGCCCGCGGCATCGACGATCCTACCTGCTCACCGTAGTAGGCGAGAGGGGTCTGCGTCTGTTCCACCTTGCGCTGCGGAGTTCTGTGCTCGGTCTCCTTGTGCTTCTTCTCCTTGCCCAGAATCGGAATTGCCGTCTGGTCTTCGGCCACCTTGGTCTTCGGCGCGGGTGGCGCGGGGGCCTGGCTCGGTGTCTCGGTGGCCAGCACATTCTTGTTCTGCGGCTGGTCGCTGGGCAACGGAAGGGCATTGCTCACCAGTTGCACCTGGATCGCCCCGCCCGTGCCCGCATTTCCCCACAGGTTGTGATGAAAGAATCCGCCCAGAATGCCATACGCTATCAGCGCCGCGGCCACTCCCGCATGCAGCGCGGCTGAACCCATCGCCGGCCCCATGAAGGGATCCGGCGTCAACTCGCCTTCCAGCGGATCGCTCACTCGCACCGCGTGGTTCATGGTGTCGCCCAGGGCCTCCTCGCGGCCGGTTCCGGCTTCATGGGCCGTTGTTTCCGGCGCGCCCCTTGGTGTTCAGTGGCTGCGTCACAATCGAAATCTGCGTGATCCCCGCCTGTTTTACCGCGTCCATCACCGTGGCAAAGGCACCAAACGGCACGCGCTCGTCCGCACGCAGATAGATTGCCTTCTTGCTCGGATCCTCGCCCTGCTTGAGCAGCAGTTGCGGCAGATCATGGATGTTCACCAGCTTGTCGCCCAGGAAGACCTGCTGGTCGCGGTCGATGGTCACCACCGTCCGCTGCACGGTAATTTCCTTCACCGTGCGCGTCTTGGGCACGTTCACTTCAATGCCCGACTGCAACACCGGCGCGGTGATCATGAAGATCACCAGCAGCACCAGCACCACGTCCACCAGCGGCGTGATGTTGATGTCCGCCAGCGACGATCGGGTTTGCCCGTTGCTACTTGTAAAGGCCACGTTCTTCCTCGTCGCCCGCGTCCGGCGCCATGTTGCGCGTCGCCGTGGGCGTGCGCACCGGAATCTCTTCCAGCGAATTCAGCAGCTCGCGGCAAAAATCGTCCGTCGCCGCGGCAAAGGTGCGAATGCGCGCGTTCAGCAGGTTATAGGCCACCACCGCCGGAACCGCCACAAACAATCCGGCTGCGGTGGTTATCAACGCCTCAGCCATGCCCGGAGCCACCGCCCGCAGCGTGGCCGAGCCCGCGGTGCCCAGTCCGTGGAAGGCGTCGATCACGCCCATCACTGTGCCGAAAAGACCCACGAACGGGCTGGTCGCGGCAATCGTCGCCAGCCACGGCATCCGTCTCTCCAGCGCTGAAATGGACTCGCTTGCCGCCGTCTGCGCCGAGCGCTCCAGCGGCGTCATGTTCTTTGGAGGGCCCGATCCGCCCGTCTGCCGCTTGTAGGTCTCGAAGACCTCCACGAAGACCTGCGCAAGCGGGCTCTTCTTGTAGGTCTCGGCCAGCATCGACACTTCCTGCAGACGGCTGGCCTTGCGGAATGCGCGGATAAAGTTGCGGCTTTCCCGGGTGGCTTTGCCAAAGTTCGACATCTTGCCCAGGATGACTGTCCACGAATACAGGCTGGCAAACAGCAGCACCCCGAGCACACACAGCGCGATGCTCCCGATGTTGCCCATCATGTCCATGACGGCGCCGGGGCCCTGCGCCAGCATCGCGCTGGAATGCGTGCCGCCGTGGGACTGCAAAATAAGGGCCAAAACTTCAGTCAAAATTGGCATTCACCTCATCAAGAATCACGGTATCAGACGGGCAGCGCCTGTCCAAGTCATCGAGTTGGTCCCCGGTCCGGACGCCGGAGAACCCTCGCAGGGCAACCTGTCGCGTCACAACTCTCAGGTTCGGTTCCCATCCATCGAGAATTTGGATGCGCAGTTTCGCCTCGGCGGTGTTCGCCCGGCTTTACTCTCTGGGAAACCGCGCTGAAGACCTTCGCCATCCATGCTATGCTGCGCTCGGGTTCCGGCTGCATTCCATTGCCCTTGCGACACCTGTGGACCGGAACATGGACCCCCTATGCTCGTCGAGTTGCGCGCGGAAAACTATGCCGTCATCGACCATGCCATCGCCTCCTTCGGCCCCGGCCTCAACCTGCTGACGGGCGAAACCGGCGCCGGTAAATCCATCCTCGTGGACGCGCTGGCGCTGCTGATGGGCGGCAAGGCCTCGTCGGAACTCGTCCGGCACGGGGCTGAAAAGGCCGTCCTGGCCTGCGTCTTTGAGTCCACTTCCGGAGCGGAAGCCGTTCTTGAGGCCAACGGCCTTGACTCGGAAGGCGCGGAGATTATCCTCCGCCGTGAAATCCTTGCCAATGGCAAAGGCCGGGTCTTCGTCAACAATCAGCCGGCTACCGTCGCCGTTCTGCGCCTGCTGGCGCCGGAGCTGGCCCTGGTTCACGCGCAGTCTGAGACGCTCTCCAGCTTCGACCAGGCCCAGCAATGCGTTCTCCTCGACCGCTTCGCCGGCCTCTCCACGCAAGCCGTCGCCGAGGCCCACGCCCGCTGGCGCGACGCGAAGGACAAGCTCAACGACCTCCTCCAAGGCGAGCAGGACCGCCTCCGCATGGTCGACCTCTGGAGCTATCAGGCGAAGGAAATTGACTCCGCGCGCCTGCAGCCCGGCGAAGACGAGTCGCTCGAAACCGAAAAGCGCGTCCTGGCCAATGCCGAAAAGCTTTACGCCGCGGCCATGGGCGCATTTGACCAGCTCTACGAGGGTGGGTCGAGCGCCGAAGTCGCACTGCGCGCCGCCATCCGCAATGTGGAAGAGCTGGCCCGCTACGACGCGCGCTTCACTGAGGCCGCGCAGCAGCTGGCGTCAGCCCGCGCCACGCTCTCTGACATTGCTTCCACCCTCCGCGATTACGCCGAGGGAATTCAGGCTTCGCCCGAGCGCCTTGCTGAGATCGAAGACCGTCTCGCCCTCCTCGACCGGCTCAAGCGCAAGTACGGCCACACGGTCGCAGAGGTCATCGCCTTCGGAGAAAACGTTGCCCGCAAGCTCACCGAGGTGGAAGACCGCGACGAAATCCTCAAGGAGCTTCGCGCCGAGGTCGACCAATCCGCCGCGACATATCGCGCGGCCGCTGCCGAACGCACTGCCGCGCGCACCACCGCCGCCGCCAAACTCGCGAAACTCGCTGAGGCGCAGATGAACTCGCTCGCCATGAAGGCGCGTTTCCTCATCTCCGTCGCTGCCTCGGAATCCGAATCCGCCTGGACCGCCAACGGCTGGGACACCGTCGAATACCGCATCGCCACCAACCCCGGCGAGCCGCTCAAGCCGCTGAATGAAATTGCCT
The DNA here is from genome assembly GCA_035534635.1 of Occallatibacter sp. Classification (GTDB taxonomy): domain Bacteria; phylum Acidobacteriota; class Terriglobia; order Terriglobales; family Acidobacteriaceae; genus Telmatobacter. The sequence goes on from DATLRP010000005.1 coordinate 41,715, forward strand.
CAGGCGGCGAAATGTCCCGCGTTCTGCTCGCGCTCAAAGTCGCCGTTGAGGAGTCGGCTTCGAAATCCCACAAGAAGAACCCCACGCCGCGTACCCTCGTATTTGACGAGATTGACATCGGTATCGGCGGCCGCGCGGCCGAGGCCGTCGGCCAGAAGCTGAAGGCCCTGGCTCGCGGCCAGCAGGTGCTCTGCGTCACGCATCTGCCGCAGATCGCCGCCTTCGCCTCGCAGCACCTGGCGGTCGAAAAGCACGAGGACCATGGCCGCACCAAGACCCGGATTCGAGTCCTGGACGACCGCGCCCGCACCCATGAAGTGGCTCGCATGCTCTCCGGCGCAAAGGTCACAGATACCAGTCTGCAGCATGCCGCGCAGATGATCGCGACCAGCCGCTAGGCGACTCTTCCCCTTGCATTTCCACTCCCTCGCGGGCTAACCAATTCCCCGTGACCTGCGTCCTATGAGACGGTGGACGTCTGTCCCGGGCGGCAAACGAAACTGTTCACCTTACCAAACTGTTCACCTTCAGGAGCGTACGCATGACACGAAGGGCGGCGACCGTCCTCATTTTTTTCGCCGGGCTCTGCCTTTCCGGCGCGTTCAGGCCCTTGCGCGCACAGGCAACGCAGAACCAACCCGCGCAAAAGCCCTCATCTCCGCTGCCTGATTCGCCCTCACCCCCGCCGAAGCAGGCTCCCGCGCAGCAGCCCTCACTAGGCGACCTCGGCTTTACTCCGCAGCAGACCCAGTCCAACCCCAAGCTTCAGGCCTTGCTCAATCGCCGGACCCGCATGCTGCTCATCCATCAGCGCCTGGGCCTCATCACCGCGATTCCGATGGCCGCCGCGCTCATCACCGGCCCTTACGCCAAGGCCAAGGGGCGCAATGGCCAGGTCATCCAGGAGCCTACCCAGACAAACCTGGACCTCCACGCCGCGCTGGGCGGCGCCACCGAGGCGCTCTACTTCGCGACGGCCTACTTCGCCATCCGTGCCCCGCGCGTTCCCGGCTCCCACAAGCACGGCGCCATCCGCGTGCATGAGGCGCTGGCCTTCATCCACGGTCCGGGCATGATCCTCACGCCCATCCTCGGCGCCATGGCCTTCAACCAGGAAAGCAACGGCGAAAAGGTCCACGGTATCGCCGCGGCCCACGGCGCGGTTGCCTACATCACCGCGGCTGCTTACGGTGCGTCCATCGTCGCCGTTTCCTGGCCCATCCACTGGAAGTTCTGGGAGAAATGATGAAGCCGGCGATCCTTGCTCTTGCAGCCCTGCTTTGTGCTTTACCCGCAGCGGCGAAGAAGGCCGCTCCAGCGGCACAGCCCACGCAATACGTCCTGCAGCAGTCCACGCTCAGCTATCACATGTCCCATCCACTGCATGAGGTCGATGGGGTCAGCCACGCGGCCAAGGGCAAAGGCGTCTGCTCCAACGGTTGGTGCGACTTCCTTATTGCTGCGCCGGTCAAATCCTTCAACTCGGGCGACACCAACCGCGATCTGCACATGCTTGAGGTCACGCGCGGAGCGCAATTCCCCATGGTCGTGGTGCGCACGCGCTTTGCGGAGTCTGAAACCGCGGCGTCGACTGTTTACGCAGACCTCGAAGTCCAGTTCGCCGGCCAGACCGCGTATTACCGCCACGTCCCCCTCCTGCGCTCGGAGCAGGGCAATCAGGTTCACATCACCGGCGTGGTTCCGGCCACATGCTCTGATTTCAAGATCGACCCCCCCACCTTCTTCACTGTGCCCATCAAGAACGAAATTCCGGTCCGCGTGGACATGCTCTGGAAACGCATGTAGTAGCTTCGCGCTTCGCCCTCTCCACCAAAACGAACGGCCTTCGACCCAGCCAAAAGCCGGATCGAAGGCCGCTCTCAGTTCCTGGTGTGGCTTCCGGACGACCTAGTCGTGGTTGTGATGGTCGTGACGATCCGGGCCATGTTTCTTCTGCTCTTTGCCGTGGCCCCTCTGGGCGTAATGGTTGCCGTGTGCCCTGTTCTCGCCGTTATGGCGCCCATTGTCGTGCCTCTGTTCCTGGCGCATATCTGTGCCGTGGAAGCTGTGCTCCCAGCCGCGATGGCGTCCCCAGTCGGCGCGCTCGCCACGCCGCGGAAACCCTCCGCGATAGCCAAATCGCGGATCGTATCGGTGGTCGACGTACCCGTGAAAGCCCACCGGTCCGCGGAACCATGGGCCGGCGCCGATAAATAGCCCGCCTGAAAACCACTGCGGGCCGTAGTAGCCGAACGGCGCGCACCGGTACGGTGAGTAGTCAAAGTAGCCGTAAGGGCACACCGGCTGCTGCCCGAAGTTCACGTTGATGCTCAATTGGGCGTCGGCTCGAGGAGCGGATAACGCCAGGCAGAGCGCGGCAACTGTTGCCACTGCAAACACCTTGAATCTCTTCATTCTTCCTCCTTGCATTCAGGAAATCATCTGCTCGGTCAATCCGCGGGGCGCGGCCTATTGGCCTGGCCGTCACGGGTTGCCGGCACTCTAAACCGAAGGCATCTCAAGGCTATTCGACAGTGCGGGCTCTCGTCCATCGCCGTCAGCCGGCCCGCTCTCTGTGGGATGTGCAACTCCGCCCAAAGGATGTCACAATACGCATCGAATCCCGTCGCCAATTCTGCTAAGCGCCCCATCTCTAGTAACATGGCGACTTCACGATACTTCGGGCGCTGCCCGCAAAAGCCTCCCAGAAGGCACGTCCTGTTGCTATACTGTTGAAGTGACTATCTCTGTCCTCGACACGACCTTACGCGGCGGCGAAAACGGATTGTCCTCCACCCAAAAGCGGGTTCTGCTGCTCAAGCCGCGCGGCTTCTGCGCCGGGGTGGTTCGCGCCATCGACATTGTGCGTATCGCGCTTGAGACCTTCGGCGCGCCCATCTACGTGCGCCGTGAGATCGTGCACAACCGCTACGTCGTGAATGAACTCGCCGAAAAGGGCGCCATCTTTGTCCACGAAATCGAGGAAGTCCCCGACGGAGCACGCGTCATCTTCTCCGCCCATGGCGTTTCGCCCGCTGTCCGCGAAGTGAGCAAGGGCCGCAACCTGAAGGTGATTGACGCCACCTGCCCGCTGGTCACCAAGGTCCACATTGAGGCCGTCAAATTTGCCAAGCAGGGCTACTCGCTGGTGCTTATCGGCCACCGCGACCACGATGAAATCGAGGGCACGCTCGGCGAAGCGCCAGACGTCACCCAGGTGGTCTCAAGCGCCGAGGAGGTGGAAACCCTTGAGGTGCCAGACCCCAACCGCGTCGCCTATCTCACGCAGACCACCCTCTCGCTCGACGAGGCCCGGGACATCATCCACGCCCTCAAGGTCAAGTTTCCCAACATCGCCGGCCCCCACTCGCAGGACATCTGCTATGCCACCGAGAACCGCCAGGTGGCCGTCCGGAACGTGGCCCACAGTGCCAGCCTGGTGCTTGTGGTGGGCTCCACCAACAGCTCCAACTCCAACCGCCTCGTCGAGGTCTCGCGGAATCTGGGCACCATCGGGTACCTGATTGATAACTCCCAGGCAATCGACCCCAAATGGCTGGAGGGCATCTCCACCGTTGCCGTCACCGCCGGCGCTTCGGCCCCTGAGATTCTGGTCGAAGACGTCGTCAATTATTTGAGGCAAAACGGCTTCTCCAACGTCGAAGAAGTGGAGGTCATGCCGGAAAATGTCCGGTTTGGCCTTCCACCGGAAATCATTCAGGCCATTGACAGTGCCGACGGCGCCAAGTCGGTTCCCGTCCACTGAGATGTCCGGTCACTCCATTGGCGAAAACCCCGGGTTTCCGGCCGCTTCCCTCCGGCTTCCTGAGCGCAACCTCTTTTGCATCACGGGCCGCCTCGGGACATCCAATCGGACAGCCGCGTCCCGTTCATTTCGTTCCGCGGCCCGGTGGCCCCAAAGCGCATGAGTCCTGAGCAGGGGAAGACCGCATCCACAACTCCGAGATTCGGCCGGATTGACGCGGACTTGACCGAGGTCAACGCGTCCATCCTCCGCTCCCGCGAGTGGCTGCTCGCGCGCCAGCATCCTGATGGCTATTGGTGCGACGAACTCGAAGCCGACTCCATGCTTGAGGCCGACTACATCTTCCTCCACACGCTGCTGGAATCGGGAGATCCAGGCCGGCTGAGGCGCGCATTCACTGAGATGATGCGCTACCAGAACGATGACGGCAGCTGGAGCATCTATCCCGGCGGCCCCGGCAACATCTCCCTCTCGGTGAAGTGTTACTTCTCGGCCAAGCTCATGGGCCTCGGCGCAGAAGACCCGCGCCTGGTCGGCTGCCGCGCATGGGTTCTGGCCCACGGCGGAGTCGTTGCCTGCAACACCTTCACCAAGATGTATCTCTGCGCGCTCGGCCAGTACGACTACGACGCCGTTCCCGCCATTCCGCCGGAGATCGTCCTTTTCCCGAAGTGGTTCTACTTCAATCTCTACGAGATTTCCGCATGGTCGCGCTCCATCCTCGTTCCACTGGCCATCATCTACGCCAAAAAGCCATTCAAGAAGATTCCCGCGGAGCAGGGGATTGACGAGCTCTTCGTTGGCGGCCGCACCAACTCCAATCTCCGCCTTCATCTTGACCGCAAATCCATCCTCTCCTGGCGCAACTTCTTCCTCATTCTCGACCGCATCATCCATCTTTCTGAGGCTGTGCACATCCGCCCCTTGCGCAAGCTCGCTCTCAAGCACGCGGAAAAGTGGATGCTCGATCGGCTGGAGCTCAGCGACGGCCTCGGCGCCATCTATCCGGCCATGATGAACGCCATCCTCGCCCTTCGCTGCCTTGGATATTCGGAGGACGATCCCCAGGTCATCCGCGCCCGCGACGAGTTCGAAAAGCTCGGCATCGAGCAGGCACCCACGCCGGAGATTCCCGAGCCCACCTTCCGCATGCAGCCCTGCGCCTCGCCCGTCTGGGACACCGCGCAGGTCGTCTACGCTCTGGGCGAAGCCGGCCTGCCACGCACCGATCCGCGCATGGTCAAGGCCGCTGACTGGCTGCTCTCGAAGGAAGTCCGCCACAAGGGTGACTGGGCCGTCAAAGCCCCCAAAACCGATCCCGGCGGTTGGTACTTCGAGTTCAACAACGAGTTTTATCCCGACACCGACGATACCGCGCAGGTTCTGCTTGCCCTTTCCAAGGTCGACAATCCCCGCGAGCGCTATCAGCACCAGGTCACCCAGCGCGCCATCGACTGGGAGTTCGCGATGCAGTGCCGCGGCGGCGGCTGGGGCAGCTTTGACAAAGACAACACCAAGATGATCTTCCAGTACATCCCCTTCGCGGATCACAACGCCATGCTCGATCCGCCCACCGTGGACATCACCGGAAGACTCCTCGAAATGCTCGCCGCCTATGGATACACCCGCGCCGACAAGCGCGTCGAGCGCGCTATCCAGTTCATCCTTCGCGAGCAGGAGCCCGACGGAAGCTGGTTCGGCCGCTGGGGCGTGAATTATCTCTACGGCACCTTCCTCGTCCTGCGCGGGCTGGAGGCCATCGGCTTTGACCAGCATGAGCCCCAGGTGCAGCAGGCCGCTGAGTGGATCCGCATGGTCCAGAACCCTGACGGCGGCTGGGGCGAATCCTGCGGCAGCTACGACGATCCCAACACCCGCGGCATCGGCCAGAGCACGCCCTCGCAGACCGCCTGGGCGATTCTCGGTCTGCTGGCCGCCGGCGACGACCGTTCGGACTCCATCGCCAAGGGCATCCGCTGGCTGCTTGCCCGCCAGCGGCCTGACGGAGGCTGGGACGAGTCCATCGGCGACGGCGTAACCCGCCAGGCGCTCTACACGGGGACAGGCTTCCCGCGCGTCTTCTATCTTGCCTATCACATGTATCGCGATTACTTTCCGCTTCTTGCGCTTACCACCTACAAGCGGGCCATGGAGCGGATATAAAGGGCTTCTTGGCCGCGGGCCGGCCGTCGCGCCGTCTCGCTCGCACGTTTCCGAAGGCCGGCGCCAATGCCGGCCCTGCCCAACCGGCCCGTTACCCCTGAGTGGACACGGGCGCAACCCAACGCCGCAAGATGCGCAATCGCTTTCGGTTCCCTGTATCCTGAAAGCAGGTTGCCAATCCAGCGGCGCCGGAGGAAGTTCCAAATTATGGCTGTTCCTGTCTCCCAAATGTGGACGGTTGCCACCTACGTGCTCAAGCAGCGCATGCGCGGCACCAGTCGCTATCCGCTTGTGCTCATGCTGGAGCCGCTTTTCCGCTGCAACCTGGCCTGCGCCGGTTGCGGCAAGGTGCAATATCCGCCCCATGTTCTCAAGCGCATGCTCACGCCCGAGGAGTGCTTCAAGGCCGTGGAGGAATGCGGCGCGCCGATGGTCTCCATCCCCGGCGGCGAGCCGCTGCTCCATCCCCAGATCGTCGAGATCGTCAACGGCCTCATCGCGCGCAAGAAGTACATTTATCTCTGCACCAACGCGCTCGAGCTCAAGCGCCGCCTGCCGGAGTTCACGCCGTCGAAGTACCTCACCTTCTCTGTCCATCTTGACGGCCAGCGCGAGCACCACGACTTTTCCGTCTGCCGCGAGGGCGGTTACGATCTCGCCGTGGAAGGCATCAAAGAGGCCGTCCGGCGCGGCTTCCGCGTCACCACCAACGCCACATTCTTTGACGGCACCGACCCCAACAGCGTCCGCGGATTCTTTGACGAAGTGATGGCGATGGGCGTCGAGGGCATAGTTCTCTCGCCCGGCTACAGCTATGAAATGGCGCCCGACCAGCATCGCTTCCTCGGGCGCGCGCGCGTCCGCCGCCTCTTTCGCGCCATCCTTTCCAATCGCAAGCCGAGTTGGAAATTCAACATGTCGCCGCTCTTCCTTGAATTCCTGATGGGCAAGCGCAGCTACGAATGCACGCCCTGGGGCTCGCCCGCCTACAACATCTTCGGCTGGCAGCGCCCCTGCTATCTGCTTCAGGAGGGCTACGCGGAAACCTTCAAGGAGATGATGGAGACCACGCGCTTTGAGGAGTACGGCGTCGCCAGCGGCAATCCCAAGTGCGCCAACTGCATGGTCAGTTGCGGCTATGAGCCCACCGCCGTCATGGACGGCTTCGGCACGCTCTCCGGCTTCTGGACCATGGTGCGCGGCACTTTCAGCAAGTATCGCGACGAGCACGCGCTCAAGCTGCTGAATGAGCCCGCGCCCCACGGCCCCGCCCCCCTGGTACAGATTGAGCAACCGGAACGCGAAATGGCAAATCTCTAGGCGCTGCCTCGGAAACATATCAGGAGAACGCATGACCGCCGAAGTCCTCAAATACACTCTCGAGCAGATTGAAGCCCTCGAACTCGCCCCGGGCTTTGAGCATGAAAGACTCGAAGGCTGGGTTCCTACGCTCGTCGTCGAGGACGACCTGAAGAGCGCCCTGGAAAAGGCCTTCGACTATCGCGGCGACGTCACCCTCACGCTCAAATCCGGCGAGCAGGTGGAGGCTTTCATCTTCAATCGCCACACCGGCGCGACACTGGCTGACTCGTGGGTGCAGTATTTCGCGCCCAACCAGCCCGGCAAGCTCAAGATGGCGTACGACCAGATCGCGCGCCTCGAGTTCAGCGGCAAGGATCGCGCGGCCGGCAAGCACTGGGAGGACTGGGTCAAGAATTACCACGAGAAGAAGGCCGCGGGCGAAAGCAACATCGCCCTCCACCCGGACGAACTGGAGTAGAGAACCGCCGCGCCAATGCGTTTTCTGCCGTACAATCAAAGCCGTACGGGAGCGTCGGACATGCGCGCAGGCGGTCTCGAATTCACCGGCCCCACCCTCCGCCCGCTGCGCAAGTGGTTCGTCAGTCTTGCCATTCTTGCGGTTTGCGCCTTTTTCTTCGCGCTCGGCCTCTCCCGCGGATTTCCCGAGTGGCTCCGCGACCTGGGTTGGGCCTTCTATCTCGTCCTCATGGTTGGCGGTTCCATCTGGTTTCTTTACTCCCTCAAGCGCCGCCGCATGCCCTTCGGCCAGCTTGGCTTCATTCCCCAAAGCTGGGCCCGGTGGGTCCTCGACAAGCCTGAATCCAGCGAAAACGCGCGTCCCAAACGCTGAAGTGCGCCATCAACGGCGCGGGAAGAGCACTTCCTTTTTGCCCGGCCCGCAACTGTCCCGCTCGAATCGCATTCGCTGTTTCCCTTCGCGGGCTAAAATGATTCTTTACTGAGCGAGTTCGTATGCGAGTCTTCCTCACTGGCGCCACCGGCTTCGTCGGTCACCACGTGGCCAAAGCGCTGGCCGCCGAGGGCGCGCAGTTGTGTATGCTGGTGCGCAAAAGCTCCAATCTCGCCAACCTTGAAGGCATTCCCGGCGACACGGAGGTCGGCGACCTGACCCGTCCAGAGTCCTTTGCGCCCGCGCTCGAGGGCTGCGACGCCCTGGTCCACGTCGCAGCAGACTATCGCCTGTGGATTCGCGACCCCGAAGCCATGTATCAGGCCAACGTTCACGGCACGCGTGAGCTGCTTCGTCTCGCCCGCGAGGCTCACGTTCCCCGCGTTGTGTACACCTCCTCGGTCGCCACCATGCACTTCCGCACGGACGGCATCGTCATCAACGAAGAGACGCCCGTTTCGCTCGCCGACATGGTCGGCCACTACAAGCGCTCCAAGTTCATGGCCGAGCGCGAGGCCATTGCCGCCGCCCAGGACGGCCAGCAGGTCCTGATTCTCAACCCCACCACGCCCATCGGCCCGAACGACCGCAAGCCCACGCCCACGGGCCGCATCTTCGTCGACTTTCTCAACGGCAAATTTCCGGCTTACATGGACACCGGGCTCAACCTTGTCGATGTCGCTGAGGTCGCCCGCGCCCACGTTTCCGCGCTTACTCTCGGCCAGCCCGGCCGCCGCTACATCCTGGGCGGCGAAAATCTCACTCTCAAGCAGATCCTCGACAAAATGTCGGCCGTCACCGGCATTCCGTCCCCCACGGTCCGTATCCCCTTCGCCGTCGCCGCCGCTTACGCATTCTTTGAGGAGCTCATCACCGGCCGCATCCGTGGCCGCGAACCCCGTGCCACCCTTGAAGAGGTGCGTATGGGCCGCAAGAAGATGTTTGCCTCCAGCGCTCGCGCACAGCAGGAGCTCGGTTTCCGCGTTGTCCCCGTCTACCCCGCCATGAGAGCAGCAATCGAGTGGTTCCGCGCCAACGGCTACGCCCCGCAGGCGAATGCCCAGGTCCAATCATGACCCGTGTCGCCCTCATCGCCGCCATGCCCGCCGAACTAAAGCCGCTGGTGCGCGGATGGCCCCACAGCACGCGAGACGGAATTCACTTCTGGGCCCAGCGCACGGAGCAAGAGGAGTGGATCGCCGCCTGCGCCGGAGCCGGCCAGGCCGCCGCAACCCGCGCCTTTGCCGGGCTCGAGGACGGCGGACCCATCGATCTGGTCTTCTCTCTCGGCTGGGCGGGTGCGCTGCGAACCGATCTCGAACCCGGCAGCGCCCACAACGTCGCCGGAGTCATAGACGTACGCACCGGCGAGCGCTTTCACTGTGACGCCGGCGCGGGCCGGCACTGGCTCGTTACCTGTCTCCGCGTGGCCGATGCCGCTGAAAAGCGCCGTCTCGCCTCGGCTTACAACGCCGCCCTTGTGGACATGGAAGCCGCCGCCCTTGCCCGCCTCGCCGCCATGCGCGGCATTCCGTTTTATGCCTTCAAGGGGGTCAGCGACGGTTTTGCGGACCGCCTTCCAGACTTTAATCCATTCCTGGCCTCTGACGGCCGGTTTCTCACCGCACGGTTTACGCTTTTTGCGCTTCTTCGCCCTTGGCTATGGCCTGGCCTCGCGCAAATGCGCGAAAATAGTAAGAGGGCTTCCCAAAACATTGCGGAGTCGTTCCTCCACTTTCTCGACGAGCGAGGTCCATCCGGAAACACGAATGGCAATCCAGACCCAAAACGCTGAAAGACTGCAGGAAACCCGTCTTCCGTCCACCATGCGCGCCGTCGTCTATCAGGGCGTGAATGACATGCGCGTAGAAACCGTGCCCGTGCCGCGCATCGGCCCCGGCGAACTGCTTGTAAAGGTGGCCACCTGCGGCGTTTGCGGCACTGACCTGAAAAAGATCCATAGTGGCTCGCACTCCGCGCCCCGCATCTTCGGGCATGAGATGGCGGGAACCATCGTCGCCGTCGGCTCCGGCGTCGCCGGCTATCGCGAGGGCGACCGCGTGATGACCTTTCACCATGTGCCCTGCGGCCAGTGCTACTACTGCCGCAAGGGAACCCCGGCGCAGTGCCCGCTCTATAAGAAGACTGGCGTTACCGCGGGCTTTGAGCCCTCCGGCGGCGGCTTTGCCGAGTACATCCGCGTGATGGATTTCGTGGTCTCCAACGGCGGTGTTGTGCGCATCCCTGATGATGTGCCCTTTGAGCAGGCCGCCTTCGTAGAGCCCGTCAACACCGTGCTCAAGGGCGTCAAGCTGCTCAATCTCGAACCCGACGACACCGTGCTTATCATCGGCCAGGGCCCCATCGGCCTCATGCACGCCGTGCTCGCCAGCCGCAGCGCCGGTCACGTCCTCACCTCTGACCTTTATCCCGAGCGCCACGCCATTGCAGCCAAATTCGGTCTCCAGCATCCAATCCACGCAGGAACCGAAAACGTGATTGAGCGCGTGCTGCAGGAGACCGATGGCCGCGGAGCCGATGCTGTAATTCTCGCCGTCGCCGGAACCGCGCTTATCCGAACGGCCATGGACGCGGCGCGCCCGGGCGGCAAAGTCATGCTCTTCGCCCAGACCCAGCACACTGAGGCCACCATTGATCCCGCCGCAGTCTGCATGGACGAGAAGACCCTCCTCGGCTCCTATTCGTCTTCATTTCCAATCCTCGCTGAGGTCACAAGCCTCGTCTTTGACGGCTATCGCAACGGATTCGATTTGACGCAGTTGATCTCGCATCGCTTCCACATTGAGGACGCCGTGGATGCCATCGAGGTAGCTTCCCACCCAAAGGCCGACTCCATGAAGATTATGATTGAGCCGGTACCGGGAGCAGGAGCAGAGTAGGAGGCACCTGATGGCGACAACCATGAGGGCCGCAGTCCTTCACGGACGGGAAGACATCCGCATTGAGAGCGTACCGGTTCCGCAAGCCGGGCCGGGAGAGTTGATTCTTCGCGTAGGGGCAGCGCTCACTTGCGGGACGGACCTCAAAGTCTTTCGCCGTGGCTACCACGCTCGCATGATTGTTCCCCCCGCGCTCTTCGGCCATGAGCTGGCCGGGACGGTTCACGAAACCGGCGAGGGCGTCACCGGCTTCGCCGCCGGCGACCGCGTTGTGGCCCTCAACTCCGCTCCCTGCGGCCAGTGCTTCTTCTGCGCGCGCGGCCAGGAGAACCTCTGCGACGACCTGCTCTTCAACAACGGCGCGTACGCAGAGTTCATCCGCATTCCCGTTCGCATAGTCGCCAAAAATACCCTCCACATCCCCGACCATGTTCCGCTGGAGCACGCCGCGCTCACTGAGCCGCTGGCCTGCGCCGTCCACGGTTTTGAGGACTCACACCCGCGCCCCGGCGACATTGTTGCCGTCATCGGGGGCGGGCCGCTGGGCCTCATGGTGCTCCACGTCGCCGCTCTCTCCGGCTGCCAAACCATCGCCGTCGTCAAACATGACGGCCAGGTGGAAGCCGCCCGCCAGCTCGGCGCGGCCCACGTCGTCCAGGCCTCCACCATCCGCAAAGCCATCCGTGAAACCCGCGCTCTCACGCCCGGAGGCCGCGGCGTGGACATCGCCATTGAGGCCGTAGGAGCGCCGGAAGCCTGGGAGGAAGCCGTTGAAATGGTGCGCAAGGGCGGCACCGTCAACTTCTTCGGCGGCTGCGCCGTCGGCACCCACGTCACGCTCGACACAAATCGCATCCACTATAGCGACATCACTCTCCGCGCCACCTTCCATCACACGCCCGAAATCTGCCGCAAGTCGCTTGACCTCATTGCCGGCGGTCGCTTCCAGGCCTCGGCCTTCATCACCGGCCACGCCCATCTCTACGAGCTTAACCGCGTCTTCGAGCGGCTGATGAAGCGCAGCACCGAAATTAAAACGGCAATCCTTCCGTGAGGGCGGCACAGTGACCACGGCAACCCTGCATTCCGACCAGGACGCGCTTCTCCAGCAAGGCTGGGCCGCGCTGCCTGCGTCCTATCGCATGCCCACGGTACCACCCTCGCTCGAAGAAGCCCGCGCCTGGTGCAGGCAACTCGCCAAGTCCCACTACGAAAACTTCCACGTTGCCTCATGGTTCGTGCCCCGCGCGCTGCGCCCTCATTTCCACGCCATCTACGCCTACTGCCGCGTCTCCGACGATCTCGGCGATGAAGTCGGTGACACCGCACAGTCACTTGCGCTGCTGGACATGTGGGGCCGCGAGCTCGATGCATGTTACGACGGCCGCGCGCGTCACCCCGTCTTCGTCACGCTCGCGGAAACCATCCGCGCCTGCGCCATTCCCAAGCAGCCCTTCGCCGATCTCCTCGTCGCATTCCGCCAGGATCAGACCGTCACGCGCTATCAGTCGATGGACCAGCTCCTCGACTATTGCCGCTACTCCGCCAATCCCGTCGGCCGGCTCGTGCTTTACGCCTGCGGCTACGCGGACGAAGAGCGCTTCCGCCTTTCGGACGCGACATGTTCCGCGCTCCAGCTCGCCAACTTTTGGCAGGATGTGCGCATCGACTTCGCGAAAGACCGCATTTATCTTTCCCAGGACGACATGCAGCGCTTCGGCGTCACCGAGGCTGACATTGCCTCCGGTGCCGCCACACCTGCCTTCCGGGCACTGCTCCGCTACGAAGTTGACTTCGCCCGCAGCCTCTTCCGGCAAGGACTTCCGCTCATCGGCATGGTCGGCCGCGACCTCGCACTCGACCTTGATCTCTTCAGCCGCGGCGGCCTCGAGATCCTCCGAGCCATCGAGCGCCGCGACTTCGACGTGCTCAGCGCCCGACCTGCCATCTCTCGCCGCACCAGGTTCGGGCTTGTTTTTCGCGCCGTCAGCGGAAAGCTCCTGCCGTTCTTTCGTCTCGGTGCGCGGGTTACAGGGAAGGCGGCTTGACCGAAGCGCTCACATTGGAGGCAGCCTACGCCGAATGCCGCGCCATCGCCCGCCGGCAGGCGAAGAACTTTTACTTCGCCTTTGTGGCGCTCCCGCCCGCACGGAAGAACGCCATCTGCGCCGTCTACGCCTTCATGCGCAAGGCCGACGACCTTTCTGATGATGAATCCCTATCGCGCGAAGAGCGCCACCGCCAACTCGCCGCCTGGCGCGCCGCCTGGCGCCACGCTGCGCAGGGAAATGCGACCGCGGACCCCGTCTTTTTCGCCCTGCGCGACGCCGTGGCCCGCTTCGCCATTCCCCTAAGCCTGCTTGAAGAGCTTGTCGCCGGCACCACCATGGACCTGGACCGCGCATCGTCCGACACGCCTGATACCTACGCCACCTTCGACGATCTTTACCGCTACTGCTACCTCGTTGCTTCCGTCGTCGGTCTCGTCTGCATCCGCATCTTTGGCTATTCCGATCCGGCCGCCGAAAAGCTCGCTGAGGAAACCGGCATCGCCTTTCAGCTCACCAACATTCTTCGCGATGTCGCCGAAGACGCAGCGCGCAATCGCGTCTATCTTCCGCTCGAAGACCTTGCCGCGCACAACGTCTCGTTGGAAGCCCTGCTTCATCGCTCGCCCAGCGCCGCACCCACCACCTCTGAGCGCGCACTCTTTGCCGAAGTCGCCGCGCGCGCCGACCGCTACTATCAGTCCGCAGATGCGCTGTTGCCGCTCATCGCGCGCGAAAGCCGCCCCGCGCTTTGGGTGCTTGTTTCGATTTACAGCACGCTCCTGCGCCGCATGCAGCGGGCCCGTTATGATGTCTTCACACGCCGCGCCAGGGTGCCCACCGCGCACAAGCTCGCTATTCTTTCGGTTGGCCTCGTGCGCATGGCCTGGGCTCGCATTACCGGCTGACCGCAACCGCAGGGGCGACCTTTTGAACGACTCGCGCCAACCCGGCCAAATCTCCGTCAGCGTCGTCGGCGGCGGCGTTGCCGGCCTCAGCGCCGCCTGCGCCCTGGCTCAATCGGGCTTCCGTGTCCAGCTCGTCGAACGCCGCGGCTATCTTGGTGGTCGCGCTTCGTCTTATCTCCATCCCGGCGTCGATGAAGTCATTGACAACTGCCAGCACGTTCTCTTCGGCTGCTGCACCAATCTTCTCGGCTTCTATCGCCGCATCGGCGTGGCGGAAAAAATTCATTGGACCCGCGAGATGACGATGATCGAGCCCGGCGGCCGCCGCTCGCTTCTCGGCCCCTCGCGCCTTCCTGCGCCGCTGCATGGTCTCCCGAGGCTTCTCTCCACGCATGCGTTCTCCCTGGCGGACAAGGTTGCTCTCATTCGCGCTTTCACGTTGCTTCTTGCGCCCGTGTCGCACGATTCCAGCGAAAGCCTTGGCACATGGCTGCGCCGCCACGGGCAAACCGCGCGCGCGATCGAGCGTTTCTGGCGTCTCGTTATCGCCAGCGCCCTCAACGCGGACCTTGACGTCATTGCTCTGCCATACGCAGCCAAAGTCATTCGCGAGCTCTTTCTCAACTCAGCCGAGGCAGGCAGCATGGGCATGAGCACCGTGCCACTGAGCGAGCTCTACTCCGGCGCGCAGCAATTTCTTGAGCAGCGCGGCGCGCGCGTCCTGTTCAACGCCAATGTAGAGTCCGCGGCATTCGACGCCGAAACCTCGCAGTGGACGCTCGCCGCGCGCTCCGGCCCGCTTGTCTCTGACTATCTGGTCCTCGCGCTGCCCTTTGAATCCGCAGCAAAGCTCGCCGCGCAGATGCCGCGCAGCATGGAGTCGGAAGTGCTGATGGGCCACATCGCGCGCCTCGAACACTGGCCCATCTGCAGCGTGCATCTCTGGTTCGATAGGGAAATCACTCCGCTCGACCATGCGGTTCTGCTCGACCGCGAACTCCACTGGATGTACAACAAGAGCCGCCTGCAACCGTGGCGAAAGGAAACGGGGAGCTATGTCGAACTCGTCGTCAGTGCCTCGCGTTCCTTCGCCGCGCTTGAACGCAAGGAGGCCATCGCGCTTGCTGTGAGTGATCTCGCGGAGTTCTTTCCAGCCGTTGCATCGGCCCGGCTCGTGAAAGCCGCACTCATTAAGGAAGTCCGCGCCACCTTCGGCGTGCCCCCTGGCGTGGACGACTGGCGGCCCGTCAGCGCGTCACCCTGGCCCAACTGCTTCCTCGCGGGCGACTGGACCGCCACCGGCTGGCCCTCCACCATGGAAAGCGCCGCGCGCTCCGGCCATCTCGCCGCCGAAGCGCTGAGCAAATCCATAGGCCAGCCGCGAAGTTTTCTCGAGCCGGACCTGGAACCGCGCGGCCTCATGCGGCTTGCGCCGCGGGGTTGAGCCATACACCGGCGTTGCGGCTCCTCAGTGCGCAAGAAAGTAAACGCCCATGCACACGAGCACCGCCGCCGTCCAGCGCCGGTGGTCCACGTTTTCCTTCAGGAAAATCTTTGCGGCAATCGCGTTCGTCACTAGCGTCAGTGACGCCGACGCAGGAGCCACAAGGCTCAGCGCCAGATGATTCAGCGCGAACAGCAACGCAAAAAACGCCAATGCCAGAAAGAACACGCCGCCCAAAAACTTGGACGAGCTGATCACCGCGCGAATGGCGCTCGCAAGGCCAGCTCGCGCGCGAATCTCGTCCAGGTCGCCGATCGACTGCATCGCCCCAGCCGTCAGCACCTCGCCTGTTGTTGAGGCCAGCACGATCGCGGCGATCATGCCCGCGGCGGCCCAGGCATTCGTGCCCGCAGGGGAGAAGGGAAGCGTCATCGCGCAGTCTCGTCTGCGCGTGTGGGCTCCTGCGCCGGCCGCTCCGTCAGCGACGGGCCCTGCGCGACAAAGCTCACACCCACAGTTATGAGCGCGATCCCAATCCACCTTTGCACCGAGATAGGCTCATGCAGCCAGAAGCGCGCCAGCAGCGCCACAATCACGTTGCCAAAGGCCGTCGCCGGCAGAACGAACGTCAGGTCGGCCCACGAAAGCGCCGTGAGGTAGCTTGCAAAGAATCCGATGAGCAGCACGATGCCGACTGCGATCCACGGCGTGAACACCGCCGCCAGCAGCGAGGCTGGATGGGCCAGCGTAAGGTGCGGCAGGCTCGTCATCCCGCGCGAAAGGCACGTGTCTCCCAGCGGCGCGCAAAGGGCCACCAGTCCCAGAATCAGGTACTGCCGCGGCGAAAGTCGATGGTGCGCCATCCGTTTCGAGGGTTTCCTTCTTTAGGACGAAAAAGAAAGAAGGGCGGACGCACCGCGCCGCCCCTCAGCAGGTTTCCAGTTTCTCGTCAGGCGTCGGCGCCCACAGGGGTTTGCGGATCGGCCTGACGGCTGCGCGCCGCCTTCACCATCTTGTTGCGCTGTGCGCGCAGCTTCATAAACGCTTTGGCTTCGACATAAAGGCGTGGCACATCGCGATTCACAACCGCTTTCCAAATCACGCGGAAGGCCGCCTTCGGCCGGAAGTAGTACTCGTCGTAGAAGCGGTGCACCATTTCCATCACGTAGTCGACGGGCAGGCCGGGGTACTCGATGTGCGCCATTTGGTGGCCGCCGCCGTCTTCCATCTTCTCGTTGGTGATGAAGCCGTTGGCCTTGGCGAACTCGTAGAACTCCGTTCCTGGATACGCGTGCGCAATCGAAACCTGGATCGTTTCCACGTCCAGAGACTTGGCAAAGTTGATCGTGTTGCGGATCGATTCCTTTGTTTCGCCGGGAAGTCCCAGGATAAAATCGCCGTGGATCGTCAGTCCAAGGTCGCGGCAGTCCTTCGCGAAGGTCCGCGCGCGCTCCACAGTCGCGCCCTTCTTGATGTTCTTCAGAATCTGCGGATCGCCAGATTCAAAGCCCACAATCAGCAGCCTGCAGCCCGAGTCCTTCATCGCCTTCAGCGTCTCGCGGTCGGTCGTCACGCGCGAGGTGCAGCTCCACGTCAGGCCCAGCGGTTTCAGCTTCTCGCACAGTTCGATCGTCCGCACCTTCTGGATGTTGAACGTATCGTCGTCGAAGAAGAACTCCTTCACCTCAGGGAAGTTTTCCTTCGCCCACGCCAGCTCCGCGGCCACGTCATCGGTCGAGCGCTTGCGCCACGCGTGCCCGCTCAACGTCTGCGGCCACAGGCAGAAGGTGCACTGCGCCGGGCAGCCCCGCGTGGAATAAAGTGCGATGTAAGGATGCAGCAGAAACGGCACGTTGTAGCGCGTCACGTCCATGTCGCGCTTGTAAATCTTCGTGGCCCACGGCATCGCGTCCAGGTCTTCCACCTGCGGACGGTCCGCGTTGTGCAGCACCTTGCCGTCCTTCTTGTAACTGATGCCCAGAATCTCGTTGAGCGGCTTGCCCTGCGCAAACTCCACAACCGAGTAGTCAAACTCGCGCCGACAGATGAAGTCCAGCGCCGAGCACTCGTTCAGCGCCTTGTCCGGCGAGGTGGTCACCGGCGGTCCCACAAACGCAATCCGGATCGACGGGTTTGCCGCCTTGATTGCCTCGGCCAGCCGCTGGTCGCCTTCCCAGCCCACGGTTGAGGTGAACAGGACCAGGAACTCGAACTCCTTGCTGATCTTGATCGTTTCCGGCGCGGTCACGTGGTGCGGCGGCGCGTCCAGCAGCCGCGAGCCCTCCAGCAGACCCGCCGGATACGTCAGCCAGACCGGGTACCAGTACGATTCAATCTCGCGCGTCGCCGGCCAGCGCGAGCTTGCTCCGCCGTCAAAATTTTCAAATGACGGTGGGTTCAGAAACAGCGTCTTCAGTGGCATTGACATTGCTTCAATTTTACCATCGGGCGGCATATAAACCACAGAAAATGCAAGCCGGGCTACTTTCCGTGCAACTCGTTAAGCCAGTCCTGCATGTGGCCCAATGCCTCCAACAGGTTGAGTCGCGCCTTGGCCAGTTGAAAACCGGCGTCCAGCGCATCCTGCAGCTTCTGGCTCGCGTCAATTTCCGCCAATTCCGCGGCCTTGGGGGCCACCTGGGCCGATGCACCCGGCCCGCTGCCTGCGCCATTGCCGTATTGCAACTGCGTCCGCACAGTCTTAAGTTGGTCGGCTGCAATCTGCTGCTTCAGGCTGGCCACCTCCGCCATTGCGTCCAGTTCGCGCAGTGTGCCGTTCAGTTGGGCAATTGCCACGTCATTCTTCTGCTCGGCGTCCTCGGCCTCCACGCGGGCCCGCAGGGCTTCGGCGGCGCTTTCCCGCGCCTTGGCCCGATGCCCCAAATCAAACAGCGGCACCTGGATCGCAATCCCCGAGCTGAAATTGTTCGCCGGCAGCGGCCGCGCAAAGAAGCTATTCACGTCGTTCAGCAGGGTCGTGTTGCGGTTATATTGCGCGAAGAAGCTCAGCTGCGGCAGGAAATTGGCCTCCTTGTCGCCCTTGGCTATCAGGAATTTTGACTGCGCAGTCAGCTTCGCCGCCTGCACGCCCTCAAGCTCCGTCGGCCGCACCTGGCCATTCAGCCGCGGAATCTCCGGAATGCTCTTCGGCTCGGGCTGAATTGTCTTCGCCGGCAGACCGGTGAGCGCCCCAAGCTGCGCCTGCAGTGTGCCAGCCCGCGCCTCCAGCCGGATGCGCGCCAGCCGGATCTGCGCCGCGGTCAGCCGCGCTTCCAGCAGCGCGCTCAACGGGTCCACGCCCGCCTCGGCCCGCTGCTCTTCAATTGAGACCAGCCTCCCGGCATATCCTTCCTGCTCATGCGCCGCTGCCAGTTCCTGACTGACCGTTTTCAGCTCGAGGTAATCCACAGAGGCGTCCAGTGCCACGCGCTCGCGCGCATCCTTCAGGTTTGCGATTGCCGCCCGCACTCCTGCGTGCGCCGCGCCTACGTAGCGCTTCTGCGGAATGCTGAAGATCAGCGACTGTACCGTCGCTGTCCAGATGGAGGGCGGCGAGCCCGTGAATCCCACCTCGGGAAAGGTTGGCAGCCCCGTGCTGAAGGTCACAGCAGGAATCACCGCGTCCCGGGTTTCGGAGAGCGTCGCGTTCGCCCTCCGCGCATCGGCCGCCGCCTCGCGCACTCTCGTGCTGTTCCGCTGCGCCAGGTCCACCACGGTCATCAGCGAGATCTGCGCTTGAGCGGCGAGCGGGAGCGCGCACACTGCGGTGCAGGCCAGCGCACTCCAGCCCCATCGCTTCATCCTGCCGGTCCGCTTCAATGTTTCGCACCCGCTCAAAACTTCAATTCCTCGGCCGGCTTGTATTCACGCGCCAGCGCCAGCGCCGCTGCCTTCTCGTGCCATGCAGCCGACTTGTCACCCAGGGCCGCGTCCAGTTTGGCCAGGCGAACATGTGCCACAAATGCTGGTCCTTCTTCAGTTTGCGACGTACCATTCAAGTACTGCTGGAGCATTTTTTTCGCCAGGTCAAAATCCCTGCCTGTCTGAATCAGGATCGACGCCCCGTTGTACAGCGCCACTCCGGTTCGCCGTTCGTGCTCCGCCGCCCGATATCCGTTCTCGACCGCCGTCTGCATCTGGTCCCAGTCCTTCCGCCGCCGGTAATAGCTCCCCAGCGCCATCCACTGGAAGGCCGGCTGCGGGCTTGCAGCGATCGCCTCTTTCAGGTACCGCTCCGATGTGGGGTAGTCCTTCTCCGTCTCGGCAATGTGGCCCCGCAGCTCCGCTGCGCGCACCGGATCGACATGGTCTAGTTGCTCGGCCACCTGCTGCGCTTTATCCATGCCGCCACCCACAATCCCTGGCGCGCTGTAATCGAACTCGCCCAGGTCTGCCAATGCCGAGGCATTCCTGGAATCCAGCTTCACAGCCAGCTCAAACTCCGCATGCACCTTCTTGCCCAGCGAAAACGCGCTGAGGAAAGATGCGCGGTCGGCCTTCTCGCCCAGCGCGCGACCCAGCCACATGTGATATTCCGAATTGTCCGCCTCCATTGCCACTGCCTTCTGGCATTCGTCCACGGCGGCATTCCATTTCTCCAGCGTGTACAGTACGCGGCAGCGCAGGTTATGCGCTTGGGCAGTGACGGGAAGGGAATGGAGAAGCGCCAGCGCCTTGTCTGCCTCGCCGGCCTGCAGCGCGGCGTTGGCCTCGGCCAGCGTGGCGGCCCCGGCCTGCACGGTCATTCCCAGCGCGAGCGCCGCGCCAAGAATCCCCGCTCCCAGCCGCCGGCTCACTGCACAACCTTGATCGGCACGCCCTCCTGCAGGGGCTGCCCGGAGCTGGTTCCCGTTGCCACCACGTCGCCCACCTTCAGCCCGGAACGAATCGACGCCAGCGTCAGGTTATAAGGGCCAAGTTGCACCCACGTCCGCTTCAACTCCCCATCCACCAACTTGAAGACATACGCCTTGCCATTCTCTGAGTACAGGCACTGCCGCGGAATGCTCAGCGCATCCGGCTCGTCTGATGTCGTCACCGTCACGGTCACGTTTGTGTCAGGCAGCAGCCCGCTGTCTGAATCGTTAATCTTCACCAGCACTTCGCCCACCGTGCGCGTCGTCTGCGTCACCACAGTCACCGGGACGCGCTCAATGTGCCCGTGCCACACCCGCCCGGGCAGCGCGTCCCACTTGATTGCGATCGGCTGGCCCACCGCCAGCAACCCGATCTCGGGCTCGTCGAAATACGCCCTGATGCGCTCCTGCGTGAGGTCGGCCACCTCCAGCAGCAGCTTGCCTTGGTCCACATACTCCGTGGGCCCGGCGTTCATGCTGTACACCGTGCCGCTGATGGGCGCACGCACCCGCGTCTGTGCCTCGACTTCGCGTGCCGCGGCCAGGTTCGCTTCCGCATCGGCTAGGGCGGCTCGCGCTTGGGCCACATCTGCCGAGCCAAAACGCTGTTGTGCGCTCGCGTCGGCCGTCTCCAGCTTCGCATTCGCGGCGTCCAGCCTCTGCTGCGCCGCAGCCACTTCGCTCGGGCTTGCCGCTCCGGTCGCATGCAGCTTCTTCAGAGCTTCCAGGTTCTGCGCCGCCTGGTCGCGCTCAAGTTTGCTCCGCGTCCGGTCAGCCTTCGACGTCAGTTGCTGCTCCCGCGAGCCGTTATTCATCACCGCTTCTAGCCCCGCCTGCGCCGTCTTCACGCCGCTTTCGGCCGCCGCCAGCCGCGCCCGCGCTTCCGTATCATCCAGCACCATCAACAGCTTGCCCGCCGGAACCTTGTCTCCCGGCTGCACATAGACGGCCTTCACGGTCGTCGAAATCGGGCTATGAAGCTCGTGGTTGTATTCCGGTTCCACCCGCCCGTTGGTGCTGACCGTGCTGGCCAGATTTTCACGCGTCACCGTGGCCACGCGCACAGGCAGCCGGTCCACGGAGAGCGACCGCACCAGGTAAAACACCGCGACCAGGACGATCGCCAAGCCCGCCCACAGCCAGCGGCGGTCTATTCCCTTTCTTTCTCTTGTCATGCACGCAACCTGAGTCAGTATATAGGACTCTCGGACCCGCCACGAGGAAGCAGAAAATCCTCTCCCTGTGCTTTCTTTGCCCCGTGCCCGATCCGGCACCTGCCTCGTACAATCAATCCATGGCGCAATCACCTCATTACACCGACGACCATGCCAAGGCCGGCCTCGATTTCAATTTTCCTCAGATCGAAACCTGGCAAAACCAGTTCCCGGGCTACGAAATCACCATCGACGATCCCGAACTGACCTCCGTCTGCCCCAAGACCGGCCTGCCCGACTTCGGCGTCCTCAGCATCCGTTACATGCCGCGCCACCGCTGCCTCGAACTCAAGTCGCTCAAGGAGTACCTCTTCTGTTACCGCAACCTCGGCATTTTTCAGGAGAACATCGTCAATCAAGTTCTTGAGGACGTGGTGAAGGCCTGCGACCCCGTCTGGGCAGTCGTGCGCGGCAGGTTCCGTCCACGCGGCGGCATCGCCACCACCGTGGAAGCCCGCTGGCCACGGCCTGAAGCCTAACCGGCCTGAAGCCCTGTCCCGTCCTTGAGCGTGAATCCCCGATCCGGCGTTGGCCCTCGCGACCCGGGTGTGATAGACGTGGGTCCTCGCGCATCTTCTCCCGCACGGAGCTCGCTTGCAAAAGGCCACGCAGACCGCACGCGCCCTCGCCGTTCCGGCTCTCGGAACCTTTCTGCTCCTGCTCGGCCTCAACCTGCTCAATTACATTGACCGCTACATCCTGCCCGGCGCGCAGCCGCTCATCCAGCGCGAATTCCACGCCACCGACCAGCAGATGGGCCTGCTCACCACCGCGCTATTCGTCACTTATATGCTCGTTGCGCCGCTCACCGGCTGGCTCGGCGACCGCTTCCCGCGCAAGCCGCTCATCCTCGGCGGCGCAATCCTCTGGAGCCTTGCCACACTCGCCACAGCCTGGGTCCACAGTTATTGGACGCTCTTTCTCCGCCACGCGCTGGTCGGCGTGGGCGAGGCTACCTTTGGCATTTTCGCTCCCGCCGTCCTCGCCGACTTCTATCCCGAGCGCGACCGCAACCGCATCCTCTCCATCTTCTATCTCGCCATCCCCGTCGGCGCGGCCCTTGGCTATCTGGCCGGCGGCGAGCTGGGCTCCCATTTCGGTTGGCGTATGCCTTTCTTCCTCTGCGCAATTCCCGGCCTCGCCATCGCCGCGCTCTACTTCTGGATCGGCCGCGAGCCTGTCCGCGGCGCCAGCGACCGTCTCCGCCAAACCCGTTCCCGCGCCACCTTCACGGGCCTGTTCACCAACTCCGCATTCCTCACCGCCACCTTCGGCCTCGCCGCGCTCACCTTCGCCATGGGCGGCATCTCCGCCTGGGTACCCACCTTCCTTCACCGCGTCGCCGGTCTTTCTGTCGGCCGATCCAGCGAGGTGGTGGGCGCAATCACTGTGGTTGACGGCATCGCCGGCACCGCTGTGGGCGGCTGGATCGCCCAGCGCTGGCTCCGCACCAACCACCGCGCGCTTTATCTGCTCTCCTTCTGGAGCGTCGCGCTCACCCTCCCCTGCGGCGTGCTCGTCTTCTTCGGACCCTCCACCTGGGCCGTGCCTTCGCTCCTTGCCGCCGAGTTCTTCCTCTTCCTCAACACCGGTCCGCTCAACACAGCCATCGTCAACTCCGTCTCCGCGCCCATCCGCGCCTCGGCCATTTCGGTGAACCTCTTCATCATTCACGCCTTCGGAGACAGCTTCTCGCCCACCATCATCGGCGCCATCAGCGACCGCACCGGCAGCCTTCGCGTCGGCCTGGGCGCAACCTTGCTCGCTCTTGTCGTCTCCTGCGTCATTCTTCTCGCCGGCGCGCGCGTCGCCCCGCCACTGGAGGAAATCCCCATCCCCGCGCCCGAATCCGCACGTTGACAAAACCAATATCCACGCGTCCGCGTCGGTGATACTGAATCCATGGGCACAACCCGTTTGCTGGCTCACCCATGGTTTGCGCTGTTTGTACTGCTCTCGTGGGCCATCGCTCTCGGCTGGCTCGCTCAGGGCATCAGCGCTCTGCGCGGCATGCCCACACTGCCCGATCTCACCGCACCCGTCGCTGAAAATCTTCCGGCGCTTCCGCCTGCCCAAGGCCCGCACCTGACCGTCATCGTCCCCGCCTGCAATGAGGAGCAGAATATTCAGGCCACGCTCCACTCGCTGCTTGCCTCCACCGGCCTGCGGCTGCAAATCCTGGCCGTCGACGACCGCTCCACGGACCGGACCGGTGCGCGCATCGCCGCCGTTGCCGCGGAAGCCGCGGCAAACCACGGCTCCCACACGCTTGAACACGTCACCATCGCCGAGCTTCCTTCCGGCTGGCTCGGCAAACCTCACGCCATGGCCCTCGCCGCAAGCCGCGCCGCCGCGCCGTGGATTCTCTTCACGGACGCGGACGTCCTCTTCGAGCCGCACACGCTCTCGCTCGCCCTGCGCCAGGCTCTGGCCGCGCAGGCCGACCACCTCATCCTCATTCCCACGCTCATCCTGAAAACCATACCCGAGCGCGCCATGCTCGGCGCCATGCAGGCCTTCGCCAGTTGGGGCATGCGCCTGTGGAAGGTCGCCGACCCCCGCACCCGTGACTTTCTCGGCGTCGGCGGCTTCAACCTCGTCCGCCGCTCGGCTTACGAGAGCATCGGCGGCTTTGAAGCCTTTCCCCTTGAGGCGCTCGACGACCTCCGTCTCGGGTGGGCCCTCAAGCGCGCCGGATTTCTCCCTTACGTCGCACTCGGCCCGGGGCTCGCGCGCATCCGCTGGCTTCACGGCGCCCTCGCCATCGTCCCTCTCGTTGAGAAAAACGGATTCGCCGTCAGCCGCTTTCGCGTCAGCCTTCATCTGGGGATGTGCGTTGGCCTCGTCGCGCTGCTGTTGGTGCCTGTGGCCGCGCTCTTTGGCGGCGTGGCCACGCTGCCCGCCGCACTGTTTGCTTCGCTCGGCCTCTGGATGCTCTACCGCGCGCAGCGCCGCATGACCGGCGTCGCGCCCTGGTACGCCATATTCTTTGTGCCCATGTCCGTCGTCATGCTTTACGCGTTCGTGCGTTCCATGGTCCTGGCTGTTGGCCGCGGCGGCATCCGCTGGCGCGGCACCTTCTACCCGCTCGCCGAACTCCGTCGCAGCGCCGGCCGTGGCTTCTGGAAACGGTCTGCATGAATGGTCGTCTGAATGTGCGCGGGAAGGGAACCGCCGCGTCCGCTCTTCATTGTTTTGGTTGTCGCTAGAAATGCCGTGCGAAGAAGCCGTTCAGCCCCTTGCCCGGCTTCGAGCCCCACGTCTCATAGAGGCCCAGATACGCGTAGTTCTCCGTCTGCCCGAAGATCGAGTGTCCATAGGCAAACAGCACCTGCAATCCCGGATTCTTGATGTAGTAGTAGCCGCCCAGGTCAATCATGCTGGAGGCCTCAGTCTGCGCCGTCCCGTCGCCTTCGCGCTGGTGCGAATACTCCTCGGCTCCCAGCGTCCACTTCTTACCGAAATCCCGCTGCAGCAGCCATCCGCCGAACCAGAAATTCCGGTATCCCGTCTGCGGAACAATCTGGTAGCCGCCTCCGCCGTAGCTCGTCCAGGGCCCCCAGCTTTTCTGCACCCAGATCGGCACCTTGTACCACACCTTGCCCACGCCCAGCCCGCGGTCCGCGTTCCCCGTCGGCGCTTCCACCATGGTGAAGGTTCCAATTTGCGGCCTGTGTTTGGTCTCCTGCACAAAGCGATACTTCGCGCCCATCTCCATGTCCGTCAGCCCGAAGGCGCTTGGTCCCTGGCCGTTTGGCGCATACACCGCGCTGTTGCTCGGCATCGCTTCGCCCCATGGCAGAATCACGTGCAGTTGCAGATTCGGCGCTGCGCCCCAGTTGAATTCGAGCGCGGGTCCTGCCGTATCCGTCTCCACCGGCGTTCCGTCCACGCTGCCGAACTGGTAAAACTCATAGTGCCGCAGGTCCACCGGCTCCGGATCGTCGGTCTGGAACGGCGGCCCGGCCCATGCTTTTCCCGCAGGCAGCATCGCCGCGCAAAGTCCCAGCAGGCCCAGAAGGCGCAAAGGAAAAGCCCTCATCTCTGCTCCTCGCTTGAAGGTCGGTTCCGCGGTGTTTCGTTTACGCGCCCACCAGCTCACGGCTCTTCGCCTGGCTGCCGTAGTGGCTCTCCACGTAGTTGTCCAGAATCAGCTTGAACTCGGCCACAATCGTGTCGCCGCGCAGTGTCGTGTAGAGCTTTCCGTCCACATACACCGGCGCTTTCGGCTCCTCGAAGGTCCCCGGCAAACTGATGCCGAGGTTGGCGTGTTTCGATTCGCCCGGCCCGTTCACCACGCAGCCCATCACCGCCAGCTTCAGCCCTTCCACGCCCGGATATTTCTTCCGCCACTCCGGCATGGACGTGCGCAGGTAGCTCTGAATCTGCTCGGCCAGCTCCTGAAAGTAGGTGCTTGTCGTCCGCCCGCAGCCCGGGCAGCTAGTCACCTGCGGCATAAAGCTGCGAATCCCCAGCGACTGCAGAATCTGCTGCGCCGCGTGGACCTCTTCCGTGCGGTCGCCACCCGGCTTCGGCGTCAGGCTCACGCGAATCGTGTCGCCAATCCCAGCCAGCAGCAGGGGCGCGAGTGCAGCCGACGAGGCAATCAATCCCTTCGCGCCCATCCCGGCTTCCGTCAGCCCCAGGTGCAGCGGATAATCGCACCGCGCCGCCAGATTCGTGTACACGTCAATCAGGTCGCGCACGCCGCTCACCTTGGCCGACAGAATGATCATGTCGTGCCCCAGCCCGTAGTGCTCGGCGGCCTTCGCGCTCTCCAGCGCGCTCACCACCATCGCCTCCATCATCACCTCGCGCGCCGCCAGCGGCTCAGCCAGCTTGCTGTTCTCGTCCATCATCCGCGTCAGCAGCGCCTGGTCCAGCGATCCCCAGTTCACGCCGATTCGCACCGGCTTCTGGTTCTCCACCGCGCACTCCACCATGGTGCGAAAGTTGTCGTCGTCCTTGCGCCCAATCGACACATTGCCCGGATTAATGCGGTACTTGGCCAGCGCCCGCGCCGCGGCCGGATACTTCTTCAGCAGCAGATGCCCGTTGTAGTGGAAGTCGCCCACAATCGGCACCTGGATGCCGCGCTTTTCCAGCCCCTCCACAATGTGCGGCACCGCCGCCGCGGCCTCCTCGTTGTTCACCGTCACGCGAACAATCTCTGAACCCGCCAGGGCCAGGGCCTCGACCTGCTCAATCGTCCCGGCAATGTCCGCTGTGTCCGTGTTCGTCATCGACTGCACGACGACCGGAACCTCCCCGCCTGCGCGAACCTGCCCGATGCGGGCCGTAACCGTCTTTCTGCGCTGTATCTCCGGCATATCCGACCTCACTGTTAGTTTACCCGGTTCCTTGAGCGCCCGGCGCGTTTCTCTGCCCGGAAATTGCTTTCCCGCCGGATCCCCCGGCCTGCTTTCGCTCGCCCGCCGGCGCGTCGGCGCGTACAATAAGTGCCATGGTTCGCAGTAGACTGTTTCGCTTCGCCGTGCTTGCCGCTCTCGCCGCCCTCGTTGCCTCCACCGCCGCGATGGCCCAGGATGGCCGCTACCGCGGGCGCAAGTTCAAGCCGCCGCCGCTCACCTCCACGGTTACCGTCAAGGTCGTCCGCAAGGACGATGGAAAATTGATTGAAAACGCCTCCGTCATCTGGCACCTCATCGGCGACAAGGGCGGCATGGAGCTGCACACCAACGAGGAAGGGAAGTCCATGATCGACATCCTTCCCACCGGATCCAAAGTCACCCTCCAGATCATCGCCCACGGCTACCAGACCTACGGGCAGGTTTACACCATCAGCAAGCCCACCATGGCCATCCAGGTCGAGCTGCGCCGCCCCGTCGGGCAGTACTCCATCTACGCGCACCACGACATTGCCATCAACGGTCAGGGCTCCGGCGCGCAAAAGCCTCATGAGACCACAAAGGGCTCCGCCTCCAATGCAGCGAAGCCGGACTCCCCCAAGTCCTCCCACTCCAAGCAGGCCGAGAAGAACAAGCCCGCCGAATCGGCCAAAGAGGACCAGGCCCAGCCCAAACCGAATTCCCAGCAGGATTAGCCCGGTCTCGCGCGGCCCTTCTATGGAGACCCTCACGCTTAGCGGCAAATCCGCCCTAGTCACCGGCGGCGCTCGCCGCATTGGCCGCCAGATCGCTCTCACCCTGGCGCGTGCTGGCGCGGACGTCACCCTCACCTTCCTGTCCTCAGCCGCCGAAGCCGCGGAAACTGTTCACATGCTTGAAGACCTGGGCCGCCGCGCCTTCACCATTCCGTGTGACGTCCGCTCTGAAGAATCCGTCCGCCATGCGGTCGCTTCCTCGGTCGCCTTCCACGGTCATCTCGACCTGCTCGTCAACAACGCAGGCGTCTTCCAATCGGCATCTCTCGAATCCATGTCGCTTGAGCAGTGGGACGCCATCTTCCAAACCAACGCCCGCGGCCCGTTTCTGGTCTCGCGCGAGGCCCTGCCCCATCTCCGCGAGCGCCGCGGCCGCATCGTGCACCTTGGCTCGCTCGGTGGCCTGCGCGCCTGGCCCAATCACGCCCATTACTGCGCCTCAAAGGCCGCGCTGCACATGCTCACCCAGGCCATGGCCAAAGCCTTCGCTCCCCAGGTCACCGTCAACTGCGTTGCACCCGGCTGGATTCAGCTCGACGACGATCCCGGCACTGCCGCCGCGCGCTTTGCCGCCAAGACGCCGCTCGGCCGCAACGGCTCCGCGGAAGAAGTTGCTGAAGCTGTCCTCTTCTTCGCCGCAGGTCCGGCCTTCATCACCGGCCAGATTCTGTGCGTCGATGGCGGCCTCGGCCTCTAGGATTCGTTTCTCATTGCGGCCGCGTCTTCAGCCCTTGAACAGGCGGCTCCAGAAGCCCGGCTTGTTCTCGTCCGCGGC
The DNA here is from genome assembly GCA_035534635.1 of Occallatibacter sp. Classification (GTDB taxonomy): domain Bacteria; phylum Acidobacteriota; class Terriglobia; order Terriglobales; family Acidobacteriaceae; genus Telmatobacter. The sequence goes on from DATLRP010000005.1 coordinate 70,125, forward strand.
CTTTTCCGTCGACTTCTGCGCCTTGGTCCGGAAGTCGTAGACCAGCGGCGCCAGCTCCCACAAACCTTCCGGCTCGGGCTGCGCCGGCAGCTTCTCGCCCGTCACCGCCGCCGCAGGATTCGAAGTGAACAGCCGCTCCGCCGTCTCCGCTCCTGCGCGCTTCGCCACGAATTCGTGGCCCTTTTTCAGGTGCGGCGGCCGCCACTCCGGATGATGGGCGTCACTGGCCACGAAATGAATCCAGTTGCGGTCCAGCAGCGCATTTGCAAAGGCCTCGGCAATCTTGCCGAACCGCCCGTAGAGCGACGCCGACGTCACCTGCACCAGGCACCCGTCCCGCATCCACTCGCCCAGGCGGTCAGGATTCTGCTGCAGTGTGGTGTTCCGCTCAGGATGCGTGATGATCAGCGTGTATCCGGCGCGCTGCAGCCGGTGCATCGCCTCGTTGAGTTGGGGCGGAATCACCGGGTCAGGAAACTCGATCAGCAGGTAGCCCTTCCCGTCGATCGAATAGCGCAGCGGATGCTCCAGCGCATCCAGAATGTTGCCCGCGTTCATGTGGAAGTCGCAAGCCAGGCTCAGCTCGATCTCGCCCGCCAGCTTTTCTTTCAGCTCTGCAAGCCGCTCCCGGTTCACCGCTTCCTGATAGGGAAATCGCTCGCTGGCATGCGGCGTGCACACCATGTGCGTCACGCCCTCTTCCATCGCGATCCGCGCCATATCGAGCGAGGTCTCCAGGTCCGGCGATCCGTCGTCCACCCCGTAAATCAGGTGCGTATGAATATCGATCATCGCCTACCGCGCAGAAAGAGCCCCCAGCATCGAAGCGAATATCTTCCACCCGTCCGCCGAGCCCAGCAGTCCTTCGCTGGAGCGGTCCGGATGCGGCATCATGCCGAGCACGTTCCGCTTCTCGTTCAAAATGCCCGCAATGTTCGCGAGCGACCCGTTCGGATTTGCCTCCGCCGTGATCTCGCCCGCGGGGGTCGAGTAGCGGAACGCAATCCGGTCCTCGGTCTCCAGCCTGCGCAACTCCTCCGGAGTGCAAAAGTAGTTGCCTTCCATGTGTCCAATCGGAATCTGCAGAACTTCGCCCTTCTTCAGCTGGTTCGTAAACGGGCTGTCGGTTGTCTCCGTGCGCAGGTGCACCTGTTTACAGATGTACTTCAGCCCGGCGTTGCGCATCAGCGCTCCCGGCAGCAGCCCGCTCTCGGTCAGAATCTGAAACCCGTTGCAGATGCCCAGCACCAGCCCACCGCCTTCGGCAAACCGCTTCACGGACTGCATCACAGGCGAGAACCGCGCAATCGCGCCCGTCCGCAGGTAATCGCCATAGGCAAAGCCGCCCGGCACCAGGACCGCGTCCACGCCGGCCAGGTCTTCCTGGTCATGCCACAGGAAGGTCACCGGCTGGTGCGCGATCTCAGCAATCACGTTGTAGGTGTCGTGGTCGCAATTCGACCCGGGAAAAACCAGCACCCCGAATTTCATGCCTTTAGGGTATCAGTTAGCGCCGCGCCCCCGCCGCCAACCTGCGCATAGGTACCTTGATGCAAAACTGCAATGCAAGCAAGGAAGAGGTGCTATTGTGCTTCGCGCCTCTCCGTTTCGTACGTCAGTACTCAAAGCTCACGCGCAGCCCCTGCCCGGCGTCCGGAACCACTGCGCGAATCCTGTGCTTTGCCGCGGTGAACGCCGTTGGCACCGGCTTTGCGCCCATTCCGTCCATCGCCGCCACGCTGGCGCTCTTGGCCGGCTTCGTGGCGCCATAGATCTCCACGGCCAGCTCCTTCCACCACGGTGCAAAGCTCCCTTTGTGCGGTTCAACCGTCACTTCAACTCCCTTCACTGTCACTGTGCAACTGAAGCGCATGCGCAGGAAGTCTCCCTTGCGGAAGTCGTAGCTCACGCCGTCATCCAGATACACGCTGCCCGCGCACGCCTCGCCCTTTTCCGTCGGCGGATACACCTGCAGGGTCAGGGATCCCACCGGCCGCTCATCGGTGCTCTGCACCAGCGGCTGTTGCGGCACAATGGCGCCTGCACGCACAAACACCGGTAGCTCCGTCGCACGATTCTTCAGGTGAATTTCCGGCTGCTTCGCCGTCGAGTTGTCAATTTCCTTGCGCCCCGTGCTGCCCGCCACGCGCGCGCCGCTCCAGTAGTCATACCAGCCCACCGGCGGCAGCGTTACGGAGTAGTCGTCCATCTCGTCCGGATACGGGCTCTCGGCAATCAGCAGGTCCGGCCCCAGCATGAACGATCCCGAGTCCGCCAGGTCCAGCGGCTGTCCGTCCTTCTCCCCATGCGGAAACTCGAGGAACAGCGGCCGCATCAGCGGCAGTCCTGTCTCGCTCATTGTTTTCGCCGTGGTGTAGAGATACGGCATCAGGTAATAGCGCTCTCCGATGTACTTCCGGCGCAGCGCCACGTCCGCCGCCGTGCCGTTCTCCCAAGGCTCCTGCGCATTGGTCCCAATTGCCGTATGGTCGCGGTCGATTGACTGAAAGGCTCCCAGCTCCAGCCAGCGCGTCAGCAGCTCGGCTTGAGGCGAACCGGCAAACCCGCCCACGTCCGCGCCCGCCATTGCGAATCCGCTCAGGCCCAGGTTTTCCAGTTGCGGAATCGTCTGCCGCATGTGGTTCCAGGTGCTCGAATTGTCTCCGGTCCACGTCGCCGCGTACCGCTGCCCGCCCGCGTAGCTCGCACGCGTCATCACAAACGGCCGCAGGTTCGGCCGCAGGCGCAGCAACCCCTCAAAGGTCCCACGGCTGTTCTGCATCCCGAAGATGTTGTGCACCTCCAGGTGCGTGGCCACCCGCGTTTTGAAGCCCGGCTCCTCAATCCTGTGCCGCACATCGTCCGGCATCGTCTTGGATGGCACATCAAAGATCGCCGGCTCGTTCATGTCGTTCCAGAAGCCCGCCACGCCGTCGTCCACAAACTGCTTGTAGAGCGTCCCCCACCAGTCGCGCGACGACTTCTGCGTGAAATCCGGAAACACTGACTTGCCGGGCCACACAATGCCCACATAATTCGTCCCGTCAGGATTCTTCACAAAGTGGTCGCCCGCGATTCCCTCGTCATACGGCTTGTAGCCCTCGTTGGGCACGTCGGCAATGTGCAGGTCCGTGATCAGCACCGTCCTGAAGTGGTCCGCCCGCAGGTTCTTGATCATCTGCTCGAAGGTTGGGAACCGCTTCCGGTCCACCGTGAATGGCCTGTACTTGTACTGGTAATCGATGTCGAGCCAGATCACGTCGGCCGGGATCCGGTCCTTGCGCAGGGTGTGCGCAATCCGCATCACGTCGCTCTCCGGGTAGTAGCTGTAACGCGACTGCTGATAGCCCAGAGCCCACATCGGCGGCATCGGCGTTTTGCCCGTCAGCCACGCCCACCTCTCCACCACCTGCTTCGGCTCAGGCCCATACAGTACATAGAAATCCAGCGGCCCGGCCTCCGATCCAAAGCTGTATCCATCCCGATAGAGCTTGTTGAACTCAAAGCTGGCCCGCCAGGTGTTGTCCAGAAAAATTCCCGCCGAAATCCCGTCGTGAAAGGTCAGGAAATAGGGAATTGACTTGTAGATCGGGTCGGTCGACTCCTGCCAGCCGAAGGCGTCTGTATTCCAATCCGTGAACGCCTCATTGCGCCGGTCCAGCGGCCCCGGCTTGTCGCCCAGCCCAAAGTAGTGCTCGTCCCACGGCGACTTCATGTAGACGCGAAACTCCGCGCCGTGATACTCAATGGGCCGCGCGGGATTCTGCGCCAGCAGCACATGGCCCTCGTTGTCGGTCACGGTCAGCGCCAACGGATTTTTCTCGACAGACACATGCAGCTTTGCGGTCTTGAAGCCATCGGCTGTGGCGCTGTCCTCGGGCGTTACCGTCACCCTCGAGGTTCTGGATGCCGGCAGCACCGCCCACGACGCATCCTCCGGCAGCGCGCCTCGCGGGCCCACGCGCACGCGCACCACGTCCTCGCGCAGCGCCGTAATCTGCATCACAGCTCCGCCCGACTGAATCTCAATTCCGTTTGGCAGCGCCCGGGAAGCGGTCACGCGATCCAGCCGGACAAACGCAGGCTTCCCCCCGCTCGCTTCGCTTCCTCTTGCCTGGATTGTTGCGGCTACCAACAGAACTGCAAAGACTGCAAACACGCACTGCGCTTGCTTTCGCACTCAGCACCTCAATGGGAGCGAGATTCTCATCGTCGAAAGGATACCTCTTCGCATCCACGATGAGAAATGCAACGCTCAGTGCTCACCGTTCGCGCAGCTCCGCAGCCCGCTTCCTCGCCGTCGTCACGAAGGCCTCGTCCTCGGCCGTCTTCGGTTCAATCGTGCCCACGTTGATCTCCACATTCGCCAGCGCGCCTTCCACCGCAGCCCTTGCCAGCGCTCGCGCCGTGGTCAGGTCTGAGGCCATATTCGGATTCGTGATCGGCCTCAGATGTTCGGCAATGCGCCCCACCTCATGCGCCTTCTCGGCCACGCCCAGCGGCGCCGCGGCCGCCTGTTGCAGAGCCGCATTCACTCCCGCGCCGCCGTTGTTTGTTTCCTTCGCCGCGCGATAGGCCTGCATCACCACGTTGTACGATTCGGCATCCGCGTCAATCGCCGCCTTCAGCTCCTCACGAAGCGCCGTCAGCCGCGCAATTGCTGTACTCAGCGCCTCCGTGTGCTCGGCGTACGCCTTCTTCCCGCGCGACATCGTCGCCACCATCGCCGCAAGCCCCGCTGCCATCGCTCCGCTCGCTGCCGCCGCGCTGCCTCCGCCCGGAGTCGCCGTTGGCGCGGCCAGTTGCTCGATAAACGGGGCAACTCCCGCGCTTGGGCCGGCGCGCAATCCGCCCACCGCCATCGTGCCACCCATCACCGCCGCGAGCCGGTTCTCCAAAATCAGCGATGAGTCAAAGTTCTCCACCTGCAAAAACCACTCCGCCACCTGCTCCAGCGCCGCCTTCGGCACCAGTCCCACAATCTCACTCGAAACCGGCGCAGCCCCGTAACGCGCCGCCTCGTTCTTGACCATTTCGAAGACGCGATGCATCGGCGTCTGCTCAAAATCCGTCAGGTTCATGGACACTTGCGCCATTCCCCGCACCAGAAATCCCGCGCCCTTCACGAAACGTAGCCCGCCGCTTGAGAACCGCACCGCCTTGGCCACCTTTTTCGCCACGTCCACATCGGCCGTGTTCAAAAACACGTTGTAGGCAATCAGAAACTTCCGCGCGCCCACCGCCGTTGCGCCCGCCGTCGGATGCACCTTCGCCTCGCCAAAGTCGGGCTTCCGCGCCGGGTTGGTCCCAATCTCCTCGCGAATCCCCTCGAACTGGCCCTTGCGCACCTGCTCCAGTCCTTGCCGCTCCGGCCGCGTCGCAGCTGCCTCGTACAGATACACCGGAATCCCGTGCCGCTTCGCAATCTGCTCGCCCACGCGCCGCGCCATGGCCACGCAGTCTTCCAGCGTCACGCCGGATAGCGGAATAAACGGCACCACGTCGGCCGCGCCCATCCGCGGATGCGCGCCCGTGTGCTGCGTCAGGTCAATCAGCTCCGCCGCCTTGCCCACGCCGAGAATCGCCGCCTCCTCAATCGCCTCGCGCTCGCCTACCAGCGTAATCACCGAGCGGTTGTGGTCCGGGTCCATCTCGCAGTCCAGCAGGTACACGCCTGGCAGCCTCATCGCCTCGACAATGGCATCCACCTTCGCCTTGTCGCGGCCCTCTGAGAAGTTCGGTACGCACTCCACAAGCGTCTTCGTCATCGTGCAGTGAGGATACTCATCCGCGCGGCTCCGCCGCAAGACTTCGCCGTCCCGCTCTCGCTCCGCCTTTGACTCCGCAATGCAATCCTCCATCTGCCATCGAATCCACGCTCCATCACCGCACTCCCCGTCGATTCTGTCTCAGCCAGATTCCCTCGCGGGCGTACCATGCTCAGTAGAGCCCGTTCGTCGCGCCCGCGCAGTGCGCCGACATTGCCGCCAGGCCCCACCAGCCCGACCCAGGAGTCTTTCCATGCCCGCTACCGCTGCTCCCACCATTCGCGCCCCACGTGGCAATCAGCTTCGCTGCAAAGGCTGGCAGCAAGAGGCCGCGCTCCGCTGCCTGATGAACAATCTCGATCCCGAAGTCGCCGAGCGCCCCTCTGACCTCGTCGTCTACGGCGGCATTGGCAAGGCCGCGCGCAACTGGGAGTGCTTCCACGCCATCGTTCGCGAGCTGGAGCGACTGGGCGACGAGGAAACTCTCCTTGTCCAGTCCGGTAAGCCCGTCGGCGTCTTCCCCACGCATGACCAGGCCCCGCGCGTCCTCATCGCCAACTCCAACCTGGTGGGCAAATGGGCCACCTGGGAGCATTTTCACGAGCTCGACCGCAAGGGCCTCATCATGTACGGCCAGATGACCGCCGGCAGTTGGATCTACATTGGCACTCAAGGAATTTTGCAGGGCACCTTCCAAACCTTTGCCGCCCTTGCTGATCGGCATTTCAACGGATCGCTCCAGGGCAAGCTGGTCCTCACCGGCGGCGTGGGCGGCATGGGCGGCGCGCAGCCGCTCAGTGTCACGCTCAACGGCGGCGTCGTCCTCGCCATTGATGTGGACCGCTCCCGCATCCAGCGCCGCGTGGACACGCGCTACTGCGATGTTCTCTCTGAAGACCTCGATGAAGCCCTCGCCCATTGCGAATCCGCACGTCGCGAAGGTCGCGCGCTCTCCGTCGGCCTCGTGGGCAACTGCGCGGACCTGGTTCCCGAAATCGTCCGTCGCGGCGTCGTCATCGATGTCGTCACCGACCAGACCAGCGCCCACGATCCGCTCAACGGTTATGTGCCCCAGGGATTCTCTTTGAGTGAAGCAGCGGAACTGCGCCAGCGCGACCCCGAAGAATACGTCCGCCGTTCCACGGCCTCCATGGTCGTGCACGTCAACGCCATGCTCGCCCTGCAGCGCGCCGGAGCAGTAACCTTCGACTACGGCAACAATATCCGCCGCTTCGCCTTTGACGCCGGTTGCGCCGACGCCTTCCTCATCCCCGGCTTCGTCCCCGAATACATTCGCCCGCTCTTCTGCACCGGCCAGGGGCCCTTCCGCTGGGTCGCGCTCTCCGGCGATCCGCGCGACATCGACCGCACCGACAAGCTCGCGCTCGAGCTCTTTCCGGAAAACGAAATCCTCACCCGCTGGCTCCGCCTCGCCCGCGGCCGCTTCGCCTGGCAGGGTCTGCCCGCGCGCATCTGCTGGCTTGGCTACGGCGAGCGCGACCGGATGGGCCTGGCCATCAACGAACTGGTGCGCAAAGGCGAAATCTCCGCGCCCATTGCCATCGGCCGCGACCACCTCGACACAGGCTCCGTGGCCAGTCCCTATCGCGAAACTGAAAAGATGCTCGACGGGTCGGACGCCATTGCGGACTGGCCCATCCTCAACGCGCTGCTCAACACCGCCTCCGGCGCCACCTGGGTCAGCTTCCATCACGGCGGCGGCGTGGGCATGGGTTACTCGCTCCACGCCGGCCAGGTCACCGTCGCCGACGGCACCGACCTCGCCGCACGCCGTATCGCCCGCGTGCTCTCGAACGATCCCGGCATCGGCGTTGCCCGCCACGCCGATGCGGGCTACGACCTCGCCCGCCAGACCGCCCGCAACAAAGGCATCCGTATTCCCATGGAGGGCGCATAACGTATGCTTACCCGCACCTTGATGCTTTTCGTCATCGTCGTTGGCGGGCTCTCTGGGTTGATCGTCGCGTCGAGGCGGAAGAAGGATCGAACCATGTAAGCGCACAATCGGCTCGCGATTGAAGCCGCGATTTCCGACACTCAAATTATGACCATCGCCATCGTCAACATCGGCCAGCTCGTCACCGTCGCAGGTTCTGGTCGGCCGCGCCTGGGCAGGGAACTGGCCGATCTCGGCATCGTGCTCAACGCGGCCATGCTCATCGCCGGGGGCTGCGTCGTTGCCGCCGGTCCGCACGCGGAAATCAAGCCTCAAATCCCGCCGGGCGCCAAGCTCATCGACGCCGAAGGCCGCTGCGTCACGCCCGGCTTTGTGGACGCGCACACCCACATGGTCTTCGCCGGAAACCGCGCCGATGAGTTCGAGCGGCGCATCGCCGGCGCAACCTATCAGCAGATCGCCGCGGCCGGCGGGGGCATTCTTCGCACCGTCGCGCTCACCCGCGCCGCCAGCGAAGACGAGCTCCTCGCCGCCGCGCGCCTCCATCGCGACTGGATGCTTCGCTCCGGCACCACCACCGCTGAAGCCAAATCCGGTTACGGCCTCGACCTTGACTCCGAACTGCGCATGCTGCGCGTGCTCGCGCGCCTCCGCGACGAAGGTCCCATGCGCATCCACCCAACCCTCCTCGCCGCGCACGCGCTACCGCCCGAATTCGCCTCACGTCGCATCGAATACATCGAGTGGATTACGCGCGAATTCATCCCCGCAGCGGCCAATGCACGGCTCGCGCGCGATTGCGACGTCTTCTGCGACGACCATGCCTTTACCGTCGAAGAATGTCGTGCCGTGCTCCTTGCCGCGCGGGCCCACGGCCTGCGCCTCCGCATCCACGCCGACCAGTTTCGCCCCGGTACTGGCGCAGCGCTCGCGGCCGAGCTTCGCGCCGCCACCGCTGATCACCTTGAAGCCATCGCAGAAGACGACATTCCACGCCTCGCCGCCGCTGGCGTGCAGCCCGTCCTGCTGCCCGGCTCTGTCTTCGCTCTCCGTCGCACGCAGTACCCGCCCGCCCGAGCGATGATCGACGCGGGTCTCGCCCTCGTCCTGGCCACGGACTTCAATCCCGGCTCGTCGCCCATCGCCGCCATGCCGTTCGTCCTCTCGCTTGCCTGTTTGCAAATGGGACTCACGCCCGCTGAGTCCCTGACCGCCGCCACCGTCAACGCCGCGCACAGCCTCGGCCTCGGCGCGCAGCTCGGCTCTCTCGAACCCGGCAAGCAGGCCGACTTTCTCCTTCATGAATTCACCGATTATCGCGAGCTGGCTTACTTCATCGCCGCCGCTGCGCGCCCGCGCGTCTTCATCGCTGGCCGCGAATGCACGCCGTAGCGCACATCATCCCGCCGTCAGCGCACGCCGCCGGGTCTTCCGCTTTTCCGCCCAGAACACCAGCACACCCAAGCCCACAAGCACTGCCGTTCCGCCCACCACCTTCAGCACCGCCATCGCCTTGTCCGGCTCGTCCTCGGTCGGAATCACGCTCAGCACAATCGTCGTCGCTGTGCTCGCCAGCCCCACGCAAGCCAGCGCAATTGCCACCGGCTTGCCCCCGGGCACGCGCCGCACCTCCGGCCCCACTGGCCGTTTCTGCAGCCGGATCATCGCCGCGAACAGTGCAAGGTACGGCAGAAAATACGCAATCACCGCCATGCTCACCAGGACGTCGTAGGCGCCGCGCACCGTCGTGCCTGCCTGACTCAGCAGCGCCACCGCAATTCCCGCAAGCCCATAGACGCCAATCGCCACCCACGGCGTGCGAAAGCGCGGATGAATGTGCCCGAAGACCGGCGGCAGATAGTGATCGATGCCCGCAACAAACGGCAGCCGCGATGTCGACGACAAAAACGCCGCCGCACCGCCCACAGCGTTCAGCCCCACCAGCAACGCCACCGGAGCCAGCAGCCAGCCCGCGCCAAGGTGCGCGCACAACGTGCGTATTCCGTTCACAAACCCATCCGGCCCCGCTACTGCCTCGGGCGGCAGCGCGATCAGCAGCGCCTCCGTGCCGGCAATGTAGCCAACCGTCAGAATACCGCCGCCCACAAGAATCGCCAACGGAATCGTGCGTCGCGGATTCTCGATCTCATCGCCCATCGCCGAGCCCGCTTCCACGCCGCCGAATGCGAAAAATACCGTCGACCAGAAGATCGCGTTCTTCAACGACCAGTGTGGAGCAAAGCTCGCAGCCGTCATATGTGTCACCGGTCCAAATCGCCAGTACGACATGGCGGCCATCCCAATCAGCACTGTGAGCGGCACCACGCTGCCCAGCACGCTCACGTTGTTCAGCCATTTGCCGGCGTTCACGCCCACAATGTTCAGCAGCGTAATCACCGCAAGCCAGAACACAGCGAAGGCCACGAAGTACGCCGGGCTATCCGCCAGCGCATGACCCCGCGCGCCAAAGGCAAACAGCACTGAAGCCGCGCCAAAGTAGAGCACTCCGGGAAAATACGGCAGGTTGCTCATCCAGTAGGTCCACGCCGTCAGAAAGCCGCACCCGTCCCCGAAGGCCTCGCGCGTCCACACATAGATGCCGCCCTCCTCCGGATGCCGCGAGGACAGCTCCATCACGCTTGCCGCCAGCGGAACAAAAAAACACGTCAGCGCCGCCAACCACACCACCAGAATGCTCGGCCCCGCCGCCGCAGCGCTTGCCGCCCAGCGCACGCTCAGCGTGCTCACGACGTAGAACAGCACCAGATCGCGAAGCCGGATTCCTCGTTTCAGTGTCGGCGCGCCGGGCATGTACGGCGGAGCATAGCAGACGGTCTTTGCCGCCCAAAGCTAAATTTTCTTCAGGTCTTGCAGCACCGCCATCGCCGCGTTGCGACCGTTCATCCCAATCACGCTTCCGCCCGGATGCGTGCACGCACCGCACAGATACACGCCCTGCATCGGCGTCCGCGCCGTCAGCCGGTCGGCCCACATATAAGGCGGCAGGCACTCGCCCTGAAAGATGTGTCCGCCCGTCAGTCCCACCTTCTCTTCAATGTCCGGTGGCCCCAGCACCTGTGCGTCAATCACCGCGCTCTCCAAGTTCGAGCAGAAGCGGGCGAGGGAAGCGATCGCCAGCCGCTTCACCTCTTCGCGACGCTTGTTCCACGTGCCCTGCGCAAACGCGTACGGCACATACTGGGCGAAAACGCTCATCGTATGCGTTCCCTTCGGCGCGGCCGTCTCGTCATGCACGCTCTGGAAGTAGAGCTCGCACCACAAGTGCTCCGGCAGTTCGCCCCGCTTCGCCGCCGCGAATCCGGCCTTCCACTCAGCCCCGGTCAGCGGCGCGTTGATTTGCCCATAGTGGTGCGGCTGGTTGGTGCCCGGACGCGCCCTGAAGTTTGGCAGCTCGCGCAAATGCACATTCAGTTTCACCGTGCAGCCCACCATCGGCACCCGCTCCACACGTGCCTTCCACGCATCGTCCGCCGTCGCACCCAGCATGCGCAGCGTCCTGCGCGGATCCGCATTCGCCACCACCACCGGCGCTGCAATCCGCTCGCCGCCTTCCAGCTCCACGCCCTCGCCAGGCACAATTTGCGCCACTGCAATGCCTGCCGCCACCGTCGCACCGGCTTCGCGCGCCGCATCGCAGAAATAGAACGACACCATCCCCATTCCGCCACGCACATAGCCCCACATCCCCGGCATTCCGCCCAGGCGCCCCGACGCATGATGAAACCGGATCGACGCTGTGCCCTTGTCGAACGGGCTCGCATTCGTTCCAATCACGCCCTGACCCAGATACGCCTCCTGCAGCCGCTCGTCCATCACGTAGCGCTTCACAAACTCCGCCATCGACCAGTCAAACAGCAGCCCGCGCGCCTCTTCATCCGCGCCCAGCCGCTCTTCAATCTGCTCGCGCGTCGGCGCATCGCCCATCCACAGGTCGCCGTCCCCCTCCGGACGCAGCGCATCGCGCAGCCTTCGCACCACGTCACTCATCGCGCGAAAGCCCTCCACATCGCCGGGCGCAAGCCTCCGCACCTCTTCTTCGCAGCGCGCATCGTCATCCCAAAGCTGCACACTCGTCCCATCCAGAAACGGGACGAACAGTCCGTTCACCGCCGGCGTCCACGCATAGCCCCGCCGCGGCAGATCCAGTTCCTCAATCACGCGCGGATGCAGCAGCCCGGCCAGGTACGCGCACGGCGACATTCTGACCCCCGGGAACGGCTCTTCAATCGTGCATGCTCCGCCCACGCGTTTCCGGCTTTCCAGCACCAGCACCCGCAGCCCCGCCTTCGCCAGATAGGCCGCGCATGCAAGGCCATTGTGCCCCGCGCCCACCACAATCGCATCCCAGCGCTTCGCCGCCAACTCCCGCACCGGCTCCGGCAGCCCCACTTCCCCCAGCACATCCGCCGTCTTCGCATCCATAGGAGGTTCACCCTAGCATTTCGCGGTGCTCGCTGCCCGGCTCACCCGCAGCTCCACCGCGCGGCACGGCAAACCAGCCGCCAGCAGGGCAAAAAAGCCCGGCCACCAGCAACCAGCGCTTTGTTGTCATAAGAGTATCCTCAGGCCACCAAACTTTTTTCCCGCATCGTGTCGAATTTTGCTGACTTTTCCTCAGGCGAATGTTCGGCGAAATGGTCCAATAAGAATAATAACCACAATGATATAAGACAAATTCTGCTTCGGATGTAAGCGTTTTAACATCCTCCGCTCTCTCGCCAGCCCCTATTGATTTTTGAAGAAAATCTCCTTAAAATAGAAAGTGTAGTAACTTCGGAGCCCCCCGTAGACCCCTCGTCTGCCTCCGAAGGCGCAAGCGAAAAGAAACCACCTTCTTAAGGACTACAAATCAATGGCAAAGCGTCGTGGAAATCCGAACTGGGGTAAGCCGGAGCCCATTGGCCCCGTTGTGCCCACCGTGACTTCTTTTGAGCAGATCGTCAAGGAGTTCAAGCTCACCCCGGACCAGTACATCCGCTCCACCCGTCTCCGGGAATGGGCTCGCCGCAACAAGAATTCAAAGTACATCCCGGAAGCGCTTCTCGAGGCCTGGGGCTTTGAAATCGAATCCACCTTGTAGCCATGTAGTTCCCCCGCATTGCAAAGGCGCCGCTTCCTGCGGCGCTTTTGCTGTTTAGGCCCCCGTCGGCGAAAATAGGAGCGTCGCCATGCCCGATTCCGCGCGTTCCTTCGATCCTCCCTTCATCGACGTCCCCGGTGCTCTCGAGGAAATCCGCGCCAGCCGCATGCTGGTTGTCGTGGACGACGAGGACCGCGAAAACGAAGGCGACCTGACCCTGGCCGCCGAGCACGTCACGCCCGAGGCCATCAACTTCATGGCCCGCTACGGCCGCGGACTCATTTGCCTCACCCTCACTGAGGAGCGCGCAGACCATCTGCGCCTCTTCCCCATGACCCAGCAGAACTCCTCGCGCTTCGGCACCGCGTTTACTGAGACGATTGAGGCACGCGAAGGCGTCACCACCGGCATCTCCGCTGCCGACCGCGCTCACACCATCCGCACCGCCATTGCGGCCTCCGCCACCTGGAGCGACCTTGCGCGCCCCGGCCACATCTTTCCCCTCCGCGCACGCCGCGGCGGCGTCCTGGTCCGCGCCGGGCAAACTGAAGCCTCGGTCGATCTGGCCCGCATGGCTGGGCTGAACCCCGCTGGCGTGATTTGCGAAATCATGCGGGACGATGGCGAAATGGCCCGCATACCCGACCTGATCCCGTTCTGCCGTGAGCACGGGCTGCGCATCCTCACCGTCGCCGAGCTCATCCGTTACCGCCTCCGCAACGAGCGCTACATTGTCCGCGCCGGCGAAACCCGCATCCAGACCCGCTACGGCGAATTCCGCATGATCGCCTACGAAAGCGAGGTCAATGGCGGCGAAAGCCATCTGGCCCTGGTGCGCGGCGACCTCTGCCCCACGTGTCCGGCAGTTCAGAAAGGCGCGGCCACGCTGCCGGGCTCACCCGGGCGTCCGCCCTGCTCCCATCCTGTCCTCGTTCGCGTGCACACGCGCTGCACCGCGGGCGACGTCTTCCGCGCCGACTGCCACTGCCGCGAGATCCTCGACCAGTCCATGCGCATGATTGCCGAAGAGGGCTGCGGCGCGATCCTCTATCTGCACAACACCTCGCGCGGATTTGAGATCGACCACCAGCCTCTGGCCGAGGCTGCCTTCGGGCCCTCCGGCGTCGCCGTCCCCGGAATTCTTTCTCAGCCCGCTGCGCGCCTCATTCTTCACCGCGAGCTGCGCACGCGTGAGGGCTCGCAGGCCCGCAATGGCCGCATCCTCCGCGCCATCGGCCTCGGAGGCCAGATCCTCTCTGATCTTGGGATTCAGCGCATCCGCCTGCTCTCCAACACGCCGATGCACATTCCGGCGCTCGAAGGCTTCGGCCTTGAAATCGTCGAGCAGGTGCCGATTCCCGTCGAAGAGTGCGCCCGCGCGCTTGAGAGTGGCCCTTTTGCTTAAATCCGCCTCTCTGTCACGTCGCCCAGCGGCACGTCCGCCACGTCACGGCTCCCGAAGCTCCTGAAGCCTTTCACGTCCTTCAACGCAAAGGCCGGCGCGCGCTTCGGCGCGCGCACGCGGAAGAAGTCCGCGCCGTCTACATCCCGCAGCCAGAAAGCCGGCCGAGCGTCCGCGCTTATGGTCTCCACCGCGAGGTTGCTCACTTCCAGGTTCCGCACGTGCCGCACAAAGAGCCCCGACGCGGGCAGCGGTCCGAAGCGGTTCGGGCCCGGATAGCCGTCGGCCTGCTCCGGTGGCTCCAGCGCCGCCATTGCCGCTTCGCCGCCGCCCACCTGTTGCAGATAGACATCGCTGATCTTCAAGTCCTTGATTTCATGTCCGGGCACGCCGCTCACAATCGAGGGGAGCATCGAAGCGACAGAGCTTGTGATGTTGCTCAGAATCACCCGCTGCATAACCCCCGGCTGCAGCGTCTTTGGCCCGCGCATGCGCACGCCCAGCCGCAAAAAAAGTGGAGCAGTGGAGATGCCACGCATGGTGATTCCGGTCACCGTGATGTCCTCCACCCGCGCGCCGTCCACGCTTTCCAGCGCAAACCCCTGGCAGTCCTCGAACATGCAATTGGCAATCGTAATATTCTTGAAGCCTCCATTCGACTCTGTTCCCAGCTTGATGCGCCCTGTGCCCACGTGGTGTGCGTCGCCGTCCAGCTTCTTCCATGTGCCGTCCACCACCGATCCCACCACATACCCGCCCGTCACGAAACAGTTGGCAATCGTCACGTTCTCCGTCGCCCGCGGATAGCCCAGCGCAAACGAGCTCTTCGGGCAGATCGCGTCGTCATGGGGCGAGTTCACCGTGCAGTTCGTTACGCGCACATTGCGGCAGCAGTCGATGTCCATTCCGTCGCGAATGGTGTCGATGAGCAGATTGTCGATGGTCAGGTTGTCCACGCCCGTGGCCAGAATTCCGAACCATCCGCCCTCGAGAATCTTGAAGTCCCGCAGCAGAACGTTGTGGCAGTTCTTGAGCGCGATCGTCTTGTTGCCCACGCCCGGCTTGTAGGAGTTCGGACGCGTCAGCTCGGTGTCCCATCCGCGTGAAAGCCCCTTGCCCCAGATCATGCCCGGCCCGGTGATGGAGACGTCGTCAAGCCCATCGCCCCAGAGCAGGGAATTGTGCCAGTGGTTGTGCCCGTAGTCCTGATAGGGCTCCCACGGCCCCTGCGGCTCGGCATGGTCATATCCGCCCGTCGCCATCCCGTCGTGCGGCGTGCTCGCGCCCAGAATCACCGCGCCCTGGTCTAGAAAAAGCCCCACCTTGCTCTTGAGATGGATCGAGTAGCTTAGATAATTTCCTGACGGAAAAACCACGGTCCCGCCGCCCGCCTTTGCCGCCGCCACAATCGCCGCGTTGATGGCGCTGGTGTCGAGCGTTGTGCCGTCGCCCTTGGCGCCAAAGGCACGCACGTCGAAGACCCACCGCTTCGGCCCGTCCGCGCCGCCACCTCGTGCGTTCATCGCCTCCATCGCCTGCGCGCCCACGGGCGTAACCGCCGCGGCCACGCCCACTCCCGCCATCTTCAGCCACTCTCTGCGTTGCATCTGTTAACCTCGTTCGTTCGCGTCCCGCGCAGTCGCGTTCGCGCGGCGCGAGAATTGTAAACATTCTCATGCAGCCCCTGTCTCTCCCTCGGGGACGTATCCGCAGCCGGGTTGCCGTTGACTTTTCCTGCAGTCCACGCTTTAATCGCTTCCAGGGGATGGAGTTCCCCTTGAACCGCTGTCCTCTCTTCTCGCGCGGACGGCTGATGACTCCTGGCAGGCGGTCCTGTCCTGGAGTCACGCCCGGCGCGATCCCTGCACATTCTGGCTGGTACTGGTCCCGGGCCCGCTGCCCGCGCCCAAGCCCTGCCTTTGCAACGGGAGGACTGGCTTGCAGAAGACTCTGCTCATCGCCCTTGGCGGAGCCCTTGGCGCGCTGGCCCGCTATTGGGTTGGCTCGGCCATCGGCAGCCGTTTCGGCACCCGTTTCTATTACGGGACCTTTGTCATCAACTTGACCGCCTGCCTGCTACTGGGCTTTTCTCTGACCTATTTCGGCCGCCGCGTGGAGTTGAGCCCGGCATGGCGCTACCTGATCCCGGTTGGATTTGTGGGCGCGTACTCCACCTTCTCCACATATGAGTGGGAAACGTTCTCGAGCTTGCGCTCCGGAGCCTTTGCGCTGGCCGCGCTTTACGCCATCGGCAGCCTGCTGCTGGGCCTGGTCGCCGTGTGGCTGGGCATTGTGCTGGCGGAGGTGATGCCATGAGCACGACGGGCAAGCAGCCTCGACGCAATTCTCCAATTGCCGTAGAATCCAGCCTTGCCCCGCAGGAGGGCGCGATGCTCAGCTCAGGAAAAGCCGTGAAGGTCACCATCTACCTGAGCGAAGGTGCGACGCACCACGGCGTGCCGGTGTATACGAGCATTCTGGACTTTCTTTTCTATCGCGGCGTGGCCGGAGCCACGGTGCTGAAGGGCATCGCCGGATTTGGCGCCGACCACCACATGCACGCCGCGCACCTGCTAGAAGTTTCAGATCATCTTCCGCTGAAGATCGAGTTCATCGAGAGCCGCGAGAATGTGGATGCGCTGCTGGGGAAGCTGCAGGAGCTGTGCGGCACCGGCCTGATCGAATTGCAGGATGTCGTGGTAGCCAAGCCCGCGCAGATGACCAGACCGGAGCCGCCACCCTCCGCATCGCATCTGAAGATCGCGGGCAAGGCTCAGATGATGTGCATCTACCTGAGCGAAGAGGACCGCTGGCAGGACAAGCCGCTCTACAAGGCACTGGTGGAAGCGATGCGCGCCAACGACATTGCCGGCGTCACGGTCTATCGCGGCATCCTGGGCTACGGCGCGCATCGCCGCGTGCACAAGGAAAAATCTCTTCTCACCTCGAACCACTGTTCGGTGATGCTTTCGGCGATTGATACGGCGGATAAGCTGCACGCCTTGCTGCCGCTCATCGACAAGATGGTCCCCGAGGGCCTTGTTGTCTTCTCCAACGTGGACATCATCAAGTACGCCTTTCGGGCCGGTGGCGGGCAGGCGCAGCCGGCCGAAGAGGCAAAGCCGGAGGCGGAGCCATGAAAGAGAGCTTTCCGGCGCGCATGGTGCGCATCCACTTTGGCGAAGACGACCGCTGGCAGGGCAAACCGCTGCATGAGGCGATTGTGGAACGCTGCAAGGAGCTGGGAATTCCCGAAGTCATCGTTTTTCGGGGCATTGAGGGGTATGGTTCAGGAAGCCGAATTCGCCGCAGAGGCCACTGGACTTTCTCAAAGGACGCGCCTATTCAAGTGAGTATAATCGGGACGGAGGAGCAGATTGCCGGGCTCTTCCCGTTTCTTGATCGTGCCGTTGAAGAGGGTGTGGTTGCCACCTCCGCAGTGGAAGTGGTGCGCTATCTGCGCACGGAGAGTTCCGCGGACGGGGCCGGCTGAAGACATTCCCTGAGCGGCTTTTCTCTGGATCGAACCGGGCCAATGGTTGTGAAATTCGTTGCAGGACTCGCGTGAGTGAGACGACCGAAAGGGACTGTTCCGGCTGGATGCTGAAGGAAGGCTTCCGGAGCAGGACGAGTGACAACCATGGAATTTGCCGGGGAATTCGACACGACGAGCAAGAACCTTCTGGCCGCTTACCAGAACGAATTGAACGCCCAGGCCTCGTACAAAGCGTTCGCGAGCAAGGCCGACGAGGAAGGTTTTGGCGGCTTGGGAAGCCTTTTTCGCGCCACGGCCCGCGCTGAACAGATTCACTCCAATAACCAGGCCCGCGCCCTTCGCCAAAGCGGTGGCGAGGCTCGCGCCGACGTGGTCCCCATGCCGGTTGGGGCCACGCTGGACAATCTGAAAGCGGCCCTGAAGGGCGAAACATACGAGATTGAAGTGATGTATCCGAAGTTTGCCGAGCAGGCTTCAGCGCATATCCACGCGCAGGCCACACGCACCTTCACTCAGGCGATGGAAGCAGAGAAGACCCATGCTGAGCTCTTCGCCAACGCCATCGCGCAAATTGAATCCCGCCAGGCCGCCTCGTGGGTCTCCACGGCGCGCGACTTTCACGTGTGCCCGATGTGCGCGTTCACCAGCGAGCAGAAAGTGGACAGCAACTGCCCCGTCTGCGGCTATCCCGCCGAACGGTTTGAGGTGGTTGCGTAGCCGCTGGCCGTGTCCGCCCACCGCGCCATCCCTCGCTTAATTCCTAAATGATGTGAAGGGCGAAGCCGGAAGGCCGCTGGCGTTGAACAGATTGCACTGCGGGCTGTTGGCCCAGCCATAGCGCACGAACCGCGGACGCGGAACCTGCGGACTCGTGGCCACCACGGTCGTTCCCTCGATTTGCGCCGAGGCGGGTACGAACTTCCCATCCGCACCCGCTACTTGAAAACCTGTGAGCGCGGCGCCTTTGGCCGTGAGCCCTTCGGAGTCGCTGAACCAGGCGCGAATGGAATGGCCCTCGGGCGTGGCCTGGCGAAAGAGCGGACCCGAGTAGACGACATGTTCCCCGTAACTGAGCGCGCGGGCAGCGAGGGCGAGGCGATGGCCGACATCCACTTTGTCGGTGGGATGCACGTCATCCGGATTGCCGATGTCAATGGTGACGGCCATGGCGGTATTTGCGACATCCAGCGTCTTCAACTGTTCTTCGCGCAGCACCGCCCAATCCTCAAGCGGCGTGGATTCGAAGTTGGGGATCTGCACGTAGAGGAAGGGAAAATTGCCAATACCCCACTGGCGGCGCCAGTCTTCGATCATGGCGCGGAAGATGCGGTGGTAGAGCGGTGCGCGCGCCACAGCGCTGTTGCTTTCGCCCTGGTACCAGAGGACGCCGCGAATCGGGAAGGGTGTGAGCGGCGCGATCATGCCGTTCCACAGCAGGCCCGGCGCCCAGGTGTCGAGTGGCGGATGCCACGGAAACTGCGGAATGGGCTGGCCGGCGGCCCGCGCCGCTTCGATCTGCTTTTCCTGGTCCTTCTCTTCGAGCATGCCAGTTGCGGCGTGGTCCGTCATTTCGCCGCGGGAGACAAAGAGCGGGGCAAGCGAGGCATCCTCGCCAAGGGCGGTGAGCCGCGTCCAGGATTCGACGATGGTGCCCCCCCACGTGGAGTCGATGATGCCCACCGGCACGTGCTCGCGCTGCTGAATCTCGTGCGCGAAATACCAGGCAACGGCGGAAAAATCCCGCGCGGTCTCCGGGCTGGAGGCCTGCCAGCCCGGTGTTTCAATGTCGGTTTGCGCAAAAGTGGCGGATTTCTTCTTCACCATCAGCAGGCGGAGGTCAGGAATCGACGCCTTGGGCAGATCCTCGGCCGCGGTGGCGGCGCGGCGCATTTCGAACTCCATGTTCGACTGGCCGGAGGCAAGCCAGACGTCGCCGACAAGTATGTCGCTGAGGTGGATTGTGTTTGCGCTTGCACCGGGACCGGGTTTGCCTTCGACGGTCAGGTCGAATGGGCCTCCGGCGGCGCCGGGCTTGAGGTAGATGCTCCACTGGCCGAGCCGGTTTGCGGAGGTGGATTCGGTTTCTCCGCGAAAGGCGACCTGGACCTGTTGGTCCGGTGCGGCCATGCCCCACAGGTGCACGGGCAAATCGCGCTGCACCACCATATGATCCGAAAGGATCTTTGGCAAGGTGACCTGCGCGCAGAGCAGGGAGGCAGGCAGGAGGGCAAGCGAAAGAAGAGAGCGAAGCTTCACGAGGGGCCTCACAATTTGGAATTAGGGAAGTGCGCAGCGGGCGCGCCGAAGGCAGTTCCGGGCGGAAAGAAAACGGTAGCAGACCGGGGCGGCAGCACCTAGCGGAATTGACAGCGCCCGCGCCGGCCGGGGAGAATCCGGTCAACGTGGACGCGCAGATCCTGCCCGTTGTTGACGGCGATTCCGTGGAGCCCGGTATGGATCTTCCGGCTGACTCCGCGCCGAACGCCGCGACTGATCCCGGTCTGACGGAAAAGATGGACACGCATGAGCAATAAAACGCAAGACCTGAAGAATCACGCTCGCCTTGACCCTGCCTACCACATCCTGGTTGGGCTCACGCTGATTGCCAACGTGGTCTACGCGATTGTCCACGTTGTTCGCCACCCGGGGATTGGCTCCGCGTGGTTCGTGGTGCTGTCGGTGGTGGCGTTTATCGCGGTGCTAAGGATGCGGCAGTATCCGCTGAAGGTGCAGGACCGCGTGATTCGCCTGGAGGAGCGCCTGCGGCTGCAGTCGCTGGCGCCCACGGAGTGGCACGCGCAAATCTACCGGCTCAGCGAGGCGCAACTCATCGCCCTGCGGTTTGCCGGCGACGACGAAGTGGTGGAGCTGGCCAAGCAGGCGCTGGAAAACAACCTGACCTGCAAGCAGATCAAGCAACGCATCAAGAACTGGCGCGCGGACGATTGGCGGGTTTGAGCGCTGGCTAAGAATTGAGCGGCGGCAGCGCAGGGCGCGGATGGAGTGGGCTGATTTGAGATGCCCGATGCCGCATCGGTTTCCCAGGTCCTTTTCCCTCGCTCACGCTCGGGAGATGGACCCGGGGCGCCCAGGATTCGCGGCTATGGGACCCGGGCCACCCGCCAAAAAAGAGAGCGCAGATCACTGCGCTCTCCTTCGATCGACGCGGGTTGTTGTGTCTGGCTATTCCGAATGCGCGATTCAGATGCTCTCAGTTACGATTGATGCGCAAGTCTCCGCCGCATCTCGGCAACCATTGCCGCCAGTCCCGTGCCTACCATAAACAGCGTCCACGGTTCCGGAACTGGACTTGGATTTAAGACCTCCGCATAATTGGCCGAAATGCCCTCCACCTGAGCACCAGCGTTGCTGTTATCACCCGTGAATGCTATGTCTTTGATAAAAGCTCCCGCGCCAGAATACTCAGCCAAAGCAGAGTCGTTAATACACGAGACGAAGTAGTCAGTGCCGTCGAAAGCGAGTCCGGTGGATCCGGCGCTGCCGGTGCAGCCGGAAGCCGAATTGATGAAATCGGACTGCTTCAGCGTTCCGTTGAGGTCGTAGATATCGTATTGTGAGTTTGCGTAATACCCATCAAATTCATTGGAGATGATCTCCCCGCCGTTTGCAGCGAGGTACCCCACGCCGTCGCAATAACCGGTGCACTGAGACAAGGAAATGGTCTTCAGGAGGGTGCCCGTTGGCGAGTACTCATACACATTGTTGGTGCCGCTGTAGTCGCCGATCCAGAAGTTTGTGCCATCGTAGCTGATCGTTGACAGCCCGCTTGAGCCGCTTACCGTGAAGGCGGTTGAGCTGGTGGATGTGGTGAGATTGTACTTGTATACGATATTGGAACTTGCTGTGGTTGTATACAGGATGTTGCCGACTTGGACGACGCCTCGCCCATTTCCGGGCGATACATCTATGTTGGCGGTTACCGTCCCTGTTGTTATGTCGATTTGGGAGACGGTGTCCGGACCGTAGCTGGCATTGTTGCCGTAAATGATCTCATCCGCCCGGGCCGCTGAATTGAAGGCCAAAGCACAAGCGACTCCCATGCATAGACTCAGGAGCAAAATCGAATTCCGCTTCATTTTCATTTCTTGACTCCTCTCGAAAGGTTCGTGCCTCAAACAGCCTTCCGCGTCGCTGTCCTGGGCGTTATCCGGGAACTAGCCCAAGGCCTGGTACCCGGTAGCTATGCACAGTTTGCGAGTGTGCATCCTCGCTTAGGAATTGTTCTTTGCTTCGGGGAAAGCACTTGTGTTGGCTGAATGAAAAGCATTTTTCGGGCCAAACTTGGCAATTATCAAACGATTGAAAAAACAAAGCTTATTTGTTTTCACGTGCTCTCGAAGGACGGCATACTGCAATCTTTTGCATAGGAAATAGGAAAGCGGTCTCCATTTTGGGGGCGCTGCGGAGCGCCTGAAGGCGCCTGGATTTCTTGAAGCCGCACCCTTTAGAAACTGGGCTTGGCGGGTGCCCCCATCCTAACCGCGCACTTTGCGGGTGGGAAACCACGAACCTCACCCCGCCGCCAGTCCCTGGTCCCTATTTCCCCCCGAAAGCCGTCAACTCCTCACACCCGCACGCAGCCCGCAACCCCCTCATTCCACCCGATAAACTCTCCGCGACCATTTGCCGATCATTTCCCCCTCCCGCCGCACAATGGAAACAGCATCTCGTTCCACGAACACCCCGCATCGGTGATCGCAGATCACAGGGAGACCCCTTATATTCCCGGCTGTGAAGCTGTGATCCTGTGCAGCACAGCCCAAAACCCATTTCCCGGCTGTGAAGCTGTGACCCTGTGCAGCACAGTCCAAAACTCATTTCCCGGCTGTGAAGCTGTGATCCTGTGCAGCACAGTCCAAAACTCATTTCCCGGCTGTGATCCTGTGACACTGTGCAGCACAATCCGAAACTCATTTCCCGGCTGTGATCCTGTGACACTGTGCAGCACAGCCTGCGGCCCTGCCCTCGCTCGGAACCCGCAGCCCCCGTGCCGCTCCTGAACCCGGGAAACCACAAGCCTCAGTCCTGCGGCTCGTAGCGCTCCTGGCCCCTCTGGTCCTTGTGCAGTTTGAAGTATGCCGTCTGGTCCTTCAGCATCTCCGCCGACTGGTCCACCAGGTCCTTCTCCGCATCCGTCGCGTCTTCCAGCGACAGCCGGTAGCTCGTCGCCGGCTGAATCGCCTTCAGCTCCGCAAGCCACAGCGGACT
This sequence comes from Occallatibacter sp., assembly GCA_035534635.1. Taxonomy (GTDB): domain Bacteria; phylum Acidobacteriota; class Terriglobia; order Terriglobales; family Acidobacteriaceae; genus Telmatobacter. Next base: position 93,039 of record DATLRP010000005.1, read on the forward strand.
GTCCTTCGCCAGTCCCTTCAGCGCCGGCCGCAGGTCCGCCTTCCGGCCACCATACTCGTCCAGATTCGATCCCAGTTCGTCAATCAGCGATGACAAGTCCTGCAACGCCTGGTCCATCTTCTTGTCCCGCGCCACAGACGGAATGCGCTTGCTCAGCGCCACCACCGTTTCCACATGCTCCTTCACATAATCCGCATAGAGCTTGATGCGCAGGGAAGGGTCGATCCCCGCCTCGCGAATCTTCTCAATCTCAGGTCCGGTCAGCGGATCGTGATGCGTCCGCTGCGCCGCAACAATCGCCGTCGTCGCCATCGCGCACAGCACGCACCCCGCCATCGCCGCGGCCAATCGCCAGCCCCGCATCCCGTTTCCTCTCGCCTATTTCTTGAAGACCTGCAGCATGGCGTCGTTGTCCGCCTGGCTCACCGTCGCCAGCGTTTCGGCCAGCACCTTGCGGTCCTCGTAGCCCGAGTCGTGCATCATCTCGTTCAGCCGGAAGGCCGTTCGCCGCAGCAGAATCTCCGCCTTTTTCAGCCGCTTGTCGTTCTCGGCCATCGTCAGGTGCAGCTTCCGCGTCAGCGCCTGGACCTGCCGCAGCAGCGCATTCGCCTTCACGTCGTGTCCCTGCGCATACTGCTGGATGCTCATCTCCGTCATGTCGTGGATCAGCTCCGCATACAGGAAGCACTGCTCGCGCGGCTCCGCTGTGTCAATTCTCTGCTGCAACTCGGTGATGGATTGCTCGGTGGGGCCCGGGTCGTCCGACCCCAGCGCGCAGGCAGGGACCGCCAGCAGGGGAACAACCAGCAGCGCGGCCATTGTCGCAAAACGACGCATTGGAACCTCCGTTCAAACGAAGATCCCGCTTCCGGCCTCCGCTCACCACAGAAATTCTTGAACGCGACTATAGGAGCAATCTGCCGCCAATTGCAAGCGCAAAACTTTGCCTTGCCGCCTCATCAAATGCACTTTGTTCTACCCCGGGCAACCGGACGGGCGTTTCCCGCGTCCCCCGCGACGCTGCCCTCACTTCGTCTCCAGCAGCGCCAGCCGCTGCCGCGCCTGCCACTCCTGGTCGGGAAACTTCCCCCCCGCCGCGTCCAGAAAGTGGTGGTAGTACACCGCCGCCTGCCCTCGCTGGTGCAGCGTGTCATAGGCCTGCGCCCACAGGAAATATGTCCCCGGAACCTCCGGCAGCACCTTCGACCGCTCCGTCAGCGCGTGCAGCGTCACCTCCGGCTTGCCCAGCCGCATCGCCGCAAAGGCCAGCCCGCTCCACGCATCGCCATCTCCCGGGTCCGCCGCGGTCGCCTTTTCAAAGGCCGAATAAGCCTCGCCATATTTCATCTGATGAATTAGATTTTGCCCGTGAGCCACTAATAAATCAGGATTTGTCGGGTCCTTTTTCAGCAGCTCCACGTCCAGAGCGTCCGCCCCTGCCGCATCCCCCGTCTGCGCCAGCAAATCCGCCAGCATCCGCGTAATCGCCGCGTCCTCAGGATGCGCCGTATGCAGTCTTTTCAGCAGCGGAACCGCCTCCGGATTGCCCTCGGCCGCCAGCGCCAGAGCCAGTTGCGCATTCAGCGCGGGATCCTCCGGCTTTGCCGTCAGCGCCGTGCGCAGCAGCGTCTCCGCCTCGCTGTACTTCTTCTGCTTCAGCAGCAGGTGCGCCAGCCCCGCATTGCCCGCCTCGGATTTCGGGTCTTTCCCCAGCAGCCGGCGGTAGGCCGCCTCCGCCGCATCCATCTGCCCCGCCGCCTCGGCAATCTGCGCCGCCAGCAGCGTGTCCTCCGGCGTCTCCGGACTCAGCTTCAGCGCCTGCAGCAGGTCGTTCGAGGCCTCCGCCGGGTCTCCTGGATTCTCCGGCCCCGGCGCATCAATCCGCGCCAGCGCCCGCCATGCACGCGCCTTCAGTGCGTCTCCGCCGCTTCCCGCATCCAGCGTCGTTGCCGCCAGCAGCTCCGGACGCGCCTCAGTCAGCTTGCCTGCGCGCGCCAGCAGCAGCCCCAGCATCAGGTGCGTCTGGAACGAATTCGGATCCACCTTCGCCGCACGCCGATAAAACCCCTCCGCCGTTTCCGTCTCATTCTGCTGGTCGGCCACATAGCCGGCGTCAAACAGTCCCCGCGCATCACTCGGATGCGTCTGGAGCCACGGTCCAAGCTCCGCCGCCGCCGCCTTCCAGTCCTGCTTCACAATCGCCGCTTCAGCCTCGGCCACAGCCTGCGCCTCGCCTGCTGCAGTCCGCGCCGCATCCTCGGCAGGAGAGGGCGCCGCAGCAGGTGCGGCCGCGTGCGCCTGAGCGTTCTGCGCAACTCCGCGCCCAATCCCAACTCCGGCTAAAATCGCCAGCAGCACTGCAAATCGCCGCACCAGCCACCTCGCTCTTTCAAGTGTAACGGGAGCCAGCCTGTTGGACGCACAATCACTTCGCTTCGTCTCTTCCCGTCCGCGCAATGCAAAGACAAACGATTGACCAGAGCCAATGCACGGGTGTAACGTTCGCGCCAGGCAAAGGAGGTCGCCCCACATGCCCCTCAATCGTCGCCGCTTCCTTGGCGGCTCCCTCGCCGCGGCCGGCAGCGTCGCCCTCGCTCCCCGTGGCTCACTCACCGTAGCGCAGAACTCCGAATCCGCTCCCACATCAGCCGCCTTGCCCGTCCCCGGCGCAATCCCTGCAGCTGAAATCGCCGCCGCACACTTTCCGGAGGGCTTTCTGTGGGGCATGGCCACCGCTGCCTTTCAGGTGGAAGGCGCTTGGCGCGAGGACGGCAAGGGCCTGTCCATCTGGGACCGCTACTCCCACATCGTCGGCCACATCAAAGGTGGCGACACCGCCGACGTCGCCTGCGACCACTACCACCGCTACCCGCAGGATATCGCCATCCTCAAGCGCCTGAACCAGAAAAGCTACCGCTTCTCCATCTCCTGGCCGCGTATCCAGCCCAACGGCACCGGCGCGCCCAACCAGAAAGGCCTCGACCACTACAAGCGCGTCCTCGACACCGCGCATCAGGCCGGCATTCGCCCCTTTTGCACGCTCTATCATTGGGATCTCCCGCAGGCGCTCGAAGACCGCGGCGGCTGGCCCAACCGCGACCTCGCCGGCTACTTCGCTGACTACGCCGGCATCCTCGCCAAGCATCTCGGCGACCGCCTCACCATCTGGGCGCCCTTCAACATGCCCTGGGCCTTCACCTATTACGGCTACGGCATCGGCATCTTTCCCCCCGGCCGCAAAAGCCTGCGCGACTTTTACCGCGCCGCCCACACCGTCTCCCTCGCCCAGGGCGATTGCTTCCGCTCCATCAAGGCCGCGCGGCCCGGCGCACAGGTCGGCAGCGCCTACGGCATGGCCCCCGGCTACCCAAAAACCGGCTCCGAAGCCGACATCGCGGCCACTGCTCGCTTTCACGCCATGAAGAACGTCTTCTTTCTCAATGCCGCCCTCAAGGGCGAGTACCCCAGGGCCTTCGTCGGCCAGCCGCCCTACGAGCTCATGGGCTTCCGGCCCGGAGACGAGAAGCGCATGCGCGCGCCGCTCGACTGGGTCGGTTTCCATTACTACACGCGCCGCATCGTCTCCGATCCCGGCGTCGCGCCCGCCGCATCGGGCCAGCAATATGGCACCGAAAGAGTGGTGGACACCGGCGACCCCAACGGCGGCGACCCCTACACGCGCTTCCATGCCGTCATGCCCACCGAGGGCCCGCTCACCGATGCCGGCCTCGAGGTATGGCCGCGCGGCATCTACGACCTGGTCACGCAAATCTCCCGCGAGTACTCGCACCCCATCATCGAGATCAGCGAGTGCGGCTGCAGTTATCTCGACACGCCTTATGACCAGCGCGCCGGCAGCGTCCCCGACGCCCGCCGAACCCAGTTCTTCCGCGAGACCCTGGCCGAGCTTGCCCGCGCCATCCGTGACGGCGCACGCGTCCGCGCCTTCCATGCCTGGAGCCTGCTCGACAACTTTGAGTGGGCCGACGGTTACAGCCAGCGCTACGGCCTCACCTATGTGGATTTCCGCAGCCAGAAGCGCACCGTGAAGGATTCCGGCCAATGGTATGGCCGAGTCGCCGCTTCCAACCGCCTCACCGTCTGATTCGCCGCCGATTCTGCTCCGCCCCTCCCGCCATGGGACCGCCCCCGGGCGCGCCGATTTTTTCTGCTCCCCCACCCCGTTTTGCGCGAAAGTAGGAGCGGAGGGTGAAGCCACTAAACCCTTTCTGCAACTCAATCTCCGCGATGAGAGTGCCAAACCCGCTGCAGCAAATCTGGTGAAAGCCGAAAGCGAAGAACCCAAACCGCTGATTGTGGGCAAGCGCCTCAATCGGCTGGCCAGAAAGGCCGCCCATCGGGCCGCCCGCCCATCGGGCCGCCACCGAGTACGACCACAGCTCCGGCCTCTTCTCCAAGTAACCAGAGCGCCGTGCATCCACGTGCACTACTGGGTGAAGGTCAGGACGAGTTGGGCAGCGCCAAGGCCCCGTCGAATGGGTCCAACCGTCTGGGTCCAAGGGCAGTCAGCCTTGTTGGTTACCTTTGCTCGCGGATATTTAGTGAGTGGTTACCAAAACCTTGCGAGCCCGTGGGTCCGGTAATTTCTCGACTGTGCGCCTACTACCTCGGTGCACACTAGCGATTCTCTCAGCAAGGCAAGAACTCGGAAATTGAGCACGACATCTCATAACATTTGTGTATGGGGTCAGTGCGCGCGAGGGCTTCCTTTCGTGCGGAAATTGGAACAGGACTTCAAACGACGAGGTGATTCTATGACATCCCCAATACCGCAGCACATGCCTCTTGCCTCGGCTTATCTATGCCAGGATTGCAACTCCGTTGGAAACTGTTCGTGGCAGTGTCCTGCCTGTGCTTCGCGGGCGCTGTTGGGACTCTCCGCAGTGCTTGATCGCGAGCCGGAGGCGCACCTGGTCGTCGAGCGGCTGGAAATCGTGCGGCCGATGGCGGCTGCTGCTTAGAGCGTCTCCGGCACGGCGTCATCCAAGGCCGGGCAGTCGACCGGACGCAACCGGGGAACGGGCTCGCTCCAGGATTTCGAAACCGCCCGCGATCTGCGCCCGCGGTCTACAAAAGTGCCGCAAAGCTCCGGAAGCGTCGGCTAGCCGCCCTATAATAAAGAATGGCATGCCTTGTCCTGACCCTCTCTGAGGAGTCCTACAAGCATTCCCACGCTTTCGTTCGGATCCCTTCCCCGAATCTGACTGATGACCTACGCGAATCTGACGGACGAAATCCCGACCGACTCAATCCCCGCCGCCGAAGCGACCGCCCGCGCCGCCGTTCCCGACGCCATCCTTATCCGTGGCGCGCGTACCCACAACCTTAAAAACATCTCCTGCGATATTCCCCACGACAAGCTCACCGTCATCAGCGGCGTCTCCGGCTCCGGCAAATCCTCGCTCGCCTTTGACACCATCTACGCCGAAGGCCAGCGCCGCTACGTCGAGTCGCTTTCCTCTTATGCCCGCCAGTTCCTTGAGCGCATTGAGAAGCCCGACGTGGACGAGATCGACGGACTCGCCCCGGCCATCGCCATCAAGCAGAAGAACACCACGCGCAATCCCCGCTCCACCGTGGCCACCGCCACCGAAATCTACGATTACCTGCGCCTGCTCTACGCGCGCTGCGGCGAAGTCCACTGTGTCCACTGCGACGGCGTTGTCCGCCGCAATTCCATCGATGAGGTTGCCGAAGCCGTCCTCGCGCTGGGGGAGGGAATTCGCCTCCATGCGCTCTTTCCCGTGCTCCACGCCGAGCCCCAGCCCGCCCCGGCAAAACCCGCCCGCAACCCCGCAAAATCCGCAGCTAAATCCGCGTTGGCCAAATCCGCCGCAGCGGAACATGAACCCACCACCGCTTCCCTCACACCGGAAATGAAAGACCGCCTTGTCGGCCTGCGCAGATCCGGCTTCAATCGCCTCTATCAAAACGGCCGCATCTTCGAGTTCTCCACGCCCGAATCCCTTCTCGACCTCGACTTCGCACAGCCCTTCTTCGTCCTCCTCGACCGCATCGTTGTCGGCCCAGAATCCCGCGCCCGCATCGTCGATGCCGCTGAGATCGCCTATCGCGAGGCCGGCGAAGTTTCGTTTGAAGTCCAGCCCCGCGACGACTCCGCCGCGCGCACCCTCCTTCGTTTCTCCGGCGAATACGAGTGCACCGTCTGCCATCGCCCCGGCCGCGAGCCTGAGCCGCGCCTCTTCAGCTTCAACAATCCCTTCGGCGCATGCCCGCGCTGCCAGGGCTTCGGCAACACCGTCGATTACGATCTCAACCTCGTCATTCCCGACAAATCCCTCTCGCTCGCCGAGGGCGCAATAGAGCCCTGGAACCGCCCCAAATACCGCCCCTGGTTCACCGAGCTCAAGCGCCAGGCCGCCGCGCTCAAGATCCCGCTCGACGTGCCCTGGCACGACCTGTCCGACGCCGCCCGCGAAACCGTCCTCCGCGGCAGCGGCGATTTCGCCGGCGTCTTCGGCTTCTTCACCCAGCTCGAGCGCAAAAAGTACAAGCTCCACGTCCGCGTCATGCTCAGCAAATACCGTGGCTACGCCGAGTGCCCTGACTGCCGCGGCCAGCGCCTGCGCGCCGAAGCCCGCGCTGTCCGCATCAACGGCCTCAACATCTGCCAGGCAGCCGCGCTCACCATCGCCCGCGCGCAGGAATTCTTCTCCCAGCTCTCGCTCTCGCCCATGCAGCAGGAAATCGCCGGCCAAATCCTCCACGAGGTCCGCCAGCGTCTCAGCTTCCTCAACGCCGTCGGCCTCGAATACCTCACCCTCGACCGCATGGCCTCCACGCTCTCCGGCGGCGAAGCCCAGCGCATCCAGCTCGCCACCTCGCTCGGCTCGCAGCTCGTCGGCGCGCTTTATGTGCTCGACGAGCCCTCCATCGGCCTGCACTCCCGCGACACCGACCGCCTCATCCGCATCCTCAAAGCTCTCCGTGACCTCGGCAACACCATCATCGTCGTCGAGCACGATGCCGACGTTCTCCGCTCTGCCGACCACCTGCTCGATCTCGGGCCCGGCGCGGGCGAATTCGGCGGCAAGCTGCTCGCCTCCGGCGTCCTGGCGGAAATTGAAGCCAATCCCCACTCGCTCACCGGCCGCTACCTCTCCGGCCAGCTCTCCATCCCAGTGCCCACGCGCCGCCGCGCCCCCGGCCGCGAAAGACTCATCCTCCGCGGCGCCCGCGCCAACAATCTCCGCGGCCTCAACGTCGAAATTCCCCTAGGCATGCTCGTCGCCGTCACCGGCGTCTCCGGCTCCGGCAAATCCACCCTCGTCCACCAGGTGCTCTATCGCGCCGTCGCCCGCGCCCTCGGCCAGACCGACGGCGCAGACCCCTCCGGCCTTTTTCAGTCACTCTCCGGCGCTGAGCGCCTCAACGATGTTGTGTTGGTAGACCAGAACCCCATCGGCCGCACCCCGCGCTCCAACCCCATCACTTACATCAAAGGTTTCGATCTCGTCCGCGAGCTCTTCGCCGCGCAGCCCGAGGCCAAGCGCCGCTCCCTCACCCCCGGCCATTTCTCCTTCAACGTGCCCGGCGGCCGCTGCAACACCTGCGAGGGCGACGGCACCGTCACCGTCGAAATGCAGTTCCTCGCCGATGTCGAGCTACCCTGCGAGGACTGCAACGGCACGCGCTATCAGCCGCGCATCCTCGAAGTAAAGTACAAAGGAAAAAGCATCCACGACGTTTTGCAGATGACGGTCAAGGAGGCTCTCCGCTTCTTCGCTGGCCAAACCCGCCTGCTTGAGAAGCTCGCCGTCCTCGATGAAGTCGGCCTCGGCTACCTGCGCCTCGGCCAGTCCGCCACCACGCTCTCCGGCGGCGAGGCCCAGCGCGTCAAGCTCGCCGCCCATCTCTCGCAGGTCCGCTCCGCCAACGCCAGCGCCAAACCCTCGCAGGCCAGCCGAGTCCTTTACATCCTCGACGAGCCCACCACTGGCCTCCACTTTGACGATGTCTCCAAGCTCCTCACCGCCTTCCGCAAGCTCCTCGACGGCGGCGGCTCGCTGCTGGTCATCGAGCACAACCTCGACATCATCAAGTCCGCCGACTGGGTCATCGACCTCGGCCCTGAAGGCGGCTCCGACGGCGGCCAGCTCGTCGCCGAAGGCACTCCCGAGCAAATCGCCCAGAACCTCCACTCCCACACCGGCCACTACCTCGCCCGCGTCCTCTAACCGCTGTGCCCCCACAACAATCGTTGTCATCTTGAGCGAGTCTGCTTGAGCAGACGAGTTGAAAGATCTGCGGTTGCTTTTTTCAGCCCTTCGCACGCCGCAACTCCCGTCTTGTAGCAGGGCATGGCTTCAGCCATGCCGTTCTCACGCCCCCAAAAGACTTGTCATCCTGAGCGAAGCAGGCTTGGGGCCCCGCGGTCGCGAAGCGAACGTGGGGTAAGCGGAGCGAAGGACCTGCTTCTGCTTTTCCTAACTTCTCAGCTGACGGTGATCCGCTCGGAACGCCGGGTGCCCCCGATCTCGCTTGTGAGACCGGGGAAATCACGAACCTTCATCGGCCAAAGAAACGGGGTGCCCCATCCATGGAGCGCGCGTAGCGGGCGACATGGGTGGGAAAGCATTGGCCCCCACTCCCCACAATTCACTGTCCTCTTGAGCGAGCTGCGCGGAGCGCAGTGAGTCGAAAGATCTGCGGTTGCCTTTCAGCCCGCGCCCCTCACCCCAACTTCGTCACCGTGTGCAGTTCTCCCTGTGAATCGTCTCGCCCGGCTTGCCTAGCTGAAACATATAGCTGCACCCGATCTCCGACATCCCCGTCGTCGCCCCCTGGTACACATACACCGTCCGCGTCTGCGGCTGGTACACCAGCAGCGAGCTGTGCTCGTTCACGCCCGCAAGCTGAAACTCCAGCGGCCCGTCATTCGTGGTGCTCGCCGCCCGCGCCGCCCGCGCATTCCCCAGCCACAATCCAAGCGCCAGCGCCGCCACCGCAAGCACTCCCACCTGCACCCATCCCAATCCATTCCGCATCGCAAACCCCTCCTCAAAATTCGCCAACTGCTTGTCAATAGACGCCCTCCGCCTCCCGGATGCTCGCCTCCATCGCCCCCAAAAATAAATCTCCAAACTTTGCCGATTAATTCTGCGAACCTGCCACACTGGAAATAGTCCGCACTCTCAGTCCGCTTTCAACAAGCTGAGAGCTGACGGCTGAAAGCTGAAGGCCGGGAAGGTACCCCCCCCCACCCCCCCTACGAAATTTGCAGTTTTCCACAGGCATTTTGCCGACAATTACGCGGTCGCCTTCGCCTCCTCTTCGCTTTTGCAAAGGAGCAACATGTCCGCGCGACTCGCTGTCTTGCTGACGGCTAATAGCTGATACCTGTCCGCTGCCTTTACTCCGCCACCACCGGATTCGTCAGCTCGCCCAGCCCTGGAATCGCCACCGTCACCGTCTCGCCCGGCTTCAGCCAGCGCTTCGGCGTCCGGCCCAGGCCCACGCCGGGCGGCGTCCCGGTCGAAATCACGTCGCCCGGCAGCAGCGGCGTAATCGACGACAGAAATTCAACCAGCTCGGGTATCTTGAAGACCAGCTCCCGTGTATTCGAGCTCTGCATCCGCTCGCCGTCAATCGTGAGCGTCACGTCCAGCGCATGCGGGTCGGCAATCTCGTCCGCCGTCACAATCGCCGGCCCCAGCGGGCAGAACGTGGGAAAGCTCTTGCCCAGCGTCCACTGTGAGGTCGCCAGTTGCACGTCGCGCGCGCTCACGTCGTTCACCATCGTGTAGCCAAACACGTGCTCGCGCCAAGCCGACGCCGGAATCCGGTACCCGCCTTTGCCAATCACAAACGCGAACTCCGCCTCGTAGTCCGGCTCGCTTGAATTCTTCGGCAGCACAATCGCTTCGCCCGGCCCGATGATCGCCGTCGTCAGTTTCATAAACACCACCGGAGTCTCCGGAATCGCCATGCCCGATTCCTTCGCGTGGTCGCGATAGTTCAGCCCGATCGCAAACACCCGCGGCGGATTCCCCAGCGGCGCGTGCAGCCGCACGTCCTTCAGCGCCAGTTTCTTCGCCGGCAGTGTCGCCGGCAGCCCGCGCGCAATCACCTCCAGCGTGTCCGCATAGCCAGCGGAGGAAAGGTCCAGCACCGTCGCCGCATCCTCAAAAAGAATGCCGGGGCACACCGCCCCGCCGGCAACCGAAAAAGAAATCAGCTTCATGGCTCACTCCGATAGAAATCTGCGCACAAGGGGAAGCGTGCCGCTGCGGCCCGTCAACCGTCTCTTCGGTTTCAGGATAGCGCCCGCGGCCTCAAGCCTGCGCCCGCACCCGCGCCAGCACTTTCAGATACGCGCGCGCGGTCTCGGTAATCGTCTCCGCCTGTCCCACGTCCACCGCCGCCAGGTTCACCAGGTCGCTGCCCACGCCCAGCGCCCGTGCGCCTGCCTTCAGAAAGCTCTCCGCCGTATCCAGTGTCACGCCCCCGGTCGGAATCAGTTTCAGATGCGGAAACGGTGCCAGCAGTGCCTTCAGGTAGCTCGCGCCGCCCATCGCCGAGCAGGGAAAGATCTTCACATAATCCGCGCCTGCCCGGTGCGCCATAATCACCTCGGTCGGCGTCAGCGCTCCCGGAATCGAAACCTTCTTCGCCGCCTTCGTCGCCGCAATCACGTCCGCATGCAAGCTCGGGCTCACCACAAACTCTGCGCCCGCGGCAATCGTCGCCTCCGCCTCGGCCGCCGTCGTCACCGTGCCGGAGCCCAGCAGCACCTCCGGATACTCGGCCTTCAGCTCGCGCAGCAGCTCCACCGCGCCGGGAACCGTCATCGTCACTTCCACCACCGTCACGCCGCCGGCCAGCATCGCCTTCACCACCGCGTGCGCCTGCTTCGCGTTCCGCGCCCGCAGCACGGGAATCAATCCCACGCGTTCAAGAATCTCTTCCGTCGTCTCCGCCATCTCGTCCTTCATCGCGCAATCCGCGCCGATCCGCCCTTCATCGCCCGTTCCACCTCGGCCAGTGACGCCGTGCTCGTGTCGCCCGGTGTCGTCATCGCCAGCGCGCCGTGCGCCACGCCGCAGCGCACCGCCCACTCCATCGGCTTGCCCGCCAGCAGCCCGTAAATCAGCCCGGAAGCAAAGCTGTCGCCGCCGCCCACGCGATCTAGAATCTCCACCTCGCGCTGCGGCACATGCATAATCTTGTCTTCGCACAGCGCAATCGCGCCCCAGTCGTTGCGGCTCGCCGTGTGCGCCGTGCGCAGCGTGCTCGCAATCAGCTTCAGGTTCGGATACGCCGCGGCCACCTCGCGCAGCATCGCTTCGTAGCCCGCAATCGGCAGCTCGTCAAAGTCCTCGCTCACGCCCGGAATCGCAACCCCCAGCATCGCGGAGAAATCCTCCTCGTTGCCGAACAGCACGTCCACCTTCCGCACCAGCTCGCGATTCACCGCTCGCGCCTTTTCCTTGCCGCCAATCGACTTCCACAAGCTCTCGCGATAATTCAGGTCGTAGGAAACCGGCGTCGCGTGCCGGTGCGCCTCATGCATCGCTTCGGCGGCCACCTCCGCCGTCGAGGCTGAAAGCGCCGCGAAAATACCGCCCGTGTGCAGCCAGCGTGCGCCGTGCTCCGCTCCAAACAGCGCGGCCCAGTTCACTTCTCCAGGCTTCATCTGGCTGATCGCCGTGTGTCCGCGGTCATTGCAGCCGGCCGCCGCCCTCAGTCCAAGGCCGCGCTCGGTAAAGTTCAGCCCGTTCCGGGCCGCGCGGCCCACGCCGTCAAACTTCACCCACCGGATCTGCGACGTATCCACGCCGCCCTGCAGAATCAGGTCCTCCACCAGCCGGCCCACGGCATTGTCGGCCAGCGCCGTCACCACGGCCGTCTTCAGGCCAAAGCAGCGCCGCAGCCCGCGCGCCACGTTGTATTCGCCGCCGCCCTCCCACACCTTGAAGCTGCGCGTCGTATGAATGCGGTTCTCGCCGGGATCCAGACGAAGCATCACTTCGCCCAGGCTCAAGCAGTCCCAGCGGCGCGTCGAATCGGGTATCGCAAGGCGGTCCATAATCAGTGGCTCGTGAGTCACACACACTCTATCGCATCACCCTCGCCAACGCCACGCGCCCGCCCAGTGCATTTCCTGGCCGCCATGATGTAGATTTCTTGGGAGTGCTTTCACTTCCGCGTCCCGCCGGGCAAACCGTTTTTGCCGCGGCGCGCACGCAACCGGGGAAGACCGAATGACTGAGAATCCCTTCGATCTGGCCGGCAGGGTCGCCGTCGTCACCGGCGGCACCAACGGCCTCGGCCAGGCCATCGCATGGGGACTTGCCGACGCGGGCGCTGACGTGGTCGCCACTTCGCGGCGGCAGGAGGTGGTGGACCGCACGGCCGCGGAGCTCGAAGCCAAAGGACGCCGCACTCTGCGCCTCGCCTGCGACGTCCAGCAGCGCCAAACCCTCCAGGCGCTCCACGATGAAGTGCTCAAGGCCTTCGGCAAGGTCGACATCCTCGTCAACGCCGCCGGCATCACCCACAAGGCGCCCACCCTGGAAACCGATGAAGCCGATTGGGCGCGCGTCCTCGATGTCAACCTCACAGGTACGCTTCGCGCCTGCCAGATCTTCGGCGCAACCATGGCACGCGCCGGTTACGGCCGCATCATCAACCTCGCCTCCCTTTCATCTTTCGTGGGCTTCTATCGCGTGGCGGCCTACGCGGCCAGCAAAGCCGCCGTCGCATCGCTCACCCGCGTCCTGGCCATTGAACTCGCGCAATCCGGCGTCAACGTCAACGCCATCGCCCCCGGCATCTTTCCCACGTCTCTCAACGCCTCGCTCATTCAGGACACGCCCCGCGGTGACGAACTCCTGCTCCGCACACCCATGCGCCGCTTCGGTGAGCCCCGTGAGTTGGCAGGCACCGCCGTCTTCCTCGCGTCGGAGGCTGCATCCTTCATCACCGGCGAAATCATCGCCGTCGACGGCGGCTTTCTCGCCAGCGGCGTCAATCAATAAGGCCAGGCAGTTGCAGCAGGAGAACGCCCACCATGAAAATCACCCACGCCCAGGTCATTCTCACCTCGCCCGGCCGCAACTTCGTCACTCTCAAAATCGAAACCGACGAAGGCATCCATGGCCTCGGCGACGGCACCCTCAACGGCCGCGAGCTCGCCGTCGCCAGCTACCTCACCGATCACGTCATCCCGTGCCTCATCGGTCGCGATCCCTTCCAGACCGAGGACCTCTGGCAATATCTTTATCGCGGCGCGTACTGGCGGCGCGGCCCCGTCACCATGGCAGCCATCGCCGCCGTCGACGTCGCTTTGTGGGACATCAAAGGCAAAGCTCTCGGCACGCCCGTCTACAACCTGCTCGGCGGCAAAAGCCGCGATTCCGTTCTCGTCTACGCCCACGCCAACGGCGCGGATATCGACCACGCCCTCGAAGATGTCGCGCACCACAAGGAACTCGGCTACAAGGCCATCCGCGTCCAGAGCGGCTTTCCCGGCCTCCCGTCCACGTACGGAGTGCACAAGGGCTCCACCCGCTACGAGCCCGCCGAGCGTGGCCTGCCCGCCGAGAACACCTGGGCCACCGAGCCCTATCTGCGCCACGTCCCCGCGCTTTTCGCGCGCGTCCGCGAAGCCTTCGGCGAGGAACTGCATCTGCTCCACGACTGCCACCACCGCCTCACTCCAATCGAAGCCGCGCGCCTCGGCAAAGATCTCGAACCCTTCCGCCTCTTCTGGCTTGAAGATCCCACACCCGCCGAGCTGCCGGAGGGCTTCCGCGTTATCCGCCAGCACACCACCACGCCCATTGCCGTCGGCGAAGTCTTCAACTCCGTCTGGGATGCGCACGACCTCATCCGCAACCAGTGGATTGACTACCTGCGCATGACCATCCTCCACGGCGGCGGCATCACTCAGCTCAAAAAAGCCGCTGACTTCGCCGCGATGTATCACGTCAAAATCGGCTTCCACGGTGCCACGGATCTCTCGCCTGTCACCATGGCCACCGCGCTGCACTTCAACACCGCCATTCACAACTTCGGCATTCAGGAGCACATGCCGCATACTGAAGAAACGGACGCCGTCTTTCCGCACAATTACACCTTCGCCGAGGGATTCATGCGTCCGGGTGACGCGCCCGGCCTCGGCGTCTCACTCGACGAGGCCCTCGCCGCCAAATATCCCTATCAGCGCGCCTATCTTCCCATCAACCGCAAGCTTGATGGCACGCTGACCGACTGGTAATCCATCTCCGCGGCGCAGCCGTTCGGTCATGGGTGCACCCTGACTGTTTAGAATGGACCGGCCTGCAACGGGACGTTTGCGCATGCACGGTGGTGTGCGCAAGCGGCTTCTAAGTACTTTCGGGGCATGGGCACGGGCTCTCGAATCGGGTTACCTTGCCTCAGGGGCGCAGCGGACCTCGCGTCCTTCGGAGCCGCGCCGCCGCAACCGCACCGGGCCGCCCACGCGAAAGGGGAGGACATATGGCTGCAACGCGAAAATGGCGCATGGGCATGGTCGGCGGCGGCCCCGGCGCATTCATCGGGCCTGTCCATCGCGCCGCGGCCGAACTCGACGGGCGCATCCAGCTCGTCGCCGGCGCATTCTCGCAATCGCCGGAGCGCACCCGCGCAGCCGGCGAAATGTATCGCATCGATCCCGCCCGCGCATACCCTGATTTTCACCAGATGATGACCGCCGAGCGGGAGCGCGAAGATCCCATCGACTTTGTCGCCATCGTCACGCCCAATCATCTTCATCTGCCCGTGGCCACGGCCGCCATGGAGGCCGGCTTCCCCGTGATAAGCGACAAGCCCGCCACCGCCACATACGCGGAAGCTCTCGAACTCCAGTCTCTCGTGAAGGGGAAAGGCCTGCCTTACGGACTCACGCATACCTACGCAGGCTACCCGCTCGTGAGGGAAGCCCGCGCTCTCTGTGCCTCAGGCCGCCTCGGAAACATCCGTAAAATCGCTGTCGAGTACCTGCAGGGCTGGCTCAGCCAGCCCATTGAGGCCACCGGACAAAAGCAGGCGGCCTGGCGCGCAGACCCCGCACGCAACGGCCCCGGCGGCTGCACCGGAGACATCGGCGTCCATGCCTTCCATCTGCTCGAATACGTCACCGGCCTCGAGGTCACGCGCTTGTACGCGACCCTCCGTTCCGTCGTGCCCGGCCGCCGCGTGGATGACGATTGCACCGCAATTCTCGAACTGGACAACGGCGCCGGCGGCGTGCTCCTCGCATCGCAGGTCGCGGCAGGCGAGGGCAACGGACTCCGCCTGCGTGTCTATGGCGAATCCGGCTCGCTCGACTGGCGTCAGGAGGACCCGAACCGCCTCCGCCTGCGCTCGCTCGACGGCCGGGAAGAGATTTATCACGCCGCAGGCAGTTACCTCAGCAAGGACGCTCTCGCCGTCACCCGCCTGCCCGGCGGCCATCCCGAAGGATTTTTCGAGGCCTTCGCAGTGCTTTATCGCGAATTTGCAGACGGCCTCAAGGCATGGAATGAGGGCGTCAAGGATCCACTGCCGCCTACGCTGCCCGGCATTCGTGCCGCGGTCCGCGGCATGCAGTTTATTCAGCGATCCATTGAAAGCAGTCAGCAGAAGGGCTGGATTGATTTCTAGACGAAAAAATGATGAAACGTGGGAGCGAATTGCGATGAAGACAATCAAAGGCCCCGGAATTTTTCTTGCCCAGTTCGCGGACGACCAGTCCCCATTCAACAGCCTGGAAGGGCTGGCTCACTGGGCTGCCCAGTTGGGGTTCGCCGGCGTGCAAATTCCAAGCTGGGATCACCGACTCTTCGATCTGAAAGCGGCCGTCGAAAGTCAGGGCTATTGTGACGACATCCTCGGCATTCTCCACAAGGCAGGCGTCCAGCTCACTGAGCTCTCCACGCATCTGCAAGGCCAGTTGGTCGCCAGCCACTCCAGTTATGACGTCCTGCTCGAAGGCTTTGCCCCCGCCGGCTTTGAAGGCAATCCCCACGCGCGGCAGGAGTGGGCCGTGCAGCAGTTGCAGTGGGCTGCGGAAGCCAGTCGCCGCATGGGCCTCACCGCGCATGCCACCTTTTCCGGCGCGCTCGCGTGGCCATTCTTTTATCCCTGGCCGCAGCGCCCCGCCGGCCTCATCGACGAAGCCTTTCGCGAGCTGGGCAACCGCTGGAGGCCGATTCTCGACGTCTTTGACGAAGCCGGCGTCGACCTCTGCTTCGAACTCCACCCCGGCGAGGACCTGCACGACGGCGCAACCTTCGACCGCTTCCTCTCCGTCGTCGACGACCATCCTCGCGCCAACATCCTTTACGACCCCAGCCACATGGTCCTTCAGCAGATGGACTACCTCGCCTTTCTCGACCTCTACCACGAGCGCGTCCGCGCCTTTCACGTCAAGGACGCCGAGTTCCATCCCACAGGACGCTCCGGCGTCTACGGCGGCTACCAGGACTGGCTTGACCGTCCCGGCCGTTTTCGTTCGCTCGGCGATGGGCAGGTGGATTTCGGCGCAATCTTCAGCAAGCTGGCGCAGTATGACTATCCCGGATGGGCCGTTCTCGAGTGGGAGTGCTGCCTCAAGCACCCCAAAACTGGCGCTGCCGAGGGTGCAATCTTCATACGCGACCACATCATCCCGGTCACGGACCGCGCCTTCGACGACTTTGCCGGCGGAAAGGCCGACCAAGAAACGAATCGCAAAATTCTGGGGATTGAAGCCGCTGAAAAGCCCATCTGTGCGCCGGACGATCGGCTGGCCCACAAGGCGGAAGTCAAAGCAGAGTCCTGATTCGGAGCAGCCCTCAGCGTCGCCGAACGGGCTTTCTCGTCACACTCGTCAGCTTTCCTGTCACCGCATAGCTGCGGGGCTCCACGGGCGAGGAAAGCACAAGGCTCGTCACCGGATTGCCGAAGGGCAGCAGCGCCTCGATCAGTGCTTCAAGGTCCGCCATATTTGTCGTGGTCACCTTCAGCAGAAGATCGTCGCCTCCGGTCAGATGGTGACACTCGCGCACTTCTTCCAGCGTCTGCACGTACTCCAGCAGCCTGTGGTACTGCTGCCCGCCGCAGCTCATTCGGATGAAGGCCATCACTTCCAGGCCCAGCGCCTCGCGATCAATGCGCACGGAGTAGCCCTGAATGATTCCGACCTCCTCCATCTGCCGCAGTCGCTCGGCGGTGGCCGTTGCAGACAGTCCGATGCGCCGGCCAAGCTCCGCAAGGCTCAGCCGTGCATTGGCCTGCAGCTCGAACAGGAGCTTTCGACCATAGATGTCAAGCAGGGTAGTGGAATCCATCGTCTCTGGACCTCAGCATAACGGAATCCTCCACCAATTCCAAGCTGTGACGGGAAATGTGCCTGTACCGCCGGCGTGCCCCCGCCTACCATGCTTGCATGGATGTGCGAATCGACGCGTTGAAGCTTCAGGGCCAGCCGCTCACCCTCGCAGAAATCGAGCAGGTTGCGTGCGAGCGCCGGATGGTTGCGGTGGACAGCCAGACACGCGAGGCCGTTGCCGCCAGTCGCGCATTGATTGAGCGAATTGTGGATGCGGGCGAAACCGTATACGGCGTCAACACCGGCTTCGGCAAGCTCTCTGACGTGCGCATCTCCAGTGAGAATCTCGCACAATTGCAGGTCAATCTTGTGCGCAGCCACGCGGGCGGCGTTGGCGAGCCGCTCACTGAACAGGAATCGCGCGCCATGCTGCTGCTTCGAGCCAACGTGCTGGCCAAAGGCTTCAGCGGAGTGCGCCCGGCCTTGCTGGACACGCTGGTTAACATGCTCAACGCCGGGGTGCATCCGGTCATTCCCGCACGCGGCTCCGTGGGAGCCAGCGGCGATCTTGCTCCGCTCGCGCATCTCGCTCTCGTCGTCATCGCCGAAGGAGAAGCGTGCTATGAAGGTGTGCGCATGGACGGCGCGGAGGCGATGCGGCGAGCCGGAATTGAGCCTCTGCAGCTTGCAGCCAAGGAAGGGCTCGCACTGCTCAATGGAACCCAGGCAATGAATGCGGTCGGCTCGCTTGCGCTCGCGCGGGCCCGTCGTGTCGCGCAGTTGGCCGATCTCTCCGGCGCCATGTCTCTGGAAGCCTTGTTGGGCACGCCGGCCGCCTTCGACGCCCGCATTCATCGCGCGCGGGCCCACGCCGGACAAAGCGTCGTCGCCGAGCATCTCCTTCGCCTGCTGGAGGGGTCGGAGATTCGTGAATCGCATCGAACAGGCGACACGCGCGTGCAGGATGCCTACTGCCTCCGCTGCATGCCGCAGGTGCACGGCGCAGTGCGCGATGTGCTGGAACATGTTTCCGGCGTGCTGCAGATTGAAGCCGGTTCCGCCACTGACAATCCGCTTGTCTTTCTCAATCCACAATCGAACGGGCCGGTGCGCGGCGACGTCATCTCCGGCGGAAACTTCCACGGTGCTCCGCTCTCTTACGCATTCGACTACGCGTCGATCGCACTTACTGATCTTGCCGGAATCACAGAGCGCCGCGTGGATCGGCTGCTTAACCCGGACATCAACGAAGGGCTGCCCGCGTTTCTTTCTCCCCATGCAGGTCTATCCTCCGGCTTCATGATCGCGCAGATCGTCGCTGCCGCTCTGGTCAACGAGTGCCAGGTACTTGCGCATCCTTCTTCCACCGGCAGCATCCCCACGGACGGCGGCAAGGAAGACCATGTCTCCATGGGCATGACCGGCGCGCTCAAGCTGCGCGCCATAGTGGAGCATGTCGAGCACGTCGTCGCCATTGAACTGATGTGCGCCGCGCAGGCACTCGAGTTCCGCCGGCCACTGCGCGCCGGCAGGCAGGTGGAAGCG
Organism: Occallatibacter sp.; assembly: GCA_035534635.1. Lineage (GTDB taxonomy): Bacteria > Acidobacteriota > Terriglobia > Terriglobales > Acidobacteriaceae > Telmatobacter. The sequence continues at coordinate 111,883 of DATLRP010000005.1, forward strand.
GGCTACGAGGCGGTGCGCGCCATCCTGCCTCCGCTCGTGGAAGACCGCGTGCTCGGCCCGGAGATGGAGAGGCTGGCGGCAGCTGTCCGCGCAAGGCAATTCGACACTTGGTGCGAGTAGTCAGGGTTGTATAGGTTAGGGTCTTGCCGTTGCGGCCGCTTCGTCGCGCTGTGCCGTGCACGTCTCACGCTCGAGTCATTCGGCACACTGAAGATTGAAGTAACGCAGGCTCGACTATTCAGCTTTCGTCAGATGCTTTCGTAGAAATGCCAGCGCGCGGCCGCGTGCCAAAGTAGCAGACTCCGCGTGATAGCTGGCGCGCAGATCGCAGTTGAAGCCGTGCCCGGCCTTCGGGTACCAATGAATTTCAACCTCCGGGTGAGCCACGTGCACTTTCTCCACCTGTTCGGCTGGAATGTGCGTGTCAAGCTGGCCAAAGTGCAATTGCACCGGCGCGTGCGGCGTCTCGCCGGCATAGTTCCCGATGCCGCCGGCATAGTAACCCACTGCGGCGTCCGGATTCAGACGGCTCGCGCTGAGCCATGCCAGCAATCCGCCGAAACAATAACCGATCACACCGGCTCGGAGGCCGGTCCGGCTCCTGGCATATTGCAGTGCCGCGTCAATGTCGAGCAGCGCCTTTCCAATATCAGTCCCCTGCCGCAGCGCCATCCCTCGCGGCAGATCGGGACCGTCGTACCCCAATTCAACACCTCTTTCAACACGATCGAAGAGCGCAGGAGCGACGGCAAGAAACCCATCGCTCGCGTACCCGTCGGCAATCGAGCGAATGTGGCGATTGACCCCGAAGACCTCCTGAATCACGACCAACCCGGCGACCGGATCACCGGCCGGATGCGCCACGTATGCATCCAGAAAATGGCCGTCCGACGCATGCAACACAATGGACTCGTTCATAGCTCTCCTATCCGGGTTGGATGCGCCATAGCGCATCGCGAGCGCATTGGAATCAACTTGCGCGGGCAAGCAGCGCATCCACCTGCGCCCTCGTCGGCAAGGCACCCTGTGCGCCCTTGCCCGTAACAGAAAGCGCGGCGGCGGCGTTGGCGAACCGCGCGGCGGCCCACGCGTCCTTGCCCTCCATCAATGCCACAGCAAACGCGCCGTTGAAGCAATCGCCGGCGCCCACCGTGTCAATCGCCTCGACGGCAAACCCGCTCACACGCTCCGCTCTGCCGCTTGCATCGGCCACGTAGGCACCCTCAGCTCCGCGCTTCAGCACGATTCCCCGCAGGCCGCGTTCCCGAAGCTCCGCCACCGCTTTCTCAGGAGGAGAATCCTCATGCACGTAGAATGCGGCCTCCGATTCGTTCGGCGTGAACCAGGCCACGCGCTCAAAAACCTGCGGGTCCAGCGCTGCCGCCGGCGCAGGGTCCAGCATCACCGGCACGGAAAGTTCCTCACACAGCGCCAGAGTATGATTCAACGTTTCCATCGGAATTTCGAGCTGGCACAAGACCATTCCAGCCGACGCGAGCATGTCGCGGTGCTGATCTACGAATGCAGGGCTCACGTGCTCGTTCGCACCCGGAATCACGATGATGCTGTTTTCTCCCGCCTCCGACAGAAAAATGGGCGCAAGTCCGGAACTGCCCGCAACCTGCGCCATCGACGAGGTTCCCACGCCTTGCCGCGCAAGATTGTCGAGCAGGGCAGGGCCATACACGTCGTCGCCCACCAGCCCCACCATCTCCACCGGATAACCCAGCCGCGCAATAGCTACTGCCTGGTTCGCGCCCTTGCCGCCCGGCGTCAGATGAAACGCGGTTCCGATGACGGTTTGTCCAACCCGCGGGATTGCGGGTGCGCACGCAACCATGTCCATGGTCACGCTGCCAACCACGACGATGGGCTTTTGCGCAGGCTTCATGCGAGCAACCTCAAGTCAATACAACGGGGCCAGAGCCACCGCTCCAAGCCCGGCAATGAAGAGCACAAACATCAGTACCAGCAGACGGTGCGCGGCGCGCGGCGCGCCCGCAAACTCCCGCCACACAAACACGCCCCAGCAGGCCGAAACCATCGTAGCGCCCTGGCCAATCGAATAAGAAACCGCGGGCCCAATCAGATGCGCGCCGGAGGCGACAAAGTTCGCCACCGCTCCCACGCACCATACGCCGCCTCCCAGCACTCCCGCCAGATGCCAGCCAAGCGGCGACTTCCAGTAATCGCGCCCGTCCACAGGCGGCTTGCCGTCCAGCGGCCTCGCCATCAGCAGCAGGTTCGCGGGCACGGTCGAAACCAGCACGCCGATTGCGAAGAAGAACGCGATCGCATAGGGCCCGCTCTCCGGCGGGGTGGTCATTGCATGGGCCACAAGAGGATAAAAGCTGCCCATCAGCAGGCCCGCCACAAGACTGATAACGATGCCGCGCGTGGTCATTGCGCGAGCATCTCTCTCGCGTTTTCTGTAGGCCGCCGCATCCATCACAATGGCCAGGGCAACAAGCGCCACTCCGCCGAACAGCAGCATGGGGTTCCCTGCAGGGCTCACGAAATAACTGGAGACGGACCCCACCACGAGCGCAAGCCCGATTCCAATTGGGAAAGCGACCGCGAGCCCCGCCACTTCAATCGCGGCCACAAGAAGCAGATTGGCGACGTTAAAGACCGCTCCGCCACAGGCCGCCCAAATCATGGCGCTCAACGGAGTGAGGCGAATCGCCGCGAGGAATGGGTGACCCGTGCTGCCAAGGCTGCCCCCGGTGAGGCCAAGCACAACCGCTCCCAGCGCAAGTCCAATCGCGTAATCCCAGTAGAAGAGCTGGAATCGGAATCTGGGGCAGAGCTTCAGAGTATTCGCCCAGGAGCCCCAGCACACCATGCTCAGAAGCATGAGAATCAGCGCGCCAAAGTAGGTTGTCGGAACAAACATTCAGGTTGTGCCCACGCACGCAGCAACGTGGAAAAGATATCGTTCCCACCCGGCAGGTGGCAATGGGTAACTAGCCCCCCGCTTACTCTTTGCGATGGGCCTTCAGGGCTTCAATCACCGCGGGAACCACTTCAAACAGGTCGCCCACAATGCCGTAGTCGGCAACTTCAAAGATGGGTGCCTCGGGGTCCTTGTTGATCGCCACAATGCATTGCGAGCCCTTCATGCCCACCAGGTGCTGAATGGCGCCGGAGATGCCCACGGCCACGTAGAGCTTGGGCGAAACCGTCTGCCCTGAGCTTCCCACTTGTCGATCGAGCGGCAGCCAGCCGCTGTCGCAGATGGGGCGCGAGGCGGCCAGCTCCGCTCCAAGAGCCTCGGCAAGACTGCGCGCCAACTCCAAATTGGATTCCTCCTTGATGCCGCGGCCCACGCTCACAATGCGCTGCGCTGCGGTCAGGTCGACCGATTGCGAGGAGCCGCGAAAGGGCTCGCCGGGCTTGGTGCGGATTGCCGATGCGGCGATCTCGGGCGTAAAGGTCTCCACGGGCACGGCCCCCGCGGTCGCTGTCTCGGCCCGAAATGCGCCGGACTGCACCGAGACGAAGCAGGAGCCTTCGCCGGAATGACGATACTCGCCCGCCAGCCTTCCCTGCATCAATTGCCGCGTGAAGACCGGACCCTCCTCGATGCCGATCACATCTCCGATGAGCGTTTGGCCCAGGCGCGCCGCCAGTTTGGGTACATAGTCGCGCACCTGGTAACTGTGCGGAAACACCAGGAACTCCGGCTGCCGCGCTTCAATGGCCTGCTGCAAAGCCAGCGTAAACCCGTCCGGCGTGTAACGCGAGAGCAGCGCGTGCGCAACACAAACCACGCTGTCCACACCCTTGCGCGCAACCTCGTCGGCAAGCTGCCCAGGCTCCGCGCCCAGCGCCACCGCGCAAACAGGCAGCCTCAACTGCCCGCCCAGCTGCTTTCCTGCGGCCAGAGCCTCCAGGCTGATCGGGCTTGCGTGCCCATTCCGGTCTTCGAGAATGACCCAAATGCTGCTCATAGAACGCGCGCCTCAAATGCGAGCTTCTCCACCAGTGCTGCCGCAGACTGCTGGGGCGAACCGCTCAGCATTTGCGTCGACTTTTGTTTCCGCGGGAGCGAAATTGTCTCGAGTGCCACGGTGCGCGACGAATCCGCGTGCAGCTCCTGGGCCTGGATGCGTCGCATTTCCTTGGTCTTGGCCTTCTTGATGCCCATCAGCGTGGCATACCGCAGCTTGTTGTCGCCGGATTGAATGCACAGCACGGCCGGCGTTGGAAGTTCGATGGTCTGGAACCAGCCGCCCTCGAGTTCCCGCTTCACCGTAAGGCCGGCTTCCGTCTTTTCCGCATGCAGCACCAGCGACGCGTGTGGCAGATTCAAAAGTTCGGCGAGAATCACGCCCGTTTGGCCATAGCCCAGGTCGTCGGACTGGAGTCCGGTAAGGATCAGGTCGGGATTCTCGGGTGCAATTGCCGCTGCCAGCAGACGGGCCACCCCAAGCGCGTCGCGGCAATTCAAATCCTCGGCCTCAAGGTGAATCGCGCGGTCTGCGCCCTTGGCCAGCGCCTCACGCAAGGTTGAGCCCACGCGCTCGGACCCAGCGCTCAGCACGGTCACTTCGCCTCCGGTCTTGTCCCGCAGTTGCAGCGCTTCTTCCAGCGCGTAGGCGTCGGACTCATTCAGTGACCACGCAAGATCAGATTCATCAATCCAGCTTCCTGCTGGGGTGATGCGCAGCGCCGCGTCGCGTTCGGGAACCTGCTTGATGGCGACAAGAAGTTTCATGAAGGCGCGCTCTTCTCTATGGTAATTCCATCTGCAGAGGGCAGTCCGCGCGCAGCCAGCTGCGCAATGTCGAGCAGTTGCGGAGCCTTTCCGCCGGAAGAGGAAAGGGAATCGCGAAACATGCTGTTGCAGAACGGGCACGCCGTCCCAATGGTCTTCGCTCCCGTCGCCACCAGCTCGTTTGTGCGCACGTGACTCACGCGTTCGCCGGACTCCTCGCCCAGAAAAGCCAGTCCTCCACCGGCGCCGCAGCAAAAACTGCGTTCATGGTTGCGCGGAGCCTCCACCACCCGGCCGGCAATCGACGCAACGGCGCGGGGCTCCTCGTAGACATTTCTGTATCGCCCCAGGTAACACGGATCATGGAAGACGATGTCTCCGCCGTCGTGCTGCTTCGGGAGCTGCGCAAGGTGTCGCGCAAGAAACTCGCTGTGATGCTCGATTGGCGGCGGCGTGCCGTACTCCTTCCAGTCTTCCTGAATGGTGCGGACGCAGTGCGGACAAATGGAGACGATCTTCTTCACCTTGTTTTGCGCCAACGCCTCCAGATTGCTCTCCGCGAGCTGCTGAAACAGGAGATCATTGCCCAGCCTGCGCACTGGATCGCCCGTGCAGCGTTCCTTGCGCAGAACGCCATAGCTCGTCCCCAGGTAGTTCATCACGCGAGCAAAGTCCGCAATGATGTCTCTGCCCTTCGGATCGTAGCCGCCCATGCAGCCAAGCCACAGGCAATAGTCCTGCGTACCATCAAAGATGGGAAGCTGTTGCTTGTCGATAAACCGGTCGCGGTCCGCGGCACTCATGCCCAGCGCATTGGTTCCGTGTTCCAGCGCGAGGAAGAGCTTTCCGCCGTGGTCGTCCTCCCAGGAGCCCGTGTTCACCGCGCCTCGTCGCAAGCCGACGAGGATGGGAAGATGCTCAATGCCCACCGGGCATTGGAACTCGCAGGCCCCGCACGTTGTGCACTGGAAGACCGCGGTTGAGGAGTTGTACTTTCCCAGGAGCGGCTCCTCGGAGCGCGGCCCGAATTCATTCAGGTATCCGCGCAGGCCAAGAATAATCTCCTTCGGGTTCAGCAATTTTCCTGTATTTGCGGCGGGGCAGTGCTCCGTGCAGCGCCCGCACTCCACGCAGGAGTAGGCCTGCAAGCTGACGAGTTGCGTCAGGTCGGTGCCCGCGACCAGCCCGAAATCTTCATCGCCGGAGAGCGGTGGAATCTGCCCAAAGGTTTCGTTTGAAAGGAAGATGGTGGCCGGGCTCAGCACCAGATGCAGATGCTTGGTTTGCGGAATGATGGGCAGGAAGACGAGGATCGTGAGCGTGTGCGTCCACCAGAGGATGCGGATGCCGGCTACGGAATGTGCTGGAAGGAAGGCTCCAAGATAGGTGACCATCAAAACAAAGATCAGCAGGGCGATGACGCCTGACTCCACCGACACTTTTTCTCCGAGCCAGCGCGGCCTGACCAAAAAGCGCCGCACGAAAAGGCCGGCGATTCCCACCGCGCAGGCAAAGGCAAACAGTGCGGCAAAATCGAAATAGACGCGCCCAATCCAACTGTCAGAAGAGAGAAACCCCAGTCCAAAGCAGAGTGCGAAATGGTTCAGTGTCACCACGGTGAAAGCGCAGAACCCCCAGAAGACAAATGCATGCGCGAGTCCGGGCAGCGGCCTTTGCCGGATGACCTTGGACTGGCACAGAACTTCCCAGAAGAAATCGCGCATTCTGCGAGTGACCGGGGCCAAGTGAAAGTGCGTGTCTTTTTTCGAGCGCAGAATGGTCTGAAGGGCGGGAGCGAAGCGGCGCCAGAACAGCGCGGCGGAGAAGACCGCGAGCGACGCGAGCAGATATCTCTCCCATGGCGAGAATGAGAGTGGTTCGTCCAGCCGCGCGCGCAGGAAATCCATAGGCAAACTCCATCACGATACACGATTCGGCGTTCGGGCGTCGCGGCGAAGCTCGCCATACTGGGCTTCTGCTGCACGCCCCCAATCTGATCATTTACAATATCGATTTATCTGGAGATTTGATGATGACACATGCTTCCAAACGTAGTTCTCAAGCGAGGTTGGTCCATAACCTCCTCGCCCTGTTCCTTCTGGTGCTGGTCGGCTCGCACCTCTCGTTTAGCGACCCCATTCACGATGCCGCCCGCAAGAACAAGGTAAAGGAGATCAAGGCGCTGCTGCAGCAGGATCCCAAGCTGGTCGACAGCGTCGACAGCAACGGGAACACTCCCCTGCACGAAGCGGCGCTCCACGGCAACGTGGAGGCGGCTGCGGCGCTTATCGCCGCCGGGGCAGACGTGAACGCAAAGGACAGTTACGGTCCCTTCACCCCTGGAGATTTGTGGAAGGTATTCTCATCAAAGGACCACCGGGACCCCGTGATTCTGCTCAGTTCGCACGGACCTGATGCAAAGTACATGAAGAACGGATACACCCCGCTGGACTTGGCGATCTTTTCCGTTCGACACAAGCCGTTGGTGCAACTGCTCGTCTCAAAGGGCGCCAAGGTGAACGCGCAGGCCGCAAGCGGCGCAACGCCGCTCTTCTGGGCCGTGATGCGCGACCAGAAGGACGACGTGAACTACCTGCTCGCGCATGGAGCGAACGTGAACCTGCCGGATGCTTATGGCGATACCATCCTTGACTGCGCATTGCGTCTGCAGTACGGGAGTCTGGTCAAGCCGCTTGTGGAGCATGGCGCGGACGTGAATGCGCTGGATCAGAGCCAGCATCGTCCGCTGACCTATGCCCTGGGAATGGACGACACGAGCTGGGCCAGTTATCTGCGCAAACACGGCGCGCACGAGTAACTCCGCGAAGGCCGCTCGGCGAACGCGCGTGGGCGACGGTCTGCGCGCGCGGCGGAGCGGACGTCGCCGTTTTAGCAGCGGACAATCTTCGGCGAATGAATGCCCTTGGTGGCGTTGCGGGTGTCCACCACAAGCTGCGCCTGCTCCACGATTGCGGCGTAATCGTACTGGGAGTGGTCCGTGACGATGACGACCGCGTCGTATTGTGACAATTCGTCGAGCGGAGTGTTTGTCATATTCAGGGCATAGTGGCGTCCGTGTCCGACGGTTGGAAAGAACGGATCGTTGTACGAGACGATCGCACCTTTTTCGCGCAGCAATTCGAGGATGGTGAGCGACGGCGACTCGCGCAGGTCGTCAATATCCCGCTTGTAAGCAAGTCCCAGAACCAGAATCTTTGAACCGTTGATTGCCTTGCGATGGCGATTCAATGCGTCTCCGAGCTGCTCAATCACGAAGTAAGGCATGCGGATATTTACTTCGCCGGCGAGCTCAATGAATCGCGTCCGAAAATCGAACTGCTTCGCCTTCCACGACAGATAGAACGGGTCGATCGGGATGCAATGGCCGCCGAGCCCGGGACCCGGATAGAACGCTTGAAAGCCGAAAGGCTTGGTCTTGGCGGCGTCAATCACCTCATGAATGTCGATGCCCATGCGCATGCAAAGCTGCTTGAGCTCGTTGACAAGCGCGATGTTCACGCATCGGTAGATGTTCTCAAGCAGCTTGGTCATCTCAGCCACGGACGGGCTGCTGACCGGAATCACCCGGCGAAAGATGCTGCTGTAAAGCTCCGCGGCAAGCTCGGCCGAGCCGCTCCCGCATCCGCCCACAACCTTGGGAATATCCCGGCGTTCCACGGTGTCGTTGCCTGGGTCCTCGCGCTCCGGAGAGAACGCGACGTGCAGGCCGTTTGTTTCCGCCGAGCGGGCAACGCGCAATCCGCGGCGGTTGTTCTGCTCCAGCAGGGGCACCACGATCTCCTCAGTGGTTCCGGGATAGGTGGTGCTTTCCAGCACGATCAGTTGACCCTCGCGCACGTGGGGCGCCATGGCTTTCACCGTGCCGGTCACAAAGCTTAGGTCGGGTTCGTGATACTCATCGAGAGGCGTGGGAACGCAGATGATCACCGCGTCCATCTGTTCAATTTCCGCATAGGCAAAGGTCGCCTTGAAGCCTTTCTTCTGCGCTGCTTGAATCATTGCGGGCGTGATGCGCACAATGTATGAGCCGCCCTCATTCAGGGTACGGACCTTTTCCTCCGCGATATCGAACCCGGTGACGCGGAAGCCCGCATCACTGAACAGGAGCGCCAGTGGAAGCCCCACATAGCCCATTCCGATGATTCCGATGCGCGCCTGACGAGATTGAACGCGTTGCTTGATTCCTGCCACTGAAGTTGCAGACCCGGTAGCCATGCACAAATTGTAAGCTCTCCTCATGGGCCCCTGGCGAACGCCGCGTATCGCCAAGGGTAACCGACTGTATGCTAGGGAAGCACGCAGGGTCCGGCAATCCAACTCAAGGAGAGAATTTTGGGCACCTATCTGGTTACTGGCGCAGCGGGATTCATTGGCCGCTCCATTTCCGCCGCCCTTCTGGCAACGGGCGAGCGAGTGCGCGGAGTCGACAGTTTTGTTACGGGAAAACGCGCGAATCTGATTGGGTTGGAAGCAATGGAGTTCCTGGAAGGCGATCTTGCCGATCCCGCGGTGTGCGCGCGTGCCTGCGAGGGCGTGGAAGTGGTGTTTCACGAGGCGGCACTGGCCAGCGTGCCCCGGTCTGTCTCTGATCCCGCGGGCACCAACAGGAACTGCGTGACCGCCACGGTGAACCTGCTGGTGGCGGCCAAAGAGGCTGGAGTTCGCCGCGTTGTGTATGCCGGCTCATCGTCGGCCTACGGCGAGTCGCCGACGCTGCCCAAGCACGAGGAGATGCTGCCCAGGCCCATTTCCCCTTACGCCGTGGCGAAGCTTGCGGGCGAACACTATATGGGGGCGTTCGGCCAGGTCTATGGTTTGGAAACCGTCACGCTTCGTTATTTCAACGTCTTTGGGCCTCACCAGGATCCCACGTCGCACTACTCCGGAGTTCTAGCGATTTTCTGCCGCAAGATGCTGGCCGGGGAGCAGCCGACGATCAACGGCGACGGGGAGCAGACCCGCGACTTCACCTACATCGATAACGTGGTCCATGCCAATCTGCTGGCCGCGGCTGCCCCTGCGGAGAAGGTCTCAGGCAGGATGATGAACGCCGCCACCGGCAGTCGCATTACCCTGAATGACACCTTTCGCATTCTGAAGGAACTGACGGGTTTCAACGGAGACGTCCAATATGGGCCGGCCCGAAGCGGGGACATTCGCGATTCGCTCGCGGACATTCGACTTGCCGAAGAGCTGCTCGGCTACAAGCCCCTTGTCGATTTTCGTGAAGGTCTGCGGCGGACGGTGGAGTGGTATCGCGCCTCGGCTGACTGACAGCGATCCCTCGTTGGCCGTAGCTTTATTGTCCTGGAACGCCCGGATGAAACACGGAGACCGGCAGGACCGAGGGTGAGCCCGGCGGAACCTGCAGGGTGTGCGCGGCACTCTGCGCAGCACTGAGGGTTTGCCCCGGAACGATTCCGAGCACAAGTGTGGCGGCCACGGCAAACAGCAGCGCCGCCGCCACCGCAATGCCCGTCTGCCGTGAGGGCATGGCCCGGACGGCCTCGTCGGGATGGCGCTGCACCACCGCGAAGGCAACGCGCATGTAGTAGGCCGCCGCGATGCCCGAGTTGAGCAGGCCCAGAACGGTGAGCCAAACGGCCGATCCGCCCATGGCCGCCGAAAACGCATAAAACTTGCCGAAGAACCCGCCCGTGAACGGGATGCCCACCAGCGAAGCGAGGAAGAAGATGAGCAGGCCTGCGAGCATCGGTGACCGGTAAACGAGGCCGCGGAGATCCGGAATCAGAACATGCTCGTCGTTGTATCCGGCGACGAGCGCGACGACGGTGAAGATGCCGACATTCATCGCGGCATATGCGGCAATGTAGAACGCGGCCGCGGAGATTCCCGCGTCCCGCAGCCCGGCGAACGCCGCCAGCAGGTATCCGGCGTGGGCAATCGACGAGTAGGCGAGCATGCGCTTGACGTTCTGCTGGCGCAGCGCCGCAAGGTTCCCCACGGTCATCGACAGGATTGCAACCACCCATAGGAGAGGCTCCCAGACCGAGCGCAGGGTAGGGAACATCTCGTAAACCACGCGGAGCAGGAAGGCAAAAGCGGCGGCCTTGGGCGCGGTCGAAAGCAACGCGACAACCGGCGACGGCGCGCCCTCGTAGACGTCGGGTGTCCACACGTGGAAGGGCGCCGCGGACACTTTAAAAAGAATGCCGACGAGCATCAGGGCAAGTGCGGCAACCACCAGTAACGTGTTCTGCGCCTGCGGGACCATGCGCGCAATCTCGTAGATCTGAGTGGTGCCCGTGGCTCCAAAAATAAGCGCGATTCCATACAAGAGAAACGCTGTGGCAAAGGAGCCCAGCAGAAAGTACTTGATCGCCGCCTCAGGGCCGCGGGCGGACTCTTTCCGATACCCCGCCAGCACGTAGGTGGAGATGGAGGAGATTTCCAGAGCGATGAATACCAAAAGCAGCTCGACCGCGCTGGTCAGCAGGCACATGCCGACGGCCCCAAAAACGATGAGTGCGTAGTACTCGCCCTGATGATGCGTGGCTGCGGGCAGCGCATCCATGGCCGCCAGCACCGCAACCAGCACAATGCCGCAGATGAGCACGTGAAAGAAGATGGTGAACGGGCTGGTTTCAACGGTTCCATAAAAGCCCGTGCCCACCGGGAGGCGCAGCTGCCAAAGGCTGGCCCAGAGCGCCAGCATCGCGCCGACGGCCGCAACGGCGCCAAGAAATCGGCGCGGCATCCTCGCGGGAATGGAGGAATCCACGAGCATGATGAGAACGCCCGTCAGTGTGAGAATGATCTCCGGAAGAATGCGGAGCGCGTCGCCGGGATTCATCGCTTCACTCCCACTTGGACAGAGCCGCTCAAAATGATCTTTGGTGCTGCGTTCTGCGATTGCACGGTCATCATCAAGGTATTGCTCTCGATGGAGGGAAACCAGAGTGAGGGCGCGACGCCCATCACCAGCATCAGCACCGCGATGGGCCACAGCATGAGCTGCTCGGCCAGGGGCAGGTCCATGGCCTGGCGGGCGGCCGCGAGGCGGCTTTCCTGGCCGTAGAACAGGCGCTGGACGAGCCACAGCATGTATGCCGCGCCTAGAATCACTCCCACGGTGCCGGCGATGCCCCAGCCGTGGCTCACCTGGGTGAAGGTGCTGGAAAGGATCAGGAACTCGCCCACGAATCCGCTGAGCAAAGGCAGTCCAATCATGGCCAGTGTCGCAATCACAAACAGCGTGGCGGCTCGTGGAAGCTTTGCAGCAAGCCCGCCGTATGCGGCGATTTCGCTGGTTCCGTAACGAAGCTCGAGGATGCCCAGCAGCAGGAAGATTGCGGCATCGACCACGCCGTGGCTGAGTATCTGATACACCGCGCCGTCCCAGCCGGTCATATTGAAGCCGTAAATTCCCAGCGCAATCAGGCTGAGGTGGCTGATGGCGGCGTAGGCAATCAAGCGCCAGAAGTCGCGCTGCACAAGAGCCAGGCACGCGCCGTAAAGCAGGCCGATGACGGCGAGAGCCACCACCAGCGGAGCGATCAGCTTTGCCTGCTGGGGAAAAAGCTCCACATGGAAGCGCAGCATGGAGTAGAGGCCCAGTTTGCCGGCCACAATCATGGCGAGGGCGACGGGTGCCTCACTGAATGTGTCGGCCAACCAGCCGTGCAGCGGGAAGATGGGCACCTTGACGGCGAAGGCAAAGAGGAATGCGAGCGCAACCCATGCGAGCGCCGTAGCGGGCAGGCCGCCATTGGCGATGATCCGCTGGAGTGCAACGAAGTTGAAGGTGCCGGTGTGCGCATAAAGCCAGAGGATGGCGACCAGCAGCGGGGCCGAAGGGATGAAGGTGTAAAGGAAGAATTTGATGGCGGCCTTGGGGCCTTCCTTGCGCCCGAACATGGCAATCAGGATGGCCATGGGTAACAGCGAGAGCTCCCAGAAGCCGTAGTAGAGCATCAGGTCGAGCGAGATGAAGACCCCAACCATGGCGGTCTGCTGGACCAGAAAGAGCGAGTAGAAGATCTTCCGGCGATCGCGGATGGCGTTCCAGCTGACGAGTACGCCGACCGGCGCAAGAAAGCCGACGAGCACAACCAGCCAGAGGCTGAGGCCGTCGATGCCGACGTGGTAGAAGATGGCGGGGCTTTCGATCCAGGGGCGATTGATTTCAAACTGGAAGCCGCTTTGCCCCGTTGCGAAGTGGAACGGCAGATGGAGCGTGAGCGCGAAGCTCAGGAGCGCGGTCAGCATCGCCAGCCATTGTGAAAGCGTGCCGCGGTCCGGCAGCAGGGCAATCAGGATTGCGCCGCCCAACGGCACCAGGAGAATGATTGTGAGGATGTTCTCGTTTAAAAAGTTCATGTGTTAGCGCCCCACCCCGCCGACGTGAAACCCAAATCCGGCCAGCACCGCGGACCAGGGCACCAGCGCAAACAACAATAGACAAGCTGCTCCCAGGGCAAGCCATGCCGCATAGGAGCGGAGATTGCCGGACTGCCAGCGCTGAAGAATGGCTCCGCCGAGGTTGGCGGTGCCGGCCAGCAGCCATGCCGTGCCGCCAAGAATCGCGAAGTCGACCACCCACTCCAGAAACAGTTTGGAGAAAGCCAGAAGCGGCTTGACGAAAACGTAGCCGTAAATCTCGTCCACGAAATATTTGTTGGCGAGCAGGTTGTACCCGGCCGGGTAAGCGGCGGCGATCTTGGCCGGCTCGTCAGGCCGTTGCCGGTAGAGCCGGTCTGCAATGTACCAGCCGAGGAATGCGACAGCTGCCGCCAGAGCCATCAGGCCGTACTTAAGCCCGGCGCTGCCGCCTTCGCGCAACGGGCCCGTGGACGGCGCGAGATATGCGCTGAAATGCTCGATGCCGATCCAGCCTCCGCCGACAGAGAAAAGGCCAAGGATGACCAGCGGCCCAAGCATGGACCAGGGGCTTTCATGCGGGTGCGCGTCGTGACTGCGCGATTCGCCCAGGAAGGTCATGTACCAGAGGCGAAACATGTAAAGCACGGTGAGCAGGGCCGTGACCACGCCGACAAACCAGAACAGCCTGCCCAGGCCGCCCTGCTGGAAAGCGGAGTAGAGAATGGCGTCCTTTGAGAAGAAGCCAGAGAAGGGCGGGATGCCGGAGATGGCGAGCACGGCCGCCGTCATGGTCCAGAAGGTGATGGGCAGCGCTTTGCGCAGGCCGCCCATCTTGCGCATGTCCTGCTCACCGTTGAGCGCGTGGATCACGGAGCCGGCGGCAAGGAAGAGCAGCGCCTTAAAGAAGGCGTGCGTCATCAGATGGAAGATGGCTGCCGAGTACGCCGCCACGCCGCAGCCGAGAAACATGTAACCGAGCTGCGAGATGGTGGAGTAGGCGAGCACGCGTTTGATGTCGTTCTGCACCAGGGCGATGGTGGCCGCGAACAACGCTGTCAGGGTGCCCACAATCGCCACCGCGCCGAGCGCGAAGGGCGAGCGGTCAAAGAGGAAATGGGTGCGGGCGATCATGTAGACGCCGGCAGTGACCATGGTGGCGGCGTGAATGAGCGCGGAGACCGGCGTCGGGCCTTCCATGGCGTCGGGCAGCCAGATGTAAAGCGGAAGCTGCGCGCTCTTGCCGGTGGCGCCAATCAGCAGGCAGAGCGCGATGGCGGTGAGCACGCCGCCGTGCCATGCGGGAGACGCGGCGAGCTGGCCGGCGATTCCGTGAAACGAGAGAGTGCTGAAGTTCGCGATGAGAAGAAAGATTCCGATGAGGAAGCCGAAATCGCCGATGCGGTTGACGACGAATGCTTTTTTGCCGGCGTCCGCGGCGGACTGTTTTTGGAAGTAGAAGCCGATGAGCAGATAGGAGGCCAGGCCGACGCCTTCCCAGCCCACGAACATCAGCAGCATATTGCCGGCAAGGACCAGAGTGGTCATGAAGAAGAGAAACAGGTTCAGGTAGCTGAAGTACCGGTAGTAGCCTTCTTCGTTGCTCATGTAGCCGACCGAGTAAATGTGGATCACAAAGCCCACGCCCGTGACGATGAGAAGCATGACGAGGGACAACTGGTCGAGCACGAAACTGAAATCAACGTGGAGCATTCCCGCGTTGATCCACGGAAACGGCAGGGTCTGCGTGTATGGCAGTGCGAGGCCGAACAGCGAGGCAAGATAGGCCCAGAGGACAAGCGCGAAGGATACCGCCGGCGCGGCAAGGGCGATGGTCGACACCAGTCCCTTGGGCAGTCGACGTCCGACCGTGCCGTTCAGCACGAATCCGGCGAACGGCAACAGCGGAATCAGGAAGAGATTGGGCGATCCGTTCATAGTTTCATCAGGTCGACGCGGTCGACGGCGAGAGTGGAGCGGACACGAAAGACGGCAATAATGATGGCCAGCCCGACGGCCGCCTCGGCCGCCGCCACCATCATCACAAAGAAGACAAAGATTTGCCCCTTCACCGTGTGCCACTGATAGGCGAATGTCACGAAGGAAAGGTTCACGGCGTTGAGCATCAGCTCAATCGACATGAATACGGTGATGAGATTGCGTTTGATGAGAAAGCCGACCACGCCCAGGCAAAACAGGATGGCGCTCAGCAGGAGATACCAGTTCAGCGGGACCTGGTGCGCGAGGAAGGAGTTCATCGGCCGGAGTCCTTTTCTCCATCACCGTGGCGCGCGAGGGCAACCGCGCCGAGGATGGCGATGAGAATGAGCACCGACGTGACCTCAAACGGCAGCAGGAGCCGGGTAAAAAGTACCGTGCTAAGTTCGCGAGTGGAGGTGATGGGGCTTTGCGGATTCACCGATCCGGAGCTTCGCAACACGACGGTTGCGATCACTGCAAGCAAGGTTGCCACTGCCGGAAATCCAACCATGGCCGCGGCGCGGCTGCCCAGCGTGCGCTCCTCGCGCCCCGCATTCAGGAGCATGACCACAAAGGTGAAGAGCACCATGATGGCGCCTGCGTAAACGATGATTTGCGCCGCGGCAAGGAACTCGGCTCCGAGCTGCAGGTAGAGCACGGCCAGCGACGTCATGACAACGATGAGCGAGAGTGCGCTGGAAATAGGATGCCGCTGTAGCAGGAGGTTGACGGCGCCTGCGAGGCAAAGTCCGGCGAAGAGGAGAAACAAAAGAAGGTGCATCGTTCAGTGGCTTCGATGTTCGGGCTGAAGTTCGATTCGGTTGTTTCGGGTGGGCGTGCACTTAATGCGGTGCCGCCGCGGTGTCCCTCCGATTGTAAATGAACGCCTCCGATTGTATTTTCGCCGCGTGCTTCGCACAGACGGTGGGGTGCTGCGGGAGCCCGTTCAAATCAGCGGTACGCAAGCCAGAGGCTTGTGGCAACGATGTTGAGGATGGCGATGGGCATCAGATAACGCCACCCGAAGGTCATTAACTGGTCATAGCGGAAGCGGGGCAGCGTGCCGCGCACCCACACGTAAAGAAACAGAAAGCTGAAGACCTTGACGACGAACCAGAAGAGCGGCAGCAGGCATAGAAGGACGATGTTGTGCGGCGTGGGAAAGAGCGAGCCGAAGGGGCTGGTCCATCCACCCAGAAAAAGCAGCGTGGCCACGCAGCCGACCATGATCATGTTTGCGTATTCGGCCATGAAGAACATGGCGAACTTCATGGAACTGTACTCAGTGTGATAGCCGGCGGTGAGCTCGCTTTCGGCCTCCGGCAGGTCGAATGGAGAGCGGTTGGTCTCGGCATAAGCCGCTATGAGGTAAATGAAGAAGGCGACAATTTGCAGGCCGCCAAAGACATTCCAGGAGAGGATGCCGTGCTGGGCCTGGCTTTCCACGATGACGCGAAGATTGAGCGAGCCGGCGCGCAGAACCACGCCGACCAGCGAGAGGCCGAGCGCGAGTTCGTAGCTGATCAATTGGGCCGAAGAACGCAGCGAGCCGAGCAGCGAATACTTGCTGTTCGAGGACCATCCTGCCAGCGCGATGCCGTAAACGCCGATGGAGGTGATGCCGAGAATGACGAGCAGGCCGATGTTGACGTCGGAGATCTGGAAGAAACGGAAGCCTCCGGGGCCGGTGATGTTGGGCGAACCGAAGGGGACCACCGCGATGGAAATGAGGGCGCAGCTGAGCGCGATGATGGGCGCCAGCAAATACAAAGGGCGGTAAGCGCCGGTGGGAATGATGTCTTCCTTGAGGAAGGATTTTGCCCCGTCCACCAGCGGCTGCAGCAGACCGAAGGGCCCAACGCGGCTAGGTCCCCAGCGATTTTGAATGCGGCCCACGAGCTTGCGCTCGAGCAGTACCGTATAGGCCACCGAGACCAGCAGGATCACCGTGACCACGATGATCTTGAGCAGGCTCCAAACGATGAATTCCAGGATCGTCACGCGAACTCCGCCCCTCCCATCAAACTTTCCATAAGTCCGCCACGGCCGCGCCCGCGGCAGCAGTTTGGTGACGCTTGAGATCCTGCAACGAGGGGCTGTGTCGGCCCAGCGCTCCCGAGGTGAACAATCCGTCGTGCGCAGGTGTAATCAGGTCCGCGCCGGACAGCGCGGAAACGGACACAAACCCCGGCTCCACCGGCGTGTGATTGCCGGCAAACAGGCTCAGACGATCGAGCCGATAGCCCGGAACGAGCCTTTCAATCTCATCCAGAGTTGCAAACACATCAAACGGGCTAAGCTTCGGCTCCAATCCATTCGCCGCCAGCCACACGGCGTGGCGATCCGCCTCACCCGCCTGCGCGCCGCGCGACTGGCCGAGATCGGCGGTGACCGAGCCTTTGCCGAAGGGAACCAGCGACTTCACATCCACACCCATGGCACCCGCAAGACGCACCAGAATTTCGAAGTCCGACTTGACGCCGGGACGGTCGGCGCCCTTCCGCACCAACTGCACGTCGCCGAAGGTGTTTGTCACAGTGCCGCTGTTTTCATAGAGGCTGGCTGCGGGAAGAACCACGTCTGCCAGGGCGGCGGTGGGAGTGAGAAAGATGTCCTGCACGATGGTGAAGGTGTTGTTCAGCGCGGTCGGCTCCAGGCCGTGGCGCATCACCGGATCCGCGCCGACCACATAGAGCGCGCCGAGCGTGCCTTCCGCGGCTGCGCTTACGATTGCAGGAAGCGACATGCCCGGATCGGGAGGCATTCCGCCGTATTCTGCGGCGAAATCGCCGGGTTGAGTGACCGGCGTATAGCCGGGCAGAAAATTCGGCAGCAGGCCCATATCCGCCGCGCCGCGGGAGTTGCTGAAATCGCCGAGACAGGCGAACGTTGCGCCGCCGCGCTTGATTCCCCAATCGACGAGTTCCTTCACCGCCGCGCCGCGAAACTCCTGTCCGAAGACGATAAGCAGGGATTCTTCTTCGCGCACGGCTTTGGCGAGGTCGGAATCGCCGCCGAGCAGGGCCGGGAGTTTGGCGTAGCCGTTGGGCCCAACGCGCAGCGTGGCGCGGGCCTGGCGCTCCAGTTTGATGGCCTTCGCGTTGGCCACGTAGAGTCGGGCCTTGTTCAGCCGCACATTGGTGCGCAGGTTCCAGGACAGCAGAGGATGCTCTCCAGTGGGATCTCCTCCGATGAGAAGCACGGCGGGCGCGGTCAAGGTGTCTGCGAGGCTGGCGGCCATACCGTTGTGGCCCGCCATGGACAGCGCGAATGCGGCATAGTCGGCGGTGCGCTCATGGTCAATGTTGTTGGTCTGGAGCACGGTGCGCGCGAATTTCTGCAGGAGGTAATTCTCTTCGTTGGTGGTGGTGTTGGAGCCGATGACGCCGATCGCAGCGCCGCCACGCGTATCGCGAATCTCCTTGAGCTTTTCTGCGGCGAAGCGCAGGGCGTGATCCCAGGTGGCCGGCTCGAGACGGCCGGCAGCGTTGCGTACCATAGGACTTGATAGCCTGTCGGGGCTCTCCACAAAGTCGAATCCAAAGCGGCCCTTGGCGCAGAGAAAATCGTTGTTCATGCCGCTCTTGTCGCGGTTGTCCGCGCGAACAATCTCAGAGCCCTCGGCGGTCTGGCGGATTCCGAGTGTGACCTTGCAGCCGTCGGCGCAGTGCGTGCACACCGTGGAGACGTGGTTCATCTCCCAGGGGCGGGTCTTGTAGCGATAGGTGCCGCTGGTGAGCGCGCCCACCGGGCACACGTCAATGCACATGCCGCATTGCTCGCAGTCGAGCTGGTCGCCTTCATTGGGCGCGATCACCGCGCTTACGCCGCGGTTCTGGATGCCGAGTGCCCACACGTCCATGCCTTCGCCGCACATGCGCACGCAGCGATAGCAGAGGATGCAGCGCGGGCGGTCATAAAAGACCGCCGGCGACCACTGCTGCTCGTCGCGATGATGCTTGGCCTCGGTGTAAAGGCTTACGCCCGCGCCGTATTTGAAGGTCATGTCCTGCAGCTCGCACTCGCCGCCGGCATCGCAAACGGGGCAGTCGAGCGGGTGGTTGCCGAGCAGCAATTCGAGCATGGCCTTGCGTGCCTGCGCGATTTCGTCGGACTCGGTGATGAAGACCTGGCCTTCGGCGACCGTGGTGGTGCATGCGGTTTGCAGCTTGCCCACCTTCTCCTGGCGGACGAGGCACATGCGGCAGGCGGCCTGCAGGCTGAGGCCGGGGTAATAACAGAAGGCGGGAATCTGAATGCCCGCCTTGCGGCAGGCCTCAATGAGCAGCATGCCCGCCGGCGCGGTGAGCTTTTTGCCATCGACTGTGAAGGTTACATCTGCCATGGTTCTCCAGCGCCCCCGTTAGACAACAGCCAGGTCCATGTGCCTGGCGAAGGGACAGGGCTGCCCGTTCAGGTGGTCCTCAAACTCTTTGCGGAATTTCTTGACGAATGCGAGCGTGGGCATTGCGGCCGCATCACCGAGCGGGCAGAAGGTACGGCCCATCATGTTCTGCGCGAGATATTGGATGTTGTCGATGTCCTTTTCGACGCCGAAGCCGGCATGGAAGCGCGTGAGCGATTTCTTGAGCCAGTCCGTGCCTTCGCGGCAGGGAATGCACCAGCCGCAGCTCTCATGCTGATAGAAACTGATGGTGCGCAGGGCGAACTCGACGATGCAGGTTTGATCGTCAATGACGATGACGCCGCCGGAGCCGAGCATGGAGCCGGCTTTGCTCACCTGGTCGAAGTCCATGCCGAGGTTTTCAATCTCATCCGGCAGCAGGACGGGCGTGGACGAGCCGCCGGGAACGACGGCCTTGAGCGTGCGGCCGCCGCGCACGCCGCCGCCGACCTCGTAGATCATCTTTTTCAGGTTGTAGCCCATCGGCAGCTCGTAGACGCCGGGGCGCTCGATGTGTCCGCTGAGGCAGAAGAGACGCGTGCCGCCGTTGCGCTCCGTGCCCACGGCCGCATAGGCCGCGCCGCCCATGGCGATGATGTGAGGCACGGTGGCGATGGTCTCGGCATTGTTGATGACGGTGGGTCCGCCGTAAAGGCCGACGACGGCAGGGAAGGGCGGCCTGATGCGAGGCACGCCGCGCTTGCCTTCGAGCGACTCCATCAGCGCGGATTCCTCTCCGACTTCGTAAGCGCCCGCGCCGGTCTGCGTGATGATTTGAAATTCCGTGCCGGAACCGAAGATGTTTTTGCCGAGGAAGCCTTTGGCGTTGGCGTCGGCGACGGCCTTGTCCATGATTTCGAGCAGGTGGCGGTACTCGCCGCGAAGATAGATGAAGCCGAGCTTTGCGCCGATGGCGAGGCTGGCAATCATGGCGCCCTCAATGATGGCGTGCGGATCGTGCAGGAAGATGAGGTGATCCTTGCAGGTGCCGGGCTCGCTTTCATCACCGTTGACGAGGATGTACTTGGGCTTGGCGCTCTGCTTGGGCACGAAGGACCACTTCATGCCGGTGGGGAAGCCTGCGCCGCCGCGTCCGCGAAGGTTGGAGGCCTTCATTTCGGTGATGATCCAGTCGGGCCCCTGTGCGAGGCACTTGCGCGCGGACTCATACCCGCCGAGTTCGACGTAGCGGTCAATGTCGGTCGCGCCCTGGCCAAAGCGGCGCGTGACGATCTTGACTTCATCGGGATGGGAGACGAGTTTAGGCATGATTGCCCGTCTCTTCTGAGGCCTTTGCACGGTACTCGGAAAGAATGCCAGGCACGTGATCCGGCGTCAGGTCGTTATGGAAGTCGTAATTCACCTGAATGGCAGGAGCCCAACAGCATGCGCCGATGCACTCAACCTCTTCGAGCGAGAAGACGCCGTCGGCGGTGACACCCTTGTGGCCGACGCCGAGCTCCTGCTGGAAGCGATCAAACAATTCGTAAGCTCCGCGCAGCATGCAACTGATATTGGTGCAGACCTGGACGTTGAACTTGCCCGCGGGCTTGAAGCGCAGCATGGAGTAGTAGGTGGCCACGTCGCGCACCTCGAGCTCCGTGATGCCGATGCGGTCGGCGACTTCGGCGATGACCGCGTCAGAGAGGTAGCCGATCTCGTCCTGCGCGTAGAGCAGCATGGGCACCAGCGCCGAGCGGCGCAGGGGATACTTTTCCACCAGCGCGTCAAACCGCGCGGCCAGCCGTGGCGAAAACACGGTCATGGTTTCATTGCTCATCGTTCGCGGGTCCCCTGCATCAACTGCCGCGCCCAGGCTTCCGCGGCCATGTCCATCTCTTCCTCGCCCGCGGCCGAGCGCAATCTTCCGGATTCAGTCAATTCCAATACTCCGCTACTACCATCTTCGCGCATCCAGTTCACGTGCGCGTGATTCCGTCTCAAATCCAGCCACTGGTCGCCGTGGCGAACCGTGATGCGATTCTCTCCCAGCTCGACGGTGGCCTGTCGATCGCGGTTGAGGCCGTGAGCCGCGGTGTAACTGCGCAGCAGCGAGGCCAGAGATACCCAGAGCTCGCCGAAAACGGCCGCGCCGGCGCTAGCGGAAGAGGCCATCGATCACATTCTCAACGATGCGGGCTGCAACCTCGCCGATAGAGAGCGGAAGGCTCCAGTTCGCCGTGCCGCCGCCCTCGGTGGTGAAGGCCTGCATGCCGACGCCTACGTCCTTGACGACAAAATGGAGTGAACCGGTGGGGCTATCCTTGGCGTCCTTCACATGAATCGTGGGATAGTTCCTGTCCTCCATATCAAGAGAAATCTCGCGCGCATGCGGGGTGCCGCCGAAGCTGATGATCATGCGGTATTCGGGCGGCTTGGCCATGTAAAGCCCTTCGAAGAGATCCTTGAATCCGGACTGGGAAAGCCCTTCATTGGCTTTCCTCATCTCCGTGCCAAGAGCCTCCCCAAGGCTATTGAAGAAGGTGACGCAGCTTTGTGCCTGTTCCTCGGCGGCGTGGTTGAGGGCCATCTGGGCCTCGCGGCGGGCCTGGGCTTCGGCGATGGCTTTGGTATATGCGGCGGGCGTAGGCTGGCTTTGCATCAGCGGTCAATCTCCCCTAAGACGATGTCAATGGAGCCGATGACGGCGACGACGTCGGCCAGCAAGCGGCCCCTGCACATGGTTTCCAGCGCCTGCAGCGTGGCAAAGGACGGATTGCGCATGTGGACGCGATAGGGCTTGGCGGTGCCGTCGGAAACGACATAATAGCCCATCTGCCCGCGCGGGCTTTCGACGCCCTGGTAGACCTCGCCGGCGGGGACGGCGAAGCCTTCGGTGACGATCTTGAAGTGATGGATGAGGGCTTCCATCTGGGTCTTCATCTTTTCGCGGTCGGGCAACACGATCTTGGGCGCGTCAGCCTTTATGGGCCCTTCGGGCATTCCGTCGAGGGCCTGCTGGATGATCTTGACGCTCTCGCGCATCTCGACGAGCCGGACCAGATAGCGCGCCCAGGTGTCGCCCTCCGTGGAGACGGGCACCTGGAACTGGAACTTCTCATAGCCGGAATAGGGCATGTCGCGGCGAAGGTCGAAATCGACGCCGGAAGCGCGCAGCGGCGGTCCGGTGACGCCGAGAGCGATGGCGTCTTCCGCGGAAAGATAGCCGACGCCTTTGAGGCGATTGGCGAAGATGGGATTGCCGGTGAGCAGGTTCGCGTACTCGTCAATCTTCTCAGGAAAAATGCGGATGAAAGCCTGCACGCGATCAAAAAAATCGAGCGGCGGCTCCATGGAGAGCCCGCCGATGCGGAAGTAGCTGGTCATCATGCGCTGTCCGGAGACGGCGTCAAAGAGGCGCAGGATGTCTTCGCGCTCGCGGAAGGTGTAAAGGAAGACGGTGAGCGCGCCAATGTCCATGGCGTGCGTGCCGAGCCAGACCAGATGCGAGTTGAGGCGCGTGAGCTCGGTGAGCAGGACGCGTATCCACTGCGCCTTTTCGGGAATTTCAAGCGCGAGCAGTTTTTCCACGGCCAGGCAGTAACAGAGATTGTTGGCCATGGGGCTGAGGTAATCAATGCGATCGGTGAGCGGAACCACCTGCTGGTAGAACTTGGCCTCGCAGGTCTTCTCAATGCCGGTGTGCAGGTAACCGATTTCGGGATAGAGCCGGACGATGATTTCGCCGTCGATTTCAAGCACGAGGCGCAGAACGCCGTGCGTGGACGGATGCTGCGGGCCCATGTTGAGGACCATATGCTGGTCGCGCGCGCCTTCTGCGACGGGAGCTTCAAGAATGGGCGTGCCGATGGTGTCCACCATTAGCGATAGCCCTCCACGGGATAGTCCTTGCGCAGCGGATGGCCCTTCCAGTCGTCGGGCATCATGATGCGGCGCAGGTTGGGATGGTCTTCAAAGCGGATACCGAAGAGGTCAAAGATCTCGCGCTCATAGTAGTTGGCCGAGGGCCAGACAGGCGTGATCGACGGCACGGAAGGGTCGTCGGCACCGAGCATGACGCGCAGCCGGATGTACTCCTTGAAGCGATGCGAAAGGAGATGATAGCTGAGCTGGAAGCGCGGCTCAGAAGGGTACCAGTCGACGGCGGTTGCATCCTCAAAGAAGTTGTATCCTGCAGACTGCATGGCGGCGGCGGCTTCTCGGATGCGCTCGGGCGCGATGGTGAGGGTGAGCTCGTTGCGGTCGAACTTCGCGTCGAGTAGCGCATCGGGATTCCAGGCGAGCGCGGCCTTCAGGGCGGGATGGTCCGGCAGGCCCTCAAGGACCGCCGCCTTGCCGTGAAGCGCGCTGTGTGTCGCGTCGGCCATCGTCAAAGGTCCGCCTTGTCCTGGCCCCAGTTGAGGACGCCCTTGCGCACGATGTAATAAAGGCCCACGGCGACGAAGCCGAGGTAGACGACCATCTCCCAGAAGCCGAAGAGCCGGTGGCCGGTGATGTGGGGCAGGTCTTTGTAGATGACGGCCCAGGGCATCATGAAGACGGCCTCCACGTCGAAAAGGATAAAGAGCATGGCGACCATGTAAAAGCTGACGCTGAAGCGGGCGCGTGCGTCGCCGACGGCCTCAATGCCGCACTCGTAGGGCGCCAGCTTGACGGGCGTGTTCTTGTGCCGGCCCACGAACCACGAGGCCACGACCATTCCGGCGGCAAGGGCAAGTGCGACAACAATTTGTAAGAGCAGCGGGATGTACTGCCACGAATAGGGAATCATGCGCTGTCCTGCACGGATCGGCTTAAAAACGATTTACATGCGCGCCGGGAATTGAGCACCCCAACGCAAACACCCACTGGTTTGAGATTAGGTTTTCGACCTCGTCCCGTCAAGGCGCGGCGTACCGGTGCGAAACGGAGCGGAACGGCACGGCAGGCGGTGCGAGGCCTGCCTGAGGGTGCGCGGAGTGGGTTCCCGATTGGGAACGCTGCTGTTTTCGGGTTCCGAATTGGGCTGAGAGAGTGTTCACCTTGCGGAATCGAAGCGAGGCCGAGGGAGGGCGCGAGGAAAAATGGGACGAGGCAGAGGTTGAATCGCATGCCGGCTTCCATGACGAGTTTTTCGGTTGCATCCGCGCAGGCGGTGGGCGCAACGGGCGCGGTGGACGCGAAGCGGCGCCGGTGGATCAACCGCGAAGCCGGGCGCGCGCTGGAGATTCTGGGCCACGCCATCGAGTACGTTGCCGACGAGTATGTGCACCGGGGCGGAGCGCTCTCGTCGGGCGACGGAGACGTGCAGGCGATCCAGTTGCTGATGGCGCGCAACCGCGAAATCTACTTTGCGTGCCCGGTGGTGCCCACGCTTTGGGAGCGTTGCCGGGGCTGGCTGGGCAAGCGCGCGGCGTAAGAACGGTCGTCAGTTTTCTGTGGGCAATTTTGAACGGGCGAAGGGCCGCGCGGGATGCGCGGCCTTTGCTTTTGGGTTGCGGGCCGGACGCGAGTGGCGAAGAAAAGACGAACGAAACCTCGTAATTGTCGGCAAAATGCCTGTGGAAAACTGCAAATTTCGTAGGGGGGGTGGGGGGGTACATTTAGGGCAAGGGAGTAGGGAGTAGGGAGTAGGGAATAGCGAGTTTGTGGCTGGGCGGGGGACCGGGACGGAGCTCATGGGAACCAGTATGCGCCGGAGCGGGGAAATCGTCGGCAAAGTGGCGCAGCGATTTGGGCGGGTGGAATGAAGGGGTTGGCGACGCGGCGGCGGCGCGGGAGATTGACACTGGGCAGGGACTGAGGGACGCAGGGACGAGGGTCGGGCGACGGGGTGGGGTGAGTGGGTTCGCACATCTCCAAGATCGGAAGATCCTTGGACTTTGCTCAGGACAGGCTCTGGGGCACGCGGCCGGTCGCGGAGTCAGCAGTTCCGGACAGAGAGTTCTACCGTTTGACGACGCTCTTCATGTGATAGACGAGTCCGAAGGAGGGGCCAAGCGTGTCCAGCCCTGGATTGCTGTTGTTCGAGTATGCGTTGGAGACGTGCTGATAGCCATACGTCAGACGCAGGTCGTATCGCGAGGACAGCCGGGTCTGAAGGCCCACAACTGAGTTGATGGTGAAGTTCTCATAGGAAGCATTGTTCCCGAGCGCCTTCTGGGTGAAAACCGCTTCGCCCAACTTCACGACCCAGAGCGGCCTGATGGCCCTGCCGTTACGCCACATCCAGCGAAACCCCACCGGCGAAACCGCAATTCCTGGCACGGTCTTGCGTGCCGGCCCCAAGGCGTCTCCCCAAACATCGGTCAGGGTGGGTTGACGGATCAACACGAGCGGGAGAAATTCCATGACGTAGCGAACGCGCGCATGCACAAGGGTGGCTGGCCAGAGGAACATACGGCCAAAGCGATTGGCATGGTGATTCAACGAATGTGGGTCATACTCGATCCCTCCGTAGTAGATCATCGAGCTGATTTCACCGCTAGAGAACATGAATACGTCATTTGCAATATAGGTCTCGAAGTACAGCTCGCTGGTCTCTGGCCTGGAAACAGAATCCGACGCGGATTGGGCGCGTGAGCTGCGTGGCACAAGAAACAGAAGCACAACTGCGGACAGCATGGCTAGTTTCAGAATCCGGGTGGCGTGGAAGTCACGCAAGGCTGCAAAGCGGAGCGGAAGAAACAACGTGTTACTCCTTCAGCATCAATGTCTCGTGCCGGAATCGCCGCAGATTCGGCTTGCCCATCCGCGAATATCTCGCCGATGTTCAGCCAGGGCTTGCCAATCGCTCCATCCAGAGCCCCACACAGCCCACCCCGGCCGCCTACGCCGTCGACAAGGAGGAGAACCTAAGGCTTCACTGCAGTCTCCGTCAGCCGTGCTCCTGGTCAGACGGACACTATGCGTTCACATTAGAGAAAACTATGTAAGCATGGCGCAGAGCGCGGCGCGGGTCAAGGGATTTCTTGCGGGGATTTAGGCGGGTGGAATGAAGGGGTTGCGGGCGCAGCGGCAGCGCGGGGCGCTTGACAGGGACGAGGGAGTAGGGAACCGGGAACAGGACGAGTAGCGGGGTGGGGTGAGTGGCTACCCACGTCTCCAAAAGCGGGAGATGTCCACCCCATCGACGAAGACCTGTCGATGGGGACCCCGAAAGTGGCACCCGGCCATTTCCGAAAGACAACCGCAGATCTTTCGACTTCGGTCGCTGACGCAACCTTCGCTCAAGAGGACAATCGTCCGCGGCGGTGCGGGGGTGTCTGGCTCCCACCCATGCGGCACAAGACGCCGTATGGATGGGGCAACCCATGGTTCGAGGTTAGGATGAGAGATCTGGACCCGGGCCACTTGCCCCAAAGCATCGACAGAGTCCTCAGCGATACCTTGTGGAGCAGGAGAGACATGCGGCCGATGGCATCTATGCAACCACGCTGACCTGAGACCATTCAATTAGCTTGGCTGGACGAATCGCTCCGAACGCTCTGGAAGATGTTGAACATGAGACGACCTCAGGGATCAAAACTTCGAGAATTGTTGTTCCGCGTCAGTGTGTTGCTGAAGGGATTCGACGGGGCTTTGGAGATTGTGGGTGGTATCGCGCTCTGGGTGGTCAGCCCAGGATTGATTGTTCGTGTGGTCGGGTTCCTGACCCAAGACGAAATCGCGGAAGATCCTCATGACATCGTTGCCAATTACCTTCGCCATGCTTCAGGTCATTTCTCGCTTTTGAGCGAACATTTCATGGCCATATATCTGTTCGGACACGGCCTCGTCAAAATAATCGTTATCGTGGCGTTGCTCAAAAACAAGCTATGGGCATATCCGGTTGCCATCAGCGTCTTCGGGGGATTTGTTGTGTACCAGGTCTACCGCTTTGCCTTAACCGGCGGTGTCGGCCTGATGGTGCTCACTGTGATCGACCTCATTGTGATCTGGTTTATATGGCAGGAATATCGGGCCGTAAGGTCGCGAAGCCCATCAAGGCCATCGCCTGAAGGAGTTGGTTGATGCGATCGATCAGCATAAACAGGCCATGAAGCAGACGATGAAGAAGTGGCGGGTGGCTCAGGTTCCAACGTCTAACCCTAACCCCAGAAGATTGGTGCCCCAGGTCCCGCTTCAGAGACCTGGAATACGAGGTTATCTTAGCCGGCGGGGATGGGGGGTGGGGAGTCCTTGGCGCTGCGTGTGATGGAGGAGAAGGGCTGTTACTGGCCGAGGGCGAGGACGCCGAGGAGGATGAGCCAGGCGAAGCCCATGGCGTGCCAGTACCAGGCCGAGGCGTCTACGAGGACCTGGCGGAGCTCGACGCGCTTGAGGAATCCGATGGCGCAGAGGCAGAGGAGGAGCACGGCGAGGCCGAAGACGAGGTGGGCGGCGTGCAGTCCGGTGATGATGTAAAAGAAGTAGCTGGCCGGGGTGGACCACTGGTCAAAGGTGAAGCCCTCGGCGGTGAGCTGACGCCATGCGATCCACTGGCCGGTGACGAACAGGGAGCCGAGGACGAAGGTTGCGCCGATCCAGGGCAGGGTGCGGTGCAGGGCGGGGCGGCCCAGGCCGAGCCATTCTTCAAGGACATCGAATTCGCGAAAGATGTTGCGCCGCGCGATCTCCATGGTGAGGCTGCTGAGCAGCAGGACGGCGGTGTTGAGATAAAGGATGGGCGGCAAAAGGATGGGACGCCAGTCGCCGATGGGGTCGTGGGAAATGGGGTCAAAGCGCGTGCCGGACTGGCGCGCGAAGAAGAGCAGGACGAGCATGATGAAGAACATCATGTCTCCGGCGAGGCCGAAGAAGACGAAGAAGCGCATGCGGTGAAGGAGTTCGCGCGGTCCGCGGCGCGGGCCGCCAAAGTCATCGTCTCCGCCGCCGCCTCCGCCGCCGGTGGGACGGCGGTCAACGGGCGGACGACCGCCGAAGCCTGGCTCTTTGCGTTCGATTTCCGCTGGAGGATGCGAGAAGATCGCGGGCATGGCAGGCCCCTTTGCAGATGAGCTTACACTCACTTTGCATTGGACGCATCTGGAAATGTGAAAGGTGCCTGGGGCGCGCGATTATGATTTGGCAGAAATGCAAGAAGCTGCATCAGGTCGGGCGGGCCGAGAGTGAATCCACAAAAAGCTTGTGCACGCGGCGGTCCGGGGAGAGCTCGGGATGGAAGGTGGCGGCGAGGATGCGGCCCTGGCGGACGAGGGTGGGAAAGCCATCGCGCTGGGCGAGGATTTCGACTGCGGGGCCGGTGGAGACGATGCGCGGGGCGCGGATGAAGACCATTTCGAGCGGGCCGCCGGGGAGGGATGTCTCGGCGGTGAGGATGGCGGAGTCGATCTGGCGGCCGTAGGCGTTGCGCTCGAGGGTTGCATCGAGCAGACCCAAGGAACGCTGAGGCGGGTTCAGAACTTCGCGTGCGAGGAGGATGGCTCCGGCGCAGGTGCCGAAGACAGGCCACGCGGCGCAGAATTCTTTGAGAGCCTGAAAAAATCCGTGCCCCTCAAGGAAGTTGAGCATGGTGGTGGATTCGCCGCCGGGCAGGATAAGGGCTTCGACCGCGGCGAGCTCAGCGGGGTTACGAATCTCGACCGGAAGCGCGCCGACGTCGGTGAGCGCGCGGGCATGCGCCGCGTAATCGCCCTGAATGGCGAGGACGCCGACGCGGGGATGTGCGGGTTCGCTCAATTCCTTTTTCCGGCGGAAGTGTAGGTGAATGGGTTAAAGACCTGGATCCCGAAGATCGTGAAGTCTTTCACGTTTCGAGTGGCAACGGTGAGCCTATGTCCGCGTGCGGTGGCGACAATCATCGCGTCAGCGGCCAAATCGTCCGATTTTCCAGCCATGAGGCGAGCCCAATCCCGAAACATCGAACCGTCGATTGGAAGAACAACAAATGTGGCCATGATCCGATCGATCCACTGCTCCAGTTCCTCTGCTTTTGTCGGGTCTTGATGCCTTGTAATCTCCGCGCCGTCCTGTAACTCCGCGATTGCCACGGCAGGAATCTGGATGTCCTGATCGCGCAGGCTCTGAATCCATGCGGATACCGCACCGTGGGGTTTTCGCTTTCGCAGTTCCGAAATGACGTTCGTGTCGAGCAGATATTTCAAGACCGCTCCTCATCTTCGTCGAAGCGAAGCGGGCGAAGTCTCAGCCTCGGCCGGCGCGGAGGCAGCGGAATATCGTGGGGTCCATTGGGATCGAGCAGCACGTCCTTGATCGACGGTCTCGCCTGGGCCTTCAGGTGCTTCCACTCGTCGATAGGGACAAGCACAGCGGTCTCGACGCCGCGGCGGGTGACCACCTGCGGACCGTCCCTGAGGGCCGCGTCGAGGAGTTCGCTGAATCGAGCTTTGGCATCGTAGACAGGCCAGGTCATGGTGAACCTCTTCGGCATATAGTCATATCACTAGTCATATGACTATGTCAAAGCGCCTGCGGTGCGTCAGATGCTCGCTGATCGCTCGCAGAAAGCTCCAGGCTGCGCACCCTTCGCCATAGAAAAAACGAAAGAAGGCGTGCAAGCGCGAGCGAACAGCGAGCAGTTGGCCCCACCGTAGGTGGCTACCAGCCGCGCGTCTGCAGGAGTTGGGACTCATCGAGGGCGGCGGCGGCCAGGCCTTTCATGGTGCCGGTGACCTGCTCGGAGACCTCGGCGAGGATTTTGGGATCGTTGAAGTGCGTGGTGGCGGCGACGATGGCCTTGGCGCGGGAGACGGCTTCTTCGCGCTCGGCGGGGTTGTTCTCGACGTCGAGCGGTGTGGCGCGCTCCTTCATGAAGATTCCCGAGCCGACGAAAATGGCC
This sequence comes from Occallatibacter sp., assembly GCA_035534635.1. Lineage (GTDB taxonomy): Bacteria > Acidobacteriota > Terriglobia > Terriglobales > Acidobacteriaceae > Telmatobacter. The sequence goes on from DATLRP010000005.1 coordinate 142,090, forward strand.
TCGGCGCCGAGCTGCATCATGAGCGCGGCGTCAGCGGGAGTTGCGATGCCGCCGGCGGAGAAGTTGGGCACCGGAAGCTTGCCGGTTTTGGCGATCATGCGGAGGAGCTCGTAGGGCGCCTGCAGATCCTTGGCCGCGGCGTAGAGCTCCTGCTCGCTGAGCACGGTGAGGGCGCGCATTTCCCGGGTGATCTGGCGCATGTGCTGCACGGCGTGGACGACATCGCCGGTGCCGGCCTCGCCCTTGGTGCGGATCATGGCCGCGCCTTCAGCGATGCGGCGCAGGGCTTCGCCCAGGTTGCGCGCGCCGCAGACGAAGGGCGTGGTGAAGGCGTGCTTGTCGATGTGGTGCGCCTCGTCGGCCGGGGTGAGGACCTCGCTCTCGTCGATGAAGTCGACGCCGAGCTGCTGGAGGATCTGGGCCTCAGCAAAGTGGCCGATGCGGGCCTTGGCCATGACGGGGATGGAGACGGCCTGAATAATCTGCTTGATGAGGCTGGGCTTGGCCATGCGGGCCACGCCGCCTTCGGCACGGATCATGGCGGGAACGCGCTCGAGGGCCATGACGGAGACCGCGCCGGCCTCTTCGGCGATGCGGGCCTGCTCAACGTTCATGACGTCCATGATGACGCCGCCCTTGAGCATTTCGGCCAGCCCGACCTTGAGGCGCAGGGTGGGGGCGGGCTGATGGGAGTGTTGATTCTGGTTCTGTTTGGTTTCCGACATTCGGTTCGACCTCAATCCCGGGCCGCTGCGGAGGCGCTGGGAGCGCCCACGGTGCGCAATCGGCTGTACACCCCAGTGTAGCAGCGAAAGGGAGGGGGCGAAACGCGGGGAATGTGCGGGGCTGAGGGGGCGATTCGCGGAGTTTCGGTCCGGTTTCATGGGGCCTGGCGCAATTCTTAAACCGTTCCAACCTCTCATGTCACTTTCTGGACCACCTGCGGCTTTATTCCGGGCAGGGCCACCACCCAATCCCTACCACCGCGCACGCCGGAGCTTGCGACGGCGAATGAGCCGCCGGATCCGGCAGAAACCACAAGCGAAGACACCCCGGTTCAGCAGGTACGCGTGAGCGCGGCGGAGCACCCGGCGATGAATCCCGGAATTGCCGCGCTTCCGGTGGAGCTGGACGTTTCGATTCCGGTGCGGTCCTTCCGGGTGCGGAATCTGCCGGCGCTCGAAGCCGGAAGCGTGATCGAGACGCAGTGAAGCAACGGCGAGGACCTGCCGCTGACGGCGGGCGATGTGCAACTGGCGTGGAGCGATTTCGGAATGGTGGACGCGCAGCTGGCCGCGCCGGTGCTGGCGGCGTCTCTCCGATTCTTTGAGCCAACTTACCAGCGGCCCCTCGCTTTCGGTCCCCCCCGTGCTCCTTTGTCCCAGTTCCGCGCGGAACCACGTCAAGCGATGGCTGGAGCGTCGAGCGATGGCTGGAGCCGATTCTGCCGCGGCTGCCGGTCGTCGCGGCCAGCGAGATTCCGGCCGAGAACCGTTTACGTCCGGTGGGCACGGTGCGGTAGAGGGAGTTGGGCAGCAGGAGTTGGGCAGCAGGAGTTGAACAGGAGCCGTTGGACAGAGGTTTTGGTCGAGTCGCCGGAGGGTGGGGGCATGGGGTTCGAAAGAGCGGAGACGGCAGGCAACCGGACGATGCGCGGCCGAACGGCCGGAGGGCATCCTCCGCCGCCGGGTGCGGGCCAGGCCTTGAGCGGCGAGCAGGAGCGGCTTCTTCTGGAGCATTTGCCCACGGTCCGTTTTCTGGCGCGGCGGATTCACGAGAGGCTTCCGCAGCACGTGGACATCGAAGACCTGGTCTCGGCCGGGGTGGTGGGGCTGATGGACGCCTTCACCAAATTCGACCCCAACAAGAAGGTGCAGTTCCGCAGCTACGCGCAGTTTAGGATCCGCGGGGCGATTCTGGACAGTCTGCGCACGCTCGACTGGAGTCCGCGAGAGCTGAGGCGCAAGGGCCGGGCCGTCGAGGAGGCCATTCGCCAAGTGACGGGGCGGCTGGGCCGGCCGCCGGGCGAGGGAGAGATTGCGGCCGAGATGGGCATCGGGCTCGAGGAGTATCAGCAGCTGCTCGGCGACCTGAAGGGCCTGGAGATTGGCACGCTGCACCTGGAGCACAACGAGGACGGGGGCGAGGAAGAGCTGGCCTATGTGCCGGGCAGGCCCGATGACGACCCGCTTTTCCGCTGCCTGCGCGGCGAGCTCGAAAACCGGCTGGGGGACGCGATCGGGAATCTGCCCGAGCGCGAGCGGCTGGTGATGACCCTCTACTACGTCGAGGAGATGACGATGCGCGAGATCGGGCTGGCGCTGGGCGTGGTGGAGTCTCGGGTCTCGCAGGTACATGCTTCGGCCGTGGTGCATCTGCGCGTGGCGCTCAGGGATCTGGGCTCCCAGGGGCAGGTAGCCGCGGGGGGCAAATCCCCGCGTCGCGCTCCGGGCACTCCCGGCAGAAGGTGAGAGGGACAGTCGGGACGCTGGACGCCCGCAAGGACGGTGAGCACCGGAGCAGGAGACCCGAGAGGCGGAATGGGCGCTGCGTCAGGCGTGACTGGATCCGCTGGTGGCGCACGAGGCGGCAAGCGGCACGGCAAGCGGCACAAAAGGACTCAACCTGCTGCGCGCCAAGCCCGTGGACCGGATTCTTTCCGCTATCAACATGCCGTCGATGGACGGCCTGGAATTTCTGGGCCAGATTCGCGTGCAGAATCTTGCCCGCGGCGTGTCGGTGGTGATGATCACCACCGCATCGAGCGAGGAGCCTGTAAAGCAGGCGATTGAGGCCGGGGCGCGGGGGCAGGCCCTGAGCGCCGAGGGCGGACTGGGGTTGGCGACCCAGATTGTGCGCCGCCTGACACCGCCGGCAGAGTCGAGGGTGTCCGAATCCGGGACATGCGCGGCCAGCGGGACGCCGGAGGTAACCAAGTTTGCCAACCATAGTTTGCAGGTGAGCGGCAGCAAATGACTGGAGTGGGACGAGGAGCCGCCGATAACAGAGGCAAGGAGAAACAGGAATGGAGATTCGCCACAATGTGGAGGGCGTAAGAACCCTGCTTGGGGTGCCTTCGACACACACTGCGCCGGGGCCGCAAGGGCCGCACGTGGCGCCCGGCAAGTGGGGATCGACGCAGGCCGCCCAGCAACTGCCGGGGGACCCTGCGACGCTGAGCAGCCTTGGAACCCAGGCGGCGCAGGGCGGCGAAGGGGCCGGCGTGCGGATGGCCAAGGTGGTCGCGGTGCAATCGGCTCTGGCTGCGGGCACGTACGCGGTTCCCGGATGGGCGGTTGCCGGCAAGGTTGTGGATGCCATGCTGGGAAGCTCGGCCGTACGCGGCCGGTAAATGGCGGAGGCGGCCGCGCGCAGGAGGCACTGCGGCGGATGAGGTCTAGCGGGCCCAACGGCATCTTCAGAGAAGCTGTCACCGCCCTCGCATTCCTGGCTGGCGCGTACCTGGCTGGCGCGTACCTGGAAGGTCGCCGCTCCCTGCTGGTCGTGTCGACTCGACAGCCGGGATTCGGAGTACAACATTTCTGAAAATGCTGTTGCGCGCGGCGAGCCGGCATTCCGGCGGGCGCGCGCGGGGTGCATATACGCGCGGGGTGCATATACTTGATGCAGGCGCTCCTATGCTCAGCCCGCTTCGATTCATCTGGAATGCGACGCACGGCCACCGGCTTCGGCCGTGGAAGAGCGAGTATCTGCGCTGGCGCATTGAAACATACACGGGCAAGCGCGCCGAGACCCTGACGGCAAAAGATGTGCTGGCGTTCATGTGGACTACGCGCTGGGAGCTGGTGAGTTTTCTGGGGTGGACCAGCGAGATTGACCGGGAGGCGCGCAAGCGTGTGTGACGGCGCAGGGGCACGCGGGCCGCGATACGGCGTTCGCAGGCATTGGAGTCTGCTCGCGGCAGGCCTGGCGGGGCTATTCCTGCTGTGCGCCGGGGCGGGCGCGCGGGCGCAGAAGCTGCCTCCGCCGGAGCCGCCGAAACCGGTGCCGGGCGAGAACACGCCGAAGCCCACGGTGACCGTAACGACGAATGAAGTGCTGGTGCCGACGCTGGTGGAGAAGAAGAACGGCGCGATTCTTTACGGCCTGAAGCCGAGCGATTTCGCCCTCGAAGACAATGGCGTTCCGCAGAAGATTCAGGTGCAGGCGGAGATGGACACGGCGCCGGTGGCGCTGGTGGTGGCGGTGGAAGAAGGCGGTGCGAGCGTGCTGGAGTTCGGCAAGCTGGCCAAGCTGGGGCCGCTGCTGGACCTGTTTCTGACGGACAAGCGGAGCAGGGCAGCGCTGGTGGGGTTCGATTCGACGCCGCACCTGCTGGACGACTTCACGCATTCGTCGGACGAGCTGAACGACTCGCTGCAGCACCTGCAGCCGGGCGACGGCGGCGCGGCGATTCTGGACACGATCAGCTACGCGACGGATTTGTTGAACTCGGAGCCGAGGGGATTTCGCCGGGTTCTGCTGCTGATCAGCGAGAAGCGGGACCACGGCAGCAAGCACACGCGGGCCGCGGAGCTGGTGCGCAAGATTGGGCTCACGGACGTGCTGGTGGTGTCGGTTGCGTTTTCGCCGTCACAGGCGGAGCTGATGCACGACGTGGCCGACAATGGCGAGGACCGCACGCTGAGCATGGTGTCCACGCTGGTGATGGCGGTGAAGGCCTTCAAGAAGAACGTGGCCAAGGAGATTGCCGAGCTGAGCGGCGGCGAGTACACGACCTTCAGCGGCGACAAGCGGTTCCAGGCGCGGGTGATGGAGGCGGCGAGGGATGCGCGGAACCGCTATTTGATTACCTTCAGCCCGTCGAACCCGACGCCGGGGCTGCACAGCATACGCGTGCGCACGACCCAAGACTACGGGGCGCGGATTGTGGCGCGGGCGAACTACTGGATGCAGCAAGGGAGCGGAGATTGAGAGGCTTGCAAGCGGTGTTCGCGGGGGCCAGCGGGCGCGGCTGCATGGCGCGGAACGGCCATTCATGGTAATCTCACAATAGACACTTAAGAGTGGACTGAGAACGCAAGAGGAGCTACAAACGCCGTGCTGGCGATCGCAAAGAAGACAGACCTCATTGAACGCTTCCGCACCCACGAATCTGACACCGGCTCACCGGAAGTTCAGATCGCGATTCTGAGTGAGCGGATTGGCGAGCTGACCGAGCATTTCAAGACGCACAAGAAGGATCACGCCTCGCGGCGTGGTTTGTTGATGCTGGTGAGCAAGCGCCGCCGCCTGCTGGATTACCTGAAGGCCCACGATGCGGATCGCTATCGCGACGTGATCGGGAAGCTCGGAATCCGCAAGTAACCAGAAAGCAGAATTTTGAACCGGAAGCGCCCAGACCGGAAACTGGTCATGGCCCCCATTCCACCCAGGACTCGGGACCAAGGTGCACCTGGCGATTCACATTGGCTGCCAGGCACCGCGCAGAGGCGTCGCCTGACGGCGGGCCCTGCGCGTGCCGCATCGCGCCGCATTGGCACAGGCTTTGCAGGCAGCGTCGCGGCAGGACGCATCCGCCGCGCGCAAAGCGCAGGCCTGAGCGCAGGCGCACCTTTCGGCAGCCTTCCGCACACACTTTCCAAGAGAAAAATGACGAAACGAGGACATCATGTCGAAGCATGAAGTTGCAGTTGAGCTTGCCGGTGGCAAGCGATTGGTAATCGAGACAGGGCGCATGGCCAAGCAGGCCTCCGGCGCCGCGCTGGTGACGACGGGAGACACGGTGGTGCTGGCCACGGCTGTTGCGTCGAATGAGCCTCGCGAGGGCATTGACTTTTTCCCGCTTACGGTGGACTACCGCGAGTACACGTACGCAGGCGGACGGATTCCGGGCGGCTTTATCAAGCGCGAGGGCCGGCCCAGCGAGAAAGAAGTGCTGACTTGCCGGCAGATTGACAGGCCGATTCGCCCGCTGTTCCCGGAGGGATTCAAAAACGAGACGCAGGTGATTTCGCTGGTCTTCTCCGCGGACAAGGAGAACGATCCGGACGTGATTGCCATCAACGCGGCGGCGACGGCGCTGGCGCTTTCCGACATTCCCTTTGGAGCCACGGTGGGCGCGGTGCGCGTGGGACGCGTGGACGGCCAGTTCGTGATTAACCCGACCTATGCCGAGCGCGCGGCGACCACGGTGAACATCATGGTGGTGGGCCACAAGGACGGCATAGTGATGATTGAGGCGGGCGCCAAGGAAGAGTCAGAAGAGGTGATTCTGGCGGCCATCGAGTTTGCGCACGGCGAGATCAAGAAGATTGTGGCCGCGATTGACGAGCTTGTGGCGAAGGCCGGCAAGCCAAAGCGGGCATTCACGGCACCGGAGTTTGACGAGGCCTACTACGCGGCGCTGAAGGAGAAGATTGGCGAGCGGCTGAAGGACGCGCTGGACACCAAGGCGCACGCCAAGACTGAGAGCAATGCGCTGGTGAAGCAGATCAAGGACGAGCTGGCCGCGGAGCTTTCACCGGAAGACGCGGGAGCGAAGAAGAAGCTGGCCAGGTATTACGAGCATCTGCGCGAACGACTGTTCCGCGAGCAGGTGACCAAGGACCGGATTCGCCCGGACCGCCGGGCATTCGATGAGATTCGCCCGATTACGATCGAGACGGGCGTGCTTCCGCGTACGCACGGCTCGGCGCTGTTCACACGCGGCGAAACGCAGGCGCTGGTGACGGCCACGCTGGGCACCACGGACGACGGCCAGCGTCTGGAGTCCTTTGAAGGCGAGAAGCGGAAAGCCTTCATGCTCCACTACAACTTTCCGCCGTTCAGTGTTGGTGAAACAGGACGTATGACCGGCGTGGGCCGTCGCGAGATTGGCCACGGAGCACTGGCCGAGCGCGCACTGTCCGCAGTGCTGCCGAGCGCGGAAGAGTCGCCCTACACGATGCGCGTGGTCTCTGACATTCTGGAGTCGAACGGGTCTTCGTCGATGGCTTCGGTCTGCGGCGCGAGCCTGGCGCTGTTTGACGCGGGCATTGCGCTGAAGGGCGCGGTCGCCGGCGTGGCGATGGGCCTGGTGAAGGAAGGCGATGATTACGCCATCCTGACCGACATTGCCGGCGCGGAAGACCACTATGGCGACATGGATTTCAAAGTGGCCGGAACGCGCAAGGGCATTACGGCGCTGCAGATGGACATCAAGATCGGCGGGCTGACGCGCGAAATTCTTGAGCAGGCGATGGAGCAGGCAAAACGCGGCCGGCTCTTCCTGCTGGACAAGATGGACGCTGCGCTGAGCGGTCCGCGCGAGGAGCGCTCGCAGTACGCACCCCGCATCGAAACCGTGCAGATCCCGACCGACAAGATTCGCGACCTGATCGGCAAGGGCGGCGCCACCATCCGCGGCATCATTGAACAGACCGGCGCCAAGATCGACGTGGACGATACCGGCAGGGTCAGCGTTGCTTCGAGCGACGCGGAGGGACTGAAGAAGGCGCTGGCGATGATCAGCGACATCACTGCCGTTCCGGAGGTAGGCAAGGTGTACCTCGGAAAAGTGGTGCGGCTGGCGGAGTTCGGCGCATTCGTGGAGCTGTTCCCCGGTACCGACGGACTGCTGCACATCTCCGAGATTGCCGAGCACCGCGTGAAGGAAGTGAAGGACGAGCTGCGCGAAGGCGATCAGGTGATGGTGAAGGTGCTGGCCATGGAAGGCAATCGCATCAAGCTGAGCCGCAAGGCGCTCATCAAGGAGCAGCGGGCAAAGATGGTGCAGACCGAGCCGATGGCCCAAACCGAGCCGGAAGAAGAAGCGCAGGCAGGCGATGCGCCGGTGCATGAGGCGGCTCCGCTGCAGCCGTCACGGCCGCGGAACGAGTTCGATGAGCGGCAGCCTCGTTCGAACCAGAGCACAATCCTGATCGAAGGCGGCGACGACTTCGACGAGGATGAAACGGAGGAGTTCGACGAGGAGAACGAGCCGAACTTCAACCGCGCGGACGGCGTTCCGGTGGTTGCCGGGCAGCCGGCCGGCGCGGGCAAGGCGGGTCCCGGCGGGGTTCGCCGGCGGCGTCGGCGTCGCGGCGGACGCGGTCCGGGCAACGGCGGCGGCCAGGGCTGAAACGGCTGATTGGCAGTGAGCCAGGCAGGCAAGGGAAGGGGTGAGGGCAATCGGCTCTCACCCCTTTCACCTTTTGCGGATGATTGAATCGAGCCTTTCTGATGCAACCCTGCCGGATGCGTCTCCCCGGGGCGCAGGTGCCAGGCGGGCAGTTGCTAAGCGGGCAGGTCGTGCGAGCCACCCATCTGTGCCTTGTCGAGACCCTCAAACTCAACGAAAAGCTGGTCGTTGGATCGGAACGAGCGATTCTCCGTGGGTTGGGGGTTTCGCTTCTCCTTGTACATGCGCAGGTCGGCCGCGATGCAGAGCGATTCGAGATCGTTTCCGTCATCGGGAAAGACGGCAATTCCAATGCTTGCGCCGATGAGGAAGGGACGATTTTCAATCTTGAGTGGTTCATTCAGCCGCTGCATGAGCGAGTGGGCCACGCTTTCCGCGTTCTGGCTGCTGTAGGTGTCTTCGAGGATCAGCGAAAATTCATCGCCGCCGGTGCGCGCCACGGTGTCGGAGTGGCGGACGCGGCCGGTGAAGATGGCTCCGACCTGCTGCAGGAGCGAATCGCCCGCATGATGGCCGAGGGTATCGTTCACCTGCTTGAACCGGTCGAGATCGACGACGAGAAGCGCGACCTTTTGGCCGGTGCGGCGGGCGCGCTCCAGCGCAACCTGCAGCCTGTCCAGGAAGAGGCGGCGATTGGGCAGTCCCGTCAGTTCGTCGTGGAGGGCCAGGTACTTGTTGTGCTCAATCTGATCCTCGAGCAGCAGAAGCAGCATGCCGACCGCGACCACATACTTGGGGAGGTTCCAGACCTCGCTTTCCACATGCACCGACGGGTACCACGCTTCAGACAGCGGCCCAACGACAAAGACGGCGGCCCAGGCCAAAAAGCCCGCGATGCTGATGAAGGCACCGGTGGTGGCACGGCGATAGCTATAAGAGAAATGAAGGCAGCATCCGAAATAGACGGCGAACAACAGGCCGTTCAGCGCCAGATCCGCGCCGTTGGCCGCCCTGTGCTGCGCTCCCAGCAGAAAGACGGACAAGCCGCCGTAGAGCCCGACCATCATCCATCGCAAGGGGTGGTGAAAGCGGCGATAGCTGACCAGGACAACTGTCAGGGGCAAGATGCCGTAGAGAGCGGCAGCGGAGTCGAGCGCCCAGTTCACCGTTGGCGCAAAGCTGAGAACCAGAAGATAGGCGTTATGGGCGAACAGAATGGCGCAAAGCATCCATTTGGCCGAGCGCTGATGGCGATAGGGTACGGAAGCGAACGAGAAAAGAACGCCCGCGCAGGCCAGAGAGGCAAGGGAGAGAAACGATGCCACGCTGCCACGCAAACCAGGAATTGACGCATAGATACCCGAAGCAAAGTGCAGCGCAATCAGCACCCACCCCGTAAGCCAGAGAGTGGAGACCTTCGATTGCCCTTGCCGTTCTACGGAAGCGAACGCACAAACCAGCAAAGCGATCGCTACGAGGTCCGGAAATGTGCTCCAGTTCAACTTACGCACCTCACATCCGCAGAAACTTAACGCTAGTGTAACCCTCGAAGGTATCCCCTTCGGTATAGCTCTTTTGGGGCAAGAGTGATGGCTGGGAACGCAGAGGTAACCAAGTTCCATTTGCAGAATGCGTGTGACGAAAGGGATTACTGATCTCTAATTTTTCTGTTGAAAACAGGCACATCCTCGCTAGACTCAATGAGAATGTCTGCCAGCCTTTACATTGTGGTCGAGGGCGAAGACCCCGGATTCGACATCTTCGTGAATGGTCACGCCCTGGCGCGGAACGAAGAGGCGCTGGAACGCCTGACGAGGTCGCTGGATGTGTGCCCGCTGCTGGAGTTCTTTTCAGCGGATGAAAATTCGATGGCGCTGCTGCTGGAGCAGGGCGCAGGCGATCCTGAGTGGGTGAGGAATCTGCCGCAGCCGCAGTGGTTCGATGCCGACTCGGGGCTGAAGACGGTGCTGGCGCTGCTCGAGTTTGTGCGCGAGACTCCGGCGGCCTTTGGCTCGGAGACCTTTGCGATTCAGCGCGAATTGCTGGAGTACGAACGGGTGCTGCGCAAGACCAAGGAGAGGGGATTGCGCTGGCATTTGGCAGCAAGTTGGCGGTGACGACGGTTCAGTCCTCGGCTGCCTCATGCTCGCTGGCTGGGAAGACATTCCCCATGCGATGGATCTGCGCTCCCACGCCGCGGAGTTTTTCCTCAAACCGTTCATAGCCGCGATCCATGTGATAGACGCGGTCGATGACGGTTTCTCCGTCTGCGACGAGCGCGGCGAGTACCAGCGATGCAGAGGCGCGAAGGTCAGAACACATAACGGCAGCGGCGGACAACTGCGACTTTCCGCGCACCGTTGCGGTTCTGCCTTCCACCTTGATCTGTGCGCCCATGCGCACAAGCTCCTGCACATGCATGAAGCGGTTTTCGAAGATGTTTTCCTTGATGAGGCTTACGCCATCAGCCTGCGTGACCAGGGCCATGTATTGCGCCTGCATGTCGGTGGGAAATCCGGGATACTCTTCGGTGGAGATGTCGCATCCGCGCAGATGGCCGTCGGCTTGCACGCGCACGGAGTCCGCGGCGGTGATGGTGACGCTTGCACCCGCTTCTTCGAGCTTGGAGATCACGGCGCTCAGATGATCGGGATTGCAGTTGGCAACCGTGAGGTCGCCTGAGGTGATTGCGCCGGCGACGAGGAAGGTTCCGGCTTCAATGCGGTCGGGATGAATGCGATGGCGCGCACCGTGGAGGCTGGCGACGCCGTGGATGCGCAGGGTGGAGGTTCCGGCACCTTCAATCTTCGCGCCCATGGCGATAAGCAACGCAGCGAGGTCGGAGACCTCCGGCTCGCGCGCGCAGTTCTCCATCACGGTTTCTCCTTCGGCGAGGACCGCCGCCATCAAAAGGTCTTCCGTGCCGGTGACCGTGATGCGGTCAAAGACGAGATGGGCCCCCCGCAGGCGCTCTGCGCGGGCTTCAAGATAGCCGTGCTCCTGGGTAATCGTCGCGCCCATTTTCTCCAGGCCCTTGATGTGCAGGTCGATGGGCCGTCCGCCGATGGCGCAGCCGCCGGGCATGGCGACGCGTGCGGCTCCGGTGCGCGCGATGAGCGGGCCGAGCACGAGCGAGCTGGCGCGCATGGTCTTGACGATTTCGTATTTGGCAACCGGATCCGAGAGGGTGCGGCAGCAGAGAAAGACTTTGTTGGTGCCGTTCTGGGTGGAGGTTGCCGCCTGCGCGCCCATGGAGGCGAGAAGTCTGCGCTCGGTTTCGATGTCGCGGACGCTGGGAATGTTCTCGAGGACGATTTCGCCGTCGGTGAGGATGGCCGCGGCCATGCAGGGCAGCGCGGAGTTTTTTGCGCCGGAGACGCAGATGGCGCCGTGGAGGGGATTGCCTCCGCGAATGACGAACTTATCCATGGCAGATTGAACCGCTCCAGCTTCCCAGTGTAAATGTGCGCAGGGCTTCGGCGGTGACTGCCGATATACTTTCATCCGTATTGCGCAGCGTGTGGAAGGGCCGCGTGGAAAGGATCAGCAATGAGACAGGCAGGATGGCGGTTGGGCTGGAAGGCGGGAGCAGGGTTGTTGCTGGGCGTGCTGGAAGCGTTTTCGGGGCTGTCGGCAACAGCAGTCCAACCGGGGCAGGCAAGGGTTGCAGAGACGAAACCCATACCGGCGATTGTGGAGAAAGATGGACGCTTTGCCTTGATGGTGGATGGGAAGCCCTATTTGATGCTGGGAGTCCAGGCCAACAATTCCAGCGCATGGCCCGCTTCTCTGGACAAGGTGTGGCCGGCGGCCATGACGCTGCACGCAAACACCGTTGAGCTGCCGATTTATTGGGAGCAACTTGAGCCGGCCGAAGGCAAGTTCGACTTCAGCGTGGTGGATTTGATTGTGAAGCAGGCGCGGGACGATCATCTGCACCTGGTGCTGCTGTGGTTCGGCACATGGAAGAACGGCAGCTCTCACTACACTCCCGAGTGGATCAAGCTGAACCAGACGAAGTATCCGTTTCTGCGCAGCGCGCAGGGAGAGACGGTGGATTCCCCCTCTCCTTTTTCCGAAGCATTTTTGCATGCGGACGAGGATGCCTTTCGCACCCTGATGCGCCACCTGAGGGAGGTCGACCCCGGGCGTACTGTTCTGATGGTGCAGGTGGAAAACGAGGCGGGTGTGTGGGGAGGCGTGCGCGACTATGGTTCGGCGGCTGAGGCGGCGTTTGCCGGGCAGGTTCCCGCGAGGCTTGTGAAAGGTTTGGGCAAGCAGCCGGGCACATGGCAGCAGGTCTTCGGCGACGATGCGGATGAGGCCTTCGAGGCATGGTACACGGCGTCCTACATCGAGCAGGTTGCCGCCGCGGGCAAGAAGGAGTACACGCTTCCTCTCTATGTGAACGCGGCGCTGCGCGATCCTCTCCATCCGGGCAAACCGGGCACGTATGAGTCCGGCGCGCCCACGGACAACAACATTGACATCTGGAAGATCGCGGCTCCGTCCATCAATCTTGTGGCCCCGGATATTTATATGCCGGACTATGACCGCTACATGAAAGTGATTGAGTTGTACAAACGCAAGGACAATCCGCTCCTGATTCCTGAGACGGGGAACTCGCCGGCCTATGCACGGTATGTCTATGCTGCGATCGGCAACGGCGCTCTTGGCTGGTCGCCGTTCGGGCTGGACTACACCGGCTACAGCAACCACCCCGATGGACCTGAAGCAATGGAATCGAGTGCGTTGAAGCCATTTGCACAACAGTACGCCCTGCTGGCGCCCATCGACGGAATGCTGGCGATGGGGGAGTTTGAGGGCAAGGTGCGAGGAACCTGCGAGGATCCGAAGAATCACGTCCAGACGCTTTCCTTTGAACGCTGGCAGGCAGTGATCAAGTACGGAATGCCGTCCTTCGGCAACTGGATGCAGCCCCAGGGGAACAATCCGCCGGATGGCGGCGTCGTCATTCTGGAATTGGGCCCGAATGAGTTTCTTGTTGCCGGGCACCATGTGCGGGTGGACTTTACTGCTGCCTTTGCGCCGGGCAAGAAGAGGCTCTTCGTGAAAGTGGAGGAGGGCAGCTACGATGCGGCAGGGAAGTGGAAGATGACGCGCGTTTGGAATGGGGACCAAACGGACTATGGTCTAAATTTGAGGGCCGATGAGAATGTACTGCTGAGGGTATCGCTGACAACGTTCTGAGGAATCGAGTGCCGCTTTCACAGCTCCGGCATCGTGTCCTCAATGGCAAGACGCACATTGCCGTCGGACTTGGCCAGACGCCGAACCGCTTCCGGCTTGTCCACGCGCGCCTTGAGCATGACCAGCGCAACGGGAACGCTGCGGCCGGCGCTCTTGATGGTGTGCACGGCCTTCTCGCGATCGATTTTGCAGGCGCACATGAGAATGCGGATGCCGCGCTCAACGAGCTTGGAGTTCTGCATGTGCACGTTGACCATGAGGTTCTCGTACACGTAGCCCATGCGTGTCATTACGCCGGTGGTGATCATGTTGAGGATCATCTTCTGGGCGGTGCCGGCCTTCATGCGCGTGGAGCCGGAAATGACCTCGGGGCCCACCTCGGCGACGATGGTGATATCCGCGGCGGCGGCGATGGGCGTTCCATGATTGCAGGTGACGGCGGCAGTGTGTGCTCCGCGGGCGCGTGCATAAGCCACGGCAGCGACGACGTAGGGGGTGCGGCCCGATGCGGAAAGCCCGATGACGACATCCTTGCGCGTGGGACGGCGGCGCGCGATGTCGCGCTGGCCCAGCTCCTCGGAGTCCTCGTTCACTTCAACGGCGGAGGCCAGAGCTTTGGGACCGCCGGCCATGATGTACTGGATTTGTCCCGGAGCGGTGGAGTAGGTCGGTGGGCACTCGGAGGCATCGAGGGCGGCAATGCGGCCGCTTGAGCCTGCGCCGATGTAAATCAGGCGTCCGCCGTCCTTCAGGCTGCGGGCCACCTGGTCAATCACCTGCGCAATTTCGGGAATCGCTCTTTTGACCGCTCCGGCTACTTTTGCGTCTTCGTGATTGATGATGCGCGCAATATCGAGTGCGGATTTTGTATCGAAGCCCTGAGAAGCGTCGTTCTGGCTCTCGGTTATCAGGCCTTCGAGGAGTGCGGCCGGATCGTCTTTTTTGGTCTCTGTTTCCGGTTCTCTTGCAACTTCCTGAATCGTCGCGCTGGTTAGCATCGAGAAGGTCCCCAACTAAGTATTGTAGCCCTAAAAGCGGTGGCAGGATAGAGAAATGTGGACGTGTCTTTCGATGGTCAGGTGTCATCTTGATCGCGTGAAAGCCACGCCTGGAGGAGCGCATCGTGGAATGCGGGGCGGACGTCGCGGATCTGCTGGTCGCGGCGGTCGGGCCAGGTGCGATTGGTGAGCAGGACGACTGCAAGCTGCTGCTGAAGGTCAATCCAGAGCGAGCAGCCGCTGAAGCCCAGGTGCCCGATTGTGTGCTGGGAGAAATGGCTACCCGAGGAGGAGTGGGGGGACGGTGTGTCCCAACCAAGGGCGCGTGAGCTGCCTTCAGGAGGCTGGCGCTGGGCGAAGAGCGCAATAGTTTTCGCCTCAAACAATCCCTGGCCGGGCCCATCCGTGCCGGATTCGTCCAGCCGGCCGGTTGCGGCCAGAATCTCTGCGGAAAACCGGAGGAGGTCGCTCACGCTGGAAAACAGGCCGGCGTGGCCGGCGGCGCCGTGCAGCAGCCAGGCGTGCTCATCCTGCACCTCACCCTGAATGCGGCGATGGCGGAAGCTCTCGTCGATCTCCGTGGGCGGAATCAATCTCCGCGCTTCCGGGGCCGGACAGAACTGTGTGGCGGTGAGGCCTAGCGGCGAGAAGATTTCCCTGGGCACCCAGGTGGCGAGGTACTCGCGCGTGAGCACCTCGAGGGCCTTGCCGAGAAGGATGAAGCCGATGTCAGAGTATTCGGTGCGTTCCCCGGGCTGCGCCTCAAGGGGCAGTTGCAGGCACGCGCGGAAGAGTGCGGCGGGCGAAGCGGCGGTGCGGAAGAGTTCCTCGTAGCCGGCCAGGCCGGAGTTGTGCGCGAGGAGGTGGCGCAGCGTGACGAGCCGGGCATTGCGCGAGGAGGCGCGGCCCACAACGAAGCCGGGAAGCAGATCGCCGAGCCGCGTGTCCAGGTGGAGCTGGCCGCGCTGGTGCAGCAGCATGGCGGCCGCGGTGGTGGCCACCACCTTGGTCAGGCTGGCGATGTCATAGACTGTCTCCGGAGTTACCTTGCAGGACCCTTCGTCGTAGGTGAAGTGTCCCAGCGCGTCTTCCAGCACAATCTCGCCGTTGGCCAACATGCCGAAGGCGCATCCGGGGAAGGCCTGGTGGTCCATGGCCTCCTGCAGCACACGGCAGGCGGGTTGAAAGCGTTCCGGGCTGGGGTGCCCGGCGGGCGCCGGCGGTCGAAGCTCCTCTTTCATCGTTGTCTTGCATCCTAAATGCAATCCTCGCGTTTGCAACAAGGAGTTCTCTTTTGACGCCCCACCGAGATCGGGCTACCCTTCCAATCGAGGGAAACGTCTATTGGAATAGCGACTTCAACCAGAGGGGCCGGCGCAGCCATGTGCACACCGCGGGTATCACGCAGACTTGCCGGGGCCTTGTGCCTGTGTGTGGGGATGCCCGGCTTGGCGATGAGCCAGGTCGCTCCTCAGGCGAGCCAAGCTTCCGGGCAGGCATCCGCACAGCCGTCCGGCTCACCTTCGCCGGCAACGCCCGCGAAAAGGACCTATGTGGTTCCGGCGGGGACCAAGGTGCTGCTGCAGTTGCGCAGTTCCGTCAATACGCATAGCGCCAAGCCGGGCGACGGGGTTTACCTGGTTTCCACGTTTCCGGTGGTGGTGGGCAATCGCGTGATGATTCCGGCGGGCGTGTACGTGCAAGGCGTGGTGGATCGCGTGGTGCGCGCGGGGCGCGTCCGCGGCAAGGCGCAACTGGATATGCACTTTACCTCAATGATCTTTCCCAACGGCACGGTGGTGGAGATTCCGGGGATGGTGAACAGCTTGCCGGGGGCGAAGAAGCAGGAAGTGAAGAACGACGGCGAAGGCACCGTGCAGCAGGACAGCGACAAGACGCGCAACATGGGCAAGGTGGCCGCGGTGGCGATTCCGACCGGGGCCACGGTGGGCGCCATTGGCGGCCTGGAAGGCGGGCACCCGATGGAAGGCGGGCTGATGGGCGTGGGCGCCGGGCTGGCCGCGGCGGGAATTGTGTCGCTGTTTACGCGCGGAGCCGATGTGGATATTGAGAGCGGAACGCAGGTGGAGATGGTGCTGCAACGGCCGCTGATTCTTGAGCCGGAGAACCTGACCGCGGCGGGGACGCCGGGAACGCCTCCGGCGCTGGTGCCGGCGGCCAACCAGCCAAAGCCGATGGAAAAGCCGGAACGTCATCCGCATATTCTTTGCCCTCCCGGCGGCCTGGGCTGCGGACCGGAATAAAATAGAAGACAGAGCCGGAAGAAGATTGTTGAAGAACCTATGTTGAAGGAAAACGAGACCCCATCCGAACGGCGCGCCGACCCCACGGGAGCATCCAGTGAACCGGTGGCGGAGTCGCCCCGGCCGGCCCCATCCGCGCAGAACCCCAACAGCCTTGGGCTCTGGGTGCGCGATCTGCTCATTGCCTCGGCAATCTCGGTGTTCATGGTGACGTTCCTTTACCAGCCGGTGCGCGTGGAAGGCACCAGCATGCTGCCGAGGCTGGAGAACCGCGACCGGCTGTTCATCAATAAATTCGTCTATCACCTTTCGTCCATCCATCATGGCGACGTGGTGGTCTTCCACTATCCTCGGAACCCGGCGGAGAGCTACATCAAGCGCGTCATCGCGGTGCCGGGCGACCGGATCTGGATTAACCACGGGCGGGTGTGGCTGAACGGCAAGCCGCTTCGCGAGCCCTATGTGCCGGCCAAGTATCGCGACACGCAATCGATGACGGCGACGGTGATTCCGCCGGATTGCTACTTTATGATGGGCGACCACCGCTCCATCTCCGACGACAGCCGGGATTTTGGCGTGGTGAAGCGGGACCTGATCTACGGCAAGGCGGAGTTTGTCTACTGGCCGGCGAAGGATGCGGGCGTGGTGCAATAGAGCCCGGTTTTCCACGGGTGTGCGTTCCGGCGAAACCTGCTAAAATCGATTGAATCCACTCCTCGGAGAGGCGATGCAGTCGATCCTTGCGCTCGAAGACGGGCGCATCTTCCGCGGCCACGGCTACGGCGCACCTGGCGAATGCCAGGGTGAGGTTGTTTTTAATACTTCCCTGACCGGCTACCAGGAAATCGCCACCGATCCCTCCTATGCCGGGCAGATCGTCGTTCTCACCAACCCACAAATTGGCAACTACGGCACCAACAGCGCCGACAATGAGGCGCAGAGGCCCTATATTGAGGGGCTGATTGTGCGCGAGTTCTCGGCCGTCAGCTCCAACTGGCGTTCCGAGCAGGTGACCGACGAGTATATGGAGCGCTATGCGGTGCCGGTGCTGGCGGAGATTGATACGCGGGCGCTGGTGCGGCACCTGCGCACCCATGGCGTGATGCGCGGCGTGATTTCAACCAAAGAGACGGACACGGAGAAGCTGGTTGCGCGGGCGCGGGCCATTCGCAAGATGGATGGAACCGACCTGGCGCGCGTGGTTTCTACCAAGGCGTCGTACCAGTTTGACGCGACGCACAGCCGCAACCAGTCGGGCGATCCGCTGCTGCCGGCGGCCGAAGAGAAGCCGCTGCTGCACGTGGTGGCCTACGACTTCGGCATCAAGCAGAACATTCTGCGGATGCTGACGCGCGAAGGCTGCCGAGTAACGGTGGTTCCGGCGGAGACGCCGGCGAGCGATGTGATGGAGCTGAAGCCGGACGGCGTGTTTCTATCCAACGGGCCCGGCGACCCAGAGCCTGTGGAGTACGCGGTGCGCGCGATTCGCGACATGCTTGGGCGCGTGCCGGTCTTTGGGATTTGTTTGGGCCACCAGCTCACGGGGCTGGCGCTGGGCGGGCGCACGTATAAGCTGAAGTTCGGCCACCACGGCGGCAACCATCCGGTGCGCAACAACGCCACCGGCAAGGTGGAGATTACGGCGCACAACCACAACTTCGCGGTGGACCCGGACTCGATGAACGCGAACGAGGTGGAGCTGACGCACGTGGACCTGAACGACCAGACGCTCGAGGGGTTGCGGCACAAGACGCTGCCGCTGTTCAGCGTGCAGTATCACCCGGAGGCCGCGCCGGGTCCGCACGATTCGCATTACCTGTTCCGGGATTTTCGCCGGATGATGGAGGAGTGGAAGGGATGAACGGACTTGCTGCCAGAACGGATGGCCCGGAGCCGGCGATGATCGTAATTCCGGAGGTGGACCTGCTTTCCTTCCTGCAAGAGCCGCTTCTCTCGGAGTCCCTTGAGCAAACTGAGATTCCGCGCTTAGCTCGAGACCCCGCTGCGATGAACCTATTGGAACAGGTATTGTTGCGTATTCCTACCAGCCATTATCTCGTGCATGGCGATGCGCGCCAAATGCGCTCCGTGCCTTCTGCCAGTGTTCATTTGGTCGTGACTTCTCCTCCGTACTGGACACTTAAGAAGTACGATGAAGTGCATGGGCAGCTAGGGCACGTGAACAGTTACGATGAGTTCCTTCAAGAGCTTGGCCGCGTTTGGAAGCGTTGTTTTGATTCACTCGTCCCTGGCGGGCGATTGATTTGCGTTGTCGGCGATGTCTGCTTGTCCAGGAAGCAAAATGACGGTCGTCACACGGTTGTGCCCCTCCATGCTTCTATTCAAGAACTTTGCCGGAAAATAGGTTTTGACAACCTTGCGCCAATCATCTGGCACAAGATAGCAAATGCTGTCTATGAAGTCTCGGGGGCGGGCGGTTTTCTCGGCAAGCCATACGAGCCAAATTCGGTTATAAAGAATGATATTGAGTACATCCTGATGTTTCGTAAGCCGGGTGGATATCGCAAACCCACAGCCGCTAAGCGGCTGCTTTCTGTCATCAGTGCTGAAAACTACCAAAGCTGGTTCCAGCAGATTTGGACAGGGCTAACGGGAGCATCTACAAAAGATCATCCGGCGCCCTACCCAGTAGAATTGGCAGAGCGGCTGATTCGAATGTTCAGCTTTGCCGGCGATGTTGTCCTCGATCCTTTCTCCGGCTCGGGAACCAACTCAATCGCAGCAGCAAGGACGGGCCGTCACAGCATTGGATATGAGATAAGTCCCAAGTATCATCGCATGTCAGCTTCCCGCTTTCATCGCGAGGCCGGGGGTCTCTTCTGGCAGCCTCAGGTTACCGAGGTAGAAGAGTCATGAGCCTGAAGCCGTATTGGGATACGCGCGTCCGCTCTGCGGTAAAGCAGTTTTGGGCGACTCGAGGAAATCAGTCACGTCTGCAAGGAGCAAGGACCGGCTCCAGAGACGCAGGGAACCGCACCGCGGTAACCGGTGGAAAGCAGATGGATGGATTCGTCGAAGTGGTTCGAGACTACCTGCTCGAGTGCAAGGTTCGCCAGGATGATATGCATTTCGACAAGAAAGTCGAACTGCCCGGCTGGTTCCGCGCCGAGAAGAAGTGGGATTTGCTGGTCATTGTAGGCGGTAAATTGATCGCGGCGATGGAGTTCAAATCGCAGATTGGGTCGTTTGGAAATAACTTTAACAATCGTGCGGAAGAGGTATTGGGCAGCGCAACGGACATCTGGACAGCGTATCGTGAAGGCGCATTTTCACTGGCCCACCGTCCTTGGCTGGGATATCTGATGCTGCTTGAGGAAGTGGAGGCATCCTTGAGCCCGGTCAGCGTCAAGGAGCCACATTTTCAGGTTTTCCCCGAATTTCGTGATGCTTCATACGCCAAACGCTACGAGATTCTAATGTCCAAGTTAGTGCGAGAACGCCTCTATGACAGCTCGGCTTTGCTGCTTTCCAGTAAATCCTCCACTCAGACGGGTGATTATCGTGAGCCGGCGTCTGAACTGAGCTTTGAGAATCTCTTGGTCTCGCTCAAAGCACGAGCGATGGCCATCCATGGAGCTACGAACTAGTCGATGCCACGCAGAAATGACATCCAGAAGATACTTGTGATCGGCTCGGGACCGATTGTGATTGGGCAGTCGGCGGAGTTCGACTACTCCGGCACGCAGGCCTGCAAGGCGCTGAAGCAGGAGGGCTACGAGGTGGTGCTGGTGAATTCCAACCCGGCCACCATCATGACCGATCCGGAGCTTGCCGACCGCACCTACATTGAGCCGCTGACGCGACAGTATGTGGAAGAGATTATCCGCATTGAGGCGGAGATGCTGAAGCCGGGCTCGGGCAAGTTTGCGCTTCTGCCCACGGTGGGCGGACAAACGGCGCTGAACCTGGCGGTGGACCTGGCGGACGCGGGCGTGCTGGAGCGCTACAACGTGGAGCTGATTGGCGCGAAGCTGGAGGCGATCAAGAAGGCCGAGGATCGGCTGCTTTTCAAGGATGCGATGATTCGCATCGGTCTGGAAGTGGCGAAATCGGCGCTGGTGAACAACCTGCGCGACGGGCTGGATTTCGCGGGCAAGCTGGGATTTCCGGTGCTCATTCGGCCGAGCTTTACGCTGGGCGGCTCAGGCGGCGGAGTGGCCTATAACCGCGAAGAGCTGATGGAGATTCTCTCGCGCGGGCTGGACCTTTCGCCGGTGCACGAGTGCCTGATTGAGGAGAGCGTGCTTGGGTGGAAGGAGTTCGAACTGGAGGTGATGCGCGACCTGGCGGACAACGTGATCATCATCTGCTCGATTGAGAACTTTGATCCGATGGGAGTGCACACGGGTGACTCGATTACGGTGGCGCCGGCACAGACGCTGACCGACCGCGAGTACCAGAGGATGCGCGACGCGGCGATTGCGGTGATGCGCGAGATTGGCGTGGAGACGGGTGGGTCGAATGTGCAGTTCGCGGTGAATCCGGTGGACGGGCGCATGATCGTGATCGAAATGAATCCGCGGGTGTCGCGCTCCTCGGCGCTTGCCTCAAAGGCCACGGGATTTCCGATTGCGAAGATTGCGGCCAAGCTGGCCGTGGGCTACACGCTGGACGAGATTCCGAACGATATTACGCGCAAGACGCCGGCGTGCTTTGAGCCGACGATCGATTACGTGGTGGTGAAGATTCCGAAGTGGCAGTTTGAGAAGTTTCCCCTCGCGGACGATACGCTGGGCCCGCAGATGAAGAGTGTGGGCGAGGTGATGGCGATGGGCCGCACCTTTAAGGAAGCGCTGATGAAGGCCTGGCGCGCGCTGGAGACGGGCAGGAAGACGGGCGCGGAGGTGCTGGAGCCTCGGCGGCTGACGCAGATGCTGGTAACACCGCGGCCGGAGCGGCTGGGCTATCTGCGGTTCGCGTTTGAGCGCGGCCTGAGCGTGCGCGAGGTGGCGCGGCTGACGGGCATGGATCCGTGGTTTCTGCATCAATTGCGCGAAGTGACGCTGGCGCAGATGAGCATTGCGGAGACGACGCCGGAGACGATTGACGCCGAGGCGCTGCGGCGGCTGAAGCGCATGGGCCTGAGCGACGAGCGGATCGCCACCGAGTGGAAGCTCAAAGGAAATGCGGGCGTGCAGCGGGTGAGGGAACTGCGCGAAGGAATGGGCATTCGCCCGGTCTTCAAGCTGGTGGACACGTGCGCGGCGGAGTTCGAGTCAATGACGCCGTATCTTTATTCGACCTACGATGAAGAGGACGAAGCGCCGCCGACAGACAAGCGCAAGATCATCATTCTCGGGTCGGGGCCGAACCGCATCGGGCAAGGAATTGAATTCGATTACTGCTGCTGCCATGCGTCGTTCGCGCTGAAGGAAGACGGTTACGAGACGATCATGGTGAATTGCAATCCTGAGACGGTTTCGACCGATTACGACACGAGCGACCGGCTCTACTTTGAGCCGCTTACGCTGGAAGATGTGTTGGCCGTCTACAACCATGAGGCGCAGGCCGGCGCGGAGATGGGCGTGATTGTGCAGTTCGGCGGGCAAACGCCGCTGAACTTGGCGCAGAGACTGAGGGCGGCAGGCGTGCCCATCATCGGCACGTCGCCGGAGTCGATTGACCTGGCCGAGGACCGCAAGCAGTTCGGAAAGCTGCTGGAGGAATTGCAGATTCCGCAGCCCGCGGGCGGAGCGGCGACAAGCGTGGAAGAAGCGCTTGCCGTGGCGGAGCGGATCGGATACCCGGTGCTGGTGCGGCCCAGCTACGTGCTGGGCGGGCGCGCGATGGTGATTGCCTACGACGCTGCGGCCGTGACGCAGTATATGCGTGAGGCGGTGGAGTACTCGCAGGAACGACCGGTGCTGATTGACCACTTTCTGGAGAGCGCGGTGGAGGTGGACGTCGACGCGCTGTGCGACTCAGAAGACGTGCTGATTGCGGGCATCATGCAGCACATTGAGGAGGCGGGCATTCACTCCGGCGACTCGTCGTGCGTGCTGCCGGCGGTGAGCATACGCGAGGAGACGCTGGAGACACTGCGCACGTACACGCGGAGGCTGGCGCTGGCGCTGAAGGTGGTGGGACTGGTGAATCTGCAATTCGCCATCCAGCGCGACGCCGAAGACCGCGATCAGGTGTTTGTGATTGAGGTGAATCCGCGTGCCTCGCGCACGGTGCCGTATGTTTCAAAGGCGACCGGCGTGCCGCTGGCGAAGATTGCCGCGCGGCTGATGACGGGGCGGACACTGCGCGACCTGCTGCCGGAGCAAATGACGGCGGGAAGCGACCTGAAGACGGGCGCGCATTATTATGTGAAGTCGCCGGTCTTTCCGTGGTCAAAGTTTGCCGGCGTGGATACGGTGCTGGGGCCGGAGATGAAGTCCACCGGCGAGGTGATGGGCGTGGCGACGGGCTTTGGCGAGGCCTTTGCCAAGGCGCAGCTTTCAGCTGGGATTGTTTTGCCGACGGGCGGCACGGTGTTTTTCAGCGTGAATGACCACGACAAGACGCAGGCCGTGGAACTGGCCCGGCGCTATGTGAACTTGGGTTTTCAACTGGTGGCCACCGAAGGCACGGCGAATGTGCTGGAGCGCGCGGGGATGAGCGTGGAGCGGATCTTCAAGGTGAAGGAAGGCCGACCGAACGTGGTGGACCTGATCAAGGGCGACCGGATTCAGTTGATCATCAACACGCCGCGGGGCCAGGACACGTTCTTTGACGAGAAGGCGATTCGGAGAGCGGCGGTGGTGGCGCGCGTACCCACCATTACGACGATTGCCGCGGCGCAGGCGGCTGCCGGCGGGATTGCGGCGATGCAGGAAAACCGGACGACGGTGTACGCCTTGCAATCTCTGCACCTTGCACGAAAGGAGACAGGGGCCCGAAAGGAGGAAGGGGCCCGCAAGAATTGAGGAAGGCAACCGGGTGTGCGGCCGGGCGACGCTTGCCCGGGCCCGCGAGAAGAGTTGACCATAAGGATTGAGCGATAAGGATTGAACATGCTGATGGAAGGCGTTTTTGCCGCGGTGACCACGCCGTTTTATCCGGACGAGCGAGTGTACTTCCGCAAGCTGGAGGCGAACATGGCGCGGTACTCGCGCGGCCTGCTTGCCGGGATGGTGGTGCTGGGGTCGACGGGCGAGGCCGTATCGCTGAATGACGCGGAGACGCGCGACGTGCTACGCGTGGCGGCTGAAGCGACGACGCCGGAAAAGGTGCTGGTTGCCGGCGTGGGGCGGGACAGCGTGCGCGCCACGCTGGAGACGGCGGAGGCTGCTGCGGAGTTTGGGTATGATGCGGTGCTGGTGCGGCTGCCGCCGTACTACGCGGGCGTGATGGCGGCCGAGTCCATGCTGAATTACTTTCGAAATGTGGCGGACCGCTCGCCGCTGCCGGTGCTGCTTTACAACATTCCGCGCTTTGTCCCCAACCAGATTCCGGTGGAGGTGGCGGCCGAGCTTGCGCAGCATCCCAATGTGATCGGCATCAAGGAGTCGAGCGGGAATATGGAGCGCATCGGCGGGCTGATTGCCTCCACGAAGAACGCGCCGAAGCGGGAAGTGGCCGTGACGGGCGTGTTTGAAGCGGTGACGGGGCGGATGCTCAGGGAGCAGCGGAAGGAACCCGCGCCCGCGCATGGATTTGTGCCGGCAATGGAGCTGACTGGAGGCTCCGCGGCAGCCGTGACAGCGCCGCCTGCCATGAAGACGCGGACCAGAGAGGTCGGCTTCCAGGTGCTCAGCGGTTCGCTGAACACGTTTCTGGAGTCGCTTGAAGCGGGAGCCTCCGGGGCGGTTCTGGCCTTCGGCGCGTGCGCTCCGCAGGCCTGCCAGGAGGTGTATCTGGCCTGGAAGGATCGCGACGATGCACTGGCCCAGACAAAGCAGGAACGCATTGCCGGTGCGGCAGCCAGAATTGTTTCCGGGCTGGGAATCAGCGGAGTGAAATACGCATGCGACTTCAACGGGTTTTTCGGCGGGCGCGCGCGACAGCCGCTGTTGCCGTTGACGGCAGCCGAGAAGCGCGAGGTCGAGGGATTGCTGGCGGCGATTCGGAACTGAGGAGGGAGGGATCCAGGGCAGGCCGGTTCAGCTCTCACGGACCTTGAATGTCTGATAACAGATATTCTGTATAGTGCAAACCTGACACAAACCCTTTGATCGCGTAAGCGGCTCGCCCGGAAGCTCTTCCCTTTCTTGCGGTTTCAGCCAAAAGGCTACATCTTGTAGCGGCCCATGTCCTCGTCGTTCAACCCCTCAAGCCAGCCGCGCAGTTGCTCGGCGGTTGGCCCGTCTGCCGGGCCCGAGGTGTTGAACTTGGCGGTCTGCAGCACCTGGTCTGAGACAAAGATCGGACAGTCGGCACGCAACGCGAGGGCGATGGCGTCCGAAGGACGCGCATCGAGCACTACGGGCTCGTTCTCCTGCCGGAGCCAGAGCTGCGCGTAGAATGTGTCATCCTTAAGTTCAGTGATCACCACACGATCAAGCTCGGCATTCATGTGATGGATGAGGTTTCGAATGAGATCGTGCGTCATAGGGCGCGGCGAGGCCATCTTTTCAATCTCAATCGCGATGGCGTTGGCCTCAAAGATGCCGACCCAGATGGGCATGACGGTCTCTGAAGCTACATCCTTGAGTACGACGATGGGCATGTTGGTTGCCGGGTCCATCATCAGTCCGCGGATTCTGACTTCGATATCCATTGCCCCTCCTGTGCCGCTTACGACGCGACGGCCTCTCCCACCAGGCTGTTGGGAAATGTGCCGGTAATCCGGACTTGCAGGTAGCTTCCCGGGGCCGGCGCGATGGCCTGGGCTAAAGTGAAGTTGACCGGCTTGTTCTGGGAGCTGCGGCCGTTGATCTGTCCGCGGGCTGGGTTCGTTCCTTCAACCATTACTTCCATAACCTCGCCCAAATGCTTGTTGTAATTAGCCCTTTGAATCTCGCGCTGACGATCCAGGAGCACCTGCAGCCGCTGGGACTTCTCTGCTTCCGGAATCGAGTCGATCATGACCAGCGCCGGAGTGTTTGGGCGCGGCGAATACTTGAAGCCGAAGACGCAATCGTACTGGACTTCGGCCAGGAGGTCCATCGTTTGGATAAAGTCATCGGCAGTTTCGCCGGGAAAGCCGACGATGATGTCGGTCGAGATCGAGATGCGGCGTTTGGCGGCCTTGATCCATTGGATGCGTTCGAGGTACCAGTCGCGGGTGTACTCGCGGGCCATTTGCTTGAGCACGCGCGACGAGCCGGACTGGATGGGCAGATGTACGTGGTCACAGAGCGCGGGGACTGCGTCAATTGCCTCGACGATGTCGCGGGTGAAGTCGCGCGGGTGGCTGGTGGTGAAGCGGACGCGGCGGATGCCGGGAACCTGGGCGACGGCGGCGAGCAGCTCGGCGAAGCTCGACTTCCCTTCCGGGTCGCGATAGCTGTTCACGTTCTGGCCGAGGAGCTGAATCTCGGTGTAGCCAAGGTCGGCGATGCCGCGGGCTTCGGCGAGTACGGAGGAAGAGCCGCGGCTGCGCTCTTTGCCGCGCGTGTACGGCACCACGCAGTAGGCACAGAATTTGTCGCAGCCTTCGATGATGGTGATGTAGCCGCGATACGGGTTCTGGCGCGCGGTGAATTCGGTTTCGAAGGTCTCGTCGGTCTGCCGGTCGTCGAGCCCTGTGATGCGGGCTTCGCCGGCTTCGAGGCGCAAGAGCATCTCAGGCAATTTGCGATAGGAGGCCGAACCGGAGACGAGCGAGACGTAGGGCGCGCGCTCGAAGATATTTTCGCCCTCCTGCTGCGCCACGCAGCCCAGGACGCCGAAGCGCTTGCCTTCCTTGTAAAGCTTCTTGTAGTCGTTGAGGCGGTTAAAGACCTTCTGCTCGGCTTTGTCGCGGATGGAGCAGGTGTTGTAGAGGATGAGGCCGGCCTCGGCTTCGGTCTCCACCCGGCGGTAGCCATGCTGCTGGAGCGTGCCGATGACCTTCTCCGAGTCGTGGGCATTCATCTGGCATCCGAAGGTTTCCAGATAAAAGGTTTTTTCGGTCGACGTCACAGCTTCAAGTATAGCGCGACCCGGAATTCGGCGAGGAGCACGGGCCTGCCGTCGGAATTGCGCGGGCCGGCGCGGCTCTAACGCAGTCCGGTGTGCAGATAAGCGAGCAATGCGGCCATCTGCTCCTGCGTGAACCTGCCGGCAAAGGACGGCATCATGCCCTTGCCGGAAAGGATGGTGCGCTCAATCTGGAGATCGGTGGCCGGAGCGCCGCTGGGCAGCCTTCCCTTGACAAAGATGTGGTGGAGATTGGGCGGGACCTTCTTGAGCTGCAGGTCGTTGTCCTCGTGGCAGTGGGCGCAGCGGGTTTCGTAAAGATGCTTCCCTGCCAGTTGCTGGTCAGTGAGCGGAGGTGTGCGATGGCAGCCGGGGAGAAGGAAGAGGGTGGCGGTAAGAACGGCAGGGGTGAGCGCAGCCACGGCCGCGCCGGCGGTCCGGCGGACGGGAGAAGTCATTCTCTCCATTCTATGCACACGCGCGCGGAGGCTCGGCCGGTGCGCTATGCTGAGAGACCGGAATGGGCGAGAGAAGGCGCGGGAAAACACGCCTGCCCTTCGACGGGGTTGTGCCTGCGCGTACCACGCGCCGGGCGGAAAACGGAGAACAAGCCAACGCATGAATCAGGCATCGAGCGAAAATCTGAAGCCCTTTGTGCATGCCGCGCAGAATCGCTGCTTTGGCTGCGGGCAGGCCAATGAGACCGGGCTGCATCTGGAGTTTCAGTTGACGCCGGAGGATGCCGTGGTGTGCCAGGCAACGGTCGGTGACAGCTATGAAGGACCGCCCGGCTATCTGCACGGAGGCATCATCGCCACCCTTCTCGACGAGAGCATGAGCAAGGCGGTGCGTGCGCGTGGGCTGGTGGCGATGACGCGGCACATGGCAGTGGATTACATGCGGCCTGTGCGGAGTGGGTCGGCAATCC
The DNA here is from genome assembly GCA_035534635.1 of Occallatibacter sp. Taxonomy (GTDB): domain Bacteria; phylum Acidobacteriota; class Terriglobia; order Terriglobales; family Acidobacteriaceae; genus Telmatobacter. Next base: position 169,645 of record DATLRP010000005.1, read on the forward strand.
GAATGGAGGGCCGCATGGTGCGCTCAGAGGGGCGCAAGCATTGGGCCCAGGCCGAAGTGCGAGACGACGATGGCCGCGTGCTGGCGAAGGCCGAAGGACTGTTTGTGGAGGCTTCGCCGGAACAGCGCGAGGCGCTTGCGAAGAGGACGCAGGGGGCGAAGCGTTGATACTGGCCGCTGGCGAAGCCGTTCTGCTGGGTGGCGCTGACGGCCGAGGGCGAGGCCACCTGGCTGACGGTGGGAGTTCCCCCGCTGCCCAGCTGATTCCAGTGCATGTTGAGGTTCGATGCACCGTCGGCCAGTCCGGTAAAGCTGACGGGAATGGAAGAGTCATCGCCCGCTGTTGACCACGCCGTAAAGCCGGGCGCGTCGATGTTGGCCATATTGGCCGCCGTTAATTTGGCCTCATCGGCGGCCAGGTCCAGATCAGGTCCAGATCCCCTGCAATCTGGTCGCTGAGCCGTGTTTCAATCTCCATGTTGATCTGTTCCTCCCTTCCGGGAATCTGGAAAACCCGTGGGCCCGGAGCCTGTGAACACTCGAGCCCCTAATTCACCACCAGCCCGAAATCGATCTCGTGCGAGGTAAGTACCGGGGCGTCTCCGACCAGGATCGCCGCGCGCTCCAGCACATGCTCCAGCTCGCGCACGTTTCCGGGCCAGGCGTGCGCGGCCAGCCGGGCCATTGCCGCTTCGTCAATCCTTTTCATCGGAGATTGCCGGCCCATCTGCTCCAGGAAGTGCTCCACCAGCATGGGCAGATCCTCGATGTGCTCGGCCAGCGACGGCGTGCGGATGAGAAAGACGGCGAGCCGGTAGTAAAGATCAGGGCGGAAGACGCCGTCCTGCGCATGCTGCACCAGCGGACGGTGCGTGGCGGCCACAATGCGGACGTCGACCTTCAGCGTCTCGTTGTCGCCGACCCGCTGCAGTTCTCCGCTCTCCACAAAGCGCAGCAGCTTGGCCTGCAGCGCCAGAGGCATCTCGCCGACCTCGTCCAAAAAGAGCGTGCCGCCGTCGGCCGCCTCGATACGGCCCACGCGTCCGTGCACGGCGCCGGTAAAGGCGCCGCGCGTATGGCCGAAGAGCTCGGATTCAAGCAGGGCTTCAGGAATCGCGGCGCAGTTGATGGCCACGAAGGGTTTGCGGGACCGATTTGAGAGCCGGTGCAGCGCCTCGGCCACCAGTTCTTTGCCCGAGCCGGTGGGGCCCTCGATGAGGACCGAAGTCGACCGCTGGGCCACCAGCCGAATTCGCCGGCTGACTTCGATCATGCAGGCCGCATCGCCGACCAGCTCAGGCAGGCGCTCCTTGCAGGCGGCCACCAGCACCGCGTTTGGGCGGCGTGCGCTCTCAGGGAGCAGCGAGAGGTCCGCTCCGTGCAGCGCCCCGGCCGGAACGGCGGCCGAAGCGGCCAGTTTTGCGGGGTTGACGCTCACCAGTGCCAGGCCCTCTTCCTTCTTCAGGTTTTCCGCCGCCGCCGTGCTTTTCCAGGCTGCGCCGTCCAGATCCTGGCTGCAGCGCAGCGCGTAGAGCAGCTCCTGGCGGTGCGGGCCGCGCGGTGCGTCCTGCGGGCAGTTGCCGTCGGCCGTGACCAGATCCACTTCAGGATAGAGAGCGCGAAACTCGCGCAGGAACTCGCCCTGGTCCAGATCCGGCAGCCAGGAATCGACAATCACGGCCTCGGGCGCGGCCGAGTCGGCCTCGGCCCAGGCCTCGGCGCCGCCCTGAGCTTCGCGGACATGCCAGCGCAGGCCGGTCAGCACCTCGCTCAGCCTCTGTCGAAAGTGTAGATCCGCGCTGGCCACCACTGCCGTGCGTGGACGGATGCGCGCGGAGGGAGGAAGAACAGGGATGGCGAAGGTTTGCATCAGGGTCTCTCCTTGAAAGTGGGTGAAGCAAAGTTTGTGGAAAACAGGATGCATCCAGCCGGCTCTCAGGCCGTGGGACTGCCATGAGATTGGGAGGCTTCAGCGGGAAGCAGCGAGGCAGGTGAAGCGGCGATCTCGCTTTCAATTGGAACCGTGTATCCCTGCCCGCGCACGGTGCGGATCAGCCGTCCGGGAGGCGGGTCCTTCAGCTTGCGCCGCAGGTAGTTCACATAGACGTCGACGATGTTGGTGGTCTGGGCCGGCTCCATCTTCCACACCGAATCCAGCAGCTCAACGCGGGTGACAGAGTGGCCGCGGTGCAGGAGCAGATGCTCGAGCAGGGCGAATTCCTTGTTGGTGAGCTCGATGGGCTGACCGGCGCGCACCGCGCTGTGGTCCAGGCGGTTGACCTCGAGATCGCCGGCACGCAACAGCAGCCGCGCCTCGCGCTTGCGCCGCAGCAGCGCGCGGCAGCGCGCGCGCAGCTCAAACAGGCTGAAGGGCTTCAGCATCAGATCGTCGGCGCCAAGGTCCAGGCAGCGCACCCGCGCATCCACATCCTGGCGAGCGGTAAGGATCAGCACTGGCAGGTCGGCGTCGAGAGCCCGCAGCTCGACCAGCACCTGCTCCCCATCCTTGATGGGAAGGTTCAGGTCCAGGATTGTCAGGTCGGGAAGCTCCTCGCGAAAGGCCTCGACGGCCGCAGCCCCATCCGCGGCCACACGCACGAGGTGCCCTTCCATCTCAAAGCCGCGCTTCAGAAATAGTCCCAGCGCCTTGTCGTCTTCGGCAATCAGCAGCCTCATCGAGTCCCCCCTTTATGCGGACGGCACATGAAAGCGTCGCCATCCAGGCACGCTTACTTAAGAAGCGCTAACCTTTGCGTGACTCCACCTTGCTGCGCGGACTTTAGGAACTCAAGGCAAAAAGGTCACTCAGAGTTTCTAGGCTTCCTGATGTGAAAAGATTTCCTAAAATTGTCCCGAATCGGACACCTGTCCGCACTGGGGCGGACTCAAGAAGGAATTCTTAAGCGGGGCGGGTGGAACTGTTGCCGTATCGGTCACGCGGCGGAAGATTGGCTGAGAAAAAGTGGAAACGCGTGCTTGCCATTCGCTTTTTGTTCGCTATAATGCGCGCATGGCCATCACGAAGCGGCAAAAAGAGGTTCTGGACTTTCTGGCGGCGTTTGTCGCCCGCAACGGCTATTCGCCTTCCTTTGAAGAGATTGCGCGGGGCATGGGGCTCAAAAGCCTGGCCACGATCCACAAGCACATCTCCAACCTTGAGAAGAAGGGCTTGCTGGACCGCGTGCACAACCACAGCCGCTCGATCGACGTTCTGCCGCAGGGGTCAAGAAGCCGCGTGACCGAACGGCTGCCGCTGGCCGGCCGCATTGCCGCAGGCCTGCCGGTGGAAGCCGTCGAGAACCCGGAGACCATCTCGCTGCATGACGTGGTGGGCAACCGCGACGTCTTCGCGCTTGAGGTCCGTGGCGATTCCATGCGCGACGAGCACATCATCAACGGCGACTACGTGCTGGTGGAGCGCACCCGGACCGCGCACAAGGGAGAGATTGTCGTCGTGCTGGTGCGCGGCTCTGAGACCACCTTAAAGCGCTATTACCCTGAAGGGCGGCTGGTGCGCCTGCAGCCCTCGAATGCCGAGATGGACCCGATTTACGTTCCCGCCGCACAGGTGGCGATTCAGGGCCGGGTGCTGGGCGTGCTGCGCAAGTACCGATAAGAAAATTCTAACCAAAAGCAGCGATGGCCCGGCAACAGTGCCGGGCCGTTTGCTTTTTCGTTCGCGGGTTCAGCTCCTGACAGGATCAGGCCAGGAGCCGCTGCACCTTGTCTTCGATCACGTCCTGGGGCACGTAGCCCACGATCTGGTCGGCCACCTTGCCGCCCTTGAAAAGCAGCAGCGTGGGAATGCCGCGAACCCCGTAGCGGGAGGGCGTTGCGCCATTCTCATCCACGTTCACCTTGGCCACCTTCAGCTTGCCCGCATAGGTGGTTGCAAGTCCTTCCACGATGGGCGCAATGGCCCGGCAGGGTCCGCACCAGACGGCCCAAAAATCCACCAGAACAGGCTGCTCGCTGCGGAGCACCTCCTGCTCGAACGTTGCATCACTCACTTCCATCACACCCGGTGCAGCCATGTTCCTCCTTGCGTCGCTTGCCTTCACTCCAGTGTAACGGCAAACCCGTACTCATTTGATGTTGAAGCGTGCAGGTAAGTCGCAAACCCCAGGGGGCGGGCGAGGGGAGCTGGCAGTCCGCTTCGGGTGAGGGGAAAAAGGTGTGTAAAAGTTAAAGCGCCCGGATCCGGTAACGGACCACGGGCGCTAGAGCAGCCCTCCCCCAGAACTGCCCACGGTGCGAATTTAGGCTGTTGGGTCTTGAATAGCAAGCAAACTTAGGTAATCGATTTGGGAGGCACTAACGGGGGATTAACTCATTATAAACGCATGCCTAGAAGCACTTTATTCTTCCTTAACTTCGCTCCGAATGAGGGACGGGCGACAGCTTCCTTCGGCTGCCTTAGAATTCCTTCTTAGGAGGGCTCGTAATCCACTTGGATCTGCCCTTCCCCGCTCTCGAATTCGCAGATCAAAAGGTCCGGTTCGGGCAGTCCGGTGAGTGCGGCGCGGATGGCTTGGGAAGCGGCGGAAATACTTTGGTCATCTTCCAGAATCACGAGGACGGCGGGGCCGGCCCCGCTGAGGGCGACGCCGAGGATGCCGTGCGAGCCGGCGAGGGGCAGCAACGGGGCGAGCATGGGGCAGATCGATTCCCGGTAAGGCTGGTGCAGGCGGTCGCGCATCGCCATCGCCAGCAAGTCTCCCCTGCCCTGGGCAAACGCGAGGCCCAGCAGCGCCGCCGACTGGACGTTCAGCACCGCGTCCGCGCGGGAATAGCGCTCGGGCAACACGGCGCGCGCCTCGCTGGTGGCCAGCGGCGAAGAGGGCAGAACCACGATGGCCCGCCATTCGGAGGGCGGCACCGCCCGAGCCACATACACGCGACGCCCGGCACCGGCCGTGGCCACAAAGCCGCCCAGCCAGCAGGCGGCGGCGTTGTCCGGATGGCCCTCAAGCGCGCAGGCCTCTTCGAGAATCTGTTCGCCGGTCCAGCCGAGGTTGCCGAAGTGGTTGGCGAGAGCGATTGCGGCCAGCCGCCCCGCGGCCGACGAGCCGCAGCCCATGCCGAGAGGCACGGCATTCACCATCTTCAGTGACAAGGGATGCGCGGGACGATCGTTCTGCGCGAGAAGCCGTGCATACGTGTCGAGGATGAGATTGTCTTCCAGGCGCGCGCAGCGTGCCGCGTCGCGCCCGCTGGCGGCGATGAAGAAATCGTCCGCGGTCTCGGCGGTGATTTCGAGAAAAAGATTGAGTGCGACGGCGGTTGCATCAAAGCCCGAGCCGAGATTGGCCGAAGTGGCGGGCAGGCGCAGGTGCAGGCGTGCTGCGTCGGGCACTCCGGAAGCGCGCGTTCCGGATGCGGGCCGGCCGGATGCGCGCATCAGGCGCGCTCCTTCAATTGAGCAAGAACCGCCTCCGCGGTGGACTCGACGACGACGGCATTGCGGCGCAGCGCGGCAAGCTCGGGTTCGTGACCGAGTTTTTCTGCATCGCTGAGAAGCGTGTCGCGATGGAAGTCGATGGTGTAATCGGCGTCCTTGAGCGCGTGGCCCGTGAGCAGCAGAACGACGGAATCGGCCGGACCGACGCGGCCATCGGCGCGGAGTTTTTTGAGCCCGGCGAGCGTGACGGCCGAGGCTGGCTCGCAGCCCAGGCCTTCGGCTCCGATTTCGGCCTTGGCAATGGCGATCTCCGCTTCGCTTACGTCCAGGCACCAGCCGCCGGTTTCCTGCACCGCGCGGGCGGCCTTGCGCCATGAAGCGGGATTGCCGATGCGGATGGCGGTGGCGCGCGTGTGCGCTTCCACAGGCTCAAGCGATGTGCCCTGATTTTCGGCGAGGCTGCGTACGAGGGGATTTGCGCCTTCTGCCTGAATGACGGAGATGCGCGGCATGCGCGCGGCGAGGCCAAGCTCCTTCAACTCGCGAAAGCCCTTGGCGAGCGCGGAGCTGTTGGCCAAGTTGCCGCCGGGCACGATGAGATGGTCGGGAACGGCCCAGTCGAATGCTTCGGCAATTTCGAAGGCTGGCGTCTTCTGCCCTTCAAGCCTATAGGGATTGACGGAGTTGAGCAGGTAAATGGGCGCCTGGCGGACGATCTCGGCGAGCACGCGCACGCAGCCATCGAAGTCAGTCTTCAACTGGCAGGTGACCGCGCCGTAATCCATGGCCTGTGCCAGCTTGCCCCACGCGATTTTGCCTTCAGGAATGAGTACGAGGCTTCGCAGGCCGGCACGCGAGGCGTAAGCCGCCATGGCTGCGGAAGTATTTCCCGTCGAAGCGCAGGCAACCCACTCGAAGTTGCGCTCGCGGGCAACGCTGAGCGCGGCGGTCATGCCGGTGTCCTTGAAGGAGCCGGTGGGGTTCATGCCCTGGTGCTTGGCGAAAAGCTGGTCAAGGCCGAGAGCTTTGGCCGAGCGCGGCAGTGTATACAGCGGCGTGTTGCCTTCCTGCAGCGTGACGGCGTTGCCGAAGCTGTCGAGGATGGGCAGCAGCTCGCGAAAGCGCCAGACGCCGGACTGGTCAAGCGAGAGCGAAGAGCTGCGGCGCTCGCGCCAGAGCCATTTCAGCGCGCCGGGATTGGGGCGGTCGTGTCCCTGGCGCTCGCTCCAGCCGGGATATTCGACCTCGAAAAGGTCGCCGCACTTGGCGCAGCGGAAGTCGGGGCCTGCCTCAGCGCCCGCAATGTGGTCGCCGCAACTGAAACAGCGCAAACGATGTAGATTGTCGTTCATCCTTAGGTGTTAGCCTACCAGCGTGGGGCAGCTTTTGCGGAATTCGAAAACGGGATTTGCGTTGAGAATGCGATGGTTGCTGGCGGCGCTGGCGATGATGGCACTGGTGCCGGCAGCCACGGCGCAGACGACGCTGCGTCTGGCTGCCGCGGCGGACCTGGCGCCGGTGCTGCCGGCGCTGCTGAAGCAGTTCCAATCGCAGACAGGGATTCACGTAGTGGAGACCTATCAGGCTTCCGCGATGCTGACCGCGCAGATTGAGAACGGCGCGCCGTTCGATTTGTTTCTGGCTGCGGACATGGAGTTTCCGGCGCGGCTGGTGAAGGGCGGACTCGCCGATGAGGCAGCACCGGTTCCTTACGCGAAGGGGACGTTGGTGCTGTGGACGCGGAAGGACGCGCATCTGCCGCCGCCGTCCCTTGCATTGCTGCGCAGCCCGGCGCTCGAGCGGCTGGCAATCGCGAATCCTGACCGCGCGCCCTACGGACGCGCAGCGGTGGCTGCATTGAAAAGCCTGAAGCTTTACGATGCGTTGAAGGGACGCATTGCGCAGGCTGAAAACATTGGGCAGGCCGCCCAGTTTGTGCAGTCGGGCAACGCGCAGGCGGGGCTGATTGCGCTGACCGCGGCGCTGACGCCGCAGCTTGCGAAAGTGGGAAGCTACTTTGTGATTCCGCGCGACCTTTATCCGCCGCTGGAGCAGGGCGCAGTGGTGCTGCGTGCCAGCGGCCATCGCGCGGAAGCGCACCGGCTGCTGGCCTTTCTGCTCTCCGCTCCCGTGCAGGCGCAGTTGGAGAAGCGGGGACTGTCTCCGGTTCGCTGAAGATGATGGACTGGCAAGCATTCACTCTCACGCTCCGCCTGGCCGCGGTGACGACGGCGATTCTGCTGGCCGTGGCCGTGCCGCTGGCCGCGTGGCTGGTGCTTGGGCGCAGCCGCTGGCTTGCATGGCTAGAAGCATTAGCCGCGCTGCCGCTGGTGCTGCCGCCCACGGTACTGGGTTTCTTTCTGCTGGTGCTGCTGGGGCCGCGCACTGCAGTGGGCCGCGGCATCACGGCGCTGCTGGGCCATCCGCTGGCGTTTTCCTTTGCGGGGCTTGTGGTGGGCTCAGTGATTTACAGCCTGCCTTTCGCCGTGCAGCCGCTGGTGGCGGGCTTTGCCGCGGTGGAGCCGGAGCTGCTGGATGCGGCGCGCGTGCTGGGCGCGGGCCCGGTGAGGATTGTGGCCGGAATTCTGGTACCGCTGGCGCGGCGCAGCCTGCTGACGGCCGCGGTGCTGAGTTTTCTGCATACGGTGGGCGAGTTCGGGGTGGTGCTGATGCTGGGCGGCGATATTCCGGGCTCCACGCGCACGCTGTCAATTCTGCTTTACAACCAGGTGGAAAATTTTGACTACGCGGCGGCGAATCGCACGGCGGCGGTGCTGGTGGTGTGCAGCGTGATTGCGCTGGGAGCGATTTACATGGGCAACCGCCCGCGAGGAGGCCGACCTGCTTGAGCTGAACATGGAAGCCCGGCGCGGAGGATTTCATCTGGAGATCAAATGCCGATTCGCGTCTGAGTGGACGGTGGTCTTCGGACCCTCCGGCGCGGGAAAGAGCACGCTACTGCGGCTGCTGGCGGGGCTGGAGCGGCCGGACCGCGGACGGATTGCGCTGGACAATCGCGTACTGACCGACTGCGGCGCGGGAATTTTTCTCCCTGCGGGAAAGCGGCGCACGGTGCTGGTGGCGCAGCATCCGGCGCTCTTCCCTCACCTGAGCGTGACGGCGAATGTGGCGTTCGGACTGGCGCACATTCCGCAAAACGAGCGCGCGGCACGAGTGCGGGAAATGTTGGAGCTTGTGGATGCGAAGTCGCTGCTGGATCGGGAGCCGCGCAGCCTTTCCGGGGGTGAGGCGCAACGCGTGGCGCTGGCGCGTGCGCTAGCCGTGGAGCCTCGGCTGGTGCTGCTGGACGAGCCCTTTGCCGCATTGGATGGACGGGCCAGCGACGAGCTGCTTCTGCGATTGCAGCAATGGCTGCGCGCAAAGAATGTGCAGGCCATAATGGTGACGCACGATGCGACCGACGCCTACGCGACGGGCGCGGAGGTTGCGCTGCTGCGCGAAGGGCGCCTGGCCGCGATTGGGCCGGCGAGTGCGGCGCTCAGCGAAGAGCGCGACCGGATTCTTGGCCGGCTGGCTCCGCACTAAACTGGCGCGTCGCGAAAGCCGAGAAGGACCGGCTCCATTTCAAGCAGGATTTGAAAACGCGCTCGTACAGCTTCGCGAATTTCGGCGGCGAGGGCGAGAATCTCAGTGGCCATGGCGCCGCCGCGGTTGATGAGGGCCAGCGTGTGGCGCGAGGAAATGCCGGCAGCGCCGCGCGCGGAGCCTTTCGCGAAGCCCGCATGCTCAATGAGCCAAGCCGCGGGCAGCTTGACCATCCCGGCGTATTCCGGCTCGGGCCCGGCGGGAAAATGGGGCGGCTGTTCGCCGCTTGCTTCCGCGATTGCGCGCAATTGCTCGTGTGAGACGACGGGATTCTTGAAAAAACTGCCGGCGCTGCAGCAGTCGAGATCACCGGCGACCAGCAGCATGCCTTTTGCGTGGCGAATGCGCCGCACGGCCCTGGCAACTTCAGGCAGAGTGGCCGCCGCGCCCGAGGAAAATGCGCGTTGAAGATCGGCATAGCTCAAAGTGGGCGCACCGCCGGGCGTGAGGCGATAGTCGACGCGCGTGACCACATACCGGCCGCGCTCTTCAGCGTTGAAGCGGCTGCGTCGATAGGCGAATCCGCACTCGGCCGCGGAGAATTCGACGAAGGCGTGCTGCAGGAGATCGAAGGTGCGCACTCGCGAGAGGGCGGAGGCCACATCCTGCCCGTATGCGCCGACGTTCTGCACGGGAGTTCCGCCCACGGTGCCCGGAATTCCAGCCAGGCATTCCAAGCCTGCGCAGTTGGCCTGGACGGTTTGCTCCACGAACCTGTCCCAGTCCTCACCGGCCGCGGCGGAAAAGAGGATGAAACCATCCTGCTCCGATTGCGTAACGCCGCGCAGGCGCACGTGCAGCACCAGGCCGTCAAATCCTTCATCGCTGACGAGCAGGTTGCTGCCGCCGCCGAGCACGAAGAGTGCAACGCCATGATCACCGGCCCACGCAGCGGCCTGTTGCACGTCCTCTTCGCTTTCCGCGGCCACAAACCAGCGCGCCGGGCCGCCGATGCCGAAGGTGGTGAACGGCGCAAGGGTTTTGTTCTCTTCCAGCAGCATCGCGTCAAGGCTACACCAACGTACCGGCTCCAGCGTGCCGGCTCCAGCGTACCGGCTCCAGCGCCGCTTCCGGCCGAAAGACGATAGAATGGATGCAGGCAGAGATTCCAGCCGGAGGCACTCATGTATCCAGAACTGATGGTCATTCCCATGCGCGAAGAGCTGACTCGCGCGGGCATAACGGAAACGCGCACCGCGGAAGAGGTGGACGCGACACTGGCCAAGGCCGGCACGACAATGCTGGTGGTCAACTCGATTTGCGGTTGCGCGGCCGGCAAGATGCGCCCCGGCGTGCGGCTGGCGCTGGCCAACGGCACGCAGCAGCCCGACCAGAAGATCACCGTCTTCGCGGGACAGGACCGCGAGGCCACCGAACGCGCGCGCGGCTACTTCGACGGCAATCCGCCCACGTCGCCTGCGATTGCGATTCTCCGCGACGGCAAGCTGGTCTATTTGATGCAGCGCTTCGTCATCGAGCAGTCCACCGCGCAGGAGATTGCGGCGGAACTGATTCGTGCCTTTGACGAGCACTGCGCGAAGACGACGGCGTAAGCGCGCTGAGCGATTGCACGCACGACATCAAACAACAGCGGCCTCCTTCGGGAGGCCGCTGTTGTTTGTGCGAAGGGGTGAAGCCGGCTCAATCGCCGGCGCCGGCTTTTTCCGCCAGCGCGCGCTGCACGTGGCTGTGCTTGCGGCTGTAGCCGAAGTAGATGAACAGTCCGAAGATCAGCCAGCTTCCGAAGCCGATCCATGCCGGCTGATCGAGTGAGAGCATCAGCGCGACGGAAACAATCATGCCGCAGATGGGCACCAGAGGAACGGCCGGCGTGCGGAAGGGGCGCTTCATCTCAGGATGGCGCACGCGCATGACCCAGACGCCAAGGCAGACGATGGTGAAGGCCAGCAGCGTGCCCAGGCTGACGAGCTCGCCCAGCAGCGTGATGGGAAAGAGCGCGGCGAGCGTGGCGGCGAAGAGGCCGACAATGATGGTGGTGAGATAAGGCGTGCGGAAGCGCGGATGGAGCTTGCCGACCCAGCTCCACAGCAGGCCGTCGTGCGACATGGTGTAAAGCACGCGCGACTGCGCCATCAGCATGACCAGCATGACCGAGGCCAGGCCGGCGATTGCGCCGAGATCAATGAGCAGCACGGCCCAGCGCACGCCGATGGCCGCCGCGCCATCTGCCACGGGAGCCGGGACGTTGAGAGTGGTGTAAGACTTGACGCCGGTGAGCAGGCCAGCGACCAGGAGGTAAAGGGCGGTGCAGATGACGAGCGAGCCGAGGATGCCGAAGGGCATGTCCTTTTGCGGATTGCGGGCTTCCTGCGCGGCGGTGGAGACGGCGTCAAAGCCGATGTAAGCGAAGAAGACCACGCCTGCGCCGCGCATGATGCCCGACCATCCGAACTGGCCGAAGTGGCCGGTGTTTTTGGGGATGAAGGGATGCCAGTTGGTCATCATAAGCGACCAGTGGCCGAAGGCGAAGGTGGCGGCCAGGCCTATGAAGATGAGCACGACGGAAACCTTGATCATGACGGCGGCGCTGTTGAAGTTGGCCGACTCGCGCACGCCGACGACCAGTATGACGGTGATGACCACTAGCGCGGAGAGCGCGAAGAGGTCCACATGCGCGGCCAGAGGGTGGCCAAAGAGCGTGAAAGCGAATTTGGGCGCGGGATTGAACGGCAGGCTGATTCCGAAGTAGCTGAAGAGGCTGTTAACAAAGCCGCTCCAGCCCACGGCCACGGTGGCCGCGCCGAAGGCGTATTCGAGCACCAGCGCCCAGCCGATGATCCATGCGACGAGCTCACCCATGGTGGCGTAGCCGTAGGTGTAGGCGCTGCCTGCGATGGGCATCATGGAGGCGAACTCGGCGTAACAGAGGCCCGCGAAGACGCATCCCGTGCCGGCAATCATGTAGGAGATGACGATGGCCGGGCCCGCGAACTGGGCCGCGGCGGTTCCCGTGAGCACGAAGATGCCCGCGCCGATGATGGCGCCGATGCCGAGCGTGATGAGGTTGATGGGGCCGAGCGCCCGCTTGAGCGAGTGCTCGCCGGACTCTCTCGATTCCGCGAGGATGGTGTTGATGGATTTGGTTGCGAACAGCTTGCTAGGCATGCATCTCCTCCGCGCTGCAATGGGATGTGGGTCGCTGGGTTGAAGTACCCATCGAGCTCAGGTTCTTACAAGTTGGCCTGGACATGAACGCGGACGACCTCCTCAACGGTTCGTATTGCGGTGCGCATCTTCGGCTCGTGCAGCACGGCAGAGCGGAGAGACGGACCGATGTGCCTGCCAAAACGTGCTCGGGATAGGACCGCGTGTTCTGGACTCGTACTCTGGGCTTGTATCGCAATCCTACGATACCGAGCCCGTGCAAGGAAGCGGCCGAGTCCGAAGCTCACCGTGCAGGCATGTCATCTTGGGTTGGTTTTACTTGAATCAGGCGGAATTGTCTCTCACTTTTTTCGTGCGGCGCGGATAGGGCGAAGAAGGCCGCGCATCAGCCGCCGAGGGCGTGCAGCCAGCGGCGGAATTCGGCGGCGGGATCGGCAACGGAAAAGAGAGCGGCGGAGACGGCGACAGCGGTAGCTCCGGCTGCGAGCACGGCAGGCGCGGCGGCAAGCGTGATGCCCGCGGCGGCGGTGAGCACAACATCCGGCCCGGCCTGCGCGCGCAGACGGCGCACGCCTTCCACGCCGATGGACGAGGCGCTGGTCTGCTTGGTGGTGGTCGTGAAGACCGGGCCGATGGCGAGGTAATCGACAGGCTGGGCGAGAATGCCAGGGAGCAGCGCATCGCCGCCACCGAATGCGCCGACGATGCGGGCAGGGCCGACGATGCAGCGCGCGTCGGCGGGCGAGACGTCGCCGGCATCCACATGCACGCCATCGAATCCCACCGCTGCAACGAGGTCGGCGCGGTCGTCGAGGATGAGCTTCACCTGTCCGGCGGGCATGGCGGCGCGCAACACGGCGGCGTCGGCGCGCAGCTCGGCGTCGCTTCCCTGCTTGTTGCGGTATTCGAGCAGCGTGACGCCGGCGCCCACAAGCGAAGCGCCGAGACGACAAAGAAATGCCGCGCGATCCACAGTGGGAATGCGCGAGGAATCAAGGATGGGATAGACGCGCGGAAACGGGAAGGCCATGCATTCAGCGTAAAGGACGCCGACGGCACGGCCCATGGAGTATGGACGCGCTTCCCTGCCCGCTAAGACTACATCTCGTCGGCGGAGGGGCCGTAACAGCCCGGGACCGGCTTGTCGAGCATGCGGAGATAAACGCCGAGCTGCGCGCGGTGGTGAATCAAGTGGTCCAGGACCCAGGTGCGGAAGACGTTGTACTTGGTGTCGTCGATAGCCGTGAAGCCGCCCATGATAAACTTCCAGTGGTCGTCCCAGGCGGACAGCGACATGGCAGCAAGAGCGGCCTTTGCGTCAGCCACCTGCTTGTCGAACTGGTCGAGGAGGGCCTGTTTGCCGGCGGGAATGTAGGGCTCGAATTTGTGACCGGCCGGAAATTCTAGTTTGTCGGTGGTCAGGCTGGTGAGCGCCCAGTCGCCGGCCGTGTTAGAAACGTGACCGGCAAGCTGGCCCAGGCTCATGGACTTGGCGTGGGGCTTGTAAGCGTAATCGGCATCATCGGGAATGGCGGCGAGAACTTTGCGGGTGTTGGCGGTTTCGCGGTCATATTCCGCGGTGAGTTCCTTGAGAGCATTCATGCATTCCTCCTCCGGGACGTGAAGGAAGCATAGCGTAACTTTGCGCGAAAAGGCGAAGAAAAAGCGATAATATTTGGCCGACTTTTCCACAGAGGAGCACGAAAGCGCCGCGGCGATTTCAACGCGACAGCGCGAAGGCAATATACGACCCGCCCTCAGGCGATTTGGGATCGCGGCCGCCGCTGGAGACGATGACGACGTACTGGCGGCCGTTGACCATATAGGTGGCCGGCGTGGCCATGGCGGCGAAGGGCAGCGTCCACTGCCAGAGGAGTTTTCCGGTGCGTGTGTCAAAGGCGCGGAATTTGCGGTCGTAAACGGTGGCTCCGATGAAGAGCACGCCGCCGGCGGTGACGACAGGGCCGCCGTAGTTCTCAGAGCCCGTGTTGGGCATGCCGCGCACGGCCAGGGCCGGGTATTCGCCAAGGGGAATCTTCCACAGGTAGCGTCCGGTCTTCAGGTCAATGGCGTTGAGTGTGCCCCACGGCGGCGCAATGGCCGGGTAGCCGTCGGGGTCAAGGAACTTGCGATAGCCGGTGAAGGTGAAGCGGTCGGTCCCCGGCGGAAAAGCATCGCCGGCGGGCCGGTCACCGATGCGGAGGAAGCGGAGCAGTGCAGCGATCTGGGCAGGTGTAAGCGTGGGGTCCGGCGGCATCAGGCCCTTGCCCTTTTGGATGAGCGTGATGGTCTGGGCCGCGGTGAGCCTTGCACCCACGCCGAGGAGTGCCGGAAAAGCCGGCGCCAGGCCTTCCAGATGCTCGCCGTGGCAGGCGACGCACTGCGCCTTATAGACGGCGGCTCCGGCGGGGTCGCGCTGGTCCTCGACGGGAGCCGAGGCCAGTTCCGTGCGGCTCTGCGAGGAAACCGGCTGGGCAAGAAAGGCCAGCAGATCCTTGAGACCGTCGCCCTCAATGTTCGGGAAGGAGGGCATGCGGCCCGTGCCGGAGCGGATGGCGGCGACGATCTTCTCTTGGGGCAGACGCTTGTCAATGTCGACGAGCGAAGGAAATTGCGGCGGCGAGCCGGAGCGGTCCGCACCGTGGCAGACGGCGCACTGCGACTGGTAAATTTGCTGGCCGGGACTGCCGGAACGCGAGGCGGGCACGAGGCCGCCGGTCCAGGCCATCTCGGTTTCGTTTACATAAATGACGTCAGTGCGCGGATCGATGGCGGGGCCGCCCCACTCCGCGCCGCCGTCAAAGCCAGGAAAGACGACGGTCTGCCTGCCGACGGCGAAGGGGACGAACTGGCCGTCGCTGTGGAAGGTGCGGAATGTCTTGAGCGCCCACTCATGCGCGGCGGGCGTGCGCGTGGTGAGCATGTCGGCGGTGAGCCGCTGACGGCCGTAGGGCGCGGGCAGCTGCGGCACGGGCTGCGTGGGAGAGGTGACCTCGCCCGGCACCGTGCTTGCGGGGAATGGGCGCTCATGAATGGGGAAGAGCGGCTCACCCGTGACGCGGTTGAAGACGAAGAGAAAGCCCTGCTTGGTGGTTTGCGCGAGCGCGGGAATTTGGCGGCCGTTGCGCGTGACGGTGAAAAGCGCGGGCGGCGAAGGGAAATCGCGGTCCCAGATGTCGTGATGCACGCCCTGGAAATCCCAGATGCGGCGGCCGGTGTTGGCGTCGAGCGCGAGGATGGTGTCGGCGTAGAGGTCATTGCCCACGCGGTCGCCGCCATAGAAATCCATTACCGCCGACCCGGTGGGCGCGTAGACGATGCCGCGCTGTGCGTCGAGCGCCATGCCGGCCCAGTTGTTGGCGGCGCCGGCGGTCTTCCAGGCATCGGGTGGCCAGGTGTTGTAACCGGGTTCGCCAGGGCGCGGGAGGGTGCGGAAGCGCCAAACGAGTTGGCCTGTGAGGACGCTGAAGGCGCGGATGTCGCCGGGGGGCGCGGGATGGGTTTCGGGATCGCGACCGCCGACGATGATCAGGTTCTTATAAAGGATGCCGGGCGAGGTGAGGACGGTGGACTGGCGGCGGTAGTTGCCGCGGAGATCTTTGCGCAGGTCGATGCGGCCGTGGTCGCCGAAGGAGTCGATGGGCTTGCCGGTGCGCGCGTCCAGGCAGTAGAGGTACTGCATGACGCCGGCGAGGATGCGGGGTCCAACGCCGTGTGCCGGGTCGCCGGGCCAGTAGGCCACGCCGCGCACGGGCTGCGTGCCGCGAATGCCGGAGTCGAACTGCCAGAGAAGCTTGCCGGTGACGGCGTTGAGGGCGATGACCTTTTGCGTGGACGTGTAAGCGTAAAGCACGCCGTGGACAACGATGGGATTGGTCTCCATGTTGCCCTTTTCGCCCGAGTCATAGCGCCAGACGGGGATGAGACGGGCAACGTTGGAGCGGTTGATTTGCGCGAGCGGCGAATAGTGGTCGCCGCCGGGGCCGCCGTTGTAGACGGCCCAGTCGGCGTCTTCTGCGGAACCGGATTTGGAGGGATGGTTCTGCGCCGAGGCGCGCGGGATGGAGACTGCGGCGGCGAGCGATGCGGCGACGGCGAGAAGGTAGACAGGATGACGAACGAAACGGACGGGCATGTGCGCGGCGCGGCTCCCAGGCGTGATTCGAAGACGCAGCGATTGTTACACCGGAGCGCGCGGGATGTGAAGGGCGAAGGTGGCTGCGTGCAGGCGCGCTGCATGAGGCGATGCGCGAACGGGCCCGTTGCGATGGTCGCGGCTCAGCGCGAGCGGAACTTTGCCGCAAGCCATCCACGCAAATGGCGGAGCATGAGCCGCCGACTCTGCGCGCGCGAAGTTGAGTCAGGCTGGATGAGGCTGGTGGCGTGAATGTCTCTCCAGCCCATGCCTTTCGACGCCAGCACTGGGAAGAAATCGTCCGCGCTCATCCACTCGCCGCCCAGGTCTTCGCCGAAGGGGCCGGAAGAATGCGGCGGGAATGAGTAAAGCTCGCGGCTGCCGTGGACAGCGATGGGGTGGTTCTTAAACTTCTCAGCAACCGTTGCGCCCTCCACCAGCCTGAAGGCTGCATAGCCGCCCAGCCCGGCGAGCAGAGCGAAGACATGAATGCTGGTGGACTCGGCAGAGAGGTATGGCGGTCTGACGTGGTTGCGCAGAATCTCTCGCAGAATGACTTCGTCGTAGCCCTCGATATCGAGCTTGATGTAAAAGGGCGCGCCGTGTTTTTCGAGAATGCGCATCACGGATTGCGAAGGCAGAGTGACCCGGTCGTAGTCGCCGATGACGCTCTCCGCGGGCCGCGGGAACTGGCCCAGGACATGATGGCGCTTGTGCAGGTGAAAGTGCACCTCGGGCGCTTCGTCTTCGGCGACGAGCACACAGTTTTCCACGCGCAGCCGATCGGCTTCGATGTCGGCGGCGAAGCGTTCCTGAATGGTTGCGCAAAGAGTTGGATTGGCTTCGACGGCGACGACGAGGTCAGCTTTCTTCAGGTAGTAGGGAAGGTCGTCGCCGTTGTTGGCGCCGAAGTCGTAGATGATTTTTCGGGATGGGGCGGCTGCGGGGATGTTGAGGGACGGGTCCGGCTGAGGAGTCTTCATTCGCCGCTCTCCGCGCGCACACCAGGATTATAGCGTTTGGGATTGCGGGGAGCCGGTCGTGTCACAGCGTGGCGTGCTCGCCTTTGCGGACAACCCAGGTGGTCATCGAGCGCTGGTCCTGGACGATGGTGGTTTTGATGGGGTCAGAGAGCTGGCCCATGCGCTGGGTGAAGGCGAGGAGCAGAGCTTCGTCGACGAGATAGCGCTCGGAGCCATCGGGCGATTTCGAGCGGCGGCCCTGGAGGGGCTGGACGCGGTGCTCCATGCCGATGGAGGAGCCGACGCGGCAGAAGAAGGTGCCGCCGGGCTTGAGGACGCGAAAGGTTCCGCGGAGCATGGTTTCAAAGTGCGCGTCGTCGCGCGCGAAGTGGAGAACGGTGTTGCTGATGACGAAGTCGGCGAAGGCGCTGGGGAACGTCATTTGTTCGACCGGCTCGACGCGGAAGTTGGACGCGGGCAGCGAAGGAGCGAGAGCGTGGGCCATGGTGCGCACGGTTTCCACTTCTTCGGCGTTGGCGTCGGCGGCGTAGACGTCGTAGCCCTCGCGCAGCAGGTAGACGAGATTGCGGCCGGAGCCGCAGCCTGCGTCGACGATGCACATGCCGGGCGCGAGGCGGCCTTTGAGAATCTGGTCAAAGAGGTAGATGTCGATCTGGCCGAAGTGTTCCTGAAGAGTGAGCATGGAAGTCCCACCACGGTAGCACGCGACCTGGCGGACCTCAGGAATGTGCGCGGCGCGCCAGCATACTCCTTTCCGTGAAATAGTCGGCAAAAGTTCTGTGGAAAACTGCAAATAAAAATAGGGGGGGTGGGGGGGGGTCTGTCGACCAGCCCTCAGCCTTCAGCCTTCAGCCTTCAGCTTTCAGCTTTCAACCAACTGCGGATTTGTGGCGGATTGAGTGCATGGGTTTACCTCTGACAGTTCTATTGTGCGGCAAGGCGGGGAAATGATCGGCAAACGGACGCGAAGTTTTTTGCGCGCGGAATGAGGGGGTTGCAGGAAATGAGAGTGGCGGGGGTTGACGGGGAGAAGGGACGCAGGAACCAGGGACCAGGGACTAAAGTGGCGGGATGGAATTCGTGCTCTCACCCATCTCCAAAAGCGGGAGATGTGGGGCACCCGGCGGATAGCTTTCGCGGCGCGGAATGTTGCCTTTAAAGGCAGCCGCAGATCTTTCGACTCGCTGCGCTTTGCGCAGCTCGCTCAAGATGACAGTCTGATGGGGCGAAGTATTGGTTGTTATGTTTGCGTTGATTCGATGGCACCTCAAGAGGCTCCGGTATGGGCGTCTCACTCCGGGCGGCCGAAAACGATTGTCCTCTTGAGCGGAGCGAAGCGGAGTCGAAAGATCTGCGGTAGCTTTTTCTAAAAGCGGCTGGTGCGCTATGCTCGGGCCATGCAGGAGCATGTCTACTTCACTTACATCATGGCCAGCCGCAGCCATACGCTCTACGTCGGCGTGACCGGCGACCTGCAGCGGCGCGTCTTTCAGCACAAGTGGAAGGAGTACGAGGGCTTCACCGATCGCTACAACTGCGACCGCCTTGTCTGGTTTGAGACTTATCAGGACATTCGCAATGCGATTGAGCGCGAGAAGCAGGTGAAGCATTGGCGGCGGGAGAAGAAGATTGGGCTGATTGAGAAGATGAATCCGGCGTGGGTGGATTTGAGCAAGGATTGGTATGACGTGGAGCCGGCAGACCTGAAGCGAGCGACGGACCGGATGGATTCATAAAAGCAACCGCAGATCTTTCGACTTCGGCCGCTGCGCGACCTTCGCTCAAGATGACAGTGTGATGCGGGGATGCTGGTTGCCTGGGCAGCGCGCGGTGTTTCAAAAGCGACCGCAGATCTTTCGACTTCGGCCGCTGGCGCGACCTTCGCTCAAGATGACAGTTGGTGGTGGCGGATTAACTAAAAGTGACCAGGTCGGCTCGCTTGGTCAACCTTGCCGTTTGGCCAGGAAGCGCTCCATGAATTTGGTGTCGAAGCGGCCTTCGCGGAAGTCTTCATCCTGGAAGATGGCCTGGTGGAGGGGGATGGAGGTTTCGATTCCCTGCACCACGAACTGCGAGAGGGCGCGCTCCATGCGGGCCATGGCCTCGGCGCGGTCGACGCCGTGGGTGATGAGCTTGGCGATGAGCGAGTCGTAGTAGGGCGGGACGACGCCTTCGGAGTATTGCGCGGTGTCCACACGGACGCCGTTGCCGCCGGGGACGTTGAAGGCGGTGATTTGACCGGCCGAGGGCGTGAACTTCTCAGGGTTCTCGGCGTTGATGCGGCACTCAATGGCGTGGCCACGGATTTCGAGCCTGGCGGGGAGAATGTCGGCCAGTTTTTCGCCCGACGCGATGCGGAGCTGGGCCTTGACGAGGTCAATGCCGGTGATGGCCTCAGTGACGGGATGCTCGACCTGGATGCGGGTGTTCATCTCAATGAAGTAGAGCTTGCCGTCCTCGTCCATGAGGAACTCGACGGTGCCGGCGTTGTGATAACCAATGTCGGTGAGGCAGCGGCGGAGGGTTGCGCCGATCTCCTCGCGCATTTTGGGCGTGACCTGGAGCGAGGGCGCTTCCTCGATTAATTTTTGGTGGCGGCGCTGGATGGAGCACTCGCGCTCAAAGAGGGAGACGACGCTGCCGTGCTCGTCGGCGAGGATCTGGAACTCGATGTGGCGGGGCTGCTCAATGAATTTCTCCAAATAGAGTTCGCCGTTGCCGAAGGCGTTGGCCGCCTCAGTGAATGCCGCATGGAAGAGGTTGGAAAGGTCTTCGGGCGTTCGGACGATGCGCATGCCGCGACCGCCGCCGCCGGCCTTGGCCTTGAGGATGACGGGGTAACCGACTTTGGTGGCCCATTCCTGCGCTTCTTCCACGGTGAGAATGACGCCGTCAGAGCCGGGCAGGATGGGCACCTTGGCCTTCTTCATAACCTGGCGGGCTTTTTCCTTTTCGCCCATGAGGCGCGTGACCTCAGGCGGCGGGCCGATGAACTTGATGTTGGAGGCGCGGCAGACTTCGGCGAAGTTGGCGTTCTCACTCAACAGGCCGTAGCCGGGATGGATGGCGTCGACGTTGGCGATCTCCGCTGCGGAGATGACAGCGGGGACGTTGAGGTAGCTGTCGGCCGCGCGGGGCGGGCCGATGCAGATGGCCTCATCGGCAAAGCGAACGTGGAGCGAGTTGCGGTCCGCCTCAGAGTAGACGGCGACGGTGCGAACACCGAGCTCGCGGCACGCATTCATGACCCGCAGCGCGATTTCGCCGCGATTGGCTACCAAGACCTTACGAAACATGCACGTCCTATCAAAAAAAAGCGGCCGCGCGCGGGGAGACGCGCCTAGCTCATCCGGATGGAAAAGAGGGGCTGGCCGAACTCGACGGGCTGCCCGTTGGAAACGAAAGATTTGACGACCTCGCCGGCCACGTCAGACTCGATTTCGTTCATGAGCTTCATGGCTTCGACGATGCAGATGACCTGGCCCTTCTCGACGCGGTCACCGGGAGAAACGAAGGCTGCTGCGCCGGGCGAAGGCGAACCATAATAGGTGCCGACGATGGGCGATTTGACCAGATGGATGTCGGCATCGGCTTCGGCGGCAGGCGCGGTTGCGGCGGGCGCTGGGGCGCTGGGGGCGGCTGCCTCTAACGTGTCGACCCGCGCGCGGGCCGCGGCGATTCGTTCCGCGAGGTCAGTGATCTCCGCCGGAGCAGGTTTCGGCTGCTCAAACTTGAGCCGGATCTTCATGTCGCCGCGGTCCAGGTCGAACTCCGCAACCTGGTAGGCCTTGAGGAATTCGATCAGCTCTTTCAGATCCTGTATTTCTTCTGGTTTCATTGCTTGCTCGTCTCTCTCACAGCCCGCGCGGAGGCGGGAGAATCAAAGCTCGATGAGGGCCTTGGACGCCGGGGTCAGCACCTGGCCTCCGGTGCGCGTGACGGCGACCATGTCTTCAATGCGGATGCCGAATTCGCCTGGCAGATAAACCCCCGGTTCGATGGTGACCACCATGCCGGGCTGCAGGCGGTTGGTCTGTCCTGCGCCAAGGCGCGGTGGCTCGTGAATCTCCAGTCCGACGCCGTGGCCGGTGGAGTGCGTAAACGCCTCGGCCAGACCCGCCTTGCGGAGCACGCTGCGCGCCGCCTCGTCCACCGCTGCACAGGTAGCCCCGGCTGTGACGGCTGCAACGGCGGTCTGCTGCGCTTCAAGAACGGCCATGTAAACAGCACGTTCCTTTGGCTTTGGCGTGCCCAGGTGGACCGTGCGGGTCATGTCCGAGCAGTAACCTTTGAGGATAACACCGAAGTCGAGGGTGAGGAACCCTCTGCGGGGCAGGCGGGCAGTGGTGGCGTGGCCGTGGGGCAGGGCGGAGCGCTGGCCGGAGGCGACGATGGTGTCAAACGACATGCCCTCTGCCCCGAGCACGCGGGCGCGATGCTCGAGCTCGGCGGCCACTTCCACTTCAGCCATGCCGGGGCGGATGACGGTGAGGATGTGCTCAAAGAGCGAGCAGCCGAGAACGGCGGCCTCGATCATCAAGGTCAGCTCGGCTTCGTCTTTGATCGTGCGCAAGGGCTCAACGAGCGGGCCGGCGAGGGCTGAAAGAAAGCCGCGGCGCAGGCGCGCGGGCAGCTCAGCGCGGCAGCGGGCCAAGTCGGCGACGGTGGTGTGCGCGGGGTCAAATGCGGCGAAGCTGATGCCGGGTTGCGCGGCCAGCCACTGCACCGCGGCTACGGACGGCGGGCCGGAGATGATCTGGATTTTTGCGGCGCGGACTTCTTCGCCGGCCTGCGTGGTGTAGCGGCCGTCAGTAAACAGGCGCGCGGCGCGGCGCGTGACGGCGAGAGCGGCCGAAGAGCCGGTGAACCCGCAGAGGTAACGGACGTCGGGAAGGTGGGTGACGACGAGGCCGGGCGCTCCGGCGCGGGTCATGCGGCGGCGAAGCTGACCGATGCGGCGTAGGTGGTCCACCCGTAGAGGTATATCACGAGGGGGCAGGGTGCGTGGTGCAGCGTTGAGTGGTTCCGGGATCAACGAATCAGGTCCGTTGCCCAGGACTCGAGGCCGTGCAAACCGGCGGCATGCTGGAATGCGGCGTCGCTGCTGACGAGGATGGCCTGAGCGGCAATCGAGTGAGCGGCAATCAGAGTGACGAGCGGGCCGAGCGGCTTGCCCACGGACTCCTGCCGGGCGCGAAATGCGCCATAGACGGCGGCTTCTTCACTTCCCCACGGCAGAACCTGCAACCGCGAAAGAAAGGCTTGCAGAGCACTGCGACGCGGCTCGCTTGCGCCGATGCGGGTGAGCCCATACCAGAGTTCGGCCGCAGTGACGGAGGAAATGCAGGCGACTTCATCCTGTTCGAGATGCGCGAGGCGGTGGCGTGCGGACGGAGACAGCCCCCTCAGGATGTAGCTGACGGTGTTGGTGTCGAGCATGTAGAGGCGGGTCATCAAGACGGATTAAAGGGGCTCACGCGTCTCCGCTGTGCCTTGACGGCGGTCAGCAAGGAAGTCGGCGGGGAATGCGGCCTCGTCGAGCGCGGCGAAGATTTCGGCCCAGGTGGCGGGCGGCGACTGAGAGAGGATGAGATCGCCGGTTTGAGGATCGCGGCGCACGTAGACCTCATCGGTGGTGAAGCGTAACTCGGCGGGAACGCGCACCGCCTGGCTTCGACCGGACATGAAGACGCGGGTTTTGAGAGGCTTGGACATCGACGCACCTTCAACTGGTATATAGCATGATATATATCAGGAGCGAAGTCAAGGGTGAGGCTGCGCGGGCGATGTGCGAAGGCGGCTGATTCCCTGCCCTTACAGCGCGGGGCGGACGGGTTTTTTCTGGTGGGGGTCGAGCTCGGCTGCGGCGGCCTGCTGCTCGGACTGGTGGTCCATCCACTCGTCGAGCCGGGAGCGCTTGAAGCGCCAGCGGTTGCCCAGCTTGAAGGCGGGGACGAAGCCCTCGGAGGCGTATTTGTAAAGGGTGTCGGGCGAGATGCCGAGGTAGTCCGAGGCCTGGCGAATGTCCATGACCTCGCGAATCTCGGGGACAAGAAGGTTGGAGCGGGCGATGGAAGTGCGCATAAATCCCCCTGAGGATCAAAGAGGCGGGCCATCCCTGACGAGGTGACGGTGGCATTGCCGGTACTGCTGTTTATAACGCGGTTTTGGCGGCAACTTCAAGGGTTTTCAGGGTTGTTACCGGAAATTTCAGGGGCTTTTGGTAAGGATGGGCGGGTTACCGGCGGGCTGGCCCGGGCCCGCAGTGGAGCGCGAGCGCAGCCGGTTGGGGGCCGGATGGAACCGGTCCCCAAGGCGTTGGGTAGGTGGTGCAGAAGGTGCGGCGAAGAGGCTCCGGCCCGGGGCGACGGCCTAGTTCTGGTTGTCGCGGCGGTGGAGGGTGGGCCGGTCATCGCCATTGCCGTTGGGGTTGTTGGTGCTGGCGCGGCGCAGGGAGGGCTTGCTCTTGTCGCGGTTGTCGAGCAGGCGGCGCTTGTTCTCAATGCGGGCCAGGCGGGCCTTGACGTCGTTAAACTCCGAGGTGGTGACCAGATACTCGCTCTTGGCCGGCAGGATTTCGGCAATCTCCTCCTGGGTGTGGAGGATGCGGTCCGGGGTCTGGGGATGGTCAGAGAAGGCCTTGGAGACGAGCCCGGGCTTGCGCTTTTCAAGGGCCTGAATCTTCTCAAAGAAGCTGATGAAGGCCTGCGGGTCGTATCCGGCGCGGTACATGTACTCCACGCCGAGGTAGTCGGCCTGGGCCTCGAAATCGCGCGAGAAGTGGAGGAAGGTGAGCGGGACGCCGAGCGAGGCGGCCTCATAGATGCCGTAGCCGGTCCAGCCGCCGATGAAGATGAGCGGGATGGTGCCGAGCTGCGCGTAGTTCATGCGGGTCTGCTCGCGGACGGCGTGGTGGGCGCAGACGTGGGCGATCTCGTGGGCCATGACGCCGGCCAGCTCCGCCTCCTCGTCGGCGGCGAGGATGAGGCCGGAGTTGACGTAGAAGAATCCGCCGGGCAGAGCCATGGCGTTGATCGAGTCGGAATCAATGACCTTGATGGTGAAGGGCACTTTGCAATCAGAGTTGCGGACCAGGTTCTGGCCGATGCGGTTGACGTACTCGGTGACGACGGGATCGGTGATGAAGCGTGTGCTTTTGTCGATCTCGTCGGCGTACATCTTGCCCATCTTGATCTCGGTCTCAGTGGAGTACCAGTTGCCGAAGCCGCGGCCGCCGATGTCGCGGTTGCCGACGGCGCTGACGTCCTGGATGCTTCCCTTCTTGACCGGTTTGAGATCGCTGCCGACGCCAACCACCTTGTCCGGATTGACGTTGAGGTCAGCCGAGTCGTCCTTCTTTTTGTCGTTTTTGCCAGCCTTGTCCTTTTTGTCCTTCTTGTCGGCGGACTTGGTGACCGGCGGTGCGGGAACGTCGCCGGCGACAGGGGTGGTTCCGGGGGCGGGCCTGGCGGTGGTGGGGGCGGTGGAATTCGAAGTGGATGTCCCGGTGGCGGCGGGTGGGTTGGACGCGGGCGTGGTGGACTGTGCGGCGAGCGCTGCGGCAAAGGCCAGAGCCGCGGCTGCAACCCACGCTGCGCGGAAGTGGAAGCCCCTGACGATTGGCCTGAAGAAACCGGTCTGCATCTGCCCCCCTCCTTTTGACCCGGATGCGCCGCCACGCGCCCCGGGCGTGCCGGGGGACGCTCGGCTGCACTTCTTTAGACGTTAGTATCCGCCGGTTTGGCAGCATGAGGAAAGAGAAATCGCCGGCGCGGCGGGTCCGCCGTAGGCAAAGAACAGGGCCATGAGCAGGTAAGGAGCGGGTAAGGGGCGGGTAAGGGGCGGTCGGCGCGGGCGTGCGGAAGCACGTCCATGGGGAGAAAGAGCGGGGTGGCGCGACACTGTTGGAACGGCTGGCTTTCTGCTTTAAAGTGGTGAACACAGGCAGGGGAGGCGTTCTTGCGACGCACGACGGCGGTGGTGGCGATGGTGGCGTGGCTGGCTGCGGGACTCGCGCTGGGGACTGCGGCGCGGGCGCAGAGGCCGGGTGCAACGGCACGCGCAGCCAGGGGCGTTGCCGGAGCCGTGGTTCGACATACGGCTGGACACGCCGGGGTGGCGCGGAAAGAGACACCGAAGCCGGCCGAGCTGTCGGTTCCGCCGGCGGTGGTGGTGGATGCGACGCGCATCGGGTCACCGATTACGCTGGACAAGGACTGGCGCGTGGGCGTGACTCTGAATCCGGCGGCGGCGCTGCCGGACTTCGACGACTCAAAGTGGGTGCTGCGGAACGCGGGCGACAGCCTGGACGACCTTGGTAGCCAGGACTCGCAGAAGGACTCGCAGAAGGACCAGAATGCGCCGGCGAATGGATCGGGGCAGCCATTGGGCAACGGTCCACCGGGGAACCGGCCGTGGGTGTGGTTCCGGCTACACATGAAGCTGGCGAAGGATCACGGACCTGTGGCGCTGCTGATTGCGCTGCCGGTGGTGCAGAACGCGACGATGGCGATTGGCGCGGGCGGGCCGGGCGTGGACGTGTTCGCGAACGGCAAGATGATTGAGCCCGAGGGTCCGCATGGCAGCACGGCGGGACGCTACCAGGAGATCTCACGCATCTATGATTTGGGAGTTCCGGCCGGCGAGACAGACCTGACGCTGGTGGTGCGGACGATCGATATCCAGTTCGGGCTGACGGCGTATACCAACTTCTTCGCGAACCGGACGCTGCGGCTGGGCTATCCGGCGGAGCTGAAGAACGAACTGGGTCTGTGGGCGGTGCACAGCCTGTTCGAGCACCTGCCGGCGTTGACTGTGGCCATGATGCTGCTGGTGCTGGCGGCCTTCCTGCTGGCGCTTTATTACACGCAGCCCGGCCACGCGGAGTATCTGTGGCTGGCGCTGCACGAGGGGATTCAGGCACCGATCGCCGTGATTGACCTGGCGGGCAGTTTTGCGCGGCTGGACCAGCTGTGGTACGCGGCGATGCTGCTGCAACTGGTGGTGATCTCGGCCTATCTCTACTTCGAGTTCCTGATCTCGTTTCTGGCGCTGAAGCGGCGGTGGTACATCCAGATGATGCGCTACACGGCACCGATTCTGGCCGGGGTGGGGCCCGGCCTGCTGCTGCTGGGCAACCACACTTGGGTGATGATCTGGCTGCTGATCTTTATCTACCTGGGCAGTCTGGCGTGGATGGTGATGTGGACAGTATTCATCCTCCTCACGCTGATACTCGCCACCATCAAGCGGAACTATGAGGCAGGTCTGCTGCTGATTCCGCTGGCACTGACGATTGTGGGACTGGCCGAGCCGATTTTGACCGGCGGCATGAGCGACTTTGGCGGGCATCCGTACCACTCGCCGCTGACGATTCAGGCGGGAATGATTCCGATTCACTTTGCCTCGGTGGCGGACTTCATCGGCATGCTAGCGATTGTGCTGATCATCTTTGTGCGGTTCCTGCGCATCCAGCACGACCAGGAGCGGGCCAGCAGCGAGCTGGCGGCGGCGCGCAGCGTGCAGGAGTTGATGATTCCGCTGGAGAAGGTGGAGACGCCGGGCTACGAGGTGGACTCGGTGTACAACCCGGCCGCGGAGGTGGGCGGGGACTTCTTCTACCTGCAGCCGACGAATGACGGCAGCCTGCTGGTGGTGGTGGGCGACGTGGCGGGCAAGGGTCTGCAGGCGGCCATGACCGTCTCCATGCTGATGGGCGCGCTGCGAAGGACGGAGGAGCGAAGCCCAGCAAAGATTCTGGAGGCGCTGAACCGCGTGCTGACCGGCGGAGAAGGCCTGACAACCTGCCAGGCCGCGTGGTTCGGGGCGCAGGGCGACCTGGTGGTGGCCAGCGCGGGACACCTGCCGCCCTACCTGAACAGCCAGGAAGTGCAGTTGCCGGGCGGGCTGCCGCTGGGCGCGATTCCGGAGGTGAGCTACGAAGAGGTGCGGCTCTATCTGCACCCGGGCGATAGGCTGCTGATGCTCTCCGACGGGGTGGTGGAGGCGCAACTGCCCACTGGCGAGCTGTTTGGATTCGACCGCGTGCACAACCTGAGCAACCAGAGCGCATTTTATATTGCCGATGCGGCCAAGTCCTTCGGGCAGGAGGACGACATCACGGTGCTGACGGTGCGGCGGCTGGCGCCGGCCGAAGTGGCGGCGTAAAGCTGGAGCGAACAGGGCAGCGAAGCGGGTGAGCAGATAAGGAAGAAAAGCCCCATCCTTTGCGGATGGGGCTTTTGGTTTTGCGGACAATGCGGCCGGATCAATCGGAATCGGCCTTAGTCGTAGTATTCGAGGCCGAGGTGGGTGATGAGGTCCGCGCCCATGATGTGGCGGAGAGTGTTCTTGAGCTTCATGGACTGGATGAAGAGGTCGTGCTCGGGGTAGAGGCCTTCGGCGGTCTGGGGCGACTTGAGATAAAAGCTGAGCCACTCCTGTATGCCGATGGAGCGCAGCGACGGCGCGCGCTTGGCCAGGTCAAGAAAGAGCACCAGGTCGAGCGCAATGGGCGCGGCCAGGATGGAGTCGCGGCAGAGAAAGTTGATCTTGATCTGCATGGGATAGCCGAGCCATCCGAAGATGTCGATGTTATCCCAGGCTTCCTTCTCGTCGCCGCGCGGAGGGTAATAGTTGATGCGGATCTTGTGGTAGAGGTCCTTGTAAAGGTCGGGGTAGAGCTCGGGCTGGAAGATGTACTCGAGCGAGCCGAGCTTGGACTCTTCCTTGGTCTTGAAGGACTGCGCGTCGTCCAGCACTTCGCCGTCGCGGTTGCCCAGGATGTTGGTGGAGAACCAGCCGCGCACGCCGAGCATGCGCGCCTTGAAGGCCGGCGCGAGGATGGTCTTCATGAAGGTCTGGCCGGTCTTGAAGTCCTTGCCGCAGATGGGTGCGGCGTTCTGCTTTGAGAGCTCGATCATGGCCGGGCAATCGACCGTGAGGTTGGGCGCGCCGTTGGCGAAGGGCACGCCTTCACTGAGCGCCGCGTAGGCGTAAATCTGCGAGGGCGCGATGCCCGCATCGTCCGCCTCCAGGCCTTTCTCAAAGGCCGCGATGGATTTGTGCACGGCGGTCTGCTGAAGGAAGATTTCCGTGGAGCCGCACCAGATCATCACGACGCGATCGACGGTCTTTTTGAAGGCCTGAATGTCGGCGCGCACCTGGTCGGCGAGGTCCCGCTTGTTCTTGCCTTTTTTCACGTGCGTGCCGTTCAGCCGCTTCACGTAAAACTGGTCAAAGACGGCCGGCATGGGCTTGATGCTTTCAAGGTAGGGCTTGAGCTGGTCGAGGGTTTCCTTGTCCAGCACCTTGGCGTGCGCGGCGGACTCGTAGACGTTGTCCTCAAAGATGTCCCAGCCGGTGAAGACCATGTCGTTCAGGTCGGCGAGAGGGACAAAATCCTTGATCATCGGCGAATGGTTGTCGGTGCGTTTGCCCAGGCGGATGGTGCCCATCTGGGTGAGCGAGCCGATGGGCTTGGCGAGTCCGCGCCGCACGGCCTCCACACCCGCGATAAAGGTGGTGGCGACGGCGCCCAGGCCGACCACCATCACACCCAGCTTGCCCTTGGCGGGCGCTACGCTTGCTTGTCCGCTTGCTTGTCCGGCGGTCTTGGGGCCGCCTTTCTGTTCCGTTGCCATGATTCTCCTAACACCTCGTTGGTTTTGAATTGATCTGCGTCCGCATCTGCGGCGCGTTGTGCGCGGAAGGCCGTTCGAGCGCCTTCGCGCCTGAAACCTATGGTTCTGCCGGGCCCTCCGCTGCGGCCGCCCCGCGATTGCGGTTGAAGTGCGCCCAGACGAACCAGACGAGGCCGGCCACCAGCGCCAGTTCCACACCAAGGTGGAAGCGGTGGAAGACCTGCTGAAAGCGGGGGTCAGTGTGCCACTTCTCTCCCAGCTTCATGCCCACGTAGGCCAGCGCGAAACACCACGGCCAGGAGCCCACGAAAGTATAGATGTGGAACCTCAGTTGCGGCATCTTTGCAATGCCCGCGGGAAAAGCGACGAAGGTGCGCACCACCGGAAGAAGCCGCGCGACAAGGACGGTGAGGCCGCCATATTTAAGGAAGAAATGCGACATGCGGTCCAGATCGTGGCGGTTCATCATCACCCAGCGGCCGTAGCGCTCCACCAGCGGCCGTCCGCCCTTTGCGCCAATCCAGTACCCAACGAACGAACCCATATTGCAGCCCACTGCGCCCGCCGTGGCCACCCAAAAGAGATTCATGTGGCCCAGATAGACCAGATAGCCCGCAAAGGGCATGATGATCTCCGACGGAAGCGGAACACAGGCCGATTCGATACCCATCAGCGCGACAATCCCGGCGTATCCGCCCAGATCGATGACGTGCGTGATGAACTGCAGGATGTGAGCAAGGATGCGTTCGCTCATGGGCCTTATCAGTATATAAGCCGGAAGCGGGGGTGGTCGCGCGCGGCGGGCATCGGAGGCCGGTGCGTCTCGCCGGCGGGGAGTTGCGCCGGTGTTTGCTAGGATTGGGGGTGTTCCAGACCCATCAAATGGCCCATGGGATGAGGTGTTCCGTTGAGTGAGTTTCCGCCGGTTTCGATTCCGGTTCCGCTGACGCTTGAGGGCTCCAGCCTGCTGCACCAGTTTTTCCGCTTTGACTGGAAGGCGTGGCGCGCCTGCGCGGAGAGCGAACGTTCCAAGGTTGTGGGCGAGGCTATAGCCGCGCTGAAAAAGCTGGAATGTGACGGCGAAGGCAAGGTGCAGACGGCGCTCTTCTCGCAGTTGGGCCACAAAGGCGACCTGATCCTCGTTCATTTTCGCGCGTCGATGGAGGCGCTGAACCAGGTGGAGCTGGACCTGGCGCAAACACGGCTTTACGACTTTCTGGAGCTGAAGCATTCCTACGTGAGCGTGGTGGAGCTGGGGCTCTACGAGTCCACGCGGAAGACCTATGAGGCCGCGGCGGCCAAGGGCCTCGCGCCGCACACGCCGGAGTGGGATGCCGAGGTGGGCGAGGCCATGAAGCGCGGGGCCGAGGCCATGAAGGCGCGGCTCTTCCCTGCCGTGCCGGATTGGAAGTACATGAGCTTTTATCCCATGGACCGCACGCGCAGTGAGCACAGGAACTGGTACACGGTGCCCTTTGCCGAGCGGCAGCGCATGATGCACGAGCACGGGCTGATTGGGCGGCGCTACGGCGACCGCGTGAAGCAGATTATTTCGGGGTCGATTGGGATGGATGACTGGGAGTGGGGCGTGACGCTCTTTGCCGAGGACCCGGTGGTCTTCAAAAAGCTCATCTACGAGATGCGCTTTGACGAGGTGAGCGCGGTGTATGCGTTGTTTGGGCAATTCTTTTTGGGCATCCGGCTGCCGCTGGAGAAGCTTGGCGGCTGGGTGGAGGGGAAGGGGTAAGGACCGGAGGGAGCAGAGGCCTTCAGGCCTCTGACCGATTGGCGGAATGAGGCGCGGCTTCAGCCGCGGGCCCTTCCATTATGCTGCCTGTATGCGGCGAGCGCCACAAGAAATTCGGACCTATTTCGTCACGGCTGTGACTGCCCAGCGCCGAAGGCTATTTCAGGTTTCGGCGACAGCTGAGCTTTTGCAAAGCACGCTGCTCGACTATCGCAGTCAGGGGAGATTCTTGCTCCATGCATACGTGATTATGCCGGATCACTTCCATGCCATCGTCACTCCGGCTCCTGACGCATCCCTCGAAAAAGCCATGCAATATATGAAGGGAGGCTTTTCGTTTCGATTCAAGGGCAAGCTTGATGTGTGGATGCGGGGCTTTAATGAAAGTCAGATCCTGACACAAGAGAAGTTTCTGAACGTGGCGCGCTACATCGAAGAAAATCCGGTGCGCCGCGGACTCGCTGAGGCTCCGCAAGCCTATCCGTACAGTTCTGCGGCGCACGGGCGGCTCGATCCCATGCCGGAGCATTTGCGAGGAAAGTTCCGGGCCTGAAGGCCCGCATGTAAAAGGCTGCCGGTTTCAGGGGCCTGAAGGCCCCTGCTCCCTCCGTGAAAGGCTGCGGTCGGCTTTTCGAGCTTAAAGGGACGCTTTCCCTCCTCCGAAAGATGATTCATAGACTATGGAAGGGAATGACTACAGATGAAATCGAACCTGCGAAGTTCCGGAAAAACGCGGTTGCGCGGCGACCTTGCCCCGGAGCGGGTGTCGGCGATTTTGCGCGGGCTGGATGAGGCGTATCCGGAGGCAGAGTGCGCGCTGAATCATCGCTCGCCGTGGGAGCTGCTGGTGGCGACGATTCTCTCCGCGCAATGCACAGACGTGCGGGTGAACATGGTGACGCCGGAGCTGTTCCGGCGCTTCCCCACCCCGGCGGCGATGGCGCGGGCCAAACAATCTGAAATTGAGGCGCTGATTCGCACCGCGGGATTTTTTCGCAACAAGGCGAAGTCGATTGTGGGCGCGGCAAAAAAGATCAGCGAGGAGTTTGGCGGGAAGGTTCCGGAGACGCTGGCCGAGCTGATTACGGTGCCGGGCGCGGCGCGGAAGACGGCCAACGTGGTGCTGGGCGTGAGCTTTGGCAAGGCCGAGGGTGTGGTGGTGGATACGCACGTGCTGCGCATTGCGCGGCGGCTGGGGCTGGCCAAGAGCGAAACGCCGCAGAAGGTTGAGCAGGAGCTGATGCGGGTGCTGCCGCAGGAGCGCTGGATTGCGTTTTCGCACCAGATCATCCACCACGGGCGCAAGGTGTGCGTGGCGCGCAAGCCGAAGTGCAACGAGTGCAATCTGGAATCGCTGTGCAAGTCGAAGGACAAGACGTGGAGTTCCTAGCGCGGACGCGCTAGCGGGCCATCAGCCGCGCAACAGCCTTGGCGAGGCCGGGGATGTCGTGCGGACTGGCTTCGGCGGCGGGCGGCCAGCCGAGTTCGCGGAGGGTTCGCGAAGTGATGGGGCCGATGGAGACGGCGGGAACGCCTGCCAGCGGAAAGGCAATGTCAGCTTCTTTCGCGACTTCGGCCAGGTGCGTGGCGCTGGACGAGCTGGTAAACGTGGCGGCGCGAAGTCCGGCGACGAGCGCGGCGCGAAGCTGCGCGGGCGCGGCCTGCGGAACCACATTGCGATAGGCATCGACGGCGTCAACCCAGGCGCCGGCGGCGCGGAGCGCGTCAGGAATCACATCGCGCGCGAGGGCCGCGCGGGCCAGGAGGGCGCGCTTGCCGGTGATTTGATCTTTGAGCGCCGCTGCAAGGCTTTCAGCAACGTAGTCCTTCGGAGTCAGGCTGACTTCAAAATGAAGGAGCTCCTCGACGGCCTGCGCCGTGGCCTGCCCAATGGCCGCAATCTGGAGTTTGGCCGGTTGGAGTTCGATTCCCAGCTCCTTCACGCGGAGGTCAAAAGAAGAAACCGCATTGACGCTGGTAAAAATCAGCCAGTTGTAGGAGGCGAGGCGGCGCAGTGCGGCGTCGAACGGCTCATAGCTTGCGGGCGGCGCGACCTCAATCACGGGCACTTCGACGGACTCGAAGCCCAGCGCGCGGAGTTCTTCGCTGAGGCGGCCAGCCTGAAGCGCGGCGCGGGTGACGAGCACGCGGCGGCTGGCGCGTGGGCCTGCGGTCCCTTCTCGGGTCAAGGGGCGACCTCAGGCGAAGACGCGAGAAAGGAGGATGCGCCGGAGTCAAGAAGCTGGCGGGCGATTTGCTGGCCGAGCGCGGTGGGATCGGCGCTGCGCGACGCGGCGAGATGCGCGCGGAGGGCCTGGCCTGTGGTGGGATCGGCGACGACGGCGAAGAGTTCGACTACTGCCGCGGATGCGGCGCTTGGGCGGCAGTGGACGCCGATGGGCACCTGGCAGCCGCCGCCGAGGGCGGCAAGCGCGGCTCGTTCGGCGGTGACGGCAAAGCGCGTGTCAGGATCGTCGAGAAAGGCGACGGCGGCGAGGGTGGCCGCATCGCCCTTGCGCGTCTCAATGCCGAGCGCACCCTGGCCCGCGGCGGGGCAGAAAAGCTGCGGCTCCAGGCGCTCGCGGACCCATTCGGCGCGTTCCAGACGATCGAGGCCGGCGGCGGCCAACAAAATCGCGTCCACCTGCCCCTCGGAGAGCTTGCGCAGACGCGTGTCCACGTTGCCGCGAAACTCGACGGCTTCAATGTCGGGGCGAAGGGCCTTCAACTGGGCGCGGCGGCGCTGGCTGCTGGTGCCCACGCGTGCGCCGGACGGCAGCGCGGCCAGGCTGGCGTGATGTACAGAGACAAAAACATCGCGGGGGTCCACGCGCGGCGGCGTGGCAGCCAGGACAAAAGGCGCGGGCAGCTCAGTGGGCAGGTCCTTGAGCGAGTGGACGGCGAGATCAACTTCGCAGGCGGCGAGAGCCTCTTCAATTTCCTTGGTGAACATGCCCTTGGAGCCAACTTGCGCGAAGCTGACCTCCTGCATGCGATCGCCGGTGGTTTTCAGAATGCGGATTTCAACCGCGTGGCCCTGGCCGCGCAGCAGAGCGGCGATGTGGTTCGCTTGCCACAACGCGAGCTTCGAGCCGCGGCTGCCGATGCGCAGGTTCATCGCTTGCCTGCCGGACTGGATTCGGGGCTGGTGTCGGAACTGGTCTCGCTCTGCGGCACGGGTTCCGGCTGCACGGACTGCTGAGTCTGCGCGGGCGGAATTGCGGGCGCGGCGTTCTCTTCCCTGCCCGCGCCGGACAGCGACCAGGCCTGGCAGAGCGCGTCGATGCGGGCGGTGTCGTTGTCGCGCGCGGCCTGCTTCAGCGCCTGCATGTGCGGGTGGAGAAATTTGTTCACCATGCCGCGGGTCAGCGCCTCGACCGCGGCCGCCTGTTCGGCGCTGAGCGTGCCCATGCGGGCGTGCAGGCGGCGCATTTCCGCCTGGCGGATATCCTCGGCGTGCTGCTGCAGCGCGGCGATGGCCGGAGCGACATTGACGGTGCGGCGGCGCTGATGGAAGCGCTCGACCTCGGCCTCAACTAGAGATTCGGCGTCGCCGGCATGGCGGCCGCGCTCCTCCATGTGGGCCGCGGCCACCTGCTGCAGGTCGTCGATGTCGTAGACGAAGATGCCGTCGAGCTTGTTGACCTCTGGATCGACATCGCGCGGCACCGCGATGTCGATGAAGAACATGGGCCGGTTGCGGCGCTTGTGCAGGAACGATTGTGCATGCTCGACGCGGAAGATGGGATGCGGCGCGCCGGTGGAGCTGATGAGAATATCGGCCTGGCTGGCGGCCTCGTAGAGCTGGTCAAAGGGGATGACGCGGCCACCAAAGGGTTCGGCAAGCTGGCGTGCGCGCTCCTCTGTGCGGTTGGTGACAAGCAGGTCGCTGGCGCCCTGCTGGACGAGGTGGCGCGCGGCGATCTCGCTCATTTTGCCGGCGCCCACAAGGAACACGGTGCGGCCCTGCAGCGAGCCGAAGATTTTGCAGGCAAGATCGACTGCGACCGAGGCAATGGAGACGGCGTGGGAGCCAATCTGGGTCTCCGTGCGGACGCGCTTGGCCGCGGCAAAAGCGCTCTGCAGCAGGTGATCGAGCTGCGTGCTGATGGTGCCGGAGGAGCGAGCGACGGCGAATGCATCCTTGACCTGGCCAAGAATCTGCGGCTCGCCGACGACCATCGAATCCAGGCTTGCGGCGACACGGAAGAGATGGCGCACGGCCTCCTGGTCGCGATGCAGGTAAAGGTGCGGCGTGAGCGCGTCGGGCTCGAGTGCGAAGCGGCGATGAAGAAATCCGGCGAGGTCGGTGAAGGGTTCGGTGACGGCGGCGAGAATCTCCACGCGGTTGCAGGTGGAGAGGATCATGCACTCAACCACGCCGGGCTCCGCAGCCAGGGCGCGCAGGGTTTCAGGCAGCTCCTCGCGCGAGATGGCGATGCGTTCGCGCAGGGCGATGGGCGCGGTCTTGTGGTTGACGCCGATGAGCGCGAGGGTCATTGGCCACTGAACCTGTGCACATGGCTGATGAGATTGGTGGCCCACACGGCGAGCATGACAACCAGCACCGCGCCGGAGAGATAAGCGGCCTTGCGCCCGCGCAGGCCGGCCGCGCGGCGAATAAAGAGCAGCGCTACGTAGGCCACCCACATGGCGAAGGAGAGGAGGATCTTGGGATCGAGGAAATACGCTGCGCCGAGCGGTGTCTCCTGCACCAGCGCCGCGCCAATGACGAGGCCGACCGTCATGCAGGGAAAGCCGAAGAGCAGCGTCCCGTGGGCGATGCGTTCGAGCGTGTCGAGCGGCGGCAGCCAGTCGAGCGGCGCGTGCGACCCCGCCTCACCGGGAACGGGCTTGGATTTGAGCCGCCGCTCCTGCAACAGATAGAAGAGTGATGCAATGAGGCTGAAGCCAAGCGCGACGTAGGCCGCCAGCAGCGCGGCGATGTGCGCGATAAGCCAGCTGTTGCGCACGCCCTCAGAGGCAAAGGTGTAGCGCACAAACCCGAGCGCGGGAACGAAGACGAGAAAGAACGTGACGGGAAGCGCGAAGATGCCCATCGAAATCGCACCGTAAATCCACCAGACAAGGAAAAACATGGCCACCACTGCCAGGCCCATGATGGATTCGATTTCACGCGCGCCCACCGGCACCCAGCGATGCGCCAGCGCCAGCATTTCCACCACGGAGACAAAGTGGAAGAAGAAGCCGAGTCCGGCGAAGTGAACGCAGCTGCTGCGCCAGCGCTCGCGATGATAGAGGACGGCCGGGAAGACAGCGATGCTTGCCGCCGCGTAAAGCACTGCCGCCACTCGAAGCCAGAGGAGTTGCATCCTGTCTTCAATCTTAAGGCTTTCAGCGCTTGAGGCGTGTGATCCAAATCACCAAATATGCATATTCCGGCCCAAGCCGGATGGGCCAGCCACGATACTCTGGTAGTTGATTGTGGGAACGCCTGAGACTCAATCCGTGGCGCCGGCGGGCGCGGGGGCCGATGTGCCGGAGCGCGAAGCTGCGCCTGCGGAGCGGGAGAAGCCCCAGGCCGAGCTGACGCCCTTCATGCGGCAGTGGTCGGCGGCCAAGCGGGAAAACCCCGATGCCCTGCTCTTCTTCCGCATGGGGGACTTCTACGAGCTGTTTTACGACGACGCGGTGGTGGCCAGCCGCGAGCTGCAATTGACGCTGACCGCGCGGGACCGCGAACGGCAGGTTCCGATGTGCGGCGTGCCCTATCACTCGGTGGAAGGCTACCTGACGCGGCTGTTGCGCAAGGGATTTCGCATCGCCATCTGCGACCAGATGGAGGACCCGAAGCTGACGAAGAAGATCGTCCGGCGCGAAGTGACCCGGGTGCTTTCGCCGGGCACGGCGCTGGACAGCGCGCTGGGCCAGGAGCGGAACAATTTTCTGGCGGCGCTGCTGGAGGCGGACGGCGAAAATGGACGCGACCCGGTGTGCGCCGTGGCGCTGCTGGATCTTTCCACGGGCGAATTTGTGACTGCGGAGTACCACGGTGCCAATGCGCGGCAGCAGGCGATGGACGCGCTGCTGCTGGCCGCGCCGAGCGAGGTTTTGCTGCCGGCAAGCGCGGAGATTCCGCCGGCGCTGGAGCAGGTGGGGGCGCGGACACGCGTGGAGGACTGGGTGTGGACCCGCGACTTTGCCGTGCCGTTGGTGGAGCGCCAATTGCATGTGCGGTCTCTTGAGGGCTTCGGGCTTGTGGGGCATGATGCGGCGGCCACCGCTGCCGGCGTGGTGCTGCACTATGTGCGGACGACGCAAAAGAATGAGGCGCTGCACATTGATTCACTGCGCTTCCAGGAGCACTCGACAGCACTCGAACTGGACGCGGTGACGGTGCGGAATCTCGAACTCGTGGAGCCGCTCTTTGCCGGCCAGGATGCGCGCGCCACGCTCTTCCACACGCTGGACGCATGCCAGACGGCGATGGGCAAGCGGCTGCTGCGCGCCACGATCCTGCGCCCTCTGGTGGATCGCGAAACGCTGGAGGCGCGCTACAAGGCGGTGGCCGAGGCGCACGGCGATCTGCTGAAGCGCGAGGAGGTGCGACGGGCCTTCAACGAGATTCTGGACCTGGAGCGCCTTCTGGCGCGGTTGTCGCTCGACTCCGCGGGGCCGCGTGACGTGCGAGCGCTGGCGGCGAGCCTTGCACGATTGCCGGCATTGAAGGCGGCGCTCAACCCGCTCGTGGCTCAGGCCTGGAAGGCGATTGCGGATCGTCTGGACGCGCTGGAGGAGGTGACAGCGAAGATTACGGCGACGCTGAAGGAGGATCCGCCGCTGACGTTGGTTGACGGGGGCGTGATTGCGGCCAGCGTAGATGCGGAGCTGGATGAGCTGCGTGCGATTTCAATGACCGGGCGCCGGCAGATTGTCGCTATCGAGGAACGCGAGCGTGCAAGAACCGGGATAACTTCCCTCAAGGTTCGCTATAACTCGGTATTTGGCTATTACATTGAGATCACCAAGGCTAACTTAGCGCTGGCCCCGGCGGACTATGAGCGGAAACAAACCCTGGTCAATGCCGAACGGTTCACCACGCCCGAGCTCAAGGACTACGAGCGCAAGATTCTTACCGCGCACGAGCGTTCGATCGAGATTGAGCGGCGCATCTTCGCGGAATTGCGAAAGTTTGTGCTGCAAACGGCGGGGAGGATTCGCCGATCCTCCGCCGCGGTGGCAGAAGCCGATTTGCTGGCCTGCTTTGCGCACGAGGCCGCTCAGCGCAACTATGTACGACCTGTGCTAGTGGACGACCCCGTGCTCGAAGCCGTGGCGGCGCGGCACCCGGTGATTGAGCATTGGATGGAAGAGACGCGCGAGGGGCGGTTCATTCCCAACGACCTGTATTTGAACTCCGGCGAGGATGGCCCAAATCTTTTGCTTATCACTGGCCCGAACATGGGAGGCAAAAGCACTTATCTTCGCCAGGCCGCCATGTTAGTTTTAATGGCGCAGATGGGAAGCTTTGTCCCGGCAGAGAAGCTGCGTCTAGGATTAGTGGACCGCATCTATACGCGCATCGGCGCCAGCGACAATGTGGCGCGCGGGCGGTCGACTTTTATGGTGGAGATGACTGAGACGGCGACGATTCTGAACACGGCCACGCCGCGCTCGCTGATTCTGCTGGACGAGATGGGCCGCGGCACGGCGACCTTCGACGGGCTTTCGCTGGCCTGGGCGACGGTGGAGTTTCTGCATGCGGAGGTGGGCGCGCGAACTCTCTTCGCGACGCACTACCACGAGCTGACCATGCTGGCGGAGAAGCTGGCGCGCGTGCGCAACCTGCGCGTGGGAGTGAAGGAGACGGCGGGCGGAATTGTCTTTCTGCATCACATTGAGCCGGGCGCGGCGAGCAAGAGCTACGGAATTGAGGTGGCGCGGCTGGCCGGGCTTCCGGCGGCCGTGATTGAGCGAGCGCGGCAGGTGCTGCGGCAACACGAAAAACAGGAACGGCAGAGCGTGCAGGTGGAGACCGCGCCAGAGCCGATGCAGATGACCATCTTCACACCGCTTTCGCAACGCATTGTTGACCGGCTGGAGCAAGTGGACGTGAACCAGCTCACGCCGCTGCAGGCACTGAATCTACTGGAGGAGCTGCAGCAGGAACTGAAGGAGAAGGGATGAGCGCAACGCTGCGGCATGCGGCCGGAAGCCTGATGGTGGTGGGGCTGGAGGGTGCGGAATTGACCGGCCTGGAGCGCGCGTGGCTCAAGCTGGTGAGGCCCGCAGGCGTGATTCTCTTCCGGCGCAACCTATTGGACGCGGCGCAGACGCGGGCGCTGCTGGATGAGGCCGCGGAGATGTGTGCGCCGCATGCCTTTCGCTGTGTGGACGTGGAAGGCGGCACGGTGGACAGGCTTCGGGACGCGTTGGCGCCGATGCCCTCCGCGCAGGCCGTGACCGCGGCGATGCGGCAGGTGAGCAAGCCTGCTTTTGCACGAAGACAGGGCGAGTTGATTGCACGCGGTGTGCGGGCCTTCGGCTTCAACACGACGCTTGCGCCGGTGCTCGACCTGGCATTGCCGGATTCGGCGGTGGTGATGGGCACGCGCAGTGTTGCGGCGGAAGCCGACGGCGTGGTGGTCTATGCGCGGGAGTTTCTGCGTGGCCTGGCAGCGCATGGCGTGGCGGGTTGCGGCAAGCATTTTCCGGGACTGGGAGGAGGAAAACGCGATTCGCACGTGGAGACGCCGGCAATTGCGCGCGGCTGGCGCGAGCTTTGGCGCGAGGACCTGGAGCCCTATCGCGCGCTGCGCGACGAACTGCCAATGGTGATGGTGAATCATGCGGCATATCCAGCGACGCGCGGCGGGAAACGGCCTGCGAGCGCGTCGGCCTACTGGATTGCAGCGGTGCTGCGCAGGCGCATCGGCTATCGCGGCATCATCTTTTCCGACGATTTGGAAATGGGCGGGATGCTGAAGTTTCTTTCCATTGAGGAGGCCGTGGTCGAGGCGATCCGCGCGGGGATGGAGACGGTGGAGATTTGCCACAGCGCGGAGCTCATCCTGCGCGCCTATGAGTCGCTGGTGAGCGAGGCCGAGGGGTCGGCAGCGTTTCGAACTCTGCTGCTGAAGCGTGCGCGGGACGTGGCGCGCAAGCGTGCGAGACTTTTCGGCGGAGGCTTGGGACGAGCGCTGACGGCAAAGCAATTTGCGAGGCTGCGCACGGAGATTCTGCGCTTTCGCGACGACGTAACCAAGACGGGCGAAGGTGGGCGTGCGAACGCGCCCGCGCCGCGGCGTGAAACCCTTGTGGAGACTGCATGAGCACGCGCGCGATGACGGTGGCGGGCGTGATGAGTGGCACGTCGGCGGACGGCATGGACGTGGCGCTGGTGCGCATTGTGCCGAGGCGACGAATGCCCCATCTCACGATGCTCGCGCATGAGCACTTCGCATATTCTGCGGCACTGCGCCGGGCCGTACTGGCGGCGATGAATGCGAAGGCGATTGCCACGGCGGAGCTGGCACAGCTCAGTTGGCGGCTGGGAATTGCATGCGCGGAAGCGGTCGAGGCGACGGTGCAGAAGCACGCGGCGAAGTTGGACCTGATTGGATGCCACGGGCAGACGCTTTATCATCAGCCGTCGCGCGCGGCTTATGCCGGTCGCAGCTTCGCGTGCACCTGGCAGGCGGGGGAGACGGCGGTGTTGGCGGCGGCGCTGAAAACGCCGGTGGTTTCCAATTTCCGCCCGGCGGATATGAGTGTCGGCGGCCAGGGCGCGCCGCTGGTTCCGCTGTTGGACTATGTGCTGTTCGCACACGCCAAACGCGGACGCGTGCTGCAGAACATCGGCGGCATTGCGAACCTGACGGCGATTCCGGGGGGAGCAACGCAGGATGCCGTGGTGGCCTTCGACACCGGACCGGGCAACATGGTGATGGATGCGCTGGCGGAGAAGCTGTTTCATCGATCGTTTGACCGAAATGGCGCGCTGGCCGCGAGGGGCAACGCGCTGGAGCCGGTGCTGCAGCGGTTGATGCGGCATCCTTACTTCAAGAAAGTGCCGCCGAAGACCGCCGGACGCGAGCAATTTGGGCGCGAGTATGCGGCGAAGTTTCTTGCGGCATGCCGCGCGGCGAGCAAGCGGCCGGAAGATGCACTGGCGACGGCCACAGCGCTGACGGCAGAGACGATTGCGCGCGGCTACGCGCGATTTGTACGGCAGACGATGGGCGCGGGCGCGGTGGATTTCATCGTCTCCGGCGGGGGCGCGCGGAATGCGACACTGATGGCGATGCTTGCCGAGCGGCTGGAGCCGATGGGCTGCAGGCTGGCGACCAGCGAGGACTTCGGCATGCCCGCCGAAGCCAAAGAGGCCGCGGCCTTTGCGCTGCTGGCGTGGCAAACGTGGCACGGGCTGCCGAGCAACGTGCCCGCGGCCACGGGCGCCGCGCGGCCTGCAATTCTTGGGCAGGTGACGTATGTATAAGCGGTGTGCGCTGGCGCTGCTGCTTGCGCTCACAGCCTGCCGCGCGTCCCACCGCGACCCGCACACAGTGGTGGTGCTGATCGAGAGCAGCCCGGCGAACCTTGACCCGCGCGTGGGCCTCGATGCGCAGTCGCAACGGATCGATGCGCTGCTGTTTGACGGCCTGGTGGCGCGCACGCCGGACTTCCAGTTCAAGCCGGCGTTGGCCACAAGCTGGGAGCAACCTGATCCGCGCACGCTCATCTTCCATTTGCGCGCGGATGTGCGCTTCAGTGACGGGCGGCCGCTGACCGCACAGGACGTGGCGTGGACGATTGAGTCGATGAAGAAGGGCGTGGTGATCTCGGCCAAGACGAACAGCTACGCCTCAGTGGAAAGCGTGGTGGCCGCGAACCCGACGACGGTGGTCTTCCATCTGAATCGGCCGGACAATTTTTTGCTGACGAATCTTTCAACAGGCGCGATTGGAATTGTGCCGGATGGCAGCGGGCGGGATTTCTGGCGGCATCCGGTGGGTTCGGGGCCGTTCCGCCTGGTGAGTCAGCAACTGGACCAGGATGTGGTGATCGAGCGAAATCCGCTGACGTGGGGAATCAAACCGAAAATCGAGCGGGTGCGCTTCGCGGTGGTGCCGGATGCGATTACCGAGGCGCTGGAGCTCGAAAAGGGCTCGGGCGACGTGGCCATCAATTCCCTGCCGATGGATACACTGCCGGCGCTGGCGCAGCGGCCGAACCTGAAGGTGGAGGAGACGGGCGGAACCGAGATTCAGTACTTGGCCTTCAACCTGCGCGACCCCCTATTGCGCGACGTGCGCGTACGCCAGGCGATTGCCTGCGCCATCAATCGCGGACTGATTATTCGTACCCTGCTGCGGGGCCACGCGCGGCCCGCGGAGAGCCTGTTGCCGGCGACGCACTGGGCCTGGACCGGCGATGTGGCGCACTACGACTATGATCCGGCGCGCGCGGACCGGCTGCTGGACGAGGCCGGCTATCCGCGCAAGGCGGACGGCGTGCGCTTCCACCTGGCGATGAAGACCAGCACGGTGGAGGATGCGCGGCTGCTGGCTGCAGTGCTGCAGCAGCAATTGGCGCGCGTGGGCATTGCGCTGGATTTGCAGAGCTACGAGTTCGCCACGTTCTACTCGGACGTGACGCGCGGCGCCTTCCAGATGTTTTCACTTCGCTGGATTGGCGGGAACGAGCAGCCTCAGATCTTCAATTACGTTTTCCAAACGCAGAATTTTTCGCCGCGAGGCGCGAACCGTGGGCACTACTCGAATGCGGAGGTGGACCGGCTGCTGGATGAGGCGCAGGCGAATGGCGACGAGGCGAAGCGGCGGGCGGACTACGTGCGGGTGCAGCAAATTCTGGCAGAAGACCTTCCGGTGATCAATTTGTGGTACCTGGACACGGTCATCGTGCACAACCGAAGGCTCACGCACGTGATTCCGGAGCCGTCGGGCAGCTACCTGTTTCTGGAGACGGCGGAACTGGCGCAGTGAGGCGAGCGCGCCTTCATCGTGCCTTAAGGTTGGGGAGCGATTGCCCGCAGAAAACACAGCTTTTGCGCGGATGCGGAGGTCAGCGTTCGGCCGGGAGTTGCTTCGCACGTACTTCCTCAACCTTTTGGACGGCTGTTTCGTCTACCGGAATAGAAGCAGTTAGCAGAGGGATGAGCGAAGAGCGTCCCGGCGGCGGAGAAGAATGAGACGCAGCAAGACAATGCACGAATTTGCAAGGGCGGCGCGGATTGCGCTGCTGCTTGCCCTGGCTCTTGGATTGCGCGGCGCCTGGGCGCAGGCGGCCGAGCATTTTGTGGGAACGATTACGGCGACCAGCGGCGACACGCTGACGGTGAAGACGGATGCGGGCGCGGTGCGGCAGGTGGAAGTGCCTTCGGACGCGGTGCTGAAGCGGATTGAGCCGGGCCAACGCGACCTGAGTGCGGCGGCGACGATTGCGCTGGGCGATCTGGAGACGGGCGACCGCGTGCTGGTGCGGCTGGCGCCGGAGTCCAGCGGGACGGTGCCCCAGGCGGCGCAGATCATCGCCATCAAGCGGTCGGACGTGGCACTGAAGCAGCAGCAGGAGCGCGAGGCCTGGCAGACACACGGCGTGGGCGGGCTGGTGAAGAGCGTGGACCCGGCCACGGGCACGATTGAGCTGACCAGCGGCGCGGGTCCAACCATGAAAACGATTACCGTGCATGTGACCAAAACGACCGTGCTGAAGCGCTATGCGCCCGCGTCGGTGCGATTCGATCTTGCGCAGGCCGCGCCCATGGCCGCCATTCAGCCCGGCGACCAGCTGCGCGCCCATGGCGAAAAGAACGCGGACGGCAGCCAGTTGAATGCCGATGAAATCGTTTCGGGCAGCTTCCGCAACATCTCCGGGCTCATCACGTCACTTGATGCGGCGCACACTTCGGTGACCGTGAAGGACCTGGTGACGAAGAAGGACGTGACGGTGGAGATTCCGGCTGACACGCAGATGCGCGCGTTGCCTGCGATGATGGCGCGGGCGCTGGCCGCGCGGCTTAAGGGAGAGACGCCCGCCAGCGGTGCAGCGCAGGGGAATCACCAGGGCAGCGGCCAGGGTGGGCAATCGAACTGGAAGGCAGGCGGCAACGGAGCGTGGCACGGAGCGGCTCAGTCCAGCGGTGGAAATGAGATGCAGCAGATGTTGAGCCGCGCACCGACCATTACCTTCGCCGAACTGAAGAAGGGCGAGGCCGTGATGCTGGTATCCACGGCGGGCAAGAACGACGTAACGGCGATTACGCTGCTGACCGGCGTGGAACCGCTGCTTGAAGCTCCCGAGGCAAGCACCAACCTGCTCTCGAACTGGAGCATGGGATCGGGCGGAGCCGGCGAAGCAGACACACAATAGAACCACCCAAACGAATCAAGGGAAACAGAGAGGAACACGTGTATCACAAGCTGCATTGCTTACTTCATTGGTCGATTGCGTTGCTTTTGGGCCTGACCATGATGGCGTCCGGGCACGCGCAGTCAAGCTCCGCGCCGGTGACGGCGACGCTGCATGGGCAAATCGCCGACCCGAGCGGAGCACTGATTCCGGGCGCGAAGGTCGAGATTCTGACTTCGGCCGGAACACACGTCACGTCGCGCACGGCCGATGGCCAGGGAGACTATGAGGCGCGCGGGCTGGCTCCCGGCGACTACATCATCGTGGTCACCTTCAACGGATTCGCGCCGTTCCAGTCCGAGACGCTGACGCTGAAGGCCGGCGAGATAAAGCGCGTGAATGTGCAGATGGCCATCCAGGTGGCGCAGCAGAGTGTGGTGGTGAGCGACGACACGCCGACCGTGAGCGTGGACGCGAGCGACAGCGCGAACTCGGTTGTCATCAGGGGCAACGACCTGAACGCACTTTCAGACGATCCGGATGAGCTGTCGGCCGAGCTCTCCGCTCTCGCGGGCCCCTCGGCAGGACCCAACGGCGGACAGATTTATATCGACGGCTTTACGGGCGGACAGCTTCCGCCCAAATCGGCCATTCGCGAGATTCGCATCAATCGGAATCCGTTTTCGGCGGAGTTTGACCGGCTCGGCTATGGGCGCATTGAGATCCTTACCAAGCCCGGAACCGACCAGTTGCATGGGCAGGTCTT
This sequence comes from Occallatibacter sp., assembly GCA_035534635.1. GTDB lineage: Bacteria > Acidobacteriota > Terriglobia > Terriglobales > Acidobacteriaceae > Telmatobacter. Next base: position 214,382 of record DATLRP010000005.1, read on the forward strand.
CATCCAGGGAAATGAGAGCGCTCTGAACACGGGCAATCCGTTCATCGCGAACGTGCCGGCGTATAACCGCATCCAGTACAACGGAAGCATCAGCGGCTCGCTGAACAAGAAGACCTCGTTCTTCCTCAGCATGGAGCAGCGCGACAATCACGACCAGGATATTTACGTTTACACGCCGGCGGTGCTGGACAGCACAACGAACCAATATACGCTGGGATCGCCGGTTTCCGGCACGCTCTCCAATCCGCACAACCACATCAACATTTCGCCGCGCATTGACGTGCAGCTTGGACAGACCAACACTCTCACGCTGCGCTACCAGTTCTACTATGACTCGCAGTCGGGCGACCTGGGCTCGCAGCAACTGCCCACGCAGGCGGTGACCTCGACATCGAAGGAGCACTCGCTCCAGTTGAGCGACTCGCAGATCATCAATGACCACATGGTGAACGAGACGCGGTTCGAATATCGGCGCGGCATCAGTTCCACGACGCCCGTGAGCACGGCGCCGACCATTGTTTCAGAGGGCAACTTTACCGGCGGCGGATCTTCAGGCGGCGCACAGAATTCGCACTCCGATCACTTTGAGCTGCAGGATTACATCACGATGAGCCATGGACGGCACGCCATCAAGTTCGGCGCCTGGCTACGCGACGACCGCGAGGCGACTTCCTCGTTCGCCAACCGCAATGGCACGCTGAGCTTCACTGAGCAGGGCTATGTGGATGCGCTGAACGCGCTGGCAACCGGGCAGAGCCTGAGCACACTGCCCGCGGGCGACTTCCAGAACCTGACAATTGGCGCGGGGCGCACCAGTTACAGCGCCAACGTCTTCAACGGTGCACTCTTCGTGGAGGACGACTGGAACGTGAACAAGCGGCTGACGCTTTCCGGCGGCATCCGCTGGGAGACGCAGAACCACATCGCCGACCACAATGACTGGGCGCCGCGCGTGGCACTGGCCTATGCGCTGGACGGCGGCGGCAAGAAGCCCGCCAAAACTGTGTGGCGCGCGGGCTACGGCATCTTTTATGACCGGCTGGGTGTGGGCAGCGTGCTTTCAGCCACCAGCAATGGCGCGGATTCCGGGCAGGTGAAGATTACCAATACTTCGCCCAACTGCCTCGAGGGAACCAGCCTGACTGACATGAATTTTTCAGGCTGCCTGCCGGCCGCGCCTTACTCGCCCACGCCGCAAACCACCACTGTGGAGATTGCGCCGGGCTTCCATGCGCCTTACACCAACCAGTTCGGCACCAGCATCGAGCGGCAGTTGACCAAGACCAGCACGGTGACGGTCACCTACCTGCGTTCCTTCGGCGTTCACCAGATTGTGACGCGCGACGCGAATGCCTATCTGCCGGGCACCTATGATCCGAGCGCGACGACGCAGACGGCCTCGCGGCCCAATCCGAACCTGGGCGTCGTGAACGAGTTCTACCCTGAGGCCGTGTTCAAACAAAACCAGATCATCGTAAACTTCAACGCGCAGCTTTCACCGAAGTTTCATCTCTTCGGTTTTTACAGCTACTCCAATGCGAATTCAAACGGCGCGGGTGGAACGGCATCGAACTCCTACAACCTGGATCAGGACTACGGACGCGCGGCCTTTGTGCGGCGGAACATGTTCTTCATGATGGGCGCTTACACGGGACCGTTTGGGGTGCAGTTCAATCCCTTCGTGATTGCGCACTCAGGCAGCCCGTACAACATTCTTTCCAACCAGGACCTGACCGGCGACCACTACATGAACGACCGGCCGGCCTACGCGGACTCATCGCTGTGCACCGACGGCTCGACGCGCTACTATCAGACGAAGTACGGATGCCTGGATGCGACGCCGCAGGCCGGGGAAACGCTGGTTCCGGTGAATATGGGCGACAGCCCCGCACCCTTTGCCATCAACCTGCGCGTGAGCCGCCGCTTCGGCATCGGGCCCAAGGTGGAGAACGGCAACGCCGGCGGAATGATGTGGCACGGCCACGGTCACGGCCTTGGACCGGGAGGATTGGGCGGCGGCCCGCCGATGGGCCACCATGAAGTAGCCTCGCGCAAGTTCAACCTGACCCTTACGGCCCAGGCGCTGAACCTGTTCAACGTGACGAACTACGGCACTCCGGTGGGCACACTGGGCAACAGCAACTTCGGCAAATCTACCTCATTAGCCGGCGGGCCGTTTTCAAACGGCGCGGCTTCAAGGCGCATCTTCCTGCAGGCCATCTTCTCGTTCTGATCCTGAGCAGACCAACGAGCGAGGGCCGGGAGCAATCCCGGCCCTTGCATTTTTCCGTAAGAGTCAGCGCTGCTGTGCGCGGCGGCGAAAGAACGTGTCGACGGCGAAGAAGCCCGGGCCCAGGATGAGGATAAGCAGCGCCGCGAACCAGTAGGTGTACGGCGTGGCGTTGTAAAAGTCGCTGGGGCTGGAGAGGATGTGCGAGAAATTCACGCGGTCGTCGGGCACGGACAGATAAGCCATCGTCATGTTCACGAAGAGAACCAGCGAAGTGATCCGCGAAAGGATGCCGAAGGCAAAGAGCAGCCCACCAATGAACTCAACCGACGAGACGAGAAGCGCGGTGGCGTGCGGCGCGGGCAGGTTGAGGCTCGAAAAGAAGCCGGTGACCTTATCCAGGTGGGTGAGCTTGCCCCAGCCATCCTGCGCGAACTGCCAGCCCCAGTAGAGGCGGATGGCGAGCAGCAGCGGGCTGCGGGCGCGGTCGAGCAGGGAGACAAAGCGCTCGTGCAGAGAGCCAAGGCGGGCAAGAGTGCTGTTCATGAGGGCTTCCTATGGTCGTCAGGTTTGAATGAGGATTTCGAGGTCGGGGGCGCAGATCCAGCCCAGTTCGGCCCAGTTGGTGAACCACTGCTGGACGCGTGCTGCGCGACGCGCGAGGGGAACGGTCGAGCCGACGAATCCGGATTCCAGGGCATCGGCAAGGGGAATGCCCTGGCGAATGGCCGAAAGAGTAAGAAACTCCTCGCGGCTGAGGCGCAGATAGAAAACCTCGAAGTCCAGGCGATGCGCGGCCAGCCATGTCGGCCTCAAACGCAGGTGCGGCAGCTTGGCCGGCGGCTCGTCGTCTTCGTCGTGGCTCACACCTGCTTCGCTGGTTTGCCGCTTCTCGTGCTTGTGCAGGTTCAGCACCAGGTCGTCGGCCGGATAACTCATGGCGATCAGGCGAAGATGCGGCTGCAGATCAAGGCGCGATCCGGCGTCGAGCGTGGTGATCTGTTCCAGGGTGAGCGGCGCACGCTCGGCGTTGTCAAAGGCTTCCACAAAAGCCCACTCAATGCGCGCCACATCGATGGCGAGGCGATGGCGGCGGCCGGTGTATTGTGGATTGGCCTCAAGCCACTGCGGCAGATGCGAGCCCAGATTGCGCAGGGTGAAGGAGCGGTTGGGGTGCGCCATGAGATAGGCAACCGCCAGCGCGTGGAAGCGGCGCGTGCCCACCACCGCGCGCAGGCCAAGAAAGTCTTCCGTGAGCGAATCCAGCACGCGATACCAATACTGGCGGTTGTAAATTTCGAGTCGCTCAAAGGCCGTCAGCCGGCTGTTGGGCGCGATGAAAGCGCCGGCGACCTGCGCCATCGCGCGGCCGTCGGCGGTGGTCGCACGCATGTCCTCGTTATGGGTGAGCGGCTGCATGACGGCTGCTGCCATCTCGCGCTGCAACTCTTCGAGGGTCATCGCGGTCACTTGGCCACCTCGCTCAGCTCGCCGGGCTGCGCCTCTGAGCGCGGATGCAGAAAGCGCTCGGCCTTCTTCGCCTCGTTGTGCACCTCGTCAAAGCTGGGAATGTGGTCATCCCATTCGAGCAGCGTGGGCGTGGGCCCGCAGCGCTCAATGGCGCGCGCGTAAAGCTGCCACACGGGATCGATCACCGGATGGTCGTGCGTGTCGAGAATGTACTTTTCATAGCGCGAGTGGCCGGCGACATGAATCTGCGCCACGCGCTGCGCGGGCACGGCGTTGACGTAGTCCATGGGGTCGAACTCGTGGTTCATCGCGGAAACGTAAATGTTGTTCACGTCCAGAAGAATGCCGCAGTCGGCGCGCTCCACCACTTCATTCAGGAACTCCCACTCGGTCATTTCGGATGCGGTGAAGGCGGCGTAGCTCGAGACGTTTTCAACGGCAATGGGGATTTCAAGAGCGTCCTGCACCATGCGAACGCGCTCGGCGGTACGCTCCACGGCCTCCCACGTGTAGGGCAGCGGAAGAAGATCGTGCGTGTAGGTGCCGTCCACACTGCCCCAGCACAGATGGTCGCTGAGCCAGGGCGTGCCGGTACGGCGGACGAGCTGCTTGAGGCGGCGCAGATGCTCGGGGTCAGGCGCCGTCACCGAGCCGAAGTACATGGACACGCCATGCTGCACCACGCGGTACTGCTCGAGGATGCGGTCGAGCATGGCCAGTGGACGGCCCGCGTCAATCATGAAGTTTTCCGAGATGATTTCAAACCAGTCGACGACGGGCTTGCGCGAAAAGATGTGATCGTAATGCGGAATGCGCAGGCCGATTCCGACGCCGTGATTCTGGTACGCATTGAAACGATTGCCCGGCATGAGAGTAGGGCGCGAATGTTGGGGCGAGCCCTGCAGATCGCGCATCTGCGTCAAAATGTGCAAAAGGGTGATGGGACTGGCCGCAGACGCCGCGCCGTGGGCGAAGCTCCGCGGCCTGTCCCTCGGGGGTGGAGGCTAGGCGAACTTCGGCATCTTGGAGCCGTCGGTGGCGCAGCCGCCCTTGCCCTTGCAGCTGTTCTTGCCCTTGCAGCCGTTGTCACTGGACTTGCAGCCGCCCTGGCCCTTGCAGTCGTTCTTGCCTTTACAGGAGTGCTTGGGCAGCTTGTGCTTGCTCACAAGCTGCAGGCCTGCGTTGGCGGCGGTGAACTGGGCGTTCGAGTTGGCGTTGGCAGTCGTGGCCGCGTGCGCGGCAATCGCGGTGCCGCCCATCAGGCCGGAGAGAGCAGCGGTCAACAGCATGGCATTCAGTTGGTTCTTCATCGGAATTGGACCTCACTTGGTTCGGGTGGTTGGGGCGGTGTTGGATTCCGCCGGGGTTGCTCTTGCGGGGCGGCCTTGGGGTCCTTCCCGCACTTCAGGTCCTACGCAGACTAGGACAGGCCGCATGCGCGAAAGGTTACAGCGTGCGCCTGATTTTTTGAAGAGAAAAACTTCATCGAGCCTGACTATTTATCAGTACGCCGGCGGCGGCGGATCGGATTGGCGGCCCGGCCCGCGTGCGATACCCTGAATGCGCCTCGTTTCCCTTCCCCTGGGCGCGGGCTCTGGAGGTCGTTTCTGGTGGAGATTGGCCGAGTGGAAACAAGCAAGTTGCGCTTCGTGGGCGTCGCAAGCCTGGTGGTAGCGCTGGCGCAGAGCCTGTGCACGGCGGTGCTCACCATCAGCGGCATCCGCGTGGCCATTGGATTGACGGCGCTTGCGGCCGCCAGCGGCATTTACGCGCCCGCCACCGGCTGGCACCAGGATGCGATTCGCATTCCCATGCTGGCCATTGCCGCGGTGGGCGCGGTGCTGAACCTGGCCGTTATTGCGTGGATTCGCCACCTGCGCGCGCGCCCCTCCGCACAATGGCGCAAACGCGAGCGGAGCGTAAAAGAGACGCGCAGCGAGCGGTTGCAAATCGTGCTGGCGATTGTCACGCTGGCGCTGGTGGGGCTGGAGACCTGGACGCATACCATCGTGCATCGCAAAGGGCCGCCGCCGGCGGCAATTCACGCACGGGCCACGCTCGACCAAACAAGAAATGGCTAGCCGGAGCCGCTGAGTTTGAGTTCCTTGTCCAGCCGCGCGTGCAGCCGCTGGCTGAAGCCCGCGGGCAGCTCGAAGACGCGGTCATCGGCCACGAGCACCACCACGTTGCGCGTGGAGTCGAGCACGGCCGAGCAGATTTCGCAGGTCTCCAGGTGCTTGTCGATGTCGGCGCGCAGTTGGGCGTCCACCTCGCCGTCAATGTAGGCCGAGATGTGCTCCCAGACGTGTTTGCAGTCGAGCCTCATGCGCGCCCCCAAAGCCTTTTTTTTCGTTTGGGCGCAAACCCCTTCAGTTGCGGAGCCAGAACGCGCTGCAGCAGCGCCCGCGCGCGATGCAGGCGGACTTTGACAACGCCCTCGGTGATGCCAAGCGCCGCGGCTGTCTCCCGGATATCCATCTCTTCGATGTCTCGAAGCAGCACGACGTTACGGTAAATCTCGGGCAGGCTCTCCACGGCCTTGCGCAGCACCGCGCCCAACTCCTTCCGTTCCAGCTCTTCAGCGGGAATCTCGCGCCAACTTGTCAGAATGGCCGGCGTGTAATCGCCGGTCTGCTCGTCGGTGCCGGCGTCCAGAGAGTCCTCGCGGCGCGAGCCCAGCTTGCGCAGGCGCCCCAGCCCCTCATTGCGCGCGATGGAGAGCACCCAGGTGCGGAACTGAGAGTCGCCGCGATAGGCTTTCAGGTTGAGAAAGACCTTCAGGGCCGTCTCCTGCGCCGCGTCCTCGGCTTCGGCCTCGCTTTTCAGGATGGAGAACAGCAGAAAATAGATGGGGCGCTCGCAGGGCCGGATAAGCTCGTGAAACAGGTGGCGCTCGCCCGAAAGAATCCGGCGGATGCACTCGCTCTCGAATTCGCTTGGGGCTCCGGTCATGGGGATAGGCGCGGGTCGGCCTGCGCTCATAGAAAAGCTATCATCCAAGGCTGCGGTGCGTGCGGCGGGTCGGCCGCCCCGGGACGTCGGACAGGGGGTATCCAGCTGCCCGGTGCGAAATCCTTATGCTGAAAATCAGGAATCACGGTACAATCACGCAGAGGTTCCGAGGTTCACATGTCTGGTGACATCCAACTTACTTGCAGCGACTGCGGCCAGGATTTTACCTTCACCGCTGCCGATCAGGCGTTCTTTCAGGAACGCGGCTACTCGACACCGAAGCGTTGCAGAACCTGCCGTATGGCAAAGAAGAGCGCACAGGGAGGCTCCGGCATGCGAGGCGCCCCCGCACAAGGCACGCCGGTGATCTGCTCCGGATGCGGCCAGCCGACCACGGTGCCCTTTGAGCCCAGGGGCGACCGGCCTGTCTTTTGCCGCGACTGCTATCAGGCGCGCAAGGGCAGTGGCGGCGGCGGCGGGGGGCGCGGACGCTACTAGACCGGTTCCGACCTCTCAAGGAAACGCCAGAACACACACACGGCAGCTTTGTGCCCGCCGCGAAAGCTTGCGCCGCTTCGACGAAGTCCGCTACGGATGCTCGCCCACGGTGAAGGTGGTCCACGGACCGGCCTTCATGTCCTTCAGCACCGGCTTCAGGTAGCCATACTGCGGGTGCGCGGCCAGGAACGGCGCGGCGTGGAAGTCCTCGCCGCAGGGGTGCCCGGCACGCGCAACCAGTTCCATATGCGCGGCCATCTCCGAATCGGTGGCCTTGCCGGTCACCGCTCCGCCGGGATAGTAAGCCGGCCAGTCCCACTCCGGAATGCCGGCTTTCACCGTGTCCACGTGCCCGCACAGCGAGCGCTGGTCGGCCTGCACCTTTCTGAGATAGCTGTCGTAGTGGTCGCCCAGGAACTGCTCGGCCAGCTTCACGTCAATGCGTCCCTTGTACTCGGCCATCTTCTGGTTCCAGGTTACGTGGCGCGCGTTGGGTGAGGTCGACAGATCTCTGGGGTTGAAGCCCGGCGTCTCGTCGCGGATGACCGCCGGGTCGCGGGCGAAGTTGGAGCTGACGAAGTAGCCGCTCTTGGTGCGCCACAGCGGCGAGTGCTTCAGGCCCAGCTCCAGGTAGGCAATCTCGCCGGTCTTGCGGTCGCCGATGAGCCAGTCGTTGGCGTAGCCGCCGTTGTTGCCCTTGCGCATGATCGCCACATACTGGTCAATGGAACTGGCGTACTGCATCGCCTCGCGCGAGCGGGCAAATTCAGGAATGCCGTCGTCCTTCCAGCCGAGAAAATCGGTGATGGTGGTTTCGGTAATCATCAGGCCGGCGTCGTTTTCGCCAAAGTCGTCCTGGCTGGTGATGATGCCGGGCGCGCCGTCCATCAGGATGCGGTGGCCGTGCGTGGGCGACAGATCGAAGATGATGGTCCAGCGCTCGCCCTCGGCGTAGCTGGACCAGTTGTTATGCGCGATGACGATCTGGCCGCCCCTAGTGTAGCTGCCGGCGGCGATGAAGGCCGAGCAGCGGCCTTCCGGCCGGACCGGCGGCGCAAGCTGCGCGTGGGTGTGCTTGTCGAGCCCTTGTTTATCGAGCCAGGGCACGTAATACTGCGTGAGTTCGATGTCGCCGTTGAGCGCCACGATGTCCCACAGGTCCAGCGTGCCGCCGGCGGCCTTTACGCCGCGCGCGATGCCCTTCAACTCGGTCTGATACTCGGGCGGAATGCGCGGCCACAGCAGGGTGCGCGCCGTGTCCCGATAGAACTGCCAGTTGCGGTGCGTGGAGTGCAGGGCCTCAATCTTCAGGACGCGGACAAAGTCCGCGATTTGCGGCGCGAGCAGCAGGCCGTGCTCATAGCCGATCTGGGCGGGCGTGCCCTGCAGGTGCACATAGGTCCAGCCGCCGCGCTGAAAGCTGTAACCGGGCGCGGCTGAGGGTGCGGCCGAGGGCTCGGCGGCGCGCGCGGCCGGAATGGTCAGGAGCAAAGCGGCGACAAAGACGAAGAATGCGCGCAAAAGACGGGAAGCCATGCGAAGTTCCTCCGGAAATGTCGGAACAGGATGGCCTTGACCATATCACGCCGAAGGGTCGCGACGGCCCGCTAGCGCTTGCGGGCAGCCTTCGCTGAGGCCTTCTTTGCGGCGGGCTTGGCCGCGTGCCTGACAGCAGGCTTTGCGGGCTTCGCCTGCTTCGCGGTTTTGGCCGCTTTTACCGGAGCCGCGGCCTTGCGGACCGCAAGCGGCTTTGGCGATGCCTTCGCCGCCGGCTTTGAACTGCGCTGCGCCGGTTTGGCTGGCTTGGCAGCCTTGGCAGCGGCCTTTTTCGCCGGCGCAGCCTTCGCAAATTTCTTCGGCGGCGGAGCGGGCTTGGCCTTTGCAGGCGCGGATTTGGTCTTCTCGGCTGCGTGCTTCGTCTTTTGCGCAGCGGGCTTCGCCTTTTCCGCTGAGTGCTTTGCTGCAGGCGGCTTCGCAGCCTCCTCCGTCTTTTCCGGCGAGTGCTTTGCTGCAGGCGGCTTCGCAGCCTCCTTCGTCTTCTCGGGCGCAGTCTTTTTGGCAGCAGGAGGCTCAGGCTGGACCTTCGCGGGCGCACCTTTTACCTTGTCGGGCGCCTTGGCGGGCGCCTTGCCGGGCGCGGGCTTGGCTGCCTTGGCTGGCTTGCGGGCACGGCGCGGAGTGCCTTCCTCTTCTTCTGCCTCCTCGTCGGCATCCTCTTCCGGTTGGCCCTTGGGAATCTCCATCTCGTGGAAGCCGTCGTCTTCGTCACCCCCGATGTCGTCGAGGTCCTCCTCCTCGGAAGCCTCGTCAGAGTCCTCTTCGTCGTCGAAGGAGCGCTCCTTCACGCGGGCCTCGGCGCCGCGGCGGGCGCGGGTCCGCTTGATGGTGACCTGCGGCGGCGGCGCCGGCGGCGAGAACGGCTGGAGAAAGGCCTGAATCTCCTCGGGGGTGGTCAGCTTGCCGTCAATCAGTTCGAGGAAGACCTTCTGGAGAATCTCGTGGTAGCTGGGCAAATCGGGCGTGATGCGCATCTCCAGCATCTGCGCGTGGGGAATGCGCTGGCGGGCCTCGGGCCACTCGTGCAGGAAGAGCCGGTAGCGCTCGAGCACAGCATCGCTCTTTGCGGTAAAGCCAAGCCAAAGAACTGCTTCCGGGTCATAGCTCGTGAAGAGCTTGAAGGCTTTGGAGGGTGTCTGGTTTTCCTTGGCCAGCAGCACTTTCTGGAAACCGGCGGCAATCGAGTCCAGGCTGTTCCACTCGGCCACAAAGCCGGGGCGGAGCATGTGCTTCTTGAGCGACGTCAGGTCCTTGCCGGCGAGCTTGGCCGTCAGCAACTGCATCTGCGCGGCGGACATGTCCGCACGCACGCCCTGCAGCAGAAGCTCTACTGACAGATCATGCAGCGCGCGCAGCTTCTCTTCATCGGCCTTGGCGCGGGTCCAGGCCGGGAAGAGCACCTTCATCCAGCCTTGGGCGTCCAAGGCCTCCAGCACCTTCAGGCCGTCGTCCTCGTGGCCAATCTGCTCCAGCTCGCGGCTGCGCTCAAGCGACGAAAGCGAGCTGATGACGCCTTCCTCACGCGCGTTGTCATAGCGGGTCTGGCTGCGTGGATCGAGCTCCCAGCCCAGCCGGGCGCGCAGGCAGGTGGCGCGAAGCATCAGGGCCGGCTCGTCCAGGAATCCGTAATTGGAAACCAGGCGAAGCGTGCGCGCCTCAATGTCGGCGGCGCCGTTCAGCGGGTCCATCAGCAGGCCGTAGGAGCCCTCGTTGAGCGAGATGGCCATGGCGTTCACCGTGAAGTCGCGGCGGCGCAGGTCCTCATGAATGGAGGCCCAGTGGTAAACCGGCTTGCCGGGCTTGGGATACTCGATGCGGTGGGCGCTGACTAGATCGACCCGGACGGTTCCGGGAAAGCAGAGATAGAGGGAGCGCGAGGCGTCATCCTCGCCCCAGGTTTTGCCGCCGGCTTTTTCCACCGGACGCTTGAGCTTGAGGGCGTTGCCGTGGACGACAATCTCCATCTCGCGAACGGCGTGGCCGCTGGTCAGGTCGCGCACCGCCGAGCCGGCCAGGAACAGGAGCGATCCTGACTCGCGAACCACATCGCGGAGCACACGCAGGGCCCGCCGCTGATCGGCCGAGAGCCGGTTCTCAAGAAGGTAAATATAGTCGGGCATCCAGTTCCCTGTTTCCTCAGACGCTCCGGCAGAGTCAAGTGTTTGATGGTACTACGCTTAGAAGGCACAATACCGGAGGTTGCAAACCAGTACCTTATCATAACTTGCGGCGGTTGGCTAGCTCCCTGTACACGGCCCAATGCACCGGAGATGCAGCTTTTCGCTCGCCCTGGACGGCCTGCCGTGCGACAATTCTCAACGATGGCATCCCTGCGTAAGCCCGTGATTGTGCGCAAGTTCTCCCGCGACTGGGTGGCGGGCTACGCCAACGCCGGCTTTGGCCCCGACCCGGCCCGGATGGAGCTGCTGGACCTGAGCGGAAAGGTAGTCACCCTCGAATGGAGTTCGGTGAAGTGGGTGTGTTTTGTGAGGGATCTGGCCGGCATTGAGCCCGCCAACCCGGAACGGCTTTTGCAGAAGCGGTTCACGGTGCGCCCGCGCGCGGCCGGCCTGTGGCTGCGGCTGACCCTGACCGACGGCGACGAGCTGGAGGGCCTGGCGGCCAACGACCGCTCTCTGATTGACGGTGCCGGACTGCTGCTGACCCCGCCCGACATGCGCTCAAACACGCAGCGGATCTTTGTGCCGCGCGGGGCAGTGCAGTCCCTCGAGGTGGTGAGCCTGATTGGAGCCGGCGGACGCCGCCGCGTGAAGACGCCGCAGCCGGAGCTCTTTCCCGAGGAGTCCGAATAGGGAGCGCGTGCCAGGCGCGCAGCCCGCTGTGGCCGGTTCCGTTACAATGCCAACGATGAAGCTAGGCGAGCTGGCAACCCGTTTGGGCGCTGAGCTGCGGGGCGATCCCGAGCTGGAAGTGACGGCCGTGCAACGGATTGAGGAGGCCGGGGCCGCCGATGTGACCTTTGTGGCTAACCCCAAATATGCTGGCCTGGCGCGCAAAACCCGCGCGGCCGCGGTCCTGGTGGAGCCGGATTTCCCAGAGATCGACAAGCCTACACTGCGCATTCGGAACCCTTATTACGCCTTTTCGCGGGCGCTGGGATTTTTCTACCAGACGCCGGTTTATGAGCCGGGCATCCACCCGACGGCGGTCGTCCACCCGACGGCGCAGATTGCCGAAGGCGCGCACATTGGGGCTTACGTGGTGGTGGGACCCGGCGTGACGCTGGGGCCGAACGCCACCCTGCTGCCCCACGTGGTGCTTTACCCGGACGTGACCGCCGGGAGCCATTTGTTTGCCCACGCCCACGCCGTGGTGCGCGAGGGCTGCACGCTGGGCGACCATGTGACGCTGGAAAACGGGGCTATCGTCGGCTCAGACGGCTTCGGCTTCGCCAAGAATGACGCCGGCGAGTGGGAGAAGATTCCGCAGTCGGGCCCGGTGAGGCTGGGCAGCCGGGTGGATGTGCAGGCCAACGCATGCGTTGACCGCGCGACGCTGGGGGCCACCGAAATTGGCGATGGAACCAAGATTGACAATCTCGTGCAGGTGGGTCACGGATCGAAGGTGGGCCGCAATACGCTGCTCTGCGCGCAGACCGGCCTGGCCGGTTCGTCGGTGGTGGGCAATGACGCCATTCTGGCAGGTCAGGTGGGCGTGGCGGGCCACTGCACGGTGGGCGACGGAGCGGTGCTGACGGCGCAGTCCGGCGTCTCGCATGATGTGCCCGCGGGCAAGATGCTTTCCGGCTCGCCGGCCTTCGACAATCGCGTCTGGCTTCGCGCCGTGGCGGTCTTCCAGCGGCTGCCGGAGCTGCTGCGCCGGCTGGACCGCGTGGAGAAGAAGCTGGCCGCGGCAGAGGGCTCCCGCACGGCGGCCGGAGATGGAGAGAACCCGTGAAACGCTTGCTGTGGGCCGCTGCGGCTCTTCTTCCTTGTTTTGCCCTGCTCACCGGATGCCACTCCTACCAGATTCAGTGCACGGTGAAAAACCGGACCGGCGCGCCGATTGAGCTGATGGAAGTGGATTACCCCAGCGCCGGCTTCGGACTGGACAGCCTGGCCAACGGCGCCGACTTTGGCTATCGCTTCGAGGTGCGCGGCAGCGGCCCGGTCACCGTGCAATACACCGTGGCCGCCACCCACAAGCTGGTGAAAATTACCGGACCGGACGTGGAAGAGAATCAGCAGGGCACGCTGGAGATTGTGCTCATGCCCGACGGCAAGGCGCAGTTCTATCCGGAGCTGAGCGGACCCAAGTAGCCTTTGGGGCGGCCTCACTCCTGAGTACTTTCTAGTTATCGATTCCACTCATTTTCTATTCCGCTTGCAAATCCTACCGATAAGCAAGTTAGGAGGGGTGGGCGTGCGTCAGGTGCCGTCGCAATGGAAGGAATGGCTGGCCGCCAGCGGGCGATGGCGACCGGAGGCCCTGCGCCTGGCTGGCTGCACTCTCCTGGTGGCATTCGCAGCGGGCTTTGCGACGATGATCCAGGCCGGCAATCCGGACGTCGGCTACATATGGATTGCCAACGGCATCGTGCTGGCGTACTTGTTGACGGCGCCGCGCTGGCGCTGGACCGCCATCGTGATTGCCAGTTATATGGCGATGCTGGTCGGCGGAGCCCTGGCGGGCGGCGACTGGCGCGGCAACGCGGTCTATGCCCTGCTGGATGTGGGCGAGGCGCTGCTGAGCGCCTATCTGCTGCGCCGGCGCTCGACGGACTTACCCAACTTCACCGATCCGGCCTACCTGGCGCGCTTCGCCGGAATTGCCATCGTGCTGTCCCCAGTGCTAGCGTCGCTGGCCGATGCCGTGTTCAGTCGTTGGGCCTATCACGTGGCGATTCTGCACACGCTGCCAGACTGGGTCATCGGCGACGCACTGGGCACGGCAATTGCGACGCCGGCCTGCGTGGCCATCCTGCGGAATGGCCTGGGCGCCTGGCACAAGGTTCGCCGGCCGTGGCTCTATCCCTCGCTGCTGGCCGTGGTCACCCTTTTCTGTTTTTCGAATTCGCACCTCCCGGCCTTCTTTCTCCTCTATCCTTTGTTGATCATTGTTCTGCTTAAGCTTGACCTCGCGTGGGCTTCGCTGGGCGCGCTTTACGTGGCCGTGATCGGCTCCTATTTCACGCTTCACGGTCAGGGCCCGTTCAGCCTGGTGCGCTCCATGCCGGGGATGGTCCCGGTGGTGCTGCTGGAGCGCTACATGGTCGCGGCCATGTTCATCCTTTACAGCATTTCGCTTGTGCTGGACCGCAAAAGGGCCGTCGAGGAAAAACTGCGGGAGATTGTCGCGCTGCACCAGCTGGTGACCGAGAACTCGCGCGACGTAATCATCCTCGCCGACTTTGATGGGCACCGCAGTTATGTGTCGGCCGCGGCCTCGCGGCTGTACGGGTGGAGGCCTGAAGAACTGCTGGGGCAAAAGTCGCTCGACCTGGTGCATCCGGCCGACCGGGAGCAGGTGCACGTCGTGATGAGCAGCCTGCGCGCCGGGGTCGAGACGGGCATGGTGGAGTGCCGCGTACGCAAGGCCGACGAGTCCTACCTGTGGGTGGAGGCGAGCCTGAAAGTGATCGTCGATCCGATAACGGGCAAACCGACGGGCATTCTGAACATGGTGCGGGATATCTCCGACCGCAAGGCCGCCGAGGCCAAGCTGAAAGACGCCTACCGCGCGCTGGAAGCCATGGCCATCACCGACGCGCTCACGCACCTGGCCAACCGCCGGCATTTTGATCAGTACCTGACCGCGGAGTGGCGCCGGGCAATTCGCGATCGAACGCCACTCTCGCTGCTGCTGCTGGATGTGGACGAGTTCAAGGCCTACAACGACACCTACGGGCACCTGCGCGGCGACAGCCTGCTGAAGCAGGTGGCCGAGGCCGCGCAGGAGGTGGTGACGCGGACCGGCGACCTGGTGGCGCGCTTTGGCGGCGAGGAGTTCGCCATTGTGCTGCCCAACACCTGCAACCAGGGCGCGATGGAAGTGGCCGCGGAGGTGTGTGACGCGGTGCGCCAACGCCGGCTGCCGCACGAGGCCACGCCGCTGAGCTACCTGACCATCTCCATCGGCTGCGCCACGCTGGTACCGCAGCGCGGACAGCACGCCGCCACGCTGATTCAGCTTGCCGACGATGCCCTCTATGCCGCAAAGAAAAACGGACGCAATCAGGTGTGCAACGCCAGCGCGCGGCTGGCGGAGAGCCCGGTCACCCAGACCAGCTAGGGTCTTGCGCACACTCCGCGGAGCCCGGCCCTCAATGCACCATGCTCTGGAAGAGCGAGGACTGCAGCAGGCTGTAGAAGTTGTCGTCCGTGGTGGCAAAGTGGATGGTGAGCATGCCGCCGCCTGAAGAGATATCGGTCGCTGCCAGGGCCTGCTTCTCAATCGGCGAGCCGCTCATCTTGCGGTAGAGCATGGCCGCGTTCAGCAGCGAAGAGACGGTGGCCGCGGCGAAGGAGTCGCCGGTGGAGAGCGTGAGGTCGAAGCTGACGCCGTGCTGGAAGTCCATCGAGTACCAAGAGGCCAGCAGCCGCTTGCGCACTGAATCGTAATCGGTGACCGATCCGGCCTGGCCCAGAATCTGCTTCATCATCGTCTGCGTCCCCTCCTGGTCCAGGATGCTCCACAGGGGCTCGGAATCGACCGAACGCATTGCGTCCATCATGGGCCCGTTGGTGAGCATGCTGGGCGCAAGGCCGTCGCGTGCGTTCAGCGACTGGGTGACCGCCTGTTTGCTGCCGAAGATCATCGTGGAGGGATCGACCAGGCAGAGAACCATGCCCGTGTGCGCCATGGGCCAGATGCGGTTGGTGCGCAGGACGAACGGCTTGACGCGGTGTTTGTGAAAACCGGCCAGGATGCCCTCGGTGTCGAACTGTCCCTGGGCCACGCCAACCGTTTCAAGCTGGGTGCCCGTGCCCGGAATGCGGAAGAGCGCGAAGGCCAGATCCTCCACATCGTGGTTCTCGTTCAGGCCGGAGCGGCGCAGCGCCTCGTCAAACTGCTTCAGATCGGGCGGCATGACGCGGGTGCGTAACTGCATTGCCGCCGGGGAGTTCTGCATGGCCTGGTAGTCGATGACCACAAGCTGCTGCACGTCGTGCGGAATCGACGCGCGCGCATCGCCCGAGAGCTGCGCGGCGCCTGCCGGCAGCGTGAACGCCAAAACAAGGGCGCACATCGAAAATCCTGCGAGTTGCTTCTGCAACATCATCCTCCTGCAAGGTGTCCATCGGGTGACCGGCTTTCGAGCGCGATCCCTGCCCTCCAGTGCCTTGCCGTGTGCGCCCGGGCGCGGCGCTCTGTGAATCCCTCGCCCGTAGCGGCGGCGTTTCAGGCCATTCCAGCCGCTCCCCGCTCTTTGATCGGACGCTCCCGCCGGGCCGGCGGTGCGCCGCTTTATCCTCTTCGATTTTACTCTCGTGCCGCCTCTTCAGATTGACCGGAGAAGCCCGCTGTGGACACCACGGTACCGGTTTGAGCCTGCCGGGCCATTCCTCCCGGCCAGGGCAAGGGATGCTCCAGCCGCCGCTCCAGAATCTTGGTCTCCGGGTCGAACCCAGTCAAATGACGCATCCACTCGCTTTCGCGCTCGCAGGCCGCCTCCGGCAGCAGCCCGATCACCCGCCCCGCAACAAGCGCCGCGCGGTGGCGCTGCGCAAGCCGGGAAACCCCGGCGAAGACCCGCGAAATGGGCGTGGCCTCAAAGTCCATGATATTCAGCGTAAGCTGGGCGCGACCGTCCACCAGTGCGCCCATGGCTCGGATGCCCTTCAGGCCGCCGTAAGAGCCGCGCAGCTCGCGCGCGATGGCGCGCACAAGCGAGACATCGGCTGAGTCAAAGTCAACGATGTAACTGACAAGAAATTTGCGGGCGCCCACGGCGCATGCTCCGGCCGTCGGGTGCAGTCCGGGACCGCCCAGGTCCGGCCGCCGAGCCGCCTCCTTGCGCACCTGCTCGCGCAGCCCCTCGAACTGCCCATTGCGCACGTTATCCAGGCTGACGCGGTCGGGCCGCGCGGCGGCCGCTTCGTAGAAGTACACCGGAATGCCGCAGCGCTGCCAGATCTCCTGGCCGGCCTGCCGCGCCAGCAGCACGCACTGCTCCAGCCGGATACCGCGAATGGGCACGAAGGGAATCACGTCCGCTGCGCCAATGCGCGGATGCTCGCCCTGCTGCCGGGTCAGGTCAATCAGTTCGGCGGCCTTGCCCGCGCCGCGCACCGCAGCCTCTACAATCGCCTCCGGCGGGCCCGCCAGCGTCACCACCGAGCGGTTCAGCCCTGCGTCCATCGTCAGGTCCAGCAGGCGCACTCCCTCCACCCGCATCGCAGACACAATGGCCTCGACCACGCGCGCGTCTCTGCCCTCAGAGAAGTTGGGGACGCATTCGACCAGTGCTTCGTTCATGCCGTTCACTTCCAGAAGGTGTATCCGATCTGCACCTGCACGCTCGCGTTCACGCCGGGATTCTTGTCGCCCAGTGACGACGACGAGATGTGCACCGCGTTCACTCCCAGGTCAATCGATCGGCCGGAGCGCAGGAAGTAATGGAAGCCGGCGCCGCCCTGCGGTGAAAAGTTCAAGACCGAAGTTCCGCCCGGCGTGCCGTGCACCACCAGCAGGTCCGGCGGAAACTTGTGGGTGGTGTAAATGAGCCCGCCCGCGGCCTGGAACCACGGCTGGAAGCGCCGCGTATGCGTGGCGAAGTTCCAGCGCAGAATCACTGGCGTCAGGCTGAGCCCGGTAAAAGTGCCGCCGCCGTACTGCTCCACATAAATTTTGCCGTTGGCCGTCACCGTTTGCGTGTAGGGCGCCGGGGTATAGGCCTGCCAGAAAGGCATCAGGTTGAAACCGTACTCAAACTGGCCGGACAAATGCCCGCCCACATGCACCACCGGCGTGAGAATCTTTCCTGCCTGAAAGCCCAGCGCGAGGAAACGATAGCGGTCGCGGTAGCCGATGCCGTTGCCCACATTCACAAAGGGGCCAAACTCCCAGCTCCGCGCCTTGCGCACCTGCGCCACAGGGCTGGCGCCAGGCGCTGCAGTGCTGCTGGTGGCCTGGGCCGATGACTGCGCCGCGGCCATTGAACCCGCGGCGGAAAATAAGAACAAGAGCCTCAAAATCCGAATCAATGCGAATTCCCTTCTCTGCTGCAACCTTGCCCACTCCACAAGAAAGGCCGCCACACCGGGCGGCCTGCGCTTGCCCGCATATTTGCGGAATCAGCCGGCCATCTGCTCCATTTGCTCGGCGTCCATGTCGAAGTTCGAGTAGACGTTCTGCGTGTCGTCGAAGTCCTCGAGCGCGTCCAGCAGGCGCATCATCTGGCCCGCCGCCGGCCCTTCCAGCCTGGTGTAGGTCGAAGCGATCATCGTCACCTCGCTCATCACCGTGGGAATGTTCGCGGCCTTCACGGCGTTCAACACATTCTCATAGCCGGTCGGATCGGTCAGGATCTCCCACGTGTCGCCTTCGTCGTTCAGGTCTTCGCCGCCGCTTTCCAGCACGATGTCCATCAACTGCTCTTCCGTGGCTGCGGACTTCTCGACGGCAATCACGCCTTTCTTTGAAAACAGGAAGCGCACCGAGCCGGTTTCGCCCAGGTTGCCGCCGTTTTTTGAGAAGCAGTGTCGAATCTCGCTTACCGTGCGGTTGCGATTGTCGGTCGTCACTTCCACGATGAGCGCAACGCCGCCGGGACCGTAGCCCTCGAAGGTGATCTCCTCATAGTTCACGCCCTCCAGCTCGCCGGTGCCGCGCTGGATGGCGCGCTTGATGTTGTCGGCCGGCATGTTCTCGGCCTTCGCGGCCAGAATCGCCCCGCGCAGCCGCGGGTTACCGTCCGGGTCGCCCCCGCCGGCGCGCGCCGCGATGGTGATTTCCTTGATGAGACGCGTGAAAGCCTTGCCGCGCTTGGCGTCCAGCGCGCCTTTTTTGTGCTTGATGGTGGCCCATTTCGAGTGGCCGGACATGGTAACCTCTATCGATTGGAAGTGCCGCGCGGGCCGCGCGGAGAGATACGCGCCCGTGTGAGTATACCACTCAACAAGGCTGCGAAACCTCACGCATGAGTCCCCCGGACGTGCCTGCGTGAGCGGTGGCGGCTTTTCTTTCCGCACCATCGTCAACTAAAACAGTTGCAGAGGGTACGCTCTTTCTTCCTCATCATCCCCGCAGTGCTCAAGGAGCGCGCTTGAAACACTTCCATTTCGTCTTCCTGCTTGCCTCGGTGGCCGTGTGCGCGGCCCGTGCCCAGGGCAATTACGAGATTCAGGTCTACGGGTCAGAGACCGTGGCCCCGCGCACCACCATGGTGGAACTGCACTCAAACTTCACCGCCGACGGGCAGCACTACTTTATCGACGGCGTCTCGCCCACCAACCACGCCGAGCACGAGACCATCGAGATTACTCAGGGAATCAACAAATGGTCCGAAGTGGGCTTTTACATCTTCACCAGCGAGCAGAGCGGCACCGGTATCCAGTGGGTCGGCGATCACATCCGGCCGCGCGTCCGTGTGCCCGGCAGCTGGCACTGGCCCGTGGGCGTGAGCCTGTCGATGGAGGTCGGCTACCAGCGCGCATTCTTTGACCGCGACACCTGGACCTGGGAAATTCGGCCCATCGTGGACAAGCAACTGGGCCGCTGGTACGTGGCCGTCAACCCCGCCCTCGAGCGCACCTGGCACGGGCCCGACGTGAATCTGGGTCTCGATTTCGCGCCGGGCGCAAAGATCAGCTACAACTTCACGAAGGTCGTCGCCGGCGGCATTGAGTATTACGCCGACTACGGCAGCCTGACCGACATTGCAAGCCTGCATGACCAGCAACAGCAGATCTTTCCGGCCATCGACTTGAACGTTTCGCCCAAATGGGAGCTGAACTTCGGCGTGGGCGTGGGCCCAACCGCCTCCACCGACCACTGGATCGTAAAGGCCATCGTCGGCCGCCACTTCGACTGGCCGCACCGCAAATAGCCGTCCCTTCCCATACCTCGCGTTCCAAGGCATTAAAGAGACGCTGCCAGCGGGCTTGCCATACCTTGCACTTCAAGGTATGATGATCCCGTCATGACTTCGCGTCCTTCAAATCCACGCTTCCTCAACGGAGTTCCCGAGCTGCTCATCCTTCGCCTGCTGGCCGAGGAGACCATGTACGGCTATGAGATCGTGCAGGCCATCCGCGCGCGCACCGGCTCAGTGGTGGCCGTGGGCGAGGGCGTGGTTTACCCCGTTCTGCACGCGCTTGAGGCTGAAGGGGCCATCCGCGCGCGGCGCAAAACCGTGGAGGGCCGCAGCCGCATTTATTACTCCCTGACCGCCGCGGGCAAGCGTAGGCTGGCGCGGCTCTCCGCGGACTGGACGAGCCTTGCCTCGGCCGTCCGCGGGGTGCTGAAAGGAGGCCGTCGTGCCGCATCCTTTTCCTGAACTGCGCGAGCATCTGTTGCGCGCCGGAGTCGCTCCGCGCCACGTGCGCCGCTATGTGACCGAGCTTACTGAGCATCTTGCCGACCTGACGGTCGAGGAAGAGCGCGCCGGCCGCAGCCCTGCAGCCGCCCAAGCCGCCGCGCTTCAACGCCTGGGTAGCATGGACGAACTGGCCGAGGCGATGCTGAGCCAGCCGCGGCTGCGCGCCTGGAGCGCACGCGCACCCTGGGCGGTCTGCGCGCTTGCCCCGCTTGGCATTCTGGCGCTGGCGCGCGGCGTTGCGCTGCTGCTTCTCTGGTCCGGCTGGCAACTCTTCCTGCCCGGCTCCAACACGCCCTTCGGCGCGCAGCATGTTTCCTGGCTGGGCAACGCGTGGTTTCAATTTGGCCGGATGATTTACTTCTTCTCGCCCGTCGTCGTCGGCTGGGCTCTGTGCGTACTGGCGGCGAGGCAGCGGCTGCGCGCATGGTGGCCGGTGGTGGGGATGTTCCTGGTCGCATGCATCGCCGCCGTGCAGCGTGTAGACGCCAACCGCACTGCCATTTCGGGCTACAGCCACATCCACATCGGATTCGTGCTGGGCCCGTCGCCCCACGCAATCGCGGAGAACCTCATGCACGCCGCGATCATCTTTGCGCTCGCGCTATTTCCCTACCTCGCGTGGCGTTGGCGCGAGGCGCGTTCAGCCTCTGCCTGACGCGGCGTGCCTGGCGCCTATCCCACCAGTTCCAGCGCGCGGATGGTCTCCTTGCGGACGGTGAGCTGCTCGATCAGGTCGTGGCGCACCTCGTAGCCGCGCCCCGGCGAGTCGAGAATCGTAATCTCGCCTTCGGGCGAAACCGTAATCTCTGGCTCCACGATGTCTTCTTTCCAGTAGCGCGCCGATGCCGAAACATCGCCTGGCAGCGAGAAGTTCTCGAGCGACGAAAGCGCAATGTTGTGGGCGCGGCCGATGCCGGACTCGAGCATGCCGCCGCACCACACCGGAATGCCCCGCTCCTGCGCAGCGTTGTGCACGGCAATGGCCTCTGAGAATCCGCCCACGCGGCCCAGCTTGATGTTGATGATGCGGCAGGACTCCATCTCAATGGCGGCCAGCGCGTCGCGCCGGTTATGGATGGACTCATCCAGGCAGATGGGCGTGTTGAGCCGCTTCTGCAGCATGGAGTGAAAGTAAAAATCGTCGTGCCACAGCGGCTGCTCGATCATCAGCAGGTCAAATGCATCAAAGCTCACCAGGTGGTCGGCGTCGCGCAGCCGGTAGGCGGAGTTGGCATCGCAGCTCAGCGTAATCTCCGGCCAGCGTGTGCGCACCTTCTCGAAGACGTCCACATCCCAGCCGGGCTTGCACTTCAGCTTGATGCGCTGGTACCCGGCGGCAAGCTCGCGCTCGATGACCGCCATCAGTTCCGGAATGCTGGCCTGAATGCCGATAGAGACGCCGCAGGGAATGGTCTCGCGCGCGCCGCCCAGCAACTGCGCCAGCGGCAGCCCCTCGCGCTGTGCCTCCAGGTCCCAAACGGCGTTTTCAAGCGCGGCCTTGGCCATGCGGTTGCCGCGCACTTTGTGGAAGATGCGCGGGCACTGGCCGCCGTGCTCGGGCGCCTCAACGGCAAGCATGGGCCCCAGATCGTTCAGCATCACCTGCCAGGCCGTGTCGGTGGATTCGCCGGAGAAGTAAGGCCGCTCGCCGGCCGTGCACTCTCCCCAGCCGGTCAGCCCTTCTGAGCGCACTTCCACCAGCAGGATTCTGCGGTCGCGCGTGACGCCGAAGCTGGTTTCAAAGGGGCGAACAAGAGGCAGATGGATCTCACGGAGTAGAATTCCGTCGATTTTCATAAGGGTCGCATTCCTTGGCGCAGCATAGTGAGCAACAGGATTGGTTCGTTTCGTTCGCGTGCGATCTTGAGTTCGAGCAACATCACGGCAAATCCGCCTGGGTGAGGGAGCCCAGCTCGAAGATTCCGTTTCCTTCCCCGTCCCTGGCATAGCCCACGACGGCCAACCCCCGCGCAAAAGCCCGTTGAAACCTTTCGCGGTTCTCCGCCTGCACGGCCAGGGCCCGGTCCCGGTCTGTTTCCGAGGTCTTCCACGCATAAATGGAAGCCGGAACCGGAATACGTTCCTCAATCCTGTATGCGGGTCGTGGGCGGCCCTCCAGCGGCGCTGTCACGTGTTCTGATCCGAGTCTCCACTCAGCCACGAGCCGGTCCGTGGGCAACCCACCCTGCAGTCGAGATGAGGATACACCATAAAAATCGGGCAAATAGCAACGAACCAGCGCGCCCAGCTTGTGGATATTCAAGTGGGCGTTGCGAATCTCCAGCGGATCGAAGGTCCACTCCATCAGCCCGATTCCACGCGAAAGCGCCTCACGCCGTTGCTCCAGCTTGAGTTGTGCGCCAAGGCCGCGATTGCGGTAGCCCTCACGCACGGCCAGCATATGCGAGTGGAGATAGGGCTGCGGGTCGCCGTGGCTGGTTTTCACTCCGGGCAAAGACATGGCGAAACCCACCATCGATTTCGGCCCGCCCTCTTCGCCCGCTCCGGGCAGTTCCGTGTCGAATGCGCCCAGAATCTGCCCGCCGATTTTTTGCGCGACAAGAAACGCCTTGCGCGGAATCACGTCCGACTGATCGTAGCCCCAGGTCTCAATCTGCATCTGAACACAGGCCTCGAACTCGTCGAAGCCGCGGCAGGAGCGAATGCGAATCATGCGTGCGACTCCGACCGTGCGGCTGGCGGCTCGCCCGCTTGATGTGCGGAATCCGCGGCGGCCAGCGCGCGCTTGGCTTCCACCCACAAGGCTTCCAGCTCTTCCGGCGCAAGCTCTTCCAGCGGTCGCGCGCTCGTCTGCTCCATTTGCCTGAAGCGCTGCCGAAAACGCAGATTGCAGCCGCGCAGCGCCATCTCCGCGTCCACGCCCAGGTGCCGGCCCAGATTCACCACCGTAAACAGCAGGTCGCCCAGTTCGGCCTCCACTGCGTGCTTGTGCGCCGGGCTGGCGAGTACGGCCTCGGCCTGCGCCGCTTCAGCCTCCAGTTCGGCCACTTCCTCGGCCACCTTGGGCAGCAGGTCGCGCCAGTCAGGCCAGTCAAAGCCGGACTTGGCCGCCTTCGCGCCCAGCTTGGCCGCCTCGGCCAGCGCCGGCATCGCTCGCTGCACGGCGTCCAGCCGCGACTCATTTCCTTTGGAGTCCGCTGCATGCAATGCCTTTTCCGCGGCCCTCTTTTCCGCGGTCTTGATCTCTTCCCAATTGCGCAGCACCGCCGCCGCAGAACCCTCCACCGCCGCGTCCACGTCCGCCGGGTTGCCGGCCGCGCGCGAGGCCTCTTCGCCAAACACATGCGGATGACGCCGGATGAGCTTGCGATTGAGCTGGTCCAGAACGTCGGCGATGGTGAAGCGGCCTTCGTTCGCCGCCATCTCTGCATAAAACAGAACCTGCAGCAGCAGGTCGCCCAACTCTTCACTCAAATGCGCGAAGTCGCGCCGCTCAATGGCGTCAAAAACCTCATAGACCTCTTCCAGCGTGTACTTGCGAATGGTGTCGAAGGTCTGCTCGCGGTCCCATGGGCAGCCGCCCGGTGCGCGCAGCCGCGCCATGATGGCCGCCGACTGCTGAAAGAGCGTCGCAGCCCGCGCCGGATCGGTGGCCGTTGCCGGGCCGGGAGCCGCGTCGTATGCGGGGCCGGAAGCCTGAGGACTTTTTCCGTCTCTGGGCGCGTCCATTGCCCCCAGTGTAACGCCGCGCCTGCCGGACCCGGCCCGCATGGTGCGATGCGGCGCAGCACGCAGCTCTCCTGTGCTGTCCTTCCGGTGCGCGGGCGGTCCAGCCCGCCGTAGATGGCCGTATACTCAAGCTTCCGCATGATTCGTCTCTTCCTCACCGGCTTTGCTGCGCTGCTGGGCGTGGCCTTCGGCAGCTTTCTGAACGTCTGCCTCACGCGCTGGCCGGAGGGGGAAAGCATCGTTGCGCCCCGCTCGCACTGCCGCAAGTGCAACCGCACGCTGGCCTGGTGGGAGAACATCCCGCTGGCAAGCTGGCTGGCCCTGCGCGGCCGCTGCCGCACGTGCAAAACCGCCATCGGCCTGCGTTACCCGCTGGTGGAACTGGCCGTGGGGGCGCTGTGGGCGGCGGCTGTGTGGACTACATTCTCCGGGGAGCCTTCCTCCCTGGCCGACCCGGCAAACTGGGTTCTCGCCATCAGCCGGATGGTGTTTGCGTGGCTGGTTGTCGCGCTTGCCGTGCTGGACGCCGAGCACCTGTGGCTGCCGAACTGGCTCACCTGGCCGGGCATCGCACTTGGCTTCGCATCGCATCTCTGGATTCTCTGGCTCAACTCCGGCCCGGTGCTTGCTCATTACGGCGCAATGGCTCTTCGCGGCAGGATTCTGCGGACGGCGGCGCTGCACTGGGCATTCGGAATCGTGGCCGCCGCCGGCATTGTCCTCCTCATCCGCTGGACCTACTGGCTGATTCGCAAACAGGAGGGCATGGGCCTGGGCGACGCCAAGCTGATGGCCATGCTGGCCGCCTGGCTCGGCCTGCCCGGCGCCGTGCTCAGCTTCGTGCTGGCCGTGGGCATGGGCGCGGTGTTTGCGTTTGCGCTGCTGGCGCAGCCCAAAGCCCGTCGCGGCGCAAAAAGCTGGGCCACCACTGCGCTGCCCTTCGGAACCTTCCTCGGCATCGGCGGAATCGTGAGCGCACTCTGGGGCGGACAGATTCTCAACGCATATCTGGTCTGGTCCGGGCTGCGTTAGTTTCTGAACAATCGAACTCTACGCCTGCGAGAGCGCGAAGGGCCTTATCGCGCGGCCGGTGCGCCCTGTGTGGCGTGCGCAAGCTCCGGCTGCTTTAAATATTTCCTGGCATCCTTGCTGTGCTTGCTGTCCGGGTCGTACTCCATCACCTTGATGTAGTTCGTCCGCGCTTCGGCAAACTGGCCCAGATGGCGCTGGCACTCGGCCAGGCCCCAGAAGACATCCGGATTGTCCGACGCGAGCACCAGCGCTGACTCAAAACGCGACAGCGCGCCCTTCCAGTCCCTCGTGCTTAGGTAGTAGTTGCCCACACTGATGTCCTGCGCCGCGGTCTCCACCGGTGCAACCGGCGCGGCGGAGCCTTTGCCCGGCTTTCCCTGGTCCGGCGGAGGCTGCAGAAGCTGGTCCAGGCCAGTGGAACTGTCGCTGAAGCCGGAAGTGGAACCGCTGTCAGCCGTGGTGTCGTCGTCGGGACTCGCCACCGGGTCCAGATCCGAACTGGGCAGGTGAACACGCGCGCCGGCCGCCGCATCGGCCGAGGGCTCGGCAAATGCTCCGGGAGTGTTCGGCAGGATGGGAACAGAGGTCGCGCTCCCCGGAAAAGGATTCGACTCGCCCGACCCGTTCTGTCCCGACCCGTTCTGTGTGGAGCCGATTTGCGCAGGCGCGTTCTGCGCGGGCGTGGGTGCGGTCGGCGGCGTTTTGGGCGCGGTCGTCGATTGCGCGCACAGCCCCTGCGCAGCCGCCAAAAACGCTCCCGCCGCAAGAACCGCCAACAGTTCCTTTCGCATCACTTCGCGATTCGCTCCTTTCACAGCCCCATTCAATGGTACGATGCGGGCAACAGGGCACGCATCCCAAAGAGGAACGATTCACACATCTGCATGGGACTGATTATCCGCTCCTCCGCCATTCATGCCGCCGGCTGTTACACCACCACCGCCATCGCCAAGGGCGTTCGCGTGGCCGAGTACGATGGCCCGCGCGTGAGCAAGGACGAGGCCGACACCTGGTACGAGGAGAGCCCCATCACCTACCTCTTTGGACTGGGTGACGGCGCAATCGTCATCGACGGCCACTGCATGGCGATGTTCATCAACCACAGTTGCGACCCCAACTGCGAAACCGAGGAAATCGGCGGCCGCGTCTGGATCAGGGCCATCCGCCCCATTGCACCCGGCGAAGAGATCACCTACGATTACTGCCTTTACGACGGCGGCGATGACGAGGCCAGATGCAACTGCGGCGCGACGAAATGCCGCGGCACCATGTACTCGCCCCAGGAGATTCGCCGCCGCAAGGCCTCCGCCCGCCACGCGCTCAAAAAGCAGCAGCCTCCGCCCGCTCCCGGCGCAGACCCCACGGCCCCGGCCGACGACGCCGCCGAGGAAAACGCCGCCTGAACAGCTAGGGCTGCGCCGACTCTACCCAGAACGCCATCCTGGTCCACTGTTGCAACTTCAGCCGATCGTCTCCGCTGGTGAGTATCGCGTCGCCTCTCTTTGCCGGCACGCGCAAAGACACATGCCGCACACCGCGCACCTGTCCCAACTTGATCTTCGGCTCCGGCTCCGGCGGACCGTTGCCCATAGGTGAAGGCAGTGTCGCCACGTCCGTCGATTGGCGCCCGCTCGCCCCCGGTCCGATTCCCATCGGCATATCCATATAGGTGCCCATCTGCCCCTTGTTCTCGTCGCTCTTCGGATAGAGCAAGGCAATCAGCTGCGCCTTCAGTGTCTGACCCTCCACGCAGGTTACCGAGAAGCGCAGTGTCACCTCCGCTTGCTTCTTGCCGGATTGTTTCGGTTCGATCCGCACCACTTTGCCGCGCACCTCGGCTCCATCGGAAATGAAGCAATTGCGCGACGTCCAGTCGTGCGACACTTTCGCTCTCACCACATCTCCAACTTTCAATGTGCGCGAGGTCATCTCCTTCTCCAGAAGCGTCCACAGCGGATGCCGCGTTTCGTCCTTCCTCGGTTCGATCTGGCTGGCGGCGAAGGTTCCGCCGGCAGCCATCCACAACGCCACGGCGCACAGCAGAAACACACCCGGTGCATTCTTGCCCGATACTTTTCCACTCCCGAAAAAACTGACCATAGCACCAACTTTCGCGGCGATTGTAGCAAATCCACAGCCGTGCTGCCCGCAGCCGTTACAATCCCCTAGAGGCTGCCTGACAATTGCGGCGGCGCAAGGGGTTTTCATCGCATGGGCTATCAGGTTTTGGCCAGGAAATACCGTCCGCAACGCTTTGCCGACGTGGCCGGCCAGGACCACGTCACCCGCACGCTGCTGAACGCGCTCAGCCAGAATCGCGTCGCCCACGGTTACATTTTTTCCGGCCATCGCGGCATCGGCAAAACCACCATCGCCCGCATCCTTGCCCAGGCCCTCAACTGCCGCACCGCCGTCGGCTCGCCGGAGCGGCCCACGCCGGAGCCCTGCGGCCAATGCGATTCCTGCACTGAAATCCGTCTCGGCTCGGCCGTCGACGTGATCGAAATCGACGCGGCCACCAATCGCGGCATTGACGAGATTCGCGAGTTGCGCGACGCCGCGCGCTACTCGCCCGCGCGCGACCGCTACAAGATTTACATCCTCGACGAGGCGCATCAGATTACTGAAGCCGCCTTCAACGCGCTGCTGAAGACGCTCGAAGAGCCGCCGGCGCACGTCATCTTCATGATGGCGACCACGGAGCCGGAAAACATTCCCCAGACCATCCGCTCGCGCTGCCAGCACTTCAGTTTTCACGCCGTGCGTTTTGACGACATTCTCGCGCAGTTGAAGTCCATCGCCCTGCAGGAGCAGGTGGAGGCCGAGGACGCCGCGCTCGCTTTGCTGGCCGAGGCCGGCGACGGCTCCATGCGCGACGCGCTCTCCATCATGGACCAGTCCATCGCCTCCGCGACGGTTGAAAATGGCCGTCCGGTGCTGGACGCCGCGCAAATTCGCGAGCTGATGGGCGCAGTTCCCAACGCCGTCTTCGAGCGCCTGCTGGAGGCCGTGGCCGCACAGCAGCCGGCCACGCTCATGGACCAGCTCCACACCCTGCTGAACGCCGGCCACAGCCCTTCGTCGCTGGCGCGGCAAATGCTTCGCTACCTGCGCAACGCCCTCATGGCCAAGCTCGGCGGCGAACAGACTGAGCTGCTGCAAATCTCCACCGATGAGCGCGCCCGCGCCGCCCGCACGGCTCTGCTTTTCACTGAAGAGGAACTCTCGCGCAACCTGCAGATCGTCCTCCGCACTTTCGACGATCTGAATTACCGCCAGGAACAGCGCTTCCACCTCGAGCTGGGCCTGCTCAAGCTCATCCACGCGCAGCGGCTGCTGCCGATTGAGGAGCTTTTGAGCGGCATCGCAGGGGGCGGGGGAATGCGCGCGCCGGCTACGTCGTCGCCAAGGCCTGCAAGCAGTGCTCCGCGCGCCTCACAATCTGCCGCGAGCCCTGCACCGCCGACGCTTTCGCCTTTTTCCGCTGCGGCCTCCGTTTCGCGCACGTCCGAATCGCGTCCGGCCGAGGCGCGCCAAAGCATCGTCGCCGCCGAGCCAATGCGCAGCGGGCCCGTGGCCGAATCTGTAAAGCACGCGTCGCGTGCGGTCACTCCCTTTCCAGTCGCCGCCAGTCCGTCCACAGGATTCGCGGAAGCCGTGACCGAAGGCGCGCTGGCCAAGGCGCCGCAGGCCGACGAAAACAACTCCGCCCCCGATTCCGTATCCGATCCGGTTCCGGGTCTCGCAGCGCAGGCGGACACAAATGCGGACACGCTGCGCCAGGCCGTTGTGGCCGCGCTGGCCGCCGCCGGCCACGAATCCGCCGCGCAGTTGCTCGGCGCCGGCAACTGGGTTCTCGAAGGCGCTTCCCTCCGCATCGAAGTCGCGCTCAGCAAAAAGATGATCAGCCTCACGGTGAATGCGGCGGCCGAAAAAATCATGCGCCAGGAGCTGCAGCGCCTGAGCGGTCCTGCGCGCTTTCTCGTGGTGCCGGGCGAGGGCTCACTCGCAGCCAATGCCACGCGCACCGCGCCGCCCGCGGGCAGCGTCCAACAGGAAGCGCTCGCCCACCCGCTGGTCAAAAAGGCGCAGGAAATCTTTCAGGCTGAGGTGCGCAGCGTCGTCGACCTGCGCATCAAATAGAGGAGTCCACCCATGATCAACCCGCTCAAGATCTCCGAGATGCTCTCCCAGGCCAGCCATATGCAGGAGGAGGTGCAGCGCAAGCTCGCACAGGTCTCCGTGGAGGGCACGAGCGGCGGCGGCGCGGTCACCGCCACCATGAACGGCAAAAAGCAGCTCCTCAAGGTGCGCATTGATCCCTCGGCGGTGGTGGGCCTAACAGGCGACCAGCCTGACGTGGAGATGCTCGAAGACCTCGTCGTCGCCGCCGTCAATGAGGCCGGGCGCAAGGCCGACGACGCCATCCAGTCCAGCGTGCAGGGCATGCTGGGCGGGCTCAACCTGCCGGGACTGGGCTGATCACCGCGTTCCAACAACCACCAGGAGGGCTTGAAGCCGTGTCCCGTTTTGCTGAGCCCATGGCGCGGCTCATGGAAGAGCTGAAGAAGCTGCCCGGCGTGGGCACCAAGACCGCGCAGCGTTACGCCTTCCATATCCTGCGTTCCAGTGAGGAGGATGCCGCCGCGCTTGCCGAGGCCGTACGCAGCCTTAAGGCTGGACTGCGCCTCTGCTCGGTCTGCAACAACATCACCGACGTGGACCCCTGCGCCTACTGCGCCAGTCCCACGCGCAATCAGCGCCTCATTTGCGTTGTGGAGGAGCCCACCAGCATTGGTTCCGTGGAGCGCGCGCGCAATTACTCCGGCGTCTACCATGTGCTGCACGGTACGCTCTCGCCGCTGCACGGCGTGGGGCCCGATCAGCTCCGAACCGCCTCCCTGCTGGCGCGCGTGGAGCGCGGCGAAGTGGACGAAGTGATTCTCGCCACCAGCCCCACGCTTGAAGGCGAGGCCACGGCCAACTGGCTGGCCGCCGCGATGGGCAAGTTTCCGGTGCGCGTCACGCGCATTGCCACCGGCGTTCCCGCGGGCAGTGACATTGAATTTGCCGATGAAGTGACGATGGCGCGCGCGCTCGAAGGCCGCCGCGAAGTGAAAGTTTCCGGCTGAGCCCTGCCAAAAAAACGGTGGGCCGGACTACGGCTCGCGACGCCTACCCGCGCAACCGGTTCAGAAGATCCTGCGGGTGCACCGGCTTGCCCAGAATCTCAAACTCATAGCCCTCGTGGC
This sequence comes from Occallatibacter sp., assembly GCA_035534635.1. GTDB lineage: Bacteria > Acidobacteriota > Terriglobia > Terriglobales > Acidobacteriaceae > Telmatobacter. The sequence continues at coordinate 244,566 of DATLRP010000005.1, forward strand.
GGGCCTTTTCCAGCAGGTCAGCCGTGGCCGCCTGGCCTGAGAAGAGCAGAATCTTGATCGCGGGCAGCATCTGGCGCATGCGGATGGCCGCATCAATGCCGTTCAGGTCGCCCATGATCACGTCCGTGATGAGCATGTCCGGCTTGAAGGTTGCCGCCAGCTCCAGGGCCTTCTCGCCGCCGTAAACCGGGCGGGCTTCAAATCCGCACTGGTTCAGAATCATCGCCAGCGAATCGGCGATCACCTGCTCATCATCAACCACCAGAACCCTGGGTTTGCTCTGCTGTTCGGACATACACTCCTAATCGCTTCAGTGCTCTGCGCAAGTTTATCAACAGACTGGTGCGGACGCGGACCGACTCTCGGCACTCCGCGAAGGCTCCTGTCCCAGCAAGACTCCAAGTGAGCCCAACAAGACTCTTAGTGAGAATGATACGCTCTCGAAGAGGACCTCATCCAGGAATCCCGGCGCACCGGCCAGTCGCCCGCGGCGGTTCCCTCCGTCGGCCTCGCACGCGCATTCACCGGGCAGCAACTTGCCAATCCTAAACTCTTGGTGCACCCTGCCGCCACGCGCCGCGGCGGAACCCCTCCCTGAGGCCAAACGCATGCAGGAAACGGCAACGCAGGCCACTCCCCAGGCAGCGGAAACAGACGTCATCATCCGCGCCGAAAAAATCGAGAAGTATTATGCCCAGCCCAGCGAGAACCGCATCCAGGTCATCTCCGCCACTGACCTGAGCATCGTGCCGGGCGAGATTGTCGCGCTGCTCGGGCCCTCCGGCTCAGGCAAGTCCACCATGCTGCGCATGCTCACCGGCCTTTCCCGGCCCTCCGCCGGCCAGGTCTACTGGCACGGCAAGCCCATTGCCGACGTGGAGATCAACGTCTCCATCGTCTTCCAGAGTTTCGCGCTCTTTCCCTGGCTCACGGTGCTGGAAAACGTGGAAGCCCCGCTGAAGGCCCGCGGCGTTGCGCCCGCCGAGCGCCACGAGCGCAGCATGAAGATGCTGGACACCGTCGGACTCGACGGCTTTGAATCCGCCTATCCCAAGGAGCTCTCCGGCGGCATGCGCCAGCGCGTCGGATTTGCGCGCGCCCTGGTCGTCGAGCCCGAAGTCCTCTTCATGGACGAGCCCTTTTCCGCGCTGGACGTGCTGACCGCTGAAAACCTGCGCAGCGAGCTGCTGGAGCTGTGGGCCAAGAAGACCATGCCCACCAAAGCGGTCTTCCTTGTCACCCACAACATTGAAGAAGCAGTGCTGCTGGCTGATCGCATCATCGTTCTCGGCCGCAATCCCGGCCACATTCGCACCGATTTTCCCGTGCAGCTTGCCCAGCCGCGCGACCGCAAATCCGAAACCTTCACCCAGCTCGTGGATTACATTTACAAGGTGCTCACGCGGCCTGATGTCGCGCCTGCCGGAGCCCCCGATCCGTTCGCCGGACCGCGCATCCGCGACCCGCGCCAGATGCGCTACCAGATGCTGCCCCACGCGCGCCCCGGCGGCATCGCCGGTTTGCTCGAACTGCTGCTGGACAAGGGCGGACGCGACGACATTTACCGCCTCGCCAACGATCTCGCCTTCGAGATCGACGACCTGCTGCCCATCGTGGACGCCGCGCAGCTTCTCGGCTTCCTTACCGTGGAGGAAGGCGACGCGGCCATCACGCCCAGCGGAGCGGAGTTCGCCGAGTCTGAAATCCTGCGCCAAAAGGAGCTCTTCCGCGACGCCGCCCTCGCGCACGTCCTGCTCCTGCGACAGATTCGCCGCACCCTCGACAGCAAATCCGACCACACCGTCTCAGAGGACTTCTTCAATGACCTGCTTGACGAGCAGTTCAGCCAGGAGGAGTCGCACCGGCAGATGGAGACCGCCGTCACCTGGGGTCGCTACGCCGAGCTCTTCGACTTCGACGCGGGCCGCCGCCGCTTCGTCCTTCCCGACGCCCTGGAAGAGGAGATCGCCGGCGAGGGTGACGCGTGAAGTTTCAGCACCCCTTTGCACGCACGCGGGTCACCGTCCGCACCGCGCCCGTCGTCATTGACGTGGGCGTGGCCCTCTGCGGGCTGGCCATCTTCTACGCCATGGCGCACATGGCCGCCTACTGGCTGCACACGCCGGTGCCGGTGGTGCCCATTTCGCACAACCTCGCCGAGCTGCCCGTCTACGCCTTCTATTCCACCGTCCGCATCGCAATCGCCTACTTCCTCAGCCTCATCTTCGCCGTCGCCTACGGTTACATCGCCGCCTACAATCCGCGCATTGAGCCGGCCATGATTGCCATCCTCGACATCCTGCAATCCATCCCCGTCCTCAGCTTTCTGCCTCCCGTCGTGCTCGCCATGATCGGCCTCTTCCCCGGCCATCAGCTCGGCATTGAGCTCGGCGTCATCCTGCTCATCTTCACCGGCCAGGTGTGGAATCTCGCCTTCAGCTTCTACTCCTCGCTCAAATCCATTCCGCGCGAGATGCTGGAGGCCGCGCGCATCTACCGCTTCTCCGCCTGGCAGCGCTTCTGGCAGCTCGAGATGCCTTACTCGGCCATCGGCCTGGTGTGGAACTCCATCGTCTCTGTGGCCGGCGGCTGGTTCGCCCTCATGCTCTGCGAGATGTTCACCATGGGCAGCCGCAACTTCCAGCTTCCCGGCCTGGGCAGTTACATTCAGTCGGCCGCCAACTCCGGAGACACGCGCTCGCTGCTTCTCGGCATCGGCACCGTCGTTCTCATCGTCGTCGCAACCGATCAGCTCATCTGGCGCCCGCTCATCGCCTGGAGCGACAAATTCAAATTTGAGCAGGTGGAGGCCGCCGATCGCGTCACCTCGCCCATCCTCACGCTTATCAAGCGCTCGCCGCTGCTCTCATCCTTCCCCCGCAAGCTGTGGGCGCGGGTGGAAGAGCCAATTTATCGCAGCCTGGCACACGCGCGGCACAGCGCTCCGGTAAAGGAGTCGCAGTTCAAGCGACACCAGTCCTCCGCCGTCGTGCTTACGCTGTCCGTTCTCGCAGGCGTGCTCGTCTTTTGGGCCTCCGCGCACTCCGTCGCCATGCTGCGCACGCTCTCCTGGCCCGATCTGCGCCTGCTGCTGGAGGGCGCGGGCGCAACCTTCCTCCGCGTCCACCTTGCGCTGCTCCTCTCCGCGCTCTGGACCATCCCGCTCGGCGTCGCCATCGGATTCAGCCCGCGCCTCGCCCGCGTCGTCCAGCCCCTCGCGCAGATTCTTGCCTCCGTGCCCGCCACCGCCTTCTATCCCGTGCTGCTCATCGCTCTGTTGAGCGTGGGCCGCGGCGTGGGCATCGGCTCCATCGCTCTCATGCTGCTGGGCACGCAGTGGTACATCCTCTTCAACGTCATCGCCGGCGCCATGTCCATCCCGTCGGACCTGCGCGAGGTCGCCGACGTCTACCGCTTCACGCGCTGGCAGCGCTGGAGGCGGCTCATTCTGCCCGGCATCTTTCCTTACCTCATCACCGGCTTGGTCACCGCCTCCGGCGGCGCATGGAACGCCTCCGTCATGGCCGAATACGCCACCATCAAGGGCCGCACCCTCGAAACCATCGGCCTCGGCGCGGAAATCCAGTCCGCCACGGACAGCGGCCGCTTCCCCATCATCCTGCTGGCCACCATCTTCATCTCGCTCATGGTCGTTACCATGAATCGTCTCGTCTGGCGCAAACTCTATCGCCTGGCCGAAACCCGGTATAAACTCGAAGGCTGACGCAGCACAACTTCTACCCCCGGGATCCAACCAGGAGAATCGCATGATTCGTGTGGGAGTGGTGGGTTTTGGCCTTGCGGGTCGCGTCTTTCACGCCCCGCTCGTCTCCTCTGTGGAAGGTCTTGAACTGGCCGCCGTCGTCGAGCGCTCCACGGATAACGCCGCCCAGCGCTACCCCGGCATCACCACCTATCGCACCGTCGAAGAGCTGTTCGCCGACCGCTCCATTCCGCTGGTCGTCATCGCCACGCCCAACTCCACGCACTTCTCGCTCGCCATGCAGGCGCTCGGGGCGGGCAAACATGTCGTCGTTGACAAGCCGATGGCCATCACCGCGGACGAAATCGCCCAGATGATGGAGCTGGCAGGCGGCCTTGGGCGGCAATGCATCCCGTTTCACAATCGCCGCTGGGACAACGATTTCTGGACGATTCAGAAAGTGATACATGAGGGTTCGCTCGGTATGCCGGTCTTTGTCGCCTCCAGCTTTGACCGCTGGCGTCCCGGCACGTCTTCGCGCACATGGAAAGAGGAATCGCTCGAAGGCGGCCTGCTGCTCGACATCGGCACGCACCTCGCCGACCAGGCGCTCACCCTCTTCGGCCTGCCCGACTCAGTGAGCGCCGAAATCCGCATGGAGCGCGACTGCGACGGCGCGCCGGACGCCTTCACCCTCCGCCTGCATTACTACTCAGGCCTCATCGTCACCCTCAGCGCCAACACCCTCTCGGCGCTCGCCCGCCCGCGCTTCCATCTGCGCGGAACGCGCGGCAACTTCTGGAAGTGGGGCCTCGATCCGCAGGAAGAAGCCCTCGGCAAAATCACGCGCATTGACGCCGCAAACTGGGGCAGCGAACCCGACTCCGCGCAAGGCACGCTCAGCGTCGACTCTGACGGCCGCCTCGTCGAATCCCGCGTCGAATCCATCCCCGGAGACTATCGCAAGTTCTATGCGGGCGTCCGCGATGCGATCCTCGGCAACGGCCCCGCGCCCGTGCAGGCCGTCGACGCCTGGCGCGTGGCGCGGCTGTTCGAGTGGGCCCGCGAAAGCGCACAGAAGCACGCCGACGTGGATTGCGACTGGACGAAAGAACCGAGCTGAGTGTGAGCCTCACCGGCGCGACATCGCCGGGCGCAAATTGCGCCGTGCGACTCATGTCACTGTGCAGTCCTGGCGCGGTCGGGAGCAATGCCCCGCATCTTCTGCACCCACGTCTTCTGCAATAGACACATTATCTTCCTTTCGAATACCATCCCCTCACATGCCCCCTCTGCGACAATGGGGCCATCATGCGCGCGTCCCTCTTCATCGCTTGTTATAACGACACGCTCTTTCCTGAGACTGGCCGCGCCGTGGTGCGCCTGCTGGAGCGGCTCGGCGTCACCCTTGACTTCCATCCCGGCCAGACCTGCTGCGGCCAGATGCACGCCAACTCCGGCTTTCGCGCTGAGGCCTACGCGCAGGCCAGGCAGTTCGTTCGCCTTTACAAGGACGCCGAAAACATCGTCATTCCCTCCTCTTCCTGCGTGGCCATGATCCGCGACCAGTACCACGGTCTCTTCGACGAGCTTGGCAGCCAGAGCCTCCGCGACGACTTCCAGGCGCTGCTGCCCCGCGTCTTTGAGCTCTCGGAATTCCTCACTGACCGCCTCGGCGTGGAGGACGTCGGCGCCTACTTTCCGCATCGCGTCACCTATCACGCAAGCTGCCACGGCCTGCGCAGCCTGCAGGTCGGCGACCGCCCGCTGCGTCTGCTGTTGAAGGTCCGCGGCATCGATCTTGTTCCACTCGAGCATCTCGACCGCTGCTGCGGCTTCGGCGGCACCTTTTCCATCAAGAATGCCGAGGTCTCCTCCGCCATGCTGGCTGAAAAGCTCGGCGACGTGCAGAAGACCCGCGCCGAATACTGCACCGCGCTCGACAACAGTTGCCTCATGCACCTGGGCGGCGCGCTCCATCGCCAGTTCGCGCCCACGCGCACGCTCCATCTGGCGCAGATCCTGGCCAGCACTGAGGCCGAGCCCGCGGAGGTGCCCGCATGAGCCAGTCCGCACAACCCTCCGCACCGCACGCCGTGCTTGACCCGCGCGTGGCCCCGCCGTTTCCCCAGGCCGCGCTGCCGGCGCTGCGCAATCCCCAGCTCCGCAAGAACGTGGCCCACGCCACGGACATCATCCAGGCCAAGCGCGCCCGCCTCGTCCAGGAAAAACAGGATTGGCAGCAGCTCCGCGCCGCCGCCTCGGCCATCCGCACCCACGTGCTCGACCATCTCGGCGAGTACCTCGAACAGTTCGAGACCCGCTGCATCGCCGCCGGAGGCAAGGTCCACTGGGCTTCTGACGCCGCCGAGGCTCAAGCCATCATCCTCGACATCCTGCGCGAGGAGAAGGCCACTGAGGTCATCAAAATCAAGACCATGACCTCGGCCGAAATCCAGCTCAACCCCGCCCTTGAGGCCGCCGGCATTGCCGCCAGCGAAACCGATCTGGCTGAAATCATCCTCCAGCTCGGCGACGAAGAGCCCTCGCACATTGTCGCTCCCGCGCTGCACATCAATCGCGGCCAGGTCCGCGAAATCTTCGCGCGCCGGATGGGCCTGCCCCAGCTCTCTGACGATCCGCAGGCGCTCACCGCCGCCGCGCGTACCTGGCTGCGCCGCAAATTTCTCAGCGTGCCCACGGCCATCAGCGGCGCAAACTTTCTGGTTGCGGAAACCGGCGCGGTCTCGGTCGTCGAGTCCGAGGGCAACGGCCGCATGTGCCTCACCCTGCCCCGCACGCTCATCACATTGGCCGGCATTGAGAAAGTGATTCCGCGCTTCGCCGATCTCGAAGTGATGCTGCAGGTGCTTGCCCGCTCCGCCACCGGCGAGCGCATGAATCCTTACACCTCGCTCTGGACCGGCGTCACTCCCGGCGACGGCCCGCAGCGCTTCCACGTCGTGCTGCTCGACAACGGACGCACCGCAATCCTTGGCCGCCGCACTGAGCGCCAGACCCTCAAGTGCATCCGTTGCGCCGCCTGCCAGAACGCCTGTCCCGTCTATCGCCAGACCGGCGGCCACGCCTACGGCTCGGTCTATGGCGGCCCCATCGGCGCAATCCTCACGCCCCAGCTCATGCGCATGGAGCACGCGCAATCGCTACCCTTCGCCTCGTCGCTCTGCGGCGCGTGCTATGAAGTCTGCCCCGTTCAGATCAACATTCCCGAGGTGCTCATCGAGCTGCGCGCGCAGGTCGTCGACCAGGAGCGCCGCACGCAGAGCCGCCTCGTCGACCCCATGTACCTGGGCATGCGCGCCGCCGGCAGCCTCTTCTCCAGCGCGCGCCGTTTCCGCGCCGCGCAGCGCCTCGCCCGCATCGCGCTCAGTCCCTTCACCCATCGCGACGGATGGATTCACTCCCTGCCCGGCCTGGGCGGACGATGGACACTCACCCGCGACCTGCGCGGCTTGCCCGCGCAAACCTTCCGCGAGTGGTGGGCCGCGCGCGCAACAACAGAGCAAGCTGCGCCCGCCGGAACTGCGCCCGCCGGAAAGGACCGCTCATGAACGCGCGCGCTTCTTCCCGCACACTCATCCTCGAGCGCATCCGCGTGGCCGCCAGCGTCGCCGCTCCCGTCCCTTATGCCGACCTTCCGCGCGATTACATCCGCACCGGCAGCCTGAACCGTGCCGATTGCCTGCGCCTGCTCACTGAGCGCCTGCGCGAATACGATGCCGAGGTCACCGAGTGCGCGCCGGATGCGATTCCCGCTGCGATCGCCGACTGCATCGCCCGCAGCGGCCACCGCCGCATCGCCGCGCCGCCCGGCCTTCCCGCCGAATGGCTCGCGCCGGACGCGGACCTGGGCGCAGGCGCTGGCGCCGAATGGCTCATCGACCATAATCTCTCCGTGGACGCAATCGAATCCTGCGAGGGCGTCGTCACCGCGGCCACTGCCGCCGTCGCGGATTCGGGCACCATCGTCCTTCATCACACCGCCGCCGAAGGCCGCCGCCTCCTCACGCTGCTGCCTGACTGGCACCTTTGCGTGCTGCGCGCAAGCCAGGTGGTGGAAACTCTCCCCGAATACTTCGCCCGCTGCTCCGGGCCGCCGGCGCTTGTCACGCCCGCACTTGTCACGTGGATCTCCGGACCCAGCGCCACCGCCGACATTGAAATGACCCGCATCAAGGGCGTACACGGCCCGCGCTTTCTCCATGTGCTCCTCGTCCGCGACGACGACGCCGCGCCCAGGAAGGCCGCCTCGAACGCCTCCCAGGAGCCCGCATGAACCCTTCCGATTCCACCACGCCCGATCTCGCCGCGCGCGTTCTCGACGCCTTCGCCATCGAAGTCCCCTCCTGGGGCTTCGCCAACACCGGCACACGCTTCGGCAAATTCACGCAGCCCGCCGCCGCCACCACGCTCGAAGAGAAATTCGCGGACGCCGCACAGGTCCTGCGCCTCACCGGCGCAACGCCCATCATGGCCCTCCACGTCCTGTGGGACCTGCCCGACGGCCTCGACGATGTGGCCCGCGTGCAGCAGTTGGAGCGGCAGTACGGCGTGCGCGCCGGCTCCATCAATCCAAACCTCTTCCAGGACCAGGAATACAAATTCGGCTCGCTCTGCAACCCCTCCGCCGAGATTCGCCGCCGCGCTCTCGACCACCTGCTCAGCTCCATCGAGATCGGTAAGCGCCTGGGCACGCGCGACGTCTCCCTCTGGCTCGCCGACGGCTCGAATTATCCAGGAACGCAGAACATACGCGCCCGCATCGGCTGGCTGGAAGAGGCGCTCGTCGAAGCGCACGCGAAGCTTGATCCCGCGCAGCGCCTGCTCATCGAATACAAGCCCTTCGAGCCCGCCTTCTATCACACGGACATTGCCGATTGGGGCATGGCCTCGCACCTCGCGCGCCACGCCGGCCCGCAGGCCCGCGTACTCGTCGACACCGGCCACCACTATGCTTCGCAGAACATTGAGCAGATCGTCGCCTGGCTTCTGCACACGCAGATTCTCGGCGGCTTCCACTTCAACGATCGCCGCTACGCCGACGACGATCTCACGCTCGGCTCCATCGACCCCTACCAGATTTTCCGCATCTTTTTTGAGCTCCACAACGCCCCTTCCAAAGAGTCAAAGGGCGAAGCCCTCGCATACATGGTGGACCAGAGCCACAATCTCAAAGGCAAAATCGAGGCCACCGTGCAAACCGTTGTTGCCGCGCAGGAGCTCTGGCTCAAGGCCGCGCTCGTCGATCGAGACCAGCTCGCCGCGCTGCAGCAATCCTGTGATCTGGTCGCCGCCGAAGAGCTCTTCCGCGGAGCCTTTTGGCGCGATGTGCGTCCGCTGGTTGCCGAGTGGCGCGTCGCGCGCGGCCTTCCCGCCGATCCGCTTGCCGCGCTGCGCGAGAGCGGTTACGTGGAGCGCGTCAGCCGCGAGCGCGGCGGTAGAAACACTTCTGTTTCCGGTTACGCATAAGCCGTGTTCCGAATGCCGCGCGTCTCAATGCACGGAATTCAAGCAGAGGCTGCTCGGCCCATGGTTTGGGGCATGCTATTGTTCTAGTGGAAAGCCTGAATTGATTTCACTGGTGATAGCCATGCCGCAATCTTCCATTGCATCTCCGGCACTCAAATTTCTTGAAGATCGCTGGGACGCGAGCCTCGCCGCCTCGTTCGACGAGCCCGAGCTGCTCCGCTACCGCTCGAATCTCCTCGGCTCTGACCTGCGCATCACCAACTTTGCCGGCGGCAACACCAGTTCCAAGGTCATGGACGTCGACCCCCTCACTGGCGAACCCGTCGAAATCCTCTGGGTCAAGGGCTCCGGCGGCGACCTCGGCAGCATCAAGCGCGCTGGCTTCGCCGCGCTCTATCAGCAAAAATTCCTCGCGCTCGAGCACTGCTACAAAGGCGTCGACTTCGAAGACGACATGGTGGCCATGTATCCGCTCTGCGCCTTCCGCGGCAATCCCGTCGCCGCGTCCATTGATACGCCACTGCATGGATTCCTTCCCTTGCCGCATGTCGACCACCTCCATCCCGACTGGGGCATCGCGCTCGCCGCTTCGGGCAACGGGAAAACCAAAATGGACGAGTTCAACCGCGAGTTCGGCCGCCGGCTTGTCTGGATTCCCTGGCTCCGCCCCGGCTTCGAACTAGGCCTCGTCATGCGCGACACGGTGCGCGATAATCCCGGCTGTGACGGCATCGTCCTTGGCGGCCACGGCCTCTTCACCTGGGGCGACACGCAGCGCGAGTGCTACCTCAGCACCCTCACCGTCATCGATCAAATCGGTCAGTTCATCGCGCAGCACGCCAAATCCACCGTACGCTTCGGCGGCCAGGCCATCCCCGCGCGCGACGACCGCAAAGACCTCGCTATCCAGATCGCGCCCTTCCTGCGCGGCCGCATCAGCGCGCCGAGCATTGCTCCGGACGACACAGCAACCGCCCGCGCACAGGACACGCGCTGGATCCTCAGCTACTCTGACGCGCCGGACGTCCTCCAATTCGTCAACTCCGCGCGCGCGAAAGATCTGGCCTACCTCGGAACAAGCTGCCCTGACCATTTCATCCGCACGAAAATTCGCCCGCTCTTCGTGCCCTGGGGCGCGGGCAACGATATCGACACGCTCAAGTCGCAGATCGACATCTCGCTCGCCGAGTACCGCCGGCAGTACCGCGAGTACTACCACCAATTCGCCACGCCCGATTCACCCGCGCTGCGCGGCACCAGTCCCACCGTCGTCCTCATCCCCGGCCTCGGCATGTTCAGTTTCGGCAAAAACAAGACTGAGGCCCGCATCGTCGGCGAGTTTTATACCAACGCAATTCACGTAATGGAAGGAGCAAGTCTCCTCAGCGAAGACGCGGTCGCGGGTACGCTTCCGCAGTGCGGGCCGGGCCAGGACCCCGCCAGCTTCAAGGTCGTCACCAACTACGTCGCCCTTCCGCCCATCGAGGCCTTCCGCATTGAGTACTGGCAGATGGAGGAGGCCAAGCTGCGCCGTCAGCCACCTGAAAAGGAACTCAGCCGCCGCATCGCGCTCATCGTCGGCGGCGCCAGCGGTATCGGCCGCGAAGCCGCGCTGCTTGCCGCGGCGCGTGGAGCCCACGTGATGATCGCCGACCGCGACGAAACCGCCGCGGCAGCCGTCGCCGCTGAGCTCGCCTCCGTCACCAGCAAGGAGTTCTTCGCCTCCACGGTTGTCGATATTCGCCGACGCGAAGCCATCGCCGACGCCATCCGCGCCACCGTCGTCGCCTTCGGCGGCCTCGATATCCTCATCAACACCGCGGCGCTTTTTCCGTCTTCCCCTGACGGCGTCATCTCCGACGCGCAGTGGGCTTCCACGCTTGAAATCAACGTCACTGCGAATTATCTGCTCGCCATGGAAGCCGCATACCTCTTTGACGAACAGGCGCTCGACGCCTCCATCGTTCTCACCAGCTCCGCCAACGCCATCGTGCCCAAGCGCGGCAGTGAAGCGTATGACGTCAGCAAGGCCGCGCTCTCTCACCTCGTCCGCGAGCTTGCTGTTTCGCTCGCACCGCGCGTGCGCGTCAACGCCGTCAGCCCCGCCACTGTCGTCAAAGGCTCCACCATGTTTCCGCGCGACCGAGTGCATGCGTCTCTCACCAAGTACGGCATTGCATTTGAAGAGTCGATGTCCGACGACGAGCTGCGCAACCTGCTCGCCGGCTTTTATGCAGCGCGCACGCTCACCCACCAGCCCATTGACCCCGTCGACTGCGCCGAGGCTCTGCTGTTCCTAGCCAGTCCGCGCACGCGCTGCACCACCGGCCACATCATCCCCGTCGACGGCGGACTTACCGAGGCCTTCTTGCGGTGAGTTCGCCTTCCGCCGCGTCGCCGCCGGATACGCGCGCACGCATTGCCATCGATCTCGGCGCTGAGAGCTGCCGCGTCTCGCTGCTTCGCTTCCGCGACGGCCGCCCTCACATCGACCTCGTGCGCCGCATCCCTAACGGCCCGGTCCATCAGGGCAGCACTCTCCGCTGGCCGCTCGCGCGTATCCTTGCCGGTCTTGAAGAAGGCCTGAGCCACGCCGCCGAACGTGCGCCCGAGGGCATCGCTTCCCTCGCCGTCGATGGCTGGGCCGTCGATTACGTGCGTCTCCGCCCGGACGGCACGCCTCTCGCCGATCCCTTCTGCTATCGCGATGACCGCACCGTCGCATCCAAGGCCGCAGCCGACGACCTCGTCGCACCCGAAGCTCTCTTCGCCGCCACCGGCGCGCAGCCCCTGCGCATCAACACCCTCTATCAACTTCTCGCCGACCCTGATTCCGGCGTTGACCCGCACGCCCGCTGGCTCTGCCTGCCCGAATACATCCTCCACTGGCTTGGCGCGCCAAACGTGGCCGAATACAGCAACGCCACCCACACCGGCCTCGTCGGTCTCACCACCGGAGCGTGGTCCGAATCGCTCTTCGCGCAACTCGGCATTCCTGTCGCCGCCGCTCCACGCATCGTTCCCACTGGTACAATCCTCGGTCCGCTCCGTGGCGCGCTTGCAGAGCTCCCCGCATTTCGCGAGACGCTTCTTATCGCACCCGCTTGCCATGACACAGCCTCCGCAATCGCGGCCATTCCCGCACCACTCGAGGATGTGGCTTACATTTCCTGCGGCACATGGTCGCTCGTCGGCACGCATATTCGCGAAGCCATAACGACACGCGAAGCTCTCGCCGCGCGTTTCACCCATCAGGGCGCGGCCGGCGGCGGATTCCTCTTCCACACCAACGTCAACGGCCTCTGGATTCTGAAGCAGTGCATGGACACCTGGGCCGCGCATGGCCATCGCCAATCGCTCGACGATCTTCTTCGCGAAACGGCGACCCTACCTGCGCCACTCACCCTTCTCAACGTCGACGCCGATTCGCTCCTGCTCGAAGGCGAGATGTGCGAGCGCGTCAATCAGCAGCTCGCAGACTCCGGCGCCGAACGTATCCCCGACGCTCCCGGCAACGAGCCCCGCTTCACCCGCCTGATTCTCGAGAGCCTCGCTGTGCGCTACGCGACAGTCCTCGAGGATTTGCAACGCATCACCGGTCGCCAGGTCACGCGCATTCACGTCCTCGGCGGCGGCAGCCGTAACCGGCTCCTGCTCCACCTCACTGCACGACACACCGGCCTGCCCGTCGAAGCGGGCGACGCGGAAAGCTCCACGCTCGGCAACTTTGCGGTTCAAATTGCCGCGCAGAACGGCCCGCTAACTTCAGAGTCTCTGCGCATTGAGGCAGAGCGCCTGCGACGCTAGCCTTCGCCGCCACCCGCGCCGGTTACCCGTAAACCTGCACGGAACCTTTCCCCACCAGATCTTCGACGCGCTCCATCCATCCGCGGTCCGCGGCCACGCTCATCTCCGCCGGCTCCAGAATCACCGCGTACTCGTCCTGCTTCTCGAACTGCAGCATCACCTTCCCCGGTCCCGGCGAAGCATCCGCCGCGCTCTTCAGCGCCGCCAACACCTCTTCGCTCGCGCCATCTAGATTCACGCGAATGCGCACGCCCGTCGGCAGCCTTACCTGCACATCATCCAGCGCCTGCACCGCGCTCACGGCAATCTTCGGCGCCGCATCCTCTTCGCCCATCAGCATGCCGCGAATCACCACAGGCGCTTCCATCTTCAGCGCGCCCGCCAGCCGCTCGTAGTCGCGCGAAAAACAAATCAGGTCCATCTTTCCGGTCGCGTCTTCCAGTGCCGCCTGCGCATAGAGCTTCTGGTCGCGCCTGCTCTTCTGCACGCGCAGGCCCTGCAGCATGCCCGCCACTTGCAGCTCGTCCGCCGGGTCTGCGTCCTTACCCCAGCGCCGCTCTGCTGGCTTGCGCTCCAGCGCTTCGGCCACCGTAATCACGCCCGGCAAATTCCGCAGCTTCTCCGCGTACTTGTCCAGCGGATGCCCCGACACAAAAAAACCAAGCACTTCCTTTTCATTCGCCAGCCGCTCGCTCTCTTCCCAGTCCGCCACCTTCGGCAAATCGTCGCCCTTCTTCGCCGCGCCGGGCTCCTCGTTGAACAACCCGAACAGTCCTGTCTGTCCCTGCGCCGCATCGCGCTGCGCCTTCTGTGCGCGCTCCATCGCCTTGTCCACTGCGGCCATCAGCGGCCCGCGCTGCCCAAGCGAGTCAAGAGCTCCCGCTTTAATCAGCGACTCAATCACGCGCTTGTTCATCACGCGCAGGTCCACCTTCTCGCAGAACTCCCAAAGGCTTTCGAATCGCCCGCCCACCTCCGCGCGCGCGCTCACAATCGACTCAATCGCATTGCCGCCCACGTTCTTCACCGCAGCCAGGCCAAAGCGAATCGCATTTCCATGCGGCGTGAACTGCGCACCGCTCACCTGCACATCCGGCGGCTCCACGGCAATGCCCATCTCCCTGCACTCGCCAATGTACTTGACCACGTTTTCCGGCTTCGACGTTTCGCTCGTCAGCAGCGCCGCCATAAACTCCACCGGATAATGCGTCTTCAAATACGCGGTCTGATAAGCCAGCAGCGCATAGGCCGCCGAGTGCGACTTGTTGAATCCATACCCTGCAAACTTCTCCATCTGGTCAAACAGCTCGCCCGCCACATCCTTCTTAGTGCCACGCGCCGCAGCACCTTCCATAAAGCGCTCGCGCTGCTTGGCCATCTCCGCGGCATTTTTCTTGCCCATCGCGCGGCGCAGCAGGTCCGCTTCGCCCAGGCTGTAGCTGGCCACCACGTTCGCAATCTGCATCACCTGTTCCTGATACACAATCACGCCCAGTGTCTCTTTCAATATCCCTTCCAACTCCGGCAGCATGTACTCCACCTTGCGCCGCCCCAGCTTGCGCTCAATAAAGTCGTCGATCATACCGCCCTGGATCGGTCCCGGCCGGTACAGCGCGTTCAGCGCGGTCAGGTCCTCCACTGAATCCGGCTTGTACCGCCGCAGTACGTCGCGCATCCCGCCCGACTCGAACTGGAAAATCCCCGAGGTCAGCGCGGTGTAGAAGACCTTCTTGTAAGTCTCCTCGTCGTTCAGCGCAATCGTCTCGATGTCCAGCGTCTCTGCCCGGCTCTGCGCAATCAGCTTCAGGCAATCGGCGATCACCGTCAGCGTCGTCAGGCCCAGGAAATCCATCTTCAGCAGGCCCATCTTCTCCACCGCCTTCATGTCATAGGCGGTCACAATTTCGTCGTTCTTGGTCCGCGCCACGGGCACCAGCTCCGTCAGCGGTCGCGGCGCAATCACCACGCCGGCCGCATGCACACCCTGCCCGCGCACCAGCCCTTCCAGCTTCTTCGCCGTGTCAATCAGCTCGCGAACCTGCTTGTCGTTGTCATACGCCTTGCGCAGATCCGGGCTCTCCTCCAGCGCCTTTTCCAGCGTCATCCCAATCGTCGAAGGCACCAGCTTCGCAATCCGGTCCACATCGCCATACGGCATATCCAGCGCACGCCCGCAATCCTTGATGGAGGCCTTCGCCGCCATCGTGTTGAACGTGATAATCTGCGCCACCTGCTCACGCCCGTACTTCCGCGTCACGTAGTCAATCACCTCGCCGCGACGGTTCATGCAAAAATCCACGTCAATATCCGGCATCGACACGCGCTCCGGATTCAGGAAGCGCTCAAACAGCAGCACATTCTGCAGCGGGTCGATATTCGTAATCTCCATCACGTAGGCCACCAGCGAGCCGGCCGCCGACCCGCGCCCCGGCCCCACCGGAATTCCGTGGTCCCGCGCGTACTTGATGAAGTCCCACACAATCAGGAAATATCCCGCGTACTTCATCTGCTTGATCGTCTCCAGCTCGCGCTCCAGCCGCGCATCGTACTCGTGAACCGGGCTGCGCAGCAGGCCGCGGCTCTCCAGGTGCCGAATCGCCGTCTCCAATCGCTTCTTGTATCCCTCGCGGCACACCTGCTCAAAGTAGCTGTCGATGGTGTACCCCTCCGGCACCGCGAACTGCGGAAACGGATTCTTCACCGGATGCAGCTTGAAGTGGCATCGCTCGGCAATCTCCATCGTCCGCTGCATCACGCCCGGCTGGTCCGGAAACAGCCTTCCCATCTCGTCGGCGCTCTTCACAAAAAACTGGTCACTGTCGAACCGGAATCGCTCCGCGTCATGCACCTTCGCGCCCGTCTGCACGCACAGCATCACGTCGTGCGCATGATGGTCCTCGCCGCACAGGTAATGCGAGTCGTTGGTCAGCACCAGCGGAATCTCCAGCTCCTTTTCCAGCCGGAAAAGCTCCGCCTGAATCTGCTGCTCTTGCTTGAGCCCCTGGTCCTGAATCTCCAGGTAGAAATTCCCCCGCCCAAAGATGTCCTCATACTGCTGCGCCACGCCCTTGGCCTTCTCATAGCGGCCGGCCATCAGCTCCTCGCACAGCTCGCCGCTCAGGCAGCCGCTGAAGCCGATCAGCCCCTTCGCATGCTCGGCCAGATAGCGCTTGCTCACCCGCGGCTTGCGATAGAACCCGTGCAGGCTCGCCTCGCTCGTCAGCCGGATCAGGTTCCTGTACCCCTCCTCGCTCTCGGCCAGCACCAGCAGGTGGTTATATTCCGATCCGCGCGGGGCCCCCGGCGACAGGTCCTTGTCGCTGGGGCGGTTCGGCGTCTCGGCCCGATGATCCTCCGCCTTGCACACATACAGCTCGCAGCCCAGAATCGGCTTGATGCCCTTCTCCTTCGCCGCGTTGAAAAAGTGCACCGCGCCGTAGATGTTCCCGTGGTCGGTCATCGCCACCGACTTCTGGCCCAGCTTCGCCACACGGTCCATCAGCTTGTGCACATCGCACGCCCCGTCCAGCAGCGAGTACTCCGTATGCAGATGCAAATGCGTAAATTCAGACATGACTACTTCGATTCTAGTCCGCCGTTCAAGCCCTCATGCGCCCGCGCCCCCGGTGCAAAACCAGGCATAAACCCTCGCCCGCGCCCACGTAGGACAAGAACGGCAACCAGTTGACCAGCACTCCCGCCACGCTCACCTGGGACGCGCTCAACCAGCCCGCTACGGTCAATAGCACCACGGCCACTTACGACGCGCTGGGCCGTATGGTCGAGACCGGCGTCAGCGGCGTCTATACGCAATTTGTGTTTCGCCCATCGGGAGATCTGCTGGCGGTTTACAAGGGTAGCCTGGTCAAAGGCACGCTGCCTCTTCCCGGCGGCGAGGCGGCGGTCTACAATTCTACTGGATTGAATTTCCTTCGTCACAAAGACTGGCTCGGTTCGAGCCGCTTGGCCACCACGGGTACGCACACCGTCTACTCGAAAGTGGCCTACGCGCCTTTCGGGGAAACGTACAACGAGTCGGGCAGCACGCCGGACCGCAGCTTCACCGGCCAGGATCAGAACGTAGCGACAGGCTCCGGCGGGTCCGGTGTGTACGACTATCTCTTCCGGAAGTATGACCCCTCAGCGGGCCGCTGGCTGAGTCCGGACCCTTACGGCTGGGGAGCGGTGGATCAGACTGACCCGCAATCTCTCGACCGGTATGCCTATGTTGAGAATCAACCTATGGCGTTCATTGATCCGACCGGGCAGGAGTGGTGCTTTGCTGGCGTATCTTCTGGCGGCCTTTCAGTGGACGGCGGCTTCACTTGCTACAGTGATGATTACGGTTTCAGTGTCATAACGCACCCAGGATCTGGCCAACAGTTATCCAATGGAGAAATCTCGACCCAAACGGGAATCGATAGCAACGGCAATCCAATTTATTCTGTGTCAGGTTATTATTATTACTCTCCTGATATGGGGCAGTTTCCAAGTTCACCCGGAAGTTTCTTCAACTTTCCCAACTATTACGGCAACGGTAACCCCGGGACCTCGGGCAGCGGACAAGCGCAGAAGCAACAAGACTGCCTGAATAAGATCAACAGCACACCGGATGGCAAATTCTACAATTGGGGAAGTTACTTATCACCTCTATATGATACAAATCCGGTCCAAGCAGGCGAGGATAAGCTTGTAGAGAAGGGGGAAGAAACTGCGGCCCATAGTTTTCTTAAAGCTACTGCCAAGAACTGGGCTGCAACGGCACTTGGATCGGGAAGTGGATTTGTAAATGGGGCTTGGGAAACCTTCGATTCTACGGTGCTTATACCAGTGAAGATGGCGGCTACAACTGGTCAACTCGTTGTGCAGTCTGGATGCTACGTGTCATCGCTGATTGAGTGAGTTTGAAAGTGCAGTGAACCGCTCGAAAGTTTCATTTCAAATTGGATTGATATGGATTGGGAGCTGTTGCTTACATATTCGTTCAAGACCCTTGTCAGGTTATTTCTTTACTTGACGAGTTTAAGTTGGATCCGCGTCGCGGCCTTCGTTACCGGCCAAATCGCGTATGAACCGTTGTTGGGATGCTCATCAGTCAAGCTGTATTACAAATTTGAACGCAACGGGAAGTGGATTAAGGGATCGGACATAATTCCTCAACTTACGTTGCCTGAGGCAAAGGAATATGCAGCGAGTTTCACCCACAATTCGCCAAGGACTATTCGCGTGAACCCAAATAACCCTGAGGTGACGCGTTATTTTGAGCGGGACCAAGGGGGATAGTGTTGGCTGCGTTGTGCGACGAGCCTTCTTTTCAACCAAGCCCATAAACCAATTCCAAATGGGAAGGATGAGATACCTTGGATTCAGTGACAATTATTCGCATTATCGCCGGGTTTGTGGCGATCTTTGTAGTTTTGCCAATCTTCGTGATCCCGTATTGGAAGATTTTCTCGAAGGCGGGGTTTGCTGGAGCGCTTTCACTGCTGATGATTATCCCGCTTGTCAACCTGATCGTCTTGTACGTAATTGCATTTTCAGAGTGGAAGATGAAACCGGGTAAGGCGCCTGTCAATTGAATAGTGGTAACGGCGGGTGGCCCCGGTCCCGTTGACCATTCCAAATCTTGATGAGGGTGCCCCTCGATAAGGACGAAGGCTTTGTCAAGCACAAAAACCCTTGGCGGTGCGTAAGCACCGCGTCTTTTGCCAGGCGGGTGGCCCGCATCTGGCGATTTGACCTTTGCACGAACGCTGGGTGCCCCACATCTCCCGGTGTTGGAGATGTGGGAAAGCAAGCTTCTGAGAGCTGCGAGTGGCGGGTGGCCCCGGTCCCGTTGACCATTCCAAATCTTGATGAGGGTGCCCCCGGTCCCTCGCCGTCGGGGACCGGGGACGGAGAGACCAATTTCGCCGCGAACCGATTCGGTGGGTGGCCCGCATCTGGCGATTTGACCTTCGCACGAACGCTGGGTGCCCCACATCTCCCGGTGTTGGAGATGTGGGAAAGCAAGCTTCTGAGAGCTGCGAGTGCACTAACTTACAGACCCAGCAACTTCAGCAACTCCTCCACACTCATCTTGTGGTGGGCTGCAACGTGTTTTAGGATGGCGGGTGCCCAGGTCCGAGGGGATGATGGTTGACCAGCAGGCTGCGGGGCACCCATGTTCAGGGGTTAGGATGAGGCATCGCCCGCCTAGCGTGCGAGGATCAGATATATACACATGCCGATTCCAGCGCCAGCCAACAGCAGTCCCAACACCACGGCATCCCTCGACACCCGCCCCGGTATCCAGATGCCTGACTTCAATTCACGAATGAGTTGAAAATGTCGCAGGACGGAACTGAGGATGACGACCACGCCTAATCCCACCAAAGTCACCCCGGACCAGACCGATAGGCCGGTGGCGCGAGTGGGCAAGTGGGATTCGCTTGCGCTTAATTGCCGGAAAAACAGGCCGAAGCGGCTGACGGCGAATCCTATCCCGATCAAGCCGAGTCCCGTGCGAATCCAGGCTAAGAACGTTCTCTCGGCAGCGAAATAGACCCTGGGATCTTGCTCTACACTTTTGTCCATCCACCAATTGTATTGAAAGGGCAGGTGGCCCGCTCATCAGTTCTGAATAAACGCTTCGTGGTCGCAGGAACTGTGCCCCGTTCATCGCGGTTTGATCGCGATGAGCGGGTCTGTGGACAAGGTTTCGCCTGGACTACGATGGGACCACGCCATACGGTCTGAAGCGGTTCCAGAAGGCGGATGACTCTTCACTTCATCACGTTCAGTGGGCGGGTGAACCATATCTGACGCGGATCAACGATATCGTGCTGAACCTAATGGAGGCGGAGCGGCTGGTCGCGTCGCGGTGATTGCAGAGGCCCGCGCCGCAGAAACGGGACGCAACCCTGCAGGCGTCGTATCGACGAAGGCGCATACCGAGCGGTGCATTTGCAGCTCGCTTCTGGCACGCTCCATCTCGACGTTGTCATAGGCAGCGAACCTGGAGCTGACGCCGGAATATAGAGAAGAACGAGCCCTTATGCACTCGCTGTTCCAACCTTCAAAGGTTCGTTCGAGACGCTTACAGACTGGGCAATCCACAACTTCTCCCTTCGGCCTTCGATAGCTGAATGGGGCTGCTTCAGCGCGCCAGAATTTGGCGCTCGGCGCGGAGCCAGTCCTGCATGTCGTTGCCGGGTTCGCTGCCGCGGCTTTCATAGATATGGAATGCCCGCTCTCTGATCCTGTCTTGCGAAGCGGAGATTTCCGGTGCTGTCGACTTGCTGGCAGGCGAGGTTTTGACTTTTGACTGTCTTTGAACTTTGGAAACTATCATAGGGACCCTCATGTATTTAAAGGGCTAAGAGGAAGGGACACTTCAGAGTAACTGCCTTAGTTCAGAGAACCTGAAAGGGGAGAGATATAACTCACCCGTAACATAAAATTACTCTAGTTTATAGCGAGAGTCAAGCTCTGATGAGTCAATGGCGGGTGGCTCAGGTCCGAGGCAGTAAACTCTACCGCTAACTCTGGGTGCCCCAGGTCCCGCTTTTGGGAGCTGGGAAAGCAGAAACTCACGCCCGCCACGGTTCCCTGGCCCCTCATCCCTGCTTGCTCGTCCCCTGCGTTACACTTTCCCCAACCCTATGCAGCCCCGCTCGCTTGCCCTGCTTCCCATCGCCCTGCTCTTCGCCACGCCCGGGTTCCTCTGCGCCCAAACCCCAGTGCAGATCCCGGCTCAACCCCCGGCCCACCCCGTCTCACCCGCGCTCCCGCACATGACCAAAAAACTCACATCCGCACAAGTGCAGCAGTCCGCCATTGTCATCGACACCCACGCCGACACCCCGCAGCGCTTCGTCGACGAGGGCTTCGACCTCTCCGACCCGCTCAACGGCGGCAACTTCAACCTGGCCACCGCGCGCAAGGGCAACCTCGGCGCGGAGTTCTTCTCCATCTGGGTCGACCCCGACCAGTACAAGGGCCATTACGCACGCCGCACTCTCATCCTCATCGATGCGGTCAAGCAGCAGGTCGCGCGCCATCCGAAAGAAATGCTCTTCGCCTCCTCGCCCGCCGATATTCTCCGCGCTCACCGCGAGCACAAGCTCGCCGCGCTCATGGGCATCGAGGGCGGCCACTCCATCGAGGATTCGCTGGCCCTGCTGCGCCAGTATTACACCCTCGGCGTGCGCTACATGACCCTTACCTGGGCCAACTCCAACGGCTGGGCCGACTCCTCCGGCGACGCCGACGACGCCTCCGTGCCGCACACCAAAGACGGCCTCTCCGGCTTCGGCGTCCAGGTTGTCCGCGAGATGAACAGTCTCGGCATGATGGTCGACATCTCGCACGTCTCCGACAAAACCTTCTACCGCGCCGTGGCTGTCAGCCGCGCGCCTGTCATCGCCTCGCACTCCGGCGCGCGCGCCCTCTGCAACGCCCCGCGCAACATGACCGACGACATGCTCCGCGCCGTGGCACGTTCGGGCGGTCCCGGCTCCGGCGGCGGCGTCGTCCAGGTCAACTTTTACTCTGCCTTCGTTTCGCAGGCCTATCGCGACGCGCAGATCGCGCAGAAGCCTGAAGTGGAAAGAGCCGTTCAAGCCCTTAAGAACAAGTACAAAACCGAGGGCAAGCCCATTCCCGACGGCGCAATCTCCAAGCTGCAACGGAAGTTTGCCGACCGCATCCCGCGCCCACCCATCTCCGATGTCGTCGACCAGATTGATCACATCGCCAAGGTCGCCGGCGTCGATCACGTCGGCCTCGGCTCGGACTTCGACGGCGTCGACGGCCAGCTTCCGCAGGGCCTCGACTCGCCCGCCGGCCTGCCCAAAATTACCGCCGCGCTGATGGCGCGTGGTTACTCGCCTGAGGATTGCCGCAAGATTCTCGGCGGCAATCTGCTCCGTGTTTTCCGCCGCGTCCAGGCCGTCGCCCGGCAGATGCAGCAGCAAAAGCCGCCAAGCGCCGCGGACTAGCCCGCCGGCCGCATCACCGGCCGTCACCCGTCCAGCCGCTTCGCGTAAATCAGCGCCGCGCCCCCTTGCGGATAGTAGCCCTCGCGCCTGCCGTCGCATGCATAACTCTGCCGCTCGTAAAGCCGAATCGCCCCCGCGTTCTCCGCGTCCACATGCAGACCGATGGCCTGTGCGCCGGCTTCGCGCGCCGACCGTTCCATCAGTTCTAACAGCGCCTGTCCCGCACCCTGCCCGCGTTTCTGCGTCAGAACCTCGATGGTCTGGATGTACGCCGACATTCCCGCGCGCGTCCGGAACCACTCCACCACCGCGAAGCCGGCCATTCCTTCCTCATCTTCTGCAATCCACGTGGCCGTCTTCGGCTCCTCCACAATGCGCCGCATCGCCGCGCGGCCAAAGCGAAACGGCGGCGCAAAGCAGATTTCCTCGACGGCATAAAGCGCGTCGAAGTCCCCCTCCTCGTATATGCGATAGCGCACGCGGCCTTCTCCTTCGCGGCTTCGCCAGCCCAAAACCACAAGAGCCATCCCCGCGCTTCGAGGATGGCTCTCAGATCCTGAAAATCCGCCCGCTATACCTTCGCTTCCAGCGAACGAATCACGCTGAAAAAGCGCTCGTCCAGCCGGCGATTGGTTGAAATCGCTTCCTTGATCGTGATGTCCGTGATGTCCATTCCGTGCAGCACCGCAATCCGGCCCCACTTCTTCTGGTGCACCATGTCGATCGCGTGCAGGCCGTAGCGCTGGCCCAGTACTCGGTCAAACGCCGTGGGCACGCCGCCCCGCTGCGTATGACCCAGGTTCACTGAGCGCGTTTCAAAGCCCGTCTTCTGCTCAATCACGTCCGCCAGGGCCTCTCCAATGCCCGAAAGCCGCGCATGTCCAAACGCATCCACCTCCGCCGAGCCCGTCACCTGGCCCACGCTCGGCAGGTGGCAGCCCTCGGCCACCACCACCACGCCATAATGCTTGCCGTGGTCGTAGTTGTACTTCAGCAGCGCGCAAACGTGATCAATGTCGATCTCCAGCTCCGGCACCAGAATCACGTGCGCCCCGCCGGCCACGCCCGAGGCGTAGGCAATCCAGCCCGCGTCGCGGCCCATCACCTCCACCACCACCACGCGATTGTGCGAGTCCGCAGTCGTGTGGATGCGGTCCACGGCCTCGGTCGCAATCATCACCGCAGTGTCAAAGCCGAAGGTCATGTCCGTGCCGTTGATGTCGTTGTCAATCGTCTTGGGCACGCCCACGCTGGGCACGCCGTTCTCGCTCAGGAACAGCGTCACCGACTGCGTATCGTCGCCGCCCAGTGCAATCAGCGCGTCAATCTTGTTCTTCTTCAGAACCTCCTGCGCCTTCTCAATGCCACCCGGAATCTTCTTCACATTCGTCCGCGATGAGTGCAGAATCGTGCCGCCCTTTAACTGAATCCCATCGGTGCTCTCCAAGGTCAGCGGGATCCATTGGTCGTCCAGCACGCCGCGCCACCCGTTCAAGAACCCCAGAAACTCATCGCCGTAGGTTTGAATCCCCTTGCGCACCGCGGCATAAATCACCGCGTTCAAGCCGGGGCAATCGCCACCGCCGGTCAACAATGCCACTCGCATCGATTCGTATCCTCCTCAAAAAGGGCCAGGCCATATCGCCGCCCGCGCCCGGGAAAAGCAATTTGAGTAAAAGTGCGCGGCTCTCGGCGAATCCCCGCGCCGCACGCCCCGTCCAGTGTACTCCGCCTCTGTAAAGCGGAATCCCATCTCGGCGCTGCCTCTTTTCGCGCGGGCCCATTTTTCGTGGCGACCCGCGGCACCGCCCCTCGCGCGCCCCGCATCGCGCTTTGGATTCGCCCCTCCGAAGTGGTTCAATAGCTTATGCCTGGAAGCGGCGCAATCCTTCTGCTTATCTTCGCCAGCATGGTCGTCGTCCTCCTGCTGGTCCTTCTGCAGTTGACGCGCCTCGGCTATCTCGTCCGCGCCACCATCCCGGACCGTCCCCGCCGCCGCATGTTTCTCGCCTCGGTCTCTTTCTTCATCACCTTCCTGGGCGTGCGACTGCTGGTCCATCTTGTCCTTCAAAACCGTGGCCCCTTCCAGTGGGTCATGGTGCGCGGTATGCACATCCATCACCTTGTCTGGGGCATCCTTATCCTTCTGTTCGTTGGTTACGGCTGGCTGCTCGACCTCGGCCGCTCTCACTCGCCCTTGTCCATCTTTTTCAGCCGGCTCATGTCCGTTAGTTACGGCGTTGGCGCGGCGCTTACCCTCGACGAGTTCGCCCTCTGGCTCAACCTGGAGCCCGACGCCTACTGGACCCGCGCCGGACGCCTCAGCGTTGACGCCGTCATTCTCTTCGGCAGCATTCTCGCCATCGGCGCATGGGGCGCGCCCTTCTTCCGTGCTCTGCAGCGCATGGGAGGCTGGCCCCGTGCCTCGCGCCAGCAATCCGCGCAGCTCGCCTCGCCTATTCGCCGCGTGCGGTTGCTTCGTCCGCGTAGAGCGCGGCGACCGCATCGGCATACTGAGCCGTAATCACGCGCCGCTTCAATTTCATCGACGGCGTAAGCTCGCCCGTCTCCTGCGACCACTCCTCGGCCACAAGACGGAAACGCTTGATCGCCTCAAAGTTCGCAAGTCCAGCGTTCGCCTCGCGCACAATCTCCGCATAGACGGCCACCACGCGGCTGTCGGCCACCAGCGCCGCGCGGTTCTTCGCTTCCACGCCATGCTGCCGTGCCCACGCTTCCAGCGCGGCAAAATTCGGCGAAATCAGCGCCGACAAAAACTTGTGCCGATCGCCCACCAGCGCCACCTGCGCCACCAGATAATTCAGCTTCAGCTTGTTCTCAATCGGCTGCGGCGCCACCAGCTTTCCGCCCGAGGTCTTCAGCAGCTCTTTCTTGCGATCTGTAATGTAGAGGAACCCGTCCGCGTCCAAATGCCCGATGTCCCCGGTGCGGAACCAGCCCTCCGCATCGAAACACTCTGCCGTCGCCTCCGGCCTTTGCCAGTAGCCCGCGAAGACCGCCGGTCCGCGCGTCAGCAGCTCGCCGTCCTTTTCAAACTTCAGCTCCACATTCGCAATCGGCTTGCCCACTGAGCCCATTCGCTGCTTCTCCGGATTGTTCAGCGCAATCACCGGCGAGGTCTCCGTCAACCCGTACCCCTCCCACACCGCAATCCCCGCCGATGCGAACCACTTCGCCGTCTCCATGCCCAGCGGCGCGCCGCCGGAGATGAACAACCGCACCCGCCCGCCGAAGGCCTCGCGAACCTTGCCATACACCAGTCTCCGCGCCAGCTTCCACGCCGGCGAGTCCGGCTGTTTCCCCGCATACACCGCATCCGCATGCCGCGCGCCCACGCCGAGGGCCCACGCCAGAATCCGTTTCTTCACTGGCGACGCCTGGGACTTCAGCTCCACCGCCTGGCGAATCTTTTCATACACGCGCGGAACGCCCACAATCACCGTAGGCCGCACCTGCTTCATCGCCTCCGGCAGCTTGTCGAAGTGCGAACAGTAGCAAACCCGCGCACCGCACCCATACATGATGTAATCGAGCGCGCGCGCCGTGATGTGCGACAGCGGCAGAAATGAAATGCACGCGTCCGCCGCATCAAAGTGAAACTCATTCGCCGCAAAATTCTGGTTCGCGGCAATGTTGCCGTGCGTCAGCATCACGCCCTTCGGCTCGCCCGTGGTGCCTGACGTGTAAATCAGCGTCGCCAGGTCCTCGGACCGCGCCTGCCGCGCCAGCGCATCGAACACCGCATCGCGCTCCGCGCCGCATTCGTCCGCGCCCGCCAGCACTTCACTCAGCGCAATCGCACTCTCCGGCGTCTGCGCGTCCATCATCACCACGCGCTCCAGCGGCGTCTGGCCTCGCACCGCGCTCAGCTTGTCCAACTGCGCCCGCGAAGACACAAGCGCAATCCGGCTGTCCGCGTCCCGCAGCAGCGCCGCAATCTGTTCGCCTGTCAGCGTTGGGTAAATGGGCACATTCACCGCGCCAATCGCCAGCGTGGCAAAGTCCGCCACAGCCCACTCCCAGCGGTTCTCGCTGATGAGCGCAATCCGGTCGCCCTTCTTCGCGCCCCACTCCAGAAGCGCCTGCCCCAGCCGGCGCACGCGCTGGTATACCTGGTCCGACGAGATCGGAAACCAGTTTCCCAACGCGTCCTGCCGCTGCACCGCGCAGGG
This sequence comes from Occallatibacter sp., assembly GCA_035534635.1. Lineage (GTDB taxonomy): Bacteria > Acidobacteriota > Terriglobia > Terriglobales > Acidobacteriaceae > Telmatobacter. The sequence goes on from DATLRP010000005.1 coordinate 270,740, forward strand.
ATTCCTCGCCGCCGCCACGCGGAGAAACAGATCGTTGATCGTTGAAAGCGGGTCCCCTGCACTCATCGTCTCGCGCTTCGCCTCACCCTTCGGCCGCCCGCCCTCCGCAGCCATTCGAGAGTGTATCAGCGTCCCGCGCCCCGCGCGAGCCCTCTCCGCCGCGGCCCTTCGCGCGCCGTGCTACCATTTTTCGAGCCTTCGCCCGGCCCGCCGCCTCAATAAACCTGTCGCGAACGAGGACGCAACCCGTGGATGCCCCGGCTTCAACATCCAAGCGGTATTACCTGCCAGAGCTCGACGTCGTCCGCTTCCTCGCCTTCCTCCTGGTCTTCATTCATCATTACGATTTTCTCCAGCTGCTTATCGTGTCCGGTTCGCAGGCACGCCTCACGGCCGCGCTCGGCCCACTCACGCACGCCTTTTATTCCGTCATAGGCGCCTGCCGCTTCGGCCTCAGCCTCTTCTTCACCCTCAGCGCATTCCTCATCGCCGAGCTGCTGCTGCGCGAGAAACAGGCCACTGCCACCGTTCGCGTCGGCCAGTTCTATCTCCGCCGCATCCTCCGCATCTGGCCGCTTTACTACTTCGCGCTCGCCCTCGCCTTCCTCATCACGCTGCTGGCTGGCGGCGGCATTCATGTCGCCGCGCGCATCGGCTGGTTCGCCGTCTTCCTCGGCGCATGGTACTTCGCGCAGCACGGCTGGATTCCCAGCTTCATCTTTCCCCTCTGGAGCATCTCGGTCGAGGAGCAGTTCTACCTCGTCGCTCCCTGGCTCCTCAAATTCCTCAACCGCCGCCTGCTTTACGCCTTCTCGGCCGCGCTTATCCTCGTCTCGAACATCCTCCTCTTCCACTTCGGCCGCATCCACGCCACCGACGCGCCCATCTGGTACAACTCCTTCGTCCAGTTCGAGTGCTTCGCCGCCGGAATCCTTCTCTCCCTCGTCCTTCGCGGCCGCGTGCCGCACTTCGCCCCCTGGCAGCGTTGCCTGCTGCTCGCCGTTGCCGCCCTCGGCTGGTTCGTCGCCTGCTTTGTCTTCCATGTCCGCATCGGCCCGCTCGGCAATCCCGGCCCCTGGGCGCTCATGGCGGGCTACGCCCTCGGCGCGCTCGGCGCAGTCCTCGTCCTTCTCGGCCTGCTCGGCATCTCCGCCGCCAAACTTCCCGCATGGGCCGTTTATCTCGGCCGCATCTCTTACGGCCTCTATGTCTTCCACGCCCTCGCCATCCACTTCGTCTTCCTTGTCACGCCCCGCCGCCTCGCGCTTCCCTTCCCAAGTTTCCTGCTGCAAGCGCCCATCGCCCTCGCGCTCTGCATCCTGCTGGCCTCGGCCTCTTACCGCTGGCTTGAAACCCCTTTCCTCAAGCTCAAGCGCCGCCACGCCATCATTCAAAGCCACCCCGTCTAGGCCTGCCCCGGCGAACCCGGAAAGGCAACTTGCATACTTATTCATGCCGTTGTATATTTATCCATGCGCGGCTGCTTCCTGAGCCGCGCTTTCCAGTTTGCCTGAAAGGCGCGCATGAAATTCGAGCGGCACAACGCGATTCGGGAACTGGTGGGGCACGCGCTGGTCGCCAACCAGGACGAACTGCGTCGCAAGCTTCGCCGCCGCGGCTTTGCCGTCACCCAGGCCACGCTCTCGCGCGACATCCACGAGCTTCGCCTCTCCAAAGGCCCCGGCGGCTACGCCCTGCCCAACGGCAACGGCAATGGCCACGCCTCGGTCGCCGACGATGCACCGCCCTCGATCACAGAAATGCTGGAGAGCTTCGGCCTCCGCGCCCGCCAGGCCATGAATCAGGTCGTCCTCTCCACCGCCATGGGCGGCGCGCAGCCCGTGGCCGCCGCGCTCGACCGCGAACAGTGGACCGAGGTCGTCGGAACCCTCGCCGGCGACGACACCGTGCTCGTCATCTGCCCAGACGCGCGCCGCGCGGCCGAAGTCGAATCCCGCCTCAGAAGGATGCTGGAAGCATGAAGACCTCCGCACAAACCGCGGTCGTCGGCGTCACCGGGTACGCGGGCGCGGAACTCGCGCGCCTCCTACTTCACCATCCCCGCCTCGCCGCAAAGCCGCCGGTCTTTGCCGGCCGCGTGGACGAAAAGGACGCGGCACAGGGCGGCATTCCGCTCACCGAGATTCATCCCCAGCTCGCCGGCAGTTCCGGCAGCCGCAATCTGAAGCTTGAGCCCTTCTACTGGGAGCTGCTGGCTGAGCGCGGCGTCGAAATCCTCTTCCTCGCCACGCCGCACGAGCAGTCTCGCGAGTGGGTCCCTGAGGCACTCTCCCGCGGTCTGCGCGTCATCGATCTCAGCGGCGCATGGCGGCTCACTGAGGACGCCAACCGCGCCGTCTACGGCTTTCACGACGCTGACGCGGCCCTTGCCGCGTCCACACAGGCCCGCGCCGTCTACGGCCTGCCGGAGCTGCATCGCTCCCGCATCGCCCGGGCCGATCTTGTCGCCAACCCCGGTTGCTATGCCACCTCCGTCATCCTCGCGCTGCGCCCGCTCGTCGCCGCGGGCCTTGTCGATCTCGACTGCGGCATCGTTGCCGATAGCAAAAGCGGCGTCAGCGGCGCGGGCAAGGCCCCCACAGCCAAAACCCATTTCATGTACGCGGCCGACAATCTCTCCGCCTACGGTGTCTTCACCCATCGCCACACTGGCGAGGTCCTTGAACAGGTCGGCCTCAGCACGGGCCAGCTCGTCTTCACGCCGCATCTGCTGCCCATTCCGCGCGGCATCCTCTCCACCCTTTACGTGCGCTTCCTTCAGCCGCAGACGCGCGAAGCCGTGGCCGAGGTCTATCGCAACTTCTTCGCCGGCAGCCCGCTCGTCCGTCTCTATGACAACGGCCTGCCGCAAATCCAGCACTCCGTGCGCACCAGTTATGCCGACATCGGCTTCCAGCTTGACGCCGAAGGCCGCCGCGCCGTCGTCGTCAGTTGTCTCGACAATCTTTTGAAAGGCGCCTCCGGCCAGGCCGTGCAGAACATGAACCTCATGCTCGGTTGGAATGAGGCGGAAGGCCTCGAATGAAATACGTGGTCAAACTCGGCGGCGCGGGTCTGCAGGACGCCCAGCTCTTCGGGGGCTGCATGCGCGCCATCACCGAACTCGTCCGCGACGGTCACCAGGTCGCCGTCGTCCACGGCGGCGGCATGCAGCTCACGCAGACCCTCAAGGCCCTCGGCAAGCAGAGCGAGTTCATCGCCGGCCTGCGCGTCACGGACGCGGAAACCCGCGATGTCGCGCTCATGGTTCTCGCCGGCAAGGTCAACAAGGGCGTCGTGGCTGCGCTCGGCGCGCTCGGCCAGCCCGCCGTCGGTCTCACCGGCGGCGACGGCCTCGTCTTCCGCGCGCGCAAAAAACGCACCGCGCCCGACCTCGGCTTCGTAGGCGAAATCGCATCGAGCGACGTGCGCTGGATTGACGCCATCTGGAAGCTCTCCGGCGTGCCCGTCTTCTCCTCGCTCGCCCTCGGCTTTGACGGCCAGTACTACAACATCAACGCCGACGAAATGGCCGCCGCCTGCGCCGTCGCCTGCCATGCCGATGCGCTGGTCTTCCTCACCGACGTGCCCGGCGTCAAAGCCGCCAACGGCGAAGTCATGCGCTGGCTCTCCATCGATCAGATCGCAGAAATGGCGCAATCCTCCGTCATCTCCGGCGGCATGCTACCCAAGCTCGCGGCCTGTCGTGAAGCACTCCTGAACGGCGTCAAGCGCGTTCGCATCTTACCTGCGGAGGCTGCATCCTCCCTGCCCGACTTGTGCAGCTCCCGCGTAGCCCACGGCACTGAAGTCATGGTCGCCTGAGGAGATTTCGCAGTGACCAAACTCGAACAGATTCGCGCCGCCGAAGAGCGGCTCCTGCTTCCCACTTACGAGCGCAATCCCATCCTCTTTGTGGGGGGCGAAGGCGTGCACCTCATCGACGAGCACGGCGAGCGCTATCTTGACCTGCTCAGCGGCATCGGCGTCAACGCCCTCGGCTATGGCCACTCGGCCATCCAGCAGGCCATCGACCGCCAGAGCCGCGCGCTGATTCACATCTCGAACCTCTATTTCCATGAGGGCCAGGCCGAGCTTGCCCTGCGTCTCACGGAGCGCGCCGGTCTTGACCGCGCCTTCTTCGCCAACACTGGCACTGAGGCCTGGGAGGGCGCGCTGAAGTTCGCGCGCGCTCACGCCGGGCTGCTGCGCAGAGAGGGCAAACAAATCGGCACAAAGTTCCTCGCGCTCGAGCAGAGCTTTCACGGGCGCACCTTCGGCGCTGTCTCCACCACCCACAAGGCCAAATACCGCGAGCCATTCGGCCCCGTCCTGCCCGGCGTCGATTTCGTCCGCTTCAATGACGTGGCCGATCTCCGCGCCAAATTTTCCACCGACGTTTGCGCCATTCTCGTCGAAGCCATCCAGGGCGAAGGCGGCATCCGTCCGCTCTCGCAGCAGTTCCTCGACGAAGCCCGCGCTCTGGCCAGTTCCACCGGCGCGCTGCTCGTCATCGACGAAATTCAGTCCGGCCTGGGCCGCACCGGCAAATGGTTTGCCTATCAGCATTACGGCATTCTGCCTGACATCACCACCGTCGCCAAGCCTCTCGCCGGCGGCATTCCCCTCGGCGCAATCCTCTGCACGGAGGAGGTCGCGCGCGCCATCCATCCCGGCATGCACGGCACCACCTTCGGCGGCGGGCCGCTGGCCTGCGCCGTCGCCATCGCCGTCCTCGACACCATCGAGAAGGAAAATCTCCTCGCCAACGCCGTAGCAGTCGGCGACTACTTCCAGTCCCGCCTGCGCGACCTTGCTTCGCGTCATTCGGCCATCATTGACGTGCGCGGCAAGGGCCTCATGCTCGCCGCCGAAGTCGATTCCGCCGCGCTCGGCAAGCTCATCGTCGCGGAGATGCTCAAGCGCCACATCCTCATCAACTGCACCAGTGACACGGCGCTGCGTTTCCTACCACCTTTCACGCTAACCCGCGCGCACGTTGACACCGCCATCGAGGCCCTCGACGAAATCTTCGCGCAGAATGCCGCACCCGCCGCAATCCAATCCAAAGGAGAAGAGAGCCGTGGCCAGTAAATCCGCCGTCGCATCTCGCCCGCACGCCGTTCCCGTCCATCAGGATCCTGACATCCTTGCCGCAGCAGCGCGCATGGCCGGCGAAGACCTCTGCTCCATCGCCGATCTCTCCAGCGCCGAGGTCCGCGCCATCCTCAAGCTCGGTCATGAGGTCAAGCTCAATCCGCGCGACTTCCGCCACGCACTTGACGCGAAACAGATGGTCCTCATGTTTGAGAAGGCCAGCCTGCGCACCCGCCTCAGCTTTGAGGCCGGCATCAACACCATGGGCGGTAACGCCATTTTTGTTGACCAAACCAACTCGCCCCTCGGCGAGCGCGAGTCCATCGCCGACATCGCGCGCAACGTTGAGCGCTGGGTCGATGTCATCGTCCTGCGCACCTACGCGCATGACACCATCACCGAGATGGCCGCCAACGCGCGCGTGCCCGTTATCAACGCGCTCTCTGATTTCGAGCACCCCTGCCAGGCCCTTGCCGACTTCATGACCCTCGAAGAGCACTTCGGCTCCGCCGCCGGCCTCAACTTCACTTATGTCGGCGACGGCAACAACGTCTGCCAGTCGCTCATGCTCACCGGCGCCGAGCTCGGCGTCAACATCACCGTCGCAACGCCGCGCGGTTACTCGCCCGACATCGAAATCGTCACCCTTGCCCGCGAACGCGCCGAGGCCAACCACTGCGAGCTGCGCCTGGTGCAGGACCCGCAGGCCGCCGTCGAAGGCGCGGACGCCGTCTACACCGACGTCTGCGTCAGCATGGGCTTCGAGCACGAGTCCACCAAGCGCGCGCCTATCTTCCGCCCGTTCCAGGTTAATGACGCGCTCATGCAGAAGGCCGCGCCCCGTGCGGTCTTCATGCATTGCCTGCCCGCGCGCCGAGGTGCGGAAGTCACCGACGCCGTCATCGACAGCCCGCAGTCCATCGTCTTCGATCAGGCGGAAAATCGCCTCCACGCGCAGAAAGCGCTGCTGCTTCTGCTTCTCGGCGGACTCGCAAATGTGAGAGCTTTTAGCGCTTAGCTCACAGCTTTCTTTCACAACCCGAGACGCATTGGTTCTTAACAAGATTTTGGCTCGCAGCTGGAAGCTAGCGGCTAGAAGCTCAAAGAGGTTTTTTACGCATGTCCGTAATTCTTGAATCCCTGCCCGTCGGCCAAAACGTCGGCATTGCCTTCTCCGGCGGGCTCGACACCTCCGCCGCCCTCCACTGGATGCGGCAGAAGGGCGCAATCCCCTACGCCTACACGGCCAACCTCGGCCAGCCCGACGAGACCGATTACGAGGCCATCCCGCGCCTCGCCCTCGAATACGGCGCGGAGAAGGCACGCCTCATCGACTGCCGCAGCCAGCTGGTGCGCGAAGGCATCGCCGCGCTGCAGTCCGGCGCATTCCACATCACCACCGCCGGCCTGCCCTACTTCAACACCACTCCCATCGGGCGCGCCGTCACCGGCACCATGCTGGTCGCCGCCATGCAGGAGGACGGCGTCAACATTTGGGGCGACGGCTCCACCTTCAAGGGCAATGATATCGAGCGTTTCTATCGCTACGGCCTGCTCGTCAATCCCGGCCTGCAGATCTACAAGCCCTGGCTCGACACGGCTTTCATCCACGAGCTGGGCGGCCGCGCCGAGATGTCGGCCTACATGCAGCGCTGCGGCTTCGCCTACAAAATGTCCGCCGAGAAGGCCTACTCCACTGACTCCAACCTCCTCGGCGCAACCCACGAGGCAAAAGATCTCGAGCATCTTTCCACCTCGGTCAAAATCGTCGTTCCTATCATGGGCACGGCCTTCTGGCGCGATGATGTCTCCATCCCGCGCGAAGAAGTCACCGTCCGCTTTGAAGAAGGCTTCCCTGTCGCGCTCAATCACCGCGAGTTTACCGACCCCGTCGAGCTGCTGCTTGAAGCCAACCGCATTGGCGGCCGCCACGGCCTGGGCATGAGCGACCAGATCGAAAACCGCATCATTGAAGCCAAAAGCCGCGGCATCTACGAAGCCCCCGGCATGGCCCTGCTCTTCATCGCCTATGAGCGCCTCATCACCGGCATCCACAACGAGGACACCATCGAGCAGTACCGCGACAACGGCCGCAAGCTTGGCCGCCTGCTTTACCAGGGCCGCTGGTTTGACTCACAGGCCATCATGCTCCGCGAGTCCGCCCAGCGCTGGGTCGCCAAACCCGTCACCGGCCAGGTCACACTCGAGCTGCGCCGCGGCAATGACTACTCGATCCTCAACACCGAGTCGCCCAACCTCACCTTCCACCCCGATCGCCTCAGCATGGAGAAGACTGAATCCAGCTTCTCCCCGCGCGACCGCATCGGCCAGCTCACCATGCGCAATCTTGACATCGCTGATACGCGCGAAAAGCTGCTGACCTACGCCGCATCCGGACTTCTCACCCTCACCCAGGGCAGCGAAATGCCCCGGCTCAACAGCGCACCGGAGAAGAAATAGACTGAAATCGATGTCGAACGAAAACCAATCCGTCAAAATGTGGTCCGGCCGCTTCCGCGAGCCGCTCGACAAGGAATTCGAGCAGTGGCAGCGCTCCATCGTCTTTGACTGGCGGCTGCTGAATGATGAAGTCGCCGCCAGCAAAGCGCATGCGTCCGCTCTCTGCGCGGCCAACATCCTCACAGAGGGTGAAACAACGGAGTTGCGCGCGGCGCTGGATGCCATCGCCGCCGACCACGCTTCGGAAGAAGGCCGCGCCCTGGTCCGCAATCATCCCTCCGCCGAAGACATTCACCACTTCGTCGAGCTATCCCTTGTCGAGCGCATCGGACCCCTCGGCCTCAAGCTTCACACCGGCCGGAGCCGCAATGAGCAAATCGCCACCGATCTGCGCCTCTACGTCCGCCGGCAAATCACCCTCGTCGCCGCCTCGCTCGCCGCATGGGCCAACGCGCTTCTCGCCCAGGCACGCGCCGCCGGTGACGCCGTCATGCCCAGCTACACCCACCTCCAGCGCGCCGAGCCCGTTCTCATCGCCCACTGGCTGCTTGCCTACGTCGAAATGATCCTCCGCGACGCCGCGCGCCTCACCGATTGCGCCGCGCGTCTCAACTTCTGCCCGCTCGGCTCGGGCGCAGTGGCCGGCGCAACTCTCGCGCTCGACCGCAACATTGTCGCGCGCGAGCTCGGCTTCTCCGCGCCCACGGCCAACTCAATGGACGCTACCAGCGACCGCGACTTTCTGCTCGAATACCTCCACGCGCTCACCTTCGTTGGCCTCCACCTCAGCCGTTTTGCTGAGGAAATCACCCTCTTCGGCACCGCCGAGTTCGGCTTCGTCCAACTGCCGGAGGCTTTCTCCACCGGCTCCAGCGCCATGCCCCAGAAGAAAAATCCTGATCTCGCTGAGCTGCTCCGCGCCAAGGTCGGCCGCATCCACGCCGCCGCCCAGGCCGTCACGTTGCAGCTCAAAGGCCTGCCCCTCGCCTACAATAAGGACATGCAGGAGACGCAGGAGCCTGCCTTCCAGGTCGATTTCGTGCCGCAGATGCTCGCGCTCGTCGCGCGCTTCACCGCTGCGCTCCGGTTCAACATGGACCGCATGAGCATCGCCGCGCAATCCGGCTACCTGAACGCGATGGCCGCCGCCACTTACCTCGTCCACAAGGGCGTGCCCTTCCGCACCGCACATGAGAAAGTCGGCAACGCCGTCCGCTTCGCGCTTGAAAAAGGCGTCGAGCTCGCCGAGCTCACCCTCCCTGAGCTGCGCCAGTTCGGCGAGGAGTTCACCGCCGACTTCTACGACGCCATCACCCTCGACGCCACTCTCGACTGCCACGACGTTCCCGGCGGAACCGCCCGCGCCCGTGTTCAAGCCGCGCTCGAGTCTGCCGCCGCGCGCGTCAGCGCGCTCACCTCGGAGGCCGCCCATGCAGGTGCGTAAGGCTCGGCTCCAGGACGCCTCCAACGTCTACGACCTGGTCAACTCGCTCTCCGGTGACGGCACTCTCCTGCGCCGCGCCTTCGCCGAGATCTGCGAAAACATTCGCGACTTCACCGTCGCCGAGTCTGAAGCCGGCGTCTTCCTCGGCTGCGGCGCGCTCCACTTTTATGGGCCCCACCTCTGCGAGGTCCGCTCCATCGTCGTCAAGCCTGAAGCCAAAGGCCAGGGCGCGGGCGGCCGCATCCTCGGCTCGCTCATTGAGGAGGCCGAGCAGCATGCCATCCAGTCCATCTGCCTCTTCACCCGCATCCCCGATTTCTTTTTCAAATTCGGCTTCCGCACCGTCGAAGATAAATCCGAACTGCCCGACAAAATCTTCAAGGATTGCCAGATCTGTCCCCGCCTCCACCGCTGCGACGAGGTGGCCATGGTCCGCGGCCGCATCCCGCGCATGTCCATCCTCGGCCCGCGTCATGAGGCACAGGAACTGGTCCGCATCTCCGGTTAGCCACTGGCTCGCGGGCACTCGCGCGTCTTACTCTTAATGGAGAGGTCCAGCATGCTCCGGCCAGTACGTCTCCGGCGTCCATTTCTCCAGCATCCGCGACTCCCCCGCGTCCGCACCATTCTCATCGCCGCCCTTGCCGCCGCGGCCGTTGCTCTTGCTGCGCAGCCGCCCGCGCAATCTTCACTGGTTGCGGGCATCAACGCGATGGTCCTCGCCCGCTATGAACGCGTCCTCGCAGTCACTGACGTGGAGCACTACTCCGTCTATCGCGGCCACGACGCGACCCATCCCGTGGCGCAGATGACCGTCCGAGTCACCTATCGCAAGGGTGGCGGCAAAAGCTACAAAATCCTCTCGCAAAGCGGCTCAACCATCATCCAGCACTTAGGCCTAAAGCCGCTGCTTGAAAGTGAAGAGGCCATCAACGATCCCGCCGCCGTCCGCCAGTCGTGGCTCACGTCAGACAACTATGAAATGAAGCCCGACCCCGCGCGCACGCAAACCATCCACGGCCGCCTCTGCGTCGCCATAGCCATCAAGCCGCATCACAAGGCCCCCAACATGGTGGTGGGCACGCTCTGGGTCGACCCCACTGACTCCGCCATCCTTCGCATCGAAGGCAACGCCTCCAAAAACCCTTCCATCTTCTCCGGAACCACCCACATGCTGCGCGACTACGCCCTCATCGACGGCTTTTCCCAGGCCACCCACGCCCGCGCGGAATCCAACGGCCTCTTCGGGCGCACCGTAGTCGTCATCGACTACTCGGATTACCACATCCAGCTCGCGCCCGCGCCTTAACCCCGCTCCCCATCTGCTCTATACTTGCTTCCGTGACCCCGCTATTCGGTGACTGGAAACTCGATGCCGCTCTCGGCTCATGCCTCGTGCTCGGCCTGCGCCACGGCTTTGACTACGACCACCTCGCCGCCATCTCTGACATCACCGCCGTCCAGCGCAACTGGTTCAGCGGCCTGCGCCAGGGCATGACCTACGCCCTCGGCCACGCCTTCACCGTAGTCGCTCTCGGCGTCGCCGTCCTGCAGCTCCACATCGGCCTTCCCCAGGGCCTTGACAACGTCACCGAGCGGCTCATCGGCCTCACGCTCATCCTTCTCGGCCTCGGCGTCGCCGCCGGCATCCTGCGCCGCGACGCGCACGGCCACACTCACACCCGCGTTGAAAGCCGCCTCGCCATCGCCATCAATGCCGCGCGCTGGCTTGCCTGGCGCGCAGGCCGACTGCGCAACCCCGCGCTGCCCCGCCCCAGCCGTTTCCAGTGGATGTACACCGGAAAATCCGTCTTCCTCATCGGCATCCTTCACGGCATCGGCGCGGAAACCCCCAGCCAGCTCGCCCTCTTCTTTCTCACCGCCAATCTCGGTGGAACCTCGCGCGGCCTGCTCGGCCTGGCAGCCTTCGCCGTCGGCCTCATCGCCATGAACGCCCTCATGACCGCGTCGCTCGGCGGCGCATACAAGGCGGGCGGCGGCCATCCCCGCTTCTTCACCGCCATCGCCTGGACCGGCGCGCTCTACTCGCTCGCCATCGGCTTCATCTTCCTCTTCGGAATCGCAAACCACCTGCCCCAGCTCGGCTAGCCGCTCGCACGCCTCACTCGCCGCGCAGCAATCCCTCCGCCAGCGCCGCCCACTCCTCTTCCAGCTTCGCCCGATAAAACTGCTTCCCCGCGCGCTGGTACCAGTACTCCGCGTTCCCCTCCGCACCTTCCTTGCGATGCAGATACGCGTGCACGGCCATTCCCTCGCGCGTCTCCAGCGCATCCACCAGCCCGTGGGCCCGCGCCCACTCGCCCTTCGCGTCCCACCACAGCGCCTCCACCGGCGCGTCAAGTCCCGACGGCGGCTCCCCATCCACCACGCTCTCTTTCAGCTCTTTGGCTGTCATTCCGCCTCCTTTTCCCTCCCCATTCTCGCCCCAATCCGGCCTCCGCGCATGACCTCAAACGCCGCCCGCACCCCCCTCGCAAAACTTTTGCCGCCGGGGGTTTGCTACTCAGACCAAATTGGTCGTATACTGAAATCCGACCATTCCGGTCGTAGTTATTCAGGTGCTGCTCTTTGCACCCCTCGGGAGTTCGGAAGTTGAGCGTGCTCAGCGATCTGAAAATCGGCGAAAGCGGGGTCGTGGTCGCCCTCGACCTCCCCGAATCCGTGCAGAACCACCTCATGCACATGGGCTTCGTCCCCAGCGCGCTCGTCACGGCTCTGCGCCGCGCGCCCGCCGGCGATCCCACCGTCTACGCTGTGGACGGCATGGAGATTGCCCTCCGTTTTGAAACCGCGCACGCCATCCGCGTTCGCGCCGCCGAGCCCGCAACCGCTCCCCGCTCTGCCGCGCAGGCCCCGCAAGCGACCCAGGAAACCGCCGCCACGCCTTCCCAGCCGCTCGCCGAGGCCCTGCGATGAGCGCCTCCTGCTGCACAACCCCGGCCTTTGAGCCGCCCACTTCCCCGCCGCCTCCGGGCGCCATCCGCACCGTTGTGCTCATCGGGCCGCCCAACTCCGGCAAATCCACGCTCTTCAACCGCCTCACCGGCCTGCGCCAGAAGGTCGCCAACTATCCCGGCGTCACCGTCGAGCAGCGCATGGGCCGCATGGCCGGCATTGGCCGCGACGACCTCACGCTCATCGACCTGCCCGGCGTCTATTCCCTCTCACCGTTCTCTGAGGATGCGCGCGTCGCCATCGACGTCCTGCAGGGCCGCATGCCCGGCACGCCCAAACCCGACGCCATCCTGCTCGTCCTCGATTCGCTCCATCTCACCCGCCAGCTCATGCTCGCCGCGCCCATTCTCTCCCTCGGCCTGCCCACGCTCGTGCTGCTCAACATGTCGGACCTCATGGAGTCGCGCGGCGGCAACGTTGACGTCCTCGAGCTCGCCCGTCAGCTCGGAACCCCCGTGGCCCAAATCAGCGCCGTCCGCGGCACCGGACTCGACGGCATTCCGCTCTTCCTCAACCGCCAGCGCTCCGCCACGCAGCCCCTCGGCCTGCCCGTCATCGGCAACGCCGCCAGCGCCCACAAGTGGGCCGCGCAGGTCAGCCACCGCACCGGCTATCGCGCCCCGCTCTCGGCCGAAGGCAGCCGCAAAATCGACAACATCCTCCTCCATCGCATCTGGGGGCCGCTGCTTTTTCTCTTCGTCGTCGTCACTGTGTTTGAGGTCGTCTTCTCCATCGGCCAGCCGCTGTCGAACGGCTTCGGCAACGTGCTCTCCTACGCCGCCAATCTCATCCGCCCCCTGCTGCCCGCCGGCTGGCTTCAGTCCCTGCTCATTGATGGCATATGGAAGGGCATCGCCTCGGTGCTCGTTTTCCTCCCCCAGATTCTTCTGCTTTTCCTCTTCATCGGCATCCTTGAGGACTCCGGCTACCTCGCCCGCGCCGCGCTTATCGCGGACCGCGTCATGCGCACCACCGGCCTCAACGGCAAGGCCTTCATCCCCCTGCTCTCAGCCTATGCCTGCGCCGTCCCGGCCATCATGGCCGCCCGCACCATTGAGAACAAGCGCGACCGCCTCGCCACCATCCTCGTCACGCCCTTCATGACGTGCTCGGCCCGCCTGCCCGTTTACTTGCTGCTCATCGCGGCCTTCATCCCCCACCGCACCTATCTCGGCGGCCTCATCGGCCTGCAGACCCTCACCATGCTCGGGCTCTATCTCGCCGGCTTCATCGCCGCCATGACCACCGCCTGGCTGCTCAAAAGCTCCGTCCTCAAATCCAGCGAAACCCCCTTCATCCTTGAGCTGCCGCAATACCGCATGCCCACCCTCCGCTCGCTGGCCACGCGCGTCATTGACCGCGGCTCGGTCTTCCTCCGCCAGGCCGGAACCATCATCCTCGGCGTCACCGTCGCGCTCTGGCTGCTCGCCCACCTCCCGCCCGTTTCGCTCGGCCACGGCACTTACACCGCGCCCCAGCTTGCCAACAGCTTGATCGGCCGCCTAGGCCACTTCATTGAGCCCGCCATCGCGCCCCTCGGTTTCAATTGGAAGATCGGCATCGGCCTCCTCTGCAGCGTCCTCGCACGCGAGGTCATGGTCAGCACCATGGGCACCCTCTACGGCGTCGACCCCGCCACCCAGGCCCTCAACCTCCACGCCGCACTCCACAGCGACCTCACCCTCGGCGGCGCGCTCGCCCTCATGATCTTCTTCGCCTTCGCCATGCAGTGCACCTCCACCATGGCCATCGTCAAGCGCGAAACCAACTCGTGGAAGTGGCCCGCCGTCCAGTTCACTTACATGCTCGTCCTCGCCTGGACCGCCGCCTTCGCCGTCAACCACATCACCCTGTACTTCCTGCGCTAACGCGCGCGGCGCCCCCGCTCCCCAGTGTCCACCGGCTGGCAGCTGACGCGTTGCCCACGGCACGCCCGGGAGCCGTCAATCAGTGCATTGGCCTGTTTTCGCCAACGTGAATAGAGTTGGGCCGACGTCGGTAAGCCCAAGGCAACTTATCGGGAACACCCCCTGTACAGAGGCAAATAGTCATTGACCTTTCGCAAAGGCGATCACTTTCGCCAACGGGGTGGGAGTAGCCAGGTGTACGACATCATCGTAAGGCTCTAAACTATCGAAGGCAGGGGGCCAAATCTCACCATCTCGTGGCGGAAATTTCGCTTCTCTCCGAAGAGAAACATGACGTCTCGGTTGACACTCGATCAAAGAGTTAAAGCTTTCATCAACGAGGTCTGGAGCTGAATTGGATAACGATAAAGCCGGCGAAAAGATTGGGCGCCATTCGCGGTCACGACGAAATTTCTTGCGCTTGAACGATGCAACGATAGTTAGCAAGCACTGACCCAGATCCCTTCGCGGAGTTGATGCCATCCATTCCGCACGACCCCATTCAGCTGATCCGCTGGAGTGTTTCAACAGCAGCATCGAGGCTGCTTCTAAGAAATTTCTGACAACTCGCCGTTGATCATTCTCACCATAAATGACAGGACTGAACCACCGATCGCCCCCTAAGCCGTTCAGTGTAAGAGGCGGTGGACCCCCACATGGTCGAGTGAAACGAAAGCAGACCGATCCGTATTTTTCCACATGAAATGGCGATGCAACTCCGCCGCAAAAGCAGGTGATAAACAGCATGGAACGACGACTCGGCATATAGTCGGCCAATCCGGACAGCACATCTTGAGCGAAAGGATTGCGCTCCTTATCAAGCAACTTCATTGCAACGTCTTCAACCAGCGCAATCCCATGTCGCAATTCCGTCTTGTCGCTTTGCTCCGTCAAGCATGTTGCCCAAAGAGTGCGTGTGGCGATGATCTTCTTGTACGATTCTTCCCGAGTGTAATGACAGAGGATCTTAGGTCCGGGCCCCTTGAAGGTCGACGCTGCAATCTCGCGCGTCAAATGTGAGATATCTTCAACGAATTCACGGTTCCGAAAGCCAAAGACCATGCCACTTGCAGTCTATCGCCATGACCGCGCGGGCGGAACGACTCTGGTTGGTGCCAAATCGCCAATGCACTCATCGAAGGGTCCTGCGCGAATGACCGCAAGCCTGCAACAGCATCTTGGTAAATAGGCGCTTCACGCCCCGCCCTCGCACCCTCCCCTTGTGAGAAACTAGAACTGTCGCAGTCTTCCGGGCTGCCCTCGCGCGCCCACTCGCCCCGTCCGGCTAAAAATCCTCGTTATCGATATTCACCGCCGGATGCGACGGCCAACCTGCGAACGCGGATCTCGCTTCGACGCAGTCAACGCTGAGCGAGACCCGCGATTGCCAGTTTGGTTACGACTTACTCAACCTTTTGGAATCCGGTATCCATGGTCACCCTGGTTCCAATCACGTTGCCCTGGATATGAGCAAGCAGGTTGCCCGCTTCGTCGTATTGATCGATGGAGAAAGTTCCAGAGGTTGTCATCCCTTTCTGATCAAGAGTCAGCCATTGCTGAATGCGTGCGGGGCCGACCAGGTTGAGACCTGTGGGGTCATACGAAATTCCAAAGTGGTTCAACCGATAACTCCGTGGACCGGTTTTGATCCATTCGCCAAGGCAAACGTCGCCGGTCATGGGAGTGCGCAGGCCGGAAACGTTGATCTCCGTGCCGTCGCTGTGCCACTGAGCGTAGCCGGCATCAATCTCGGCGCCGTCAGGAATTCCGTTACTGCCTTTGGAGATCCAACGCTCTTTCCAGGTCCCGACGATCGTGGGTTCGGCTGCGGCGGCCTCATCATTGCCGAGAAACGAAGCCCGCAGCAGGTACGGCGAACCGAACTGACGTTGCGAGCTCGAGTTGAATGACGCGGGGCGATACTGGCCGCACCCGGCATGTGCGTAAGGGGCAACCATAGCGGCAACTGCCAGCGCGCTCAACACCGGCACAAGTTTCATGTTTCCTAATCTCATAACTTCCTCCTCGCCGGGGGAATTTGCCGGCTCGAATCACATAAAACCGAAATTCCAGCTCGCGAACAATGGAGGAAGGTAAATTTGGAGGTAAAGAAAGGTGAAGACGCAAGTTACTCAATCTACTTAGGTAATATACCCAACGATTTTCATCGATGCTATACTTCTGCCACCTCGCGGGAGTGCACCGGTGCCCAACGCCGTCTATCAGTTCGGAGAATTCAGCCTGCATTGCGGCAAATTTGAGCTCTGCCGCAAAGGCCGCCGGCTCAAGCTTGAGCGGAAGCCTCTCGAACTACTCGTCCTTCTGGTCACCAAACACGGACAGGTCGTCACCCGTGATGAGATCGCCAGGCTCCTTTGGGAACAGGAAGTCTTCGTCGACGTCGAGCACGGAATCAACACGGCCATCCGTAAAATTCGCCAGACCCTTGGGGACAGCCCGGACCTGCCGCAGTTTGTGCAGACAATCTCCGGCTCAGGTTACCGGTTCATCGCAACCGTTACGGCGATTGCGTCCGAGGCCACCGAGCCAACCCAATCTCCCGATATTCCAATCGTGCCTTCTCCCGCTCCGCTGGAGATCGCCGCACCGCCGCAGGTCTCTTCTGCGCCCGCCATGCCGTCGGCCGGCAAACCCCGACACAGACTTTGGCTGGTCGCCGCCTTATGCGCCTTCGTCCTCGTCGCCATTGCTTTACTCACCCTCGGCCCTCATCCGCTGGCCGCCCGCTTCCTACATCGAGACAGTCGCGCCGCCATCGGCTCAATTGCCGTGCTCCCTCTTCAGAACCTCTCCGGCGACCCTTCGCAGGAGTACTTCGCCGACGGCATGACCGACGAGCTCATCACTGAGCTCGCCCGCATCCCCAACCTTCGTGTCGTCTCGCGCACCTCTGTCATGGCAGAAAAGGGTTCCGGCCGCACACTCCCCGAAATCGCCCGCCAGCTCGATGTCGACGCCATCGTCGAGGGCTCCATCGTCCGCTCCGGCAACCGTATCCGCATCACCGCCCAGCTCATCGACGCTCGCACAGACCGCCACCTCTGGGCCCAGTCCTTCGAAGGTTCTGCGTCCGATGTCCTCACCCTGCAGGACAGCGTCGCCCAGCAGATCGCTACACAGGCCCAGCTCGTCCTCGCCCCCGCCTCGCCGCATCCGCCCGTCAACCCCGCCGCGCACGACGCCTATCTGCGAGGCCGCTACTTTTTTAATAAGCAGGACTTCTCTCACAGCCTCGAGTCCTTCCAGCACGCCGTTGCCCTCGACCCCGGCTACGCCTCCGCCTACGCCGGCTACGCCTCGGCGCTCGACGCTGCCACCACCTACGGCATTGGCACGCCCGAGCAGCTCATGCCCAAAGCGATTGCCGCTGCCCAGCGCGCCATCCAGCTCGACCCACAGAACGGCGAAGCCTACACCGAGCTCGGCAGCGTCCAAACCATCTACGCGTGGGACTGGACTGCAGCAGAGCAAAACCTGACCCGTGGCATCTCCCTGAATCCCAGCGACTCTATCGCCGAGTTCAAGTACGCTGTTTACCTCGACGCCGTAGACCGCCCGCAGGATGCCGTCACTCACATGCGCCGCGCTCTCCAGCTCGATCCGCTATCCTTCCTTATCAACCGTCGGCTGGGCGTTGCTCTTTACTATGACCGCCGATACGATGCCGCACTTGCTCAACTGCAGCGCGCCGCCGAGATGGAACGACTGTCCGGCTCCATCGAACCCTACATAAGTCTCATCTACGAGCAGAAAGGCGAGCACGACGAGGCCGTGCGGCACGATCTGAAAGCGCTGCACGAGGACCAGCCAAAGCTCAACGCCGGCGCTCTTCGTGGCGTGTATCGGCAACACGGATGGCAGTCGTATTGGCGCGCGCGCACCCACGCTCTCCCCATTGCCTCGGCCAACCCCTGCACCGCTTACGAGATCGGCATCGATGATCTTCGCGTCAACGAACTCGACCATGCCTTCGACTCGTTCCAACGCGCGATCGACAGCCACTGCTTCAGCATGGCATTCATCCGCGTGGACCCACTCCTCGACTCCGTCCGCCACGACCCCCGCTACGGCGCCCTCCTCACACGCATGCATCAGTAGTCAAACCGCACCTTGGAGATTGCTGCCGGTAGACGGGCCTCGGTCCCGCAATCCGCCGCGGGTCGTCAATGAGCGCAGGATCGCCAATGCGCTTATTGAGGTGGGATTGGTCATGGAAAGCTATCTGTTATTGGAAGTGAGCCAGCGCGTGTCTCGGTAAGAATCAGTCATCACCCAGGCGCCGGCGCAGAGCGCCGCATTCAGGATCGTCTCACTCCATTGGAATAAGTCTTTCGACCCTATCGCCACAATAGGTATCCACACCAGAAACAGGAACAATGCGAGTTGCAGGGCTGAGAGTGTGACTGCCAGCCGTGCACAGAAACCGATAAGAGTCGCGAAGCCGGCTGCAATGAAGGCGCTTCCCGTGAAATACGCCCAGAACAGGTGACAGGGCAGCCAATGGGGGATAAGGGAAACCGTGTCCTTTACGTCGACGAAATGGGCGATGCCGAAGAAGATCAAGGAAAGGCCGTAGAGGAAACGCGCGATACGCAGGCCGTTGTTGCCGAGGATAAAGCTGAGATGGTTACACTCCCAGTCGGCTGCGAACCAGACATAGAGGACCCAGGTGGCAGCCACCATGAGCACGAGCGGGAACACGGACCAGCAAGCTGCGAAGACAGGTTCATGGAAAAAGTTTGGTAACCGCAACAGCAGCAACCAAAGCAAAAGAGTAGTGAGTAGCAAGCGCGCGGCGATGGCCGCGATGCGCTGAACAAGTAGACCGACGCCGGCCGCCATGGAGATGAGGGCGATGAGGTGGACGAGCAATTCGTGTGCGGGAACGTTGATTGAAACAGGATTCCACAGAGAAACGAGGTCGAGATCGAGAAAGCCCACGGCGCCGAGCACGATCATGATGACCGCGAAGACAGCATGCCCTATGCTTGCGATGCGAATCAAGACGTTCTCCAGGCCGGGCTACTTTTATAAAGCACAAGGCCTTCTCAACGGGCTTCCCCCTATGATGGCACAGTCTGGTAGAACGGCTTGCTTTATCGAACCTTTGGGCTCTGACTAAAGGGCTGGATTGTCGACAGCCCAGAAGCAGGCAAATCCTGAGACGCTCAATGAATGCATGATCGCCAATGCACTCATCGAAGGGTTCTGGGCGAATAATCGCAAGCCTGCAACAGCATCTTGGTAAATAGGCGCTTCACGCCCCGCCCTCGCACCCTCCACTTATGAGAAACTAGAAGAGTCGCTGTCTTCCGGGCTGCCCTCGCGCCCACTCGCCGCCATCCAGTCAGCTTCCGGGCCGCCAGAGCCGCTAATCCGCGAATACTTATTCTTGACTCATCACAATGAGTCAACTACACTCATTCCATGGCTAAACGACTGCAGGTCATTCTTCAGGATCCCGACTATCGCGAGCTCCAGCGCGCCGCGCGCCTGCGCCGCATGTCCATCGCCGAATGGGTACGGCAGGCCCTCGTCGAGGCCCGGAAAAGTGAGCCCAGCCGCGAAGTTACTTCCAAGCTCGAGATCATCCGCGCGGCCGCGCGCATGGATTTCCCCACCGCCGACATCGACCGCATGCTCGAAGAAATTGAGCACGGTTACAGTTCGGGTGTAAACGCGTGATCTTCATCGATTCGAACATCCCAATGTATCTCGTTGGCGCGCTCCATCCTCACAAAGCCGACGCACGGCGCTGGCTGGAGGAACTGGTCAGCGGCCGCGAACGGCTCGTCACCGACGCGGAAGTCTTGCAGGAAATCCTCCATCGCTACGTCGCCATCCACCGGCCCGGCGCAATCCAGCCCGCCTTTGATGCCCTTCTCGGAATCGTCGATGAAGTCTTCCCCGTCGACCGGCCCGCCGTCGAACGCGCCCGCACCATCGTCTTCGGCCACAAAGCCCTCTCCGCGCGCGACGCCATTCACCTCGCCACCATGCAAATCCACGGCATCAAGCGCATCCTCAGCTTCGACCGCGGCTTCGACGGCTTCCCCGGAATCACGCGCCTCGCCTGAGTCGTCCCCCCTCACCCTCTGTTATGAGAAACTAGAAGAGTCGCAGTCTTCCGGGCTGCCCTCGCGCGCCCACTCGCCGCCATCCAGTCAGCTTCCGGCCCGCCAGAGCCCTCAACCCCTCTGCGGCCCGCAACCCACGCACAGGAACCTCAAACCTCATGATCAGTGTCAGCAACATCTCCATGCGTTACGGCTCCAAGATCCTCTTTGACGAGGTCAGCACCGCCTTCACTGACGGCCGCCGCTACGGCCTCACCGGACCCAACGGCGCCGGCAAGTCCACCTTCATGAAGATCCTCACCGGCGACCTCGAGCCGCAGAAGGGCACCGTCGTCCGCCCCCGCAAATTCGGCGTCCTCCGCCAGGACCAGTTCGCCTTTGACGCCTATCGCGTCATCGACACCGTCATCATGGGCAACCGGCCCCTCTGGGCCGCCCTCGAAGAGCGCGACCGCATCTATGAAAAATCCGAAATGACCAACGAAGACGGCATGCGCCTCGGCGAGCTCGAAGGCATCATCGGCGACGAAGACGGTTACACCGCAGAGGCCGACGCCGCCGTCCTCCTCGACGGGCTCGACATCCGCGAAGAGCTCCACGAGCGCAAAATGTCTGAGCTCCAGGGCGGCCAGAAGGTCCGCGTGCTCCTCGCCCAGGCCCTCTTCGGCAAGCCTGAGGCGCTCCTCCTCGACGAGCCCACCAACTACCTCGATCTCGACTCCATCCACTGGCTGCAGGATTTCCTGCTCAATTACGACGGCACCCTCATCGTCATCTCCCACGACCGCCACTTCCTCAACTCCGTCACCACCCACACCGCCGACATCGATTACCAGACCATCATCACGTACACCGGCGGCTACGACGACATGGTCATGGCCAAAACCCAGGTCCGCTCCACCCTCGAAGCCCAGAACGCACAGCGCGACAAGAAAATCGCTCAGCTCAACGAGTTCATCGCCCGCTTCGCCGCCGGCACACGCTCCTCCCAGGTAACCAGCCGCCGCAAGGAGGTTGAGCGCCTCCAGACCAACGAGCTTGCCCGCTCCAACATCCAGCGCCCTTACATTCGCTTCGATCAGACGCGCCCCAGCGGCAAGCACATCCTTGAAGTCAAGCACCTCACCAAAAGCTATGGCGAGCTCACCGTCCTCGACGCATTCACCGCCAACGTCCTCCGCGGCGAAAAAGTCTGCCTCATGGGCCGCAACGGCGCAGGCAAAACCACCCTCCTCAAGTGCCTCCTCGCTAACTACCCCGGCCTCGCTGACCCTGACTTCTCTCTTGACTCGGGGGTCGTCTTCTGGGGCCACGAGGCGCAAATCGGCTACTTCCCGCAGGACGTCGGCTCCACTCTCTCCGGCCCCGGTAACGACCCCAGCCTCACCGTCGCCGAGTGGCTCCATCGCTGGGACCCCGCCGCCCACACTGAGGATATCCGCGGCATCCTCGGCCAAATGCTCTTCAGCGGCGAAGAAGGTGGGAAGCCACTCAAAGCCCTCTCCGGCGGCGAACAGGCCCGCCTCGCCTTCTGCAAACTCATCCTCACCAAACCCAACATCCTCATCTTTGACGAGCCCACCAACCACCTCGACCTCGAAGCCATCAACGCCCTCAACATCGCCCTCCAGCGCTACGAAGGCACCGTCCTGTTAGTAACTCACGACCACGACCTCATCGACGAAGTCGCCACCCGCCTCTGGAACTTCACCCCCACCAGCATCGAAGACTTCCAGGGCCCCTACTCCGAATGGAAAGGCAAACACAACTAACTCCCGCCTAACTCCATCCCATCCCCGCCACTAACTCCGGGTGCCCCATCCATCGCGCTGTCGGGGTCCCCGGCGACGGGTCGTCGTCGCGGGGGTGACTGAGCGCGATGGGTGAGAAAGCGAATGTCTCACCCCGTCACCTGTAAACGCCGAGGGATCTCTGTGAACACAAAATTCTCCGCCGGAGATCGAGTCAGGGTTGCCGAAGTCTTCCTCTGGGCAAAAGGAGCCACCGGCACCATCTCCCTCCCGCCGCCCGAGGTCACCGCCATCAGCGGCCCTTGGGACGACAACCTCACGTGGATGGAAGAAAGCATGCTCGGGTCAAATCGTGTCTATTGGGTCTGGTTTGACGTACGCCAATACGACGCAGAAGGCGAAGGCCCCTTCATCGGCGGATGCATCTGGGAAACCGCCCTCACACGCATCTCCTCCGCACCTTAGCCCCACCCATGCCTTTCCCAGTCCATCCAGCCACCACCGCGGGTGCCCCGTCCATGCGGCGTCCTGTGCAGCATGGGTGGGAATCGCAAATTGTCCGCACCTCCACCAAACACTGTCCTCTTGAGCGGAGGTCGCCCGCACAGGGCGACCGAAGTCGAAAGATCTGCCGTTGCTTTTCGCACTGTCATTCTGAGCGGAACGAAGAACTTGCAGCCGATTCTCCCAAATCCCCCGGCTCTTTGAGATGAGTGAACCCACTTCCACCCACTCCCCCACCCGTCCCTATTCCCTGCCACTCGTCAGCCCCCCGAGCACCCGCCCCGCCGCAACCCCCTCATTCCGCGCGCAAATCTCCGCCGCCCGTTTTGCCGATCATTGCCCCGTCCCGGCGCATACTGGTTCCATGAGCCCAGCCTCTGCCACCCGCCCGCGCACCGCAGTCCCTGGTCCCTCGTCCCTATCCCCTCGCCCGGAGGACCACCCCCCACCCCCCCTAATTTATTTGCAGTTTTCCACAGGCATTTTGCCGACAATTAAACAGTCCAGTTCGCTTTCTCTTCGCCCATCGCGGCCGGCCAGCAACCCAAAAGCAAAGGCCGCGCATCCCGCGCGGCCCGCCTTAAACTGTTCGCTGTCAACTGTTCGCTGTAAGCTTCGTCACCAGCCAAGCACGTAGGCAAACACCAGCGGCGCAACAATCGACGCATCGCTCTCAATAATGAACTTCGGCGTCGTCTCCCCCAGCTTGCCCCACGTAATCTTCTCGTTCGGCACCGCGCCGGAGTACGACCCGTAGCTCGTCGTCGAGTCGCTGATCTGGCAGAAGTACGCCCACAGCGGCACGTGGTCCCGCTGCAAATCCTGGTGCAGCATCGGCACCACGCAAATCGGAAAATCCCCCGCAATCCCGCCCGCAATCTGGAAAAATCCCAGCGGCGCGCTCGCCGTCGTCTCCGTGTACCACTCCGCCAGCCGCATCATGTACTCGATGCCCGTCCGCACCGTGTGCACCTTCTTCATGTCGCCGCTGATGCAATGCCCGGCATACATGTTCCCCAGCGTCGAGTCCTCCCAGCCCGGCACAAAAATCGGCAGGTTCTTCTCCGCCGCCGCCAGCAGCCAGCTATCCTTTGGGTCAATCTGGTAACTCTTCTCCAGGTCGCCCGACAGCAGAATCCGGTACATGAACTCGTGCGGAAAATAGCGTTCGCCGGCCTGGTCTGCGCGCACCCACTCCTTCAGCACCTCGTTCTCAATGCGCCGCATCGCCTCCATCTCTGGAATGCACGTATCCGTCACGCGGTTCATGTGGCGCGAAAGCAGCTTGCCCTCGTCGGCCGGCGTCAGGTCGCGATAGTGCGGCACACGCTCGTAGAAATCGTGTGCCACCAGGTTGAAGACATCCTCTTCCAGGTTCGCGCCCGTGCAGGTAATGGCGTGAATCTTGTCCTGCCGAATCATCTCCGCCAGTGACAGTCCCAGCTCGGCCGTGCTCATCGCGCCGCCGATGGTCACAAACATCTTTCCGCCGTCAGCCAGCAGCTTGTTGTAGGCCTTGGCCGCGTCCACCAGCGCAGCGGCATTGAAGTGGCGATAGTGGTGATCAATAAACGAGGTAATGGCGCCCATACTCTCTTCTCTTGCTCCCAAAAGTTAAGCTACCACAGCCCGGGAACCGAAAGAAAAACAGCCCGGCCACGCCCGCCCGCCGCGCGGTTGCGCCCTTCGCTCTCGCCCGCTACACTGCTTGCCGAGCGGCCCGCCATCTTTTCGCGTGCCTCATCGCTAGCCCTCGTTGTCTTTCGCGTTTCCGCATCCGCATCTCGCAAAGGAGCTCACCCGTGCATCGTCCTCGAAACGTCTGCCTGCTCGCCTTCGCTTTTGCCGCTTCCTGCAGCCTGCTCTTTGCGCAATCCGCTGCGAACACCGTGAATCCTCCGCCGCCCCACGCTACGCAGATCCACTTGAAGCACGTCCTCGTCATCGGCGAAACCAAAGGCTGGGAGCACAACTCCGTCTCCGCCGCCATGGCCACCATTTACAACATGGGCCAGCAAAGCGGCCTGTGGGACACCACCATGCGCACCGACACTGAGCTGCTGACCAAGAAGGACCTGGGCCGCAACGCGAAAAACCTGAATTACTTTGACGTCATCGTCTTCGCCAGCACCACCGGCGAGCTCGACATGGACGCGAGCCAAAAGCGCGACATGATGTCCTTCATCCACGACGACGGCAAGGGCTTCGTCGGCATCCACGCCGCGCTCGACACCAATTACACCTGGCCCGAATACGGCGAAATGATCGGCGGCTGGTTCGACCAGCATCCCTGGATGACCTTCATGGCGCCCATCGTCAACGAGGATCCCAGCTTCCCCGCCGTCCGCCACTTCCCCAGGGAATTCGTCAAGTACGACGAAATCTATCAGCCCAAGGACTGGTCGCGCAGCAACGTCAACGTGCTGCTCAGCCTCGATCCGCGCCGCCTCAATTACGCCAACAATCCGCGCATTCACCGCGCCGACCACGACTTCGCCGTCGCTTGGTGCAAAATGTACGGCAAAGGCCGCGTCTTTTATTCCACCCTCGGCCACACACGCCAGTCCTGGCAGGATCCCGACATTCGCACCATGTACTTCGAGGCCATCAAGTGGGCGCTGCGACTCACCGACGGCAGCACCGCCAGCCATCCGCGTCCCGCGCTGCCGCCGCTCAATCCATGAAACGCCGCACCGAACTTTGCACCTTCCGCATAACTCCGGGCTAAGATGATTTACGGCAAGGCAGCGGGATAGCTATCCCAGGTCCCATAGCCACGAATCCTGGATGGCGGGTGGCCACCCGCCCGCCTCTTGACCAACTACAGGCACCCGGCTTTGGTGGTTGGTTAAGATTTCTAGAAGCAACCGCAGATCTTTCGACTTCGGTCGTCCTTTTGGGACGACCTGCGCTCAAGATGACAGTTGGTTATGGCGGGGTGGGATTTTTGCTTTCACCTCGTAACCGCAAAGCGCGCGGTTAGGATGGGGCACCCGGCACCCAGATTGAGTGGGAGGGTTCAATTCCCCGAGAGTTGGACGACGCCTGGCGTGTGCTACATTCCATTTGGTGGCCGTCGATTCCGTTCTGACTTTTCAAGAGGAGTATCGGGCGCTGCGTCCGCGTGCGCCGATGCCGCCGTTCGAGGTTCGATTCCGGCGGTTCACTTCCCTGAACACGACCATCCGGCTGCGCGAGGGGCGCGTGCTGGTGAGCCTTTCCGATTTGCTGGAGGGCGCGCCGGAGACGGTGATTCATGCGATTGCGCATATTCTGCTGGCGAAGCTCTATAAAAAACCAGTGGAGGCGGCGCAGGCGCTGCGCTTCAAGCGGTTCGCGAGTTCGGCGGCGGTGACGCGGGAGACCGAGCGCATTCGGCATGCGCGGGGAACGAAGCGCTACTTCGGGCCGGAGGGACGCTACTACAACCTGGAAGAGATTTTCGACGCGCTGAATGTGCGGTTCTTTGGCGGGCTGCTGGGGCGTCCGCAACTGACGTGGAGCGAGGCGGCGGCGAAGCGCGCGCTGGGCCACTATGACGCGACGCACAACACGATTGTGGTGAGCCGGGTGTTTGACAGGCCGTCGAGCCCGCGGTATGCGATTGAGTATCTGCTGTACCACGAGATGCTGCACCTGAAGCACCCGGTGAAGATGCGGGGGCTGCGGCGGTGCGTGCATCCTCCGGCGTTCAAGGCCGAGGAGCAGCGGTTTCCGCAGTTGAAGGAAGCGCTGGCGTTTTTGAAGAGGCTATAAAGATGATTCAGGCGGGCTTTTCAGCGGCCCTCGAGGTCTCCTCCGGTGGGACAGGATTGCGCACGGCGAGCCAGATGAGGAGAACGGTGCCGGCGGCGATGGAGCCGAGGCTTGCGAGCTGCGCGTTGGAGAGCCCCCAGAGAACTTTGGGATTGCGGCGGACGAATTCGACGAGGAAGCGGGCGAGACCGGTGAGGATGAGGTATTCGCCGAGGATCCAGCCGGTGCGGTGAGGCCGCGCGCCGCGACGCCAGAGCCACCAGCCGATGAGGAGGCCGCCGATGAGCTCGTAGAGCGGGGTGGGTTGGACGCGCTGGTAGGTGGGATCGATGCCGTGGGGGAAGCTCATG
Organism: Occallatibacter sp.; assembly: GCA_035534635.1. Taxonomy (GTDB): domain Bacteria; phylum Acidobacteriota; class Terriglobia; order Terriglobales; family Acidobacteriaceae; genus Telmatobacter. The sequence continues at coordinate 297,083 of DATLRP010000005.1, forward strand.
CCCCAGGGCAGCGTGGTGGCGATGCCGTAGCATCCGTCGCCGGCGAGGAAGCAGCCGATGCGTCCGATTCCGTAGCCGATGGCGGCGCCGGGCGCGGCGAGATCGAGGATGCGGAAGCCGCCAATGCCGGCGCGGCGCCCCTGGATAATGAGCGCGGCGAGGCCGAAGACGAGTCCGCCGAACCAGGCGAAGCCGGCCTGATCCCAGAGGACGGCCCAGCCCAATGCGCGGACGTCCTGGGGCGTATCGAGAATGTGCCAGAGCTTGGCGCCGATGATGCCTGCAACGACGGCGAGAGCGACCATTCCGACGGCATCAGCGTCAAGGCCGGAGCGGCGGAAATTGCGCTCCACGACGAAGGCCGCTGCAACCGCGGCGCACCAGAGCAGCAGGCCGAAGGTGGGGATGTGGAAGCCAAGAATGTGGATAAAAGGAAACATCGGCTTGCTTAGAGTATAGCGGGCGGGGGTGCGGAGGGGGCGTAAAGGCCGGTACCGGCGGGCAGGATTTTTTACAGGAGGCACTTGCCTGAAGCGACGGGATTCGCGCGATACTGTGTGCATGGCGACGATCACCTACCAAGGGCTCGAGGTTCTGTATACGCGGCAGCAGATTGCCGACCGCGTGGCGGAGATGGGTGCGCAGATTTCGAAGGACCTGAACGGGGAACGGCTGGTGATGGTGGGCGTGCTGAAGGGCGCGGCAATTTTTCTGGCGGACCTGGCGCGGGCGGTGCAGGTGGATACGACCTTCGATTTTGTGGCGGTGTCGAGCTACGGCAAGGGGCAGAGGTCGTCGGGCGCGGTGAAGCTGATCAAGGACCTGGACGAGCCGGTGGAAGGCAAGAATGTGCTGATTGTCGAGGACATTCTGGACACGGGGCTGACGCTCGCGTATTTGCGCAAGATTTTTCAGCAGCACAAGCCAAAGACACTGCGGATTGCGACGCTGCTGGACAAGCCGTCGCGGCGGATTGAGAAGATTGACGCGGACTATGTGGGGTTCTCGATTCCGAATCTGTTCGTGATTGGGTACGGGATGGATTACGCGGAGCGGTACAGGAACCTGCCGGATATTTGCCTGATGTCGCCGGACCATCCGGAGTAAACGGCCGGAGTAAGCGCGGCGAGGGCGGCAAGGCTGCCTGTGCCGGTTGGGCGACTACGGAGTGCAACTTTGGATGAGCGGGAACTGCTGGGAGAAGCGTATCGGCACTTCAATGCGCGGCGCATCGACGCGGTGATGGCGCTCATGCATCCGACGGTGGAGTGGGCGAACGGGATGGAGGGTGGGCATGTGCACGGCGTGGAAGCGGTGCGCGCCTACTGGACGCGGCAGTGGGCGATGGTGGACCCGTACGTGGAGCCGATGAAGATCGAGCCCGATGGAGCAGGCCGGTTTGTGGTGGCGGTGCACCAGGTGGTGCGCGACCTGAAGGGCGCGGTGCTGAAGGACACGACGGTGCATCATGCGTATCGCATACGATCCGGACTGATCGAGCGCATGGATATTGAATAGGCAGCGAGAGGACCTTGCACGACACTTTGCCGCGCGCTCGGGCGAGGTCTATACTCGGTTTCCGGAAATTCCCTGCCGGGATGCCGGGCGGCACGGCGGGGCAAAGGAGCCCGAAGCATGACTACAATACCGGCGATTGGTGAAGCGGATCTGGAGTTCGACCATGGCAGTTTTGACGCGGCGGAGTTTGCCGCGCAGACGCTGGCGGGCTGGCAGTCGATGGCGGCGGTAATTGACCACACGCTGCTGAAGGCGGAGGCGACGCGGGAGCAGGTGGAGAGCCTGTGCGACGAGGCGATCCGCTACCGGTTTGCGTGCGCGATGGTGAACCCGGTGTGGGCGTCGACGGCGGTGGCCATGCTGGCGGGGACGGGGATTCCGGTGGGCGTGGTGATCGGGTTTCCGCTGGGAGCATCTCTGGGGTCGACCTTGCGGCAAGAGGCCGAGACGCTGGCGCGGATGGGCGCGCGGGAGCTGGACATGGTGCTGCCGATTGGAATGCTGAAGAGCGGCAACCATGGGGCGGTGGAGCACGCGATTCGCGGGGCGGCCGAGGTGGCACATGCACACGGGGCGCTGCTGAAGGTGATTCTGGAGACGGCTTTGCTGACGGTGGCCGAGAAGCTGCGCGCCGCGGAGCTGGCGATTCAGGCAGGAACGGATTTTCTGAAGACTTCAACGGGATTTTCCTCGGGCGGAGCGACGGCGGCCGATGTGGCGCTGCTGCGGGGCGTGGCCGGTGCGCGGTGCGGCGTGAAGGCTTCGGGCGGGATTCGCACGCTGGCCGAAGTGCGCGCGATGCTGGAGGCGGGAGCGAACCGGATCGGGGCATCGGCCTCGGTGGCGATTGTGCGCGAGCTGGGCGCGGAGTAAGCGCAGGATTCGCATGGTGGGATGGGAACGTGGCGCCACGGGCGCGCGCGGCTAGGAGAGCGGTGCCTGTTCCGATATGATTCCCTTCAACGGATGCCAGAGAAAATTCCAACCCAGGCAGTGACCCACGAGTTCGAGGGCGATTATCGCCCGAAGGATTCGGCGAACCCGCATGCGCTGGTGGACCCGGGGAACGTGCGCGTGGAGTCGACGGACCTGGGCTACCTGGTGCAACTGGCAGACGCGCTGAACACGACACTGGATTTGCAGACGCTGCTGGTGCGGACGGCGGAGCTGGTGCGGACGGTGATTCCCTACCGCATTTTCGCGATCCTGCTGCTGAACGAGCGGACGCACGATTTGCGGATTCGTTTCCAGATTGGGCACACGGCGGAGGTGCAGCGGATGCGCTTCCCGGTGGGCAAAGGGATCGTGGGGCAGGTGGCGCTCGCGCGGCAGCCGATTCTGCTGAATGATGTGACGACGGATGCGAACTACTTCCCTGCCAACCCGAATGTGCGGTCGGAGCTGGCGGTGCCGCTGATTGCGAAGAACCGGCTGATCGGCGTGATGGACATCGAGAGTGAGGAGGCGGATTACTTTCGGCCGGAGCATCTGCACCTGCTGGTGCTGACGGCCTCCAGAATTGCGCAGGCAATCGAGAATGCGCGGCTGTATGCGCGGGTTTCGCGGCAGGCGCAGACGCTGACCGTGCTGAACGAAATTTCGGCGGAGCTGACGTCGATACTGGATCTGGATGAGCTGCTGGCGCGGATCGGGCAGTTGCTGCGACGGGTGATCGACTACCAGATGTTCAGCATCATGCTGCTGGACCCGCGCGGCGAAACACTGATTACGCGCTACGCCTGGCGATTCGGATATGCGCACGCGCCGCTGCGGCGAATCCCGATTACGAGCGGGCTGGTGGGCGCTGCAGTGCGGGAGTGGCGGCCCATCAACGTGCCCGACGTGCAGAAGGATCCGCGGTACATCGAGATGAATCCGGAGACACGCTCTGAGTTGATTGTGCCGCTGTTCCACAAGGGACGCATCATTGGCGTGCTGGACCTGGAGCACACGCGGCCGGGGTTCTTCAACGAAGATCATGAGCGCACGCTGACGACGATGGGCGCGCAGGTGGCCATTGCGATTGAGAATGCGCAGCTTTACCAGGCGGTGAGCCGGCAGGAAAAGCAACTGGAACGGGACATCGCGATGGCGCGCGAGGTGCAATTGCGGCTGCAGCCCTCAACGCCGCCTACGCATGTGAATGCTGAGATTGCGGCACTGTTTCTGCCGGCGCGGACGATCGGCGGCGATTTGTACGATTTTCTGGACTACGGGCCGGGGCAAACTGCGATGGTGCTGGGCGACGTGAGCGGCAAGGCCGCGCCGGCTGCGCTGTTCGCGGCGCTGGTGAGCGGGATTATGCGGTCTGCGGCGCTGCACCAGCCGGGGCCGGCAGCGATGCTGACACTGCTGAACGAGTCTCTGCAGGAACGACGGCTGGAATCGCAATATGTGGTAATGCTGTTTGTGCTGTGGGAGGATGCGACGCGGACGCTGCGGGTGGCGAACTCCGGCGCGGTGCAGCCGGTAATATGCCGCGGCGGACGGCCGGAGACGGTGAAGGCGGAGGGATTTCCGCTGGGGCTGTTTCCGGATGTGACATACGATGAGATTGAGCTGAAGACGGAGCCGGGCGACGTGATCGTGCTGATCTCGGACGGGATTCTGGACGCGGAGGACGAGAACGAGGAGATGTATGGCGAAGAGCGTCTGAACGCGGTGCTGTGCGCTTCGCGCGAGCTGCCGGCGCACCAGATTGCGGAGGAGATTCTGGCGGATGTGACGCGCTTCCAGGGCACGCATGACCGGTTTGACGACGAGACGATTCTTGTTTTGCGCGTGAGGTAGGCGTTGCGCGGCCGGTAAAGACTCGCGCGTCCGTTAGACTGGAAGAGAGCGCAAAGTTTTCGGGAGATCCTTTGCAGACGGCAACTGAAGAACGCAGGATTCGTCCGGCGCGCAACATTCTGGGCGCGCTGCGGCTGCCCGGCGACAAGTCGATCAGCCATCGCTATGCGATGCTGGCCGGATTTGCCGAGGGCACGTCGCGCTTTAAGAATTTTTCGACCGGAGCCGACTGCGCTTCGACGCTGGCATGCATGGAGACGCTGGGCGCGACGGTGCGGCGGCTGGAAGACGGCACGGTGGAAGTGACCGGCGTGGGCGGACAGGCACGCAACACCGAATCGATGCTCGATTGCGGAAACTCGGGCTCAACGATGCGGATGATGAGCGGGCTGCTGGCAGCGCAGGAGGGGCGGTTCACGCTGATGGGCGATGATTCCCTTTCCAAGCGGCCGATGGAGCGGATTCGCAAGCCGCTGGAGGCGATGGGCGCGCGGCTGACGCTAACCGAGGGGCACGCGCCGCTGACGATTGAGGGCACGCGGCTGAAGGCGATCGACTACACGACGCCGGTGCCGAGCGCGCAGGTGAAGAGCTGTGTTCTGCTGGCGGGCTTGCAGACCGAGGGAACGACGACAGTGCGCGAGGCGGTGAGGACGCGGGACCACAGCGAGCTGGCGCTGCGGGCCTTCGGCGCGAAGGTGGAGCGGACGATTGATTCGGTTTCGATTGGCGGGCCGCAGGCGCTGCACGCGATTGATGCGGCGGTGCCGGGCGACATGTCCTCCGCGGCGTTTTTCCTGTGCGCGGCGGCGCTGTTCAAGGGCTCGTCGCTGGTGCTGGACGGGCTGGGACTGAATCCGACGCGGGCAACGCTGCTGGATGTGCTGACGGCGCTGGGCGCGCACATTGCGGTGCTGAACATCGAGGAGAAGCATGCGGAGCTTGTGGGGACGGTGCAGGTGACCGCGCCGGAGGATGGGCTGCGGTCGACGGAGATTCGCGGAGCGCTGGCGGCGCAGCTGATTGATGAGCTGCCGGTGCTGGCGGCGATTGCGCCGTACACGCGCGGGGGCATACGGATACGCGATGCGAAGGATCTGCGCGTGAAGGAGAGCGACCGGATTGCGCTGGTGGCCAAGAACCTGCGGGCGATGGGCGCGGAGGTGGAGGAGTTCGAGGATGGGTTGGACGTGCCCGGCGGGCAGACGCTGCACGGCGCAGAGATTGACGCAGGCGGCGACCACAGGATTGCGATGGCCTTCAGCGTGGCTGCGCTGCGGGCCGAGGGCGAAACGCTGATTCGCGGAGCGGAGAGCGCGGCGATCAGCTTTCCGGAGTTTTTTGAACTGCTGGATGCGGTGGCCGAACGCTAGACAAAGGACGCGGGAAAGAAGAAGGCCCGGCAGAGCGCCGGGCCTTTTTGCGTGCGGGTTGTGCATTGTGCGCGACAACTGCGCCGTCACTGCGTCGGGGGCGGGGTCGTGGTGGGTTCCTGCTGCCCGGTGGCCGCCGGCACCAGCCCGGGGATGAGCGGGGCGGCGCCGACGTTGCCGCTGGCCGCCTCCTGCATGTTGATGCCGTAATGCTGAAGGGTGGTGGCGAGCGTCTGGTAGAGCGAGGCGCGGGCGTTGGCGTAGCCGGCCTTGGCGGAGATGAGATTGTTTTCCGCGATGGCCAGGGCGCGCTCCTGCTGCAGGACGCTGGCCGTGGTGGATGCACCGAGGTGAAGCTTCTTGACCTCATCGTCGTAGCTCTGGCGGGCGTACTGCTCGGCGGCCACGTCGGCCTGGACGAGTGCGCGCTCATTGCTGAGAGCGAACTGGGCATTGACGACCTGCATGCGAATCTCAGTGTAAAGCTGTTCGAGGTGCAGCTCGGCCTGGCGGAACTCCATGATGGAGCGGACCTGGACGGACTGGGCAAGTTTGTTGCCGAGCGGGATGGTCAGCGTGAATCCGATGCCCTTGTCGGGCGCGGAGTTGTTGAAGGCGTTGTTGGAGGCGGTGGGCCAGCCGGTGGAGTTGGTGGAGTCGCATGCTGTGCCGTTGAACTGCGTGCTGCAGTTGGGATTGACCGCGCCGGCGATGCCAGCCCCGCCGAGGTATCCGAAGAGGTCGAAGTTGGGCAACAGGGCGTTGCGCGCGCCCTTGATTGTGATTTCGTCGTTCTTGAGCGTGAGGACGGCCTGCTCGAGCTCGGGCCTGTTACGGAAGGCATCCTGTACCAGGGATTCGAGGGGCTGGGACTCCTCAGGGAGCGGGCCGATGCTGACGCGATCGGTGGGAATGACGGGAGCGCGTTCAAGGGCCTGGTCATTCAGGTTGCGGGCAATGGCCTGCTTGATGATTTGCTGCTGGTAATTGAGCGTGTTCTGCGAGCTGATGAGGGCCTGACGATCGATAGCGACCTGGGAGTCCGCGTTGACGACGTCAAGAGGCGCCATGGTGCCGATCTGGAGCTGCTTCTGGTCGTCAGAGAGAAGCTGAGTGCTCTGCTGGAGCGCACGCTCCTTGGCCTGCACATCCTCATAGGCGCTGACGAGGCCCCAGTAGATGTTCTCCACCTGATTGACGGTGTAGAGAATCTGCTGGCGGAAGGCGGAGTTGGTGATGCGGCGGTCGTTGATGGCCTGGTAGATGAAGCGCTTGTTGACCCAGATGCCCGCGCCCCGCAGCAGGTGCTGGGTGAGGGTGACCTTGAAGTTGGAGCTGAGCTGCGGGCTGAACAGGGTGATGGGGTTCGACGTGGTTGCGTAGGTGTTGTTGAAGCCGAATTGAAGCGCTGTGCCGGTGACGAAGCCCTGGTCGTACGTGAAATCGTACGTGTTGGTGGAGCTGGTGCCGCCGGTGAAGAAGCTGGTGGAGACCTGGCGGGCGCGGTCAAACTGGATGTTGGCCGAGACGGAAGGCTCCAGGCTTTCCGGCAGCGGACCTGCGCCCTGGGTGGTGAGCGAGAGGCCGGAGGTGCCAGAGCCGGCGCCGCCCGCGCCCACGCTGGTGCCGCCGGGACCGCCGCCGGCGGTGAGCGTGGCGGAAGCGCCGCCGAGGGTGTTGGTGACGAGTCCGGCGGGCGCGCCAAGCGGCGTTGCGCCGGTCTTTGTGCGCAGAATGTCGGTGTCGGCGATGTCGAGGTTATAGCGGGCGATGGCGAGGTCGTAGTTGTTTTCGAGAGCCAGGGCGAGCGCGTCCGACAGGCTGAGGTAAATTTTGCCGTCCTTCACCAGGTCAGCCAGGCGCACGGAGTTCTGGAAGCTGGCCTTGGGGATGGAGGTGGGCAAGAACCACTTGATGGGATCGCCCCAGGTGCGGCCGGCGGGCTTGCTGTAATTGCGCATGGACTGGCGCAGCGTGGGCGGCTGCGTGAGCAGCGGAGCAGGCGCGGCGGGCAGGGCGGAGGCGGCCTTGTCCGAGACGGTGGGGGCGGTTTGCTGGGCAAATCCCGGTGGCATTCCCGCTGCCAGGGTGAGCATGGCCGCGGCGGCGGCGCGCAGGCGCTGTCCCGGCCGACGTGCGGGCCGGCGCGAAGGGATCTCCTGGTGCTCAAACACACGAATACCGAACAATTGCATGGTTCCTCTCCACGAGTTGGTGAGGCATGTGGGGTGCCATTATTCAAGACGACCGGCGAGCGGCTCCGGACGCAGTTTTTCTGAGGCCAGCGGACAAAGCAAACGCCGGCAAGGGCCTATGCGAGCCTTCTCCGGCTAGTACGCAGCAAGACCGGGGTTCGTTCCGTGGATTCGGAAACTGGCTCAGGACCGCCGCTGCGCGGATAGGGTGCGAAAAGCTGAGTATATCCCACTGATTGTCTTTCGTTTGGACCGGGAGGGGGATCCGTTAGGCTGTTAGCGATGCAGGTACCCGGGCACCACCCATGACCGAAGCACTCCAACCCGCGGCGGAATTGCCGGAGCCCGCGCCCGAAGGACAAACGTGGCGGCTGACGCTGGCCTACGACGGGACCGACTACCACGGCTGGCAGGTGCAGCCGGGGGAGCGGACGATCCAGGGTGAGCTGCAGGCGTCGCTGGGGCGCGTGACGGGGGAAGCTCCACTTCCTCAGGGGTCCGGACGGACGGATGCGGGGGTGCATGCGCTGGGTCAGGTGGCGAGTTTCGCGCTCGCGGCCCGGATTCCGGCGGAGAACCTTTTGCGGGCGCTGAACCGGACGCTGCCGGAGGCGATTCGCGTGCTGGAGGCGCGGGTGGCGGCTGAGGGATTCCACGCGCGTCACTCGGCAGTGGCGAAGATGTATGAGTATCGCGTCTTTCGCGGAGCGGTTTGTCCGCCGTTTCTGGCGCGGTATGTCTACGCATGCCGGTGGCCCTTCGATATGGGCGCTTTGCAGGCGGGGGCGCGGCAGTTTGTGGGCGAGTACGATTTTTTGAGCTTTGCGGCGACTGATCCCGAGCTGGGGCAGCGCGAAGGGTACGATTCCCTTCCCCGGCGGGGGCATGCGCCGGCGGGCCCTTCGGTGCGAAGGATTTTTTCCTCAGAGTGGGAGGAGCGGGAGACGGCGAAGGGCGCGCTACTGGTGTATCGCGTGCGCGGCAACGGATTTCTGCACCACATGGTGCGCAACCTGGTGGGCACGATGCTGGATGTGGGGCGCGGCTCCCGGCGTGCGGAGGAGATTCCGGCGATGCTGGCGGCGCGGCGGCGCGATGCAGCGGGGCCAACCGCGCCGGCGCAGGGATTGTTTTTGCATTCGGTGAAGTACGGCGAAGAAAACGGCGCGCGCGTGGAGAGGTGAGGCAGAGCGAAGGCCGTTGCGTCTCCTGCTACCCTTGAATCAGCGGCAATGAATTGGTGACGATGGCGACGAATCCACGGAGCTCGGCATTTACCCGCGTGACGGCACTGGCCGCACGGCGAGCGGTGCATGGGGCGTTCACGTGGATGCACAACAATCCACGCAAGATCATGGACTGGCAGGCGGAGATGGTGACGATTCCCGCACCGCCGTTCGGCGAAGACGCGCGATCGGCGTGGGCGGCGGAACGGTTTGCGGAGATTGGCCTGGAGCAGATTGAGACGGATGCAATCGGGAACGTGACGGGCATGCTGCCTGCAGCAGGATTGCCACCGGAGAGCAGCGGGCCGGTGGTGGTGCTTTCGGCGCATCTGGACACGGTGTTTCCGGCGGGGACGGAACTTGCGCCGGCGCTGAGCGAGTGCGACGGCGGACTGCGGCTGACGGCTCCGGGGGCGTGCGACAACGGCGCGGGCGTGGCGGGGATGCTGGCGGTGGTGCGGGCGATGGTGCATGCTGGCGTGAAGCCGGCGGCACCGGTGATTGTGCTGGCGAATGTGGGCGAAGAGGGCGAAGGCGACCTGCGTGGCGTGCGTCATTTTTATGCGCAGACGGAGCGGGCAGGCCGGATCGCGGCGCACATTGTGCTGGATGGCGCGGGCGCGGATTCGGCGGTGACGCAGGCGCTGGGGAGCAGGCGATTTCAAATCACTGTGAGCGGGCCGGGCGGGCACAGCTTTACCGACGCGGGCACGCCGAATCCGATTGCGACACTGGCGGCGGCGCTGTCAACCCTGGTGCGAACGCCGCTGCCCCACGAACCACGGACCACGCTGAACCTGGGCACGGTGCACGGAGGAACGAGCGTGAATTCGATTCCCGAGAGCGTGACGGCGACGGTGGATTTTCGATCGACGAGCGCGGCGGAGCTGGTGCGGCTGGAGGTGGCGCTGCATCGAGCCGTGGAAGATGCGTGCATCGAGACGAATGCGCGGGCGACGAATGCGGGCACCGCGGCGCGGGGGCAAGTGAGCTTCGCCATTGAGAAGATTGGCGACCGGCCGGCGGCGCGGCTGGAACAGGAGTCAGAGGTGCTGGGCGCGCTGCGCGCGGTGGACCGGCACCTGGGCCTGCGGACGGAGCTGCGGCTGGGCTCGACGGACGCGAACCTGCCGCTGTCCAAGGGCGTGCCGTCGATTTCACTGGGCGCGGGCGGCGAAGGCGGCGGCGCGCATACGCTGGCCGAATGGTACTGCGACAAGGAACGCGAGCTGGGGTTGCGCCGCGTGCTGCTGCTGACGCTGGCCGTGGCTGAGTGGGCGGCCGAGCAGTAGAGCCTTGCCGCGGTAGATGCTGGCCGGCGAACGGGCCGGATCAGGCGCCAGGCTTGGCCGGCGGCGGGAGGGCCTCTTCCCCATCTCGTTTGTGCATTTCAACGCGCATGGTGGGAAGCGCATCAGGATAATTGGCGCGGACGAAATCGATCATCTTCTCGCGGACGATGCAACGGAGACCGAAATTCTTGCCGGAGTCCTCAGAGCTGACGAGGCATCGCAGCTCCATGGTTCGCTCAGTGAGGTTGGTGACCTGGAGTACTGAGACGCGGCCATCCCAGACCGGGGTGGTTTCGACGATGCGCTGGAGCTCGGCGCGGAGCGGCTCGACAGGCACGGTGTAATCGACATAGAGGAAGGCCGTGCCCATGATCTGCGCGCCGCTGCGCGTCCAGTTGGCGAAGGGCTGCTCAATGAAGTAGGTAAGCGGGACGATAAGAGTGCGCTGGTCCCAGATGTTGAGGACGACGTAGGTGCTGGTGATTTCGGCGATGCGTCCCCACTCGCCGGCGATGACGACGACGTCGTCAATGCGAATGGGCTCAGTGAATGCGATCTGCATGCCGGCGAGGAGATTGGAAGCGGTGGATTTTGCGGCGATGGCGAGAACGAGAGAGGCCAGTCCGGCGGAGGCAATGAGGCCAGTGCCGAACTGCCACAGGCGCGGATCGTGGAAGCTCCAGAGCAGAACGCCGAGATCGATGATGACGATGAAGGCAATGATGATGCGGCGGAAGAACTGTAGCTGGGTGTGGATCCTGCGAGCGCGAAGATTGTCGGCCTGCTTGATGTCAAAGCGATGATGCATGATGATCTCGAAGACATACACTGCGCCGATGGCGAGCCAGCCAAGACAAAGTACGAGCAGGATTACCGCGACCTGCTCAACGCGGTCCAGCCAAACGGTGCCGATGGCGGGCACGAAGGGGAGAGCGATTAAAACGGCCACCCAGAAGAGCACGGCGCGCGCGGGCCGGTTGAGATGTTGGTGAATGCCGAAGTTCTCGCGTTGTTCCTTGCTTTGCTTGCGGCCGATGAGCTTGAACAGGACGTAATGCAGTCCATTGCTGAAGACCACCACCACACAAAGAAGAAGGAGTCCGATCAGCCAGTCCCGTTCTTGCATTCCGATGTGCACTATTCTTTCTCCTTGAAGTGGGTCTACCCGATATGACGCTTAGAGTGCGCGCCGCGCTGCCTTGCGCTTTGTAATTGCCCTTTTCGAAGCGCGGCCGATGCTGCAATGATTCTGCCAGATGAGGCTGCGCGCGTATCTGCTGATGCTGTTCGTGGTTGCGGTGTGGGGATCGACGTTCGTGCTGGTGAAGGATGCACTGGCGGACGCGACTCCGGCGGCCTTCAACCTGGTGCGCATGACGCTGGCCTTCGCGCTGCTGGCGGTTGCCTATCGCCGTTCCTGGCGCGGGATCCGGCGGAAAGATGTCGGCGCAGGCGCGCTGGTGGGCTTGTGCCTGGCGGCGGGTTACCAGTTCCAGACGACGGGACTGGCGCGAACAACGCCTTCGAAGTCGGCGTTTTTGACGGGACTGGTGGTGGTGCTGGTGCCGCTGCTGTGCGCGGTGCCGGCACTGAGGCCTGCGGGCGGGCGAGCGCCGCGCTGGAACGCGTACTCCGGCGCGGCGATTGCATTCGTGGGGATTGTGCTGCTGACGGTACCTGCGGCCGCGGCGGCCCGCGGCGGCATTGCGGGGCTGCTGCCGGACCTGAGAGCCATGAACTCTGGCGACGTGCTGACGCTGGGATGCGCAGTTGCGTTCGCCTTCCATTGCCTGGCGCTGGGGCATGTGTCGCCGCGGATTCCTTTTCAGCCGCTGGCGCTGCTTCAGGTGGGGTTTTGCGCGGTGTTCATGGCGCTGAGCCTGCCGCTGCTCTCACATCCGCATATTCACTGGACGGCGCGGCTGATTGCGGCGCTGCTGGTGACGGCGGTGCTGGCGACGGCGGCGGCGTTCTCCATCCAGAGCTGGGCGCAGTCCGTGCTGCCCTCGACGCACATCGCGCTGCTGCTGACGATGGAGCCGGTGTTCGCATGGATCACGGCGTTCGTGTTTACCGGGGCGCGGCTGGCGGGCCGGCCGGCTGCGGGGGCGCTGCTGATTCTGGCCGGCATTGCGCTGACGGAGCTGGTGCCGCAGGCTCACCTGCCCACGGCGCACGAGGCGTGAGGCGCAGGAGGCTGCGGTGCGCCGGGCGAGCTCCTCCAAGCTACTCGAGGTTTGTATCGCGGTAGCGCTCGAGGACGCCTTCCTGGGTGATGACGCCTTCGAGCTTGCTGAAGTCGGCTCGGCTGACGACGGGCACCAGGGGCCAGCGGTCGACGTAGCGAAGGGCGACGTCGAGGGGCTGGTCGGGATGGAGATAAGGAATCTGGCGGTTGGCAAGGAGCTCGGCGAGCTTTGCACCGCTGGGGTCCTCGTTGCTGGTCGATTCGATTTCCTTGCGCGTGACCGAGCTCCAGCCGGAGGGCTTGAGGCGGACAAGCATGACGTCAGGAGCCTTCTGGTCTCCGATGCGCGTGTACCAGTTGCCGAGGTCGGCGGTGTCAAGGACGCGCTTGACGGGCGGCTGCATGGCGTCTTCGACGCGGAGAATGCTCTCCTCGCGCTGCTCTTCCATGGAGGGCAGTTCGAGGCCGTCCTGGCGGGTGAGGACATCGAAGATGGGGGTATCGTCCATGGCGCGGGAGATGACGTAGGCGAAGGTGTTGGCGACGATGACGGGAACGATGATGGAGTAATTGCTGCTGACCTCGAGGACCATGAAGACGGAGGTCATGGGCACGCGGAGGAAGCCGGCGAAGAGGACGCCCATGCCGACGAGGGCGTAGGTGCCCGGGGAGCCGCCGAGCTGCGGCGCGAGGACGTGCTCGGCACCGCCGACCGCCGCGCCGAACATGGCGCCGATGAAGAGCACGGGGGCGAACATGCCGCCGGGTGTGCCACTGACAAAAGAGAGAAGTGTGGCAACGATTTTTAGCACGGCGAGAATGGCGAGGAACTGCCAGGTGAACTGGCCGTGGATGGCCTGGTCCATGTATTCGTAGCCCGCGCCCATGATCTGCGGCGCGCCGAAAGCGGCGATGATGCCTATGAGCAGGCCAGCGATTGCGGGCTGGAAGTACTGCGTCCAGGGCGGAAGCGCCTTGCAGCGGGGGCGGGCGAACTCGATGCCTTTGGCCAGAGCGACTGAGGCGAGTCCGCCGACGATGCCGAGAACGGCGTAGGCGATGAGCTCAGTGGGGCGCTGCATTTCAACGACGGGAATGCGGAAGAGGGCATCATTGCCGAGGAACCAGCGCATGACCACGACGCTGGAGACGGCGGAGAGGACGACGGAGCCGAGAATGCCGGCGGTCCAGCGGCCAATGACCTCTTCAATGACGAACAGGACGGCGGAGATGGGCGCGTTGAAGGCGGCGGCGAGGCCGGCGGCGGCGCCGACCGGGGCGATGAGGCGCATGCGGTCGCGGGAGAGCTTCATGCGGCGACCGAGAGCTGAAGCAAGGCAGGCGCCGATCTGCAGCGAAGGGTCCTCCGGGCCGAGGGAGTGACCCGAGCCGATGGCCAGAGCGGAGGTGATGAACTTGCCGACGGCGGTGCGCAGGGGGATGTAGCCGTTGTAAATGAAGACGGCGGCCTTGGTCTGGTTGACGCCGCTGCCGCGGGCGAGCGGGAAGACATGGATGACGAGAACGGCGATGACGAGGCCGGCGAGCGTGGGCGCGAGGATGAGCCGCCAGGTGGAAGGCTGCGCGCCCGAGCCGAGGAGATAGATGCGGCAGAGGTCGATGGTGAAGCGGAAGCAGACAACGGCCAGGCCGGAGAAGATTCCGATAAAGACGGAAAGAACGAGGAAGAATCGGTCCTCGCGAAAGAGCGAGCCCCACAGCGCGCCCAAGGATCGTTCGGAAGTTGCCACGACCGAACCGGTTCTTTCCTCCGCGGCGACCGAACCGGCCTCAAAGATGGAGAATGTACCCAACGTCAGAGCCCCTCATGCAAGTTTGCAATCAACAAGAGCGCTTTATCGGTATCCGACCCGACCCCGCAGGAGACATTGCTGGTGCGTTCAATCTGGAAGACCAGCGACATGGCGGTATTGATGAGGTCTGGATTGCGCCGCAGGCCGCGCTCAGTGACCTGTGACTTAAGCTTGTTCCAGCTCTGCTGGAGAGTTTGCTGCCGGCTGGCGGCGGCGGAGTTGGCGCCGGAGACGGTGCAGCCCTTGAGGCGATTGCCGGCGGCGGTAAAGTCGCTGATGACGATCCGCTCGCGTTCGGCGGCGCGCATCTGCGGGCGGAAGGGATCCATCTGCAGGACCAGATCAGAGAGCTTGAGGCGCTCGGCGCTGTCCTTGTCGGTGGGCCGAAGCGAGACGGCATCGTGCAGATAGCGACGGGCGAGGCGGAACTGGTTGAGTTTGAAGGCGGCCTGACCTGCGCCGGCAACGGCGTCGGCGTTATGGGATTGTCCGCGCAGGCTCAGGCGATATTCGTCGAGCGCCCGCTGGTAGTCGCCGGTCTGATAAAAAAGGGCTGCGACGTGAGCCTGAGCGGGCGGATCGTCACCGAGGTTGGCGGCGAGGGCGATGAGCTCGGACTGAGCCTGCGCGGTGGAATGGATGCGCATGAGGAGCGCGATGAGTTCCAGCCGCACGCCTCGGCGGGCCTGCTCCTGGTCGCCGGGCCACGTGGCGTAGATGGCGTTGTTGTAGTAGCGAAGAGCGCTTTCGGTGCGGCCCTTGGAGGCGGCGATGCGGGCGAGCTCCAGGTTGACGGTGCCGTTCTCCGGCTGCCGGTCCCACAGGTTCATGAGGTACGTGCTGGCTTCGTCGGTACGGTTGTCTCCCAGGAGGGCCTCAGCGAGATTGAGCTGGTAGGAATCGTTATCGCGGTCGTAAAGGAGCGCGGTGCGGAAATCGACAACAGCATCAGGGTAATGATGGGCGTCGAGGTCGGCGGAGCCGCGCGTGGACCATTCTTCGGCCAGAGACTCCAGCTTGGCGTGATAGATGCGGCTGAAGAGGGCGACGATGGCCACCAGGATGACAGCCAGGCCGGTGAGAAGAAAGAGGGTGAGGGGCTCCCGCCTCAGTTCCAGGGAAGGCAGGTGGAATCGGTTGGACGCCTCCGTCACGTAATCTCTCCCAAATCCCGGCAGGTGCGGGGCCCGTGCGCCACGCTTCGCCGCGGATCATCGGAATTGAGACGGCAGACTGAGAAGGGGGAGCCGCCAGCGGCGAGACGCCGGGCTTTGCAATTCCATGCTGGGGTGCGTGGTGACAAAATCTGCAATTCCATAGTAGCAGGAATTCGATTGTCATTCGTCAGGATATGAAATGGCGAAAGCCGGCGAGGCACGGCGGAAAAGGCGGATAAGCCCTTGCGCTGCAAGAGGCTCCCGCTTTGGGAAAAGGGTCAGACGGCTCGGCTGAGGCGGGCTGCACCAGGGTAATCGGGAGACAACAGGAGCGGGCCCAAGGGTGGAAGAGCCAGCGTTGACTGACTGGGTTCCCGTCGTGGAGAGAGCGGGGCGGCCGGGGCGAGTGCGAGCCGGGCATTGGACTGCGCCGGGAGAGGCACTCCACGGGATGCAAGGCCGTGGAAGCGGGCGAAGGGCCGGTTGCGGCGTGCCGCCCCAAGAGAGCGCGCAGGTGACTATACTTAAAGCATTGCAGGCGAGGCCCGGCTGGAAGAGGCGGACCCCGACGAGGTCATTGAACCGATGAATCCGCTCACGGAAGGGTTGCGCCGACGCCGCCTTTCGTTCGTTTTTGTGTTGCTGGCCACCCTTTCGATTGCGGTTGTGGCCGGCTCGTTTGCAGCCCACGGTGTTCGCGGACAGCAGGAACAGCCGCGCAGCAGTGACGCTACGCCGCTGAAGGTGGTGAACTCGGCGGTTCCGCCAAACGAGTTTGTGAAGATTGCGCGGATGGTTGCGCCGGCAGTGGTGAACATCAACACGCGGACGCTGCCGAAACAATCGACGAAGGGGGGCGGGAAGATGCAGGGTCATGTCTTCCAGTCAAACCCGGATGATGGCGGCGGCGACGACGGCCAGCAGGGCCAGCAGGGCCAGGACAACTTCCAGGATTTCTTCAATCGGTTTTTCGGCGGGCAGGCGCCGGACCAGGGCGACGGCGGCGGCGGCGTGCAGGAGTCGCTGGGATCGGGCTTCATCGTGGACCCGCGGGGCTACATCATCACGAACTATCACGTGATTGAGAAAGCGGACAAGATCTATGTGAAGCTGGCGACCGACCCGGACAACCAGGACCTGGGGCGGCCGGCGCGGGTGATTGGAACGGACAAGGCGACGGACCTGGCGGTGATCAAGATCGACACGGACAGGCCGCTGCCGACGGTGAAGGTGGGCAACTCGGATCTTGCGCAGGTGGGCGACTGGGTGGAAGCGATCGGCAGCCCGTTCGACCTGTCACAGTCAGTGACGGCGGGGATTATCTCGGCGAAGAACCGGACGATCGAGCAGGGCGCGCCGGGACAGTTCCAACATTTTATCCAGACGGACGCGGCGATCAATCCGGGCAATTCGGGCGGGCCGCTGCTGGACATGAACGGAGACGTGATCGGGGTGAACACGGCGATTCTGACGCATTCGGCGGGGTATGAAGGCATAGGCTTCGCGATGCCGTCGAACACGGTGGTGGCGGTGTACAACGACCTGATCAGCCCGAGCCACAAGGTGGTTCGCGGATCGATTGGGGTGAGCTTTGCGCCGAGTCTTTCGGCGGCGGTGAACCGCGTTTACGGATTCAAGAACGGTGTGCTGGTTCAGGAGGTGCAGCCGGGTGGACCCGCGGACAAGGCGGGACTGGAGCCGGGCGACATCATCACCACGGTGGACGGCCGGCCGATCAAGGACGGCGATGACCTGGTGAACGACATCGCGGCGCGCAGGCCGGGTTCGACGGCGCGGATCGGCTACCTGCGCGACAGCAAGACGGGGAACACGAAGGTGACGATCGGCGACCGGGACCGGGTGTTCGCGGCGGTGAACGCGATGCCTGCGACGCCGCAGGCACAGCCGGAAAACCAGCCGGGTGAAGAGCTGCTGGGACTGGTGGTGCACGAGGTTGGACCGGCGATGGCGGCAAAGCTGCATATGCCGGGCATGACGGTGCAGTCGGTGCGGACGGGGTCGTTTGCCGACCTGCAGGGCGTTGCGCCGGGGATGGTGATTATCCGAATCAACCGGCAGCCGACGGGCACCAAGGAACAGTACAACGGCGTGGTGAGCAAGCTGAAGTCTGGCGACGATGTGGTGTTTGAAGTGATGGATCCGAATCGGCCGGGAGACGGCATCAGCTACATTGGCGGCACGTTACAGTAGGCGGCGGCCCCGGGCAGGCCGCTTGCATCGTTTCCGGACGGGGCCCGGACGCGGGTTTGCTGGATGGCACCGATACGGTACTTTCTTCACCTGGCGGCTGGAATTTATTCACCCGGAAGTGTTAGCCTTCGATAGAATTCTGGAGAACGGACCGGAAATCCCCTGATGCAGGAGTTGTGCAGAGTGTTTTCTTTTCGAGCGAGCCTGGGAATGCTGTTGATGGCGGCGCTGATGGCGTCACCATTACTCGGCGCGCAGACACACAAGCACCATACGCGGTCGCATACACAGACGGTCTCTCACAAGAGCAGCCGGCATCACGTGACGCACCACGCACGCTACCGCCATACGCGGTACCGGCGCTCGCGCCACCACGAGGTGCGCGGACAGCTGGCGATTGCACCGGAGCGGGTGACGCAGATCCAGGAGGCGCTGATTCGCGAGCACTACCTGGCGGGCGAACCGAGCGGCGAGTGGGATGCGCAGACCAAGGCGGCGATGGTGAAGTTGCAGGCGGACAACGGCTGGCAGACAAAGCTGACGCCGGACTCGCGCGCGCTGAAGAAGCTGGGACTGGGACCGGATTATTCAAACGCGCTCAACGCGAAGACGGCGACGTTTACGCCGCCGCCGCCGATCAGCACGATTCCGGCTGGGCAAGCCGAGGGGTTTGCGGACGCTTCCGGTGCGAATCGCTGAACAGCCGGCAGACGAGACGAGATCGAAGACAAGCAGGAAATGAAAAGGGCCGCACGGGATGCGGCCCTTTTTGTTGCGTGCGCGCCGGCCTTTAGAAATGCACGAGCGGGATTCCCTGGAGCAGGAACTCATAGCGCGCGCGGACGGTGGAAGGCGCCGCGGAGGACGGATTGTTGAGGTGCATGACCTCGTGGTCCTTGCAGTAGGTTGGCCACTGGGGCAGGCCCGGGCCATTGGGATCGCCGGATTTGGCGAAGTTGGTCCAGTAGCTCATGAACTGCTCGCTGAGGGTGCGGTCCTCGGGACGGATGGTCCAGTCGGGGCGGGTCTCGAGCGTGCCGAAGACGTATTCGATGTCGTCGGAATGGAAGGCGAATGTGCCCGGGTGGAACTTGCTGGGCAGGGCGGCGAGCTCGAAGTGATAACGATAGACGGGCGCGTCGCCGGTCTTGCACTGGGCTTCGATCCATTTCCAGGTGCCGAAGGCAATGAAGGCGTCGCCGCCGTAGTCGATGGCGGAGCGGAGGGCCTCCTTATCCGTGTTGCCGGGATAGAGCTTGAGGAATTCCTCCGCGCGGTCGCCGAAGAGCTGGTCGGCCGTCTTCTTCCACGACTCCGTGGTGACGGGACGCATGGCCATGAAGCTGCCTTCGTCAGCATTCCAGCCGGCCAGCATCGGCACATGGGCCTGCTTGCCTTGCGCGTAAGTTTCTGGCACGGGCTGGGTGAGGACGCGGCCGTCGATATCCGGCGGGAAGCCTGAATGCTTCTTCTCCACATCCTTGAGAATCTCGTCTGTGGACAGTGCGCGGAGATCCTTGAGCGTGGGAGCGCCGATGGAGTCAGCCCATGCGTCGCCCTTCTTTGCGACTTCGGCCACGGTGTCTCCGCCGTGGTTCAGGGCGCTGGGAAAGGCCGCGCCGCTTTCACCGATGGCCTTGGCGAAGAGCCCCTGGGCCATGGGCGAGGCCATGAGCGTGCTGACGGCGAAGGAGCCGGCGGATTCGCCGAAGATGGTCACGTTCGAGGGGTCGCCGCCGAAGTTCTTGATGTTGTCGTGGACCCAGTGGAGCGCGGCGATCATGTCCAGGAGGCCGTAGTTGCCGGCAGAGCCGTCGCCTTCCCTGGCAAGGTCGCTTGTGACGAGAAAGCCGAAGACGCCGAGGCGATAATTGATGGTGACGAGGACGACGCCCTTGAGCGGCAGAAAGTCGCCATTGTGGCGCGGCTCAGAGCTTGCGCCGCCGGAGTAGCCGCCGCCGTGGATCCAGAACATGACAGGAAGTTTGGCTTTCGATTTGGCCGTGGCAGGCGCGTAAACGTTGAGGAAGAGGCAGTCCTCGCTGGGACCGCTGTCCTGGAAGACCATATCGGCGAAGACGTGGTTCTGCGCGCAGTGCGCGCCGAAGTTTGTGGCGTCGCGGACGCCCTTCCATTTCTTGGCGGGTTGGGGCGGACGCCAGCGGAGATCGCCGACCGGCGGGGCGGCGTAAGGAATGCCGAGGTAGGCGCGAACTTTGGCGTCATTAATGGTCTTGCCGTGCACTTTGCCGAGCGAGGTCTTGACCGTGAGCGGATCAGCGTGCGCGGCAGACGCGACCGCGACGCCCACGGCGAGAGCCAGGGCGGATGCAACAAGCGAACGAATGCGCATGGGAAAATCCTCCGCGCAACACCTTAACAGGCCGGCGCTGTGGGCGGGAATGGCGCGGAAGCAGGAACGCTCCGTCGAGAATCGTTTCAGTTCCCGTCGAGAGACTGCTCGGGCGCGAGAAGATCGGCGAGGGTTTCGCGGCGGCGGACGAGCCGGGCCTTGCCGGACTCGATAAGGACTTCAGCGGGGCGCGGCCGCGAGTTGTAATTCGAGGCCTGGACCATGCCGTAGGCACCGGCATCGAGAAGCGCGAGCAGATCGCCGGAGCGGACGGGCGAAAGAGCGCGGTCGCGGGCGAAAAAATCGCCGGATTCGCAGACGGGGCCGACGATATCGACGAGATGGGCGCGGCCGCGGCGCGGGCGCACGGGAACGATCTCATGATGGGCCTGGTAGAGCGCGGGGCGAATGAGGTCGTTCATGGCTGCGTCGGTGACGACGAAGGTTTTTTTGCCGTTGCGCTTGACCAGAAGAACGCGGGTGAGAAGCGCACCGGCCTGCGCGACGAGAAAGCGGCCGGGTTCAAGAAGAAGGCGGCCGTCGAAACCGCCGAGCGCGCGTTCGAGGGCCGCGGCATAATCGGCGACTTTGGCGGCGGGATCGAAGGGACCGCCGTGATAGTCGATGCCGAGGCCACCGCCGGCGTCAATGGAGCGGATGGGAATGCCTTCGGCGGCGAGCCGGCGGACGAGACGCATGACGCGCTCCACCGCGGCGGCGAAGGGCTCGACGGAGCGAATCTGCGAGCCGATGTGGACGCTGACGCCGTGCGGCTGCAGCCAGCGATGGGCGGCAGCGCGCTTGTAGAGGCCGAGGGCGCGGCGCATGTCAATGCCGAACTTGTGCTCACGCAGGCCGGTGGAGATGTAGGGATGGGTCTCGGCGAAAACGTCGGGATTCACCCGCAGTGCGATTTGCGCAGGAATGCGGAGCGTGCGGGCGCGGGCGGCAAGAAGATCGAGCTCGGCCTCACTTTCGACGTTGAACTCGAGAATGCCGGCGGCAAGAGCACGGTCGATTTCGGCGGAGGTCTTGCCGACGCCGGAAAAGACGATGCGGCCTGCTGCATTCGGCGCGGCGGCCAGGACGCGCTCGAGTTCGCCGCCGGAGACGATGTCAAAACCCGCGCCGAGGCCGTGGAGCAAGCGAAGAATGGCGAGCGAAGAGTTGGCCTTGACGGCGTAGCAGACCAGATGATCGCGCGCGGCGAAGGCCTGCTGGAAGAGGCGGAGGCGTTCGGCGATGTGATCCCCGGAGTAGACGTAGAGCGGCGTGCCGAAGCGGCGCGCGAGGGTTTCCAGCGAGAGCCTTCCGCAGGAGAGCGCGCGGCCGGGCGCGGGAACGGCGAAGGGGCGCGAAGAAGAGATGGGTGGGGTGGTCACGTTCAGCGTCCGGCGGGGCAAGGTGCTTGCATTGAGCCTATCGCATTTGGGTGGGAAGGATGAGAGGGTGCAAGCCGGAGCGCATGGAAATCAGGATTGGAACTGTTGCAACCAGGGCGCGAAGAACGCGGCGACGGCGGCGGGCTGCTCGTAGGCTGCCAAGTGGCCGGCGTCGGGGAGCAGGTGGAAGTGGCAGCCGCCGGGCGCGGAGTGGAAGACGGCCATCTCAGCGGGCGTGATTACGGGGTCTTCTCCGCCGGCGATGGCGAGGACAGGGACGGTGATGGTGGCCACGGTGGGGATCGAGTCGGGCCGCGTGGCGAGGCCGGCCTGCACGGCGACGAGGGCTTCGGCGGTGAGGGTCATCTCGGAGCGGAGTTCGGGCACGATGTGCGGAGTGCGGGCGCGGGCTGTTGCGCCGATGAGGGTTTGCGCATTGCCGTCGTAGATTGCGGCGAGTGCGCCGGAGCGGGCCTGGGCGATGGTTGTGGCGCGCTTCTGGCGGTTGGCATCGGCGTCAGGCTGGGGCTTGGAGCAGACGATGGCCAGGCCGCGGATGCGCTCGGGGGCCTGCCGCCAGAGCTCCATGAGCATGTAGCCGCCGATGGAGCAGCCGGCAAAGACGGCACTCTGAAGGCCGAGGTGGTCCATCAGCGCGAGGGTGTCCTCGGCGAGCCGTGCCATGGTGAGGACAGGTGCGTTCGGGACCAGGGAAAATTCGCCGACTGGAAGGGTGACGCCGAGCTGGGAAGCGCCGTGGCCGCGCAGGTCCGGTGCGATGGCGCGGATGCCCGGAAGCAGATCGATGAGCGGAAGCCAGTAGCGGTGGTCGAGTGGCGTGGGATGGAGAAAGAGAATGGGAAGGCCGGAGCCGGAATCGTGGAAGCTGAGGGTTGCGCCGACGGAGACGAAGGTTTCACTCATACATGGGGAGGATACGCCCCCGGAGCGGCGATGGGCTCCTCTGGAATGCCGATCCAGCCGGCGAGATAGGCGACGCCGACCAGCCCGCCGGAGAAGAAGAAGCCGACGACGGTGAGGATGCGTACGATGGTGACATCCCAGCCATTGGCCTGGGAGACGCCGATGCAGACGCCGGCAATCTGACGGCCGACGATGGGGCGAACCAGAGGCCGGCCGGGCGCCGGGGTGACCCCGGCTACTGTGGTGCCGCAGTTGGAGCAGAAGCGCGCCCCAGACGGCAATGCGGTTCCGCAGCGATGACAATAGAAGGCCATTGTTCCCTCCCGTTTTCGTCCACAGGTCTTCACTCCAATATACGCAACGGCGGGCGTTGGAGTTCCCGGCTGGATGGGCGGGAGGATGGGCGCGAGGGCCGGAGGGAGGGAGGGTCAGTTCCCGCGGTAGGGCGAGCGGAGGTACTTGCGGGCCGTATCGGCACGGGAGCTGTTGGGGCCCGCGTCGATGGCCTCCTGATAGTCGCGGAGGGCGAGCTTGCGCTGGCCGGCGAGGTCGCGGCACTGGGCGGCGGCGAGCATGGTGCGGACACGGAGTTCCGCGCCCGCGCCGCGCGTCCATCCGGCGTGCTCGTAGGCTTCGGCGGCTTCTTTATCGTGGCGCTGGCCGCGGAGGGCCTCGCCGAGCCCGTAGTCGGCGAGTTCAAGCCGCGCATCGGCGAAATAGCCGGGCCTGGCGGCGTCGGCGAGGACCTTGCGGTAGGCGTCGACGGCGCGTATGCCCTCGCCGTCATCCTTGCGGAGATTGGCCTCCTCAAGGGCGAAGAGGTAGTCGTGGGGATATTCGGCCTCAAGACCGCGGACGACCTGGATGGCCTGCTTGTACTTCCCTTCCCGGCGCAGGAAGAGCGCGATGACGGTACGGGCTTCAAGGCGTGTGGTGATGCCGTGCTCCGCGTCGTCCCGCAGCAGGGCCATGCCCTGGCTTTTGGAGCCGCTGATGCCGACGAAGCCGATGAGGAGCTTGAAGGGCCACGGGAGCGCGCCGACGACGTATTGGTAAACGCCGACAACGAGCTTGGCGTCCGTGTAATTGGGATCGAGCGAGAGGACGCGCTGCTCGTCATCGCGGGCCTTGGTGGCCAGGCGGAAAGCGCCCGAGAATCCGCGTTCTACCATGGCGATATAGGCGCTTTTGAGGCTGCGGGCCCAGCCGCGGGCATAAAGCGCATCCACGTCATTGGGATTCTTGCTGAGGCGTGCGTCGGCCTCGCTGACGGCCTGGTCGGCGAGGGAGAAGATGCGCTGGCGGGCGGCGGGATCCTCCTCAGTGGCGTGGCGGCCGGAGAGGAAGCCGTCATTGGCGTAGAAGGTGGTGTCGAGGAGGTCCTTCTCGTAGAGTTCCTGAAAGACGGCGGCGTTGAGCAGCAGCGCAGTGGCCTGCGGGTCGCCGGGGTGCTGCTTGCGGACCTGCTGAAAGCGCTCGACGGCGCCGGGGAAATCGAGATTGTAGAAGTGCTGGTAGGCCTCGCGGACGAGGGGCTCGAGGTTGATGGGATTGGTGCGCTCCTGCGCGTGTTGCGGGGCAGGTTCCTGGGCGGATTGCTGCGCGCGGGCGCGGGCCGGCAGAGCGAGGACGCAGAGGGCGGCCAGAGCGAGACACGAAGAGACGCGGAAGCGGTGGTGGATCTGCAACCTCAACTCCGAGCCTCCGGCGAAAAAGCGGCCAAATATGAGACGCGCAGGGTTCCGGCGGCGTGACGGACGAAAAGAGCCCGGCGAGAAATTGAGCGGGGTGAAAAGGAAAGCGCCGGGCAATTGACGTTATCCACAATAGAGGGCACGAAAAACGTTCTCCTGAGCGACGGGATCACGGTTGGCGATGCAGAAGGAAAAACGGTCCGCAAAACAGAAACGGGTGGATGCCATGAGTCGAGTGGAACTGCTGAGGTTTCTCCTTAACCAAGCCCAGTTTAACGGATTCGAGTTCCGGCATTGGTTCCAAAGGCAGATTCGGCCGGTGTGGCCGGGCGCCGAGCAGGCTCTGACGGTGCTGGCGAGCGAAGGACGCTACTATGCGCTGCTGTTTTCAGAGGAGTTTGCGCAGTGCTTCTGGCGGACTGGGGCGGTGATCAGCTTCAGCGTTCCGGCGGTGACCTATCCGCGGGTGAACAGCCGTGGCGAAGTGGTGCAGGTGACGCGCAAGCCCTTCACGCGGCGGACGGTGAAGCCGGATGTGTGGAAGTATCACCTGCGGCAGATGGCCTCGTCGGGCGATCCGATTGCGTATCTTTGCCGCTTTTTGCCGGCAGAGGACCAGGCGCTGGCGAACGAAATGGCGGGCATGCGGACTGCGGCCCAGGCCTGACCGCCGCGCGCGCTTCGCGCCGGCCCAGGGGCGAACCTGAAGTAGCATGAAGGTATGCCCATTCCCGACCGACTGAACCCCGTCTTTGGTGCGAACCGGCAGACCGCGCAGGACCCGCTGGAACTGGCGCGCGAACGGCTGATTGTGGCGCTGGACGTGCCCGATGCCCCGGCTGCGCTGGACCTGGTGAATCAACTGGAGCAGACCTGCCGGTGGTTCAAGGTGGGGCTGGAACTGTTTGTGGCGGCGGGGCCGACGGTGCTGGAGCCGCTGGTGGCGCGGGGGCACTCGGTTTTTCTTGACCTGAAACTGCACGACATTCCGAATACGGTGGCGGGAGCCGTGCGCTCGGCCGGAGGGATGGGCGCGCGGATGCTGACGGTGCACGCGTTGGGCGGGCCGGCGATGCTGGGTGCGGCGCGCGAAGCTGCCGAGTCCCTGGAGGATGGGCCGGAGCTGCTGGCGGTGACGGTGCTGACGAGCATGGACCCGGCACAGATGGCAGCCGTGGGGCTGGACCGCACACCCGCCGCGGAAGTGGAGTTGCTGGCGCGGATGGGAACCGAGGCGGGGATCCGGGGGTTTGTGTGCTCGCCGAACGAGGTGAGCGCGCTGCGAGAGCTGAGCGGGCCGGAGGGCGTGCTGGTGACTCCGGGGATTCGGCCCGCGGGAGCGGCGACCGGGGACCAGAAGCGCGTGGCCACCCCGGCGGAGGCGCTTCGGCGGGGCGCGAGCTACCTGGTGGTGGGCCGGCCGATTACCCAGGCGGCGCATCCGGCCGAAGCCGCCGAGGCGATTCTGCGGGAGATGGGCGAGGCGCTCCGGTAATTCCTGAGCTGGGTGACCTTTTGGATCTTCATCGAGGTCGTCACTAACTGGGGATCCCACCCCAACGACGATGACCTGTCGTTGGGGACCCCGGGTTGGTCGTGTCGGCTTGAGTACATGGGCTTCGCGACAGAGTGACTCAGGAATCAGGCTGGCCGCGAAAGCGGCGCAATCGCGAAGCCCGGAGCGAGGCCGGGCTTTTCACTATCTAAAACTTCAAGCGTTTCTTAAAGTTTCTCGTAGAAATCGCAGACAGAGCAGGAGATATAAACTCCTCCAGGAACTCCGCGCTCGCGGTCCTTGACGCGCTTGACGATGCGCGTGGGCTTGCTGCACTTGGGGCAGTCCGTGGACTTCGTCGTGTCCATCACTTTCTTGCGGTCGGCGGTTTTGGCAATCTTGGCCATGTATGTTGCTGGTTCTCCTTTGGGGGTGTCTCTGCTCGCATGCGCCGAGAATGGGGCACGGCTTCAACGTCGCGGTCCTCTGCCCTGTTCTGGTGCCTGATTCGTGCCGCCCACAAGGGCGGAAATAGGCGGGACTCGCTGTGGTCAGTTTACAACATCGGGGAGGAATTGCTGAGGCTGCGTGTTGGGAGTGGGGGCCGGCGGCGTGGAAGGCGTTGCGGAGGAGTTGGCGGACGGCTGCGGTCCAGAAGCGGCGGGCGTGGTGGAAGAGTTCGCCGGAGCGGTGGAGGTTGGCTGCGGAGCGCGCGCGGCGGCTGCGGCGTCGTCATCGTCCGGCTTTTGCTGCGGGAAGCGGACAGGGCGCATGACGCCGACGCGCTGGGCGTTGGGATCGTCCGTGGGGAGGGTTTCGCCGGGGTCCCGAAGCGTGGGCGGCGGCGCGGGGGCCTGGGTGTTGGGATTGCGCTGGGCGTCGCCGAGCTGGACGGTGTGGACGTTTGTCTCAGGGTTGAGGACGGGCTTGCCGTCGGTCCGCATCATGCCTTCCACGACATCCTTGTCATAGACCTCGAGTGGCTGGCCGACGCGGGCAATCTCAACGCGAATGACGCGGTTGCCGTTGATGTGAACGAAATCGACGGTTTGCGGCGGCTTGCCGTAGACCCAGATGTCGACGGGCATCTGGCCATCCATCTCGTGGTATTTCTGCTCGGGCCGTCCCATGGCGAAGATGACCATGTCCGTGGACATGCCGACGAGGACCGTGTGGTCCAGAATGGCCTTCTTGAGGGTAGGAGGAAGGGTATCCGTGAAGGCCTGAACGGGCGTTTTGACGCCGAAGGAGATGAGCGGCGCAAAGAGCCGCTCGACCTGATCACCGTTCAGGGCAGGAACGGCGCCGCGGAAAGCGAGAGTGACGCGCGCGCCCTGGGGATTCTGTTCAGCATCCTGGACCACGGGAGTCATCATGGAACCTCCGCCGATTTCAAGGTGGCGCAGGAAGCGATGCTTGAAGTCCGGTCCGCCGTTGAGAAGGAGAACGATGCGGGAGTGCTCGATTTTCACGTCCGTGACGACGATGCGGTCACCGGGCTTGGCACAGATGCCATCGGAAGTGACCATGCTCAGATACTTCTCGCCGGCGGGGTCGAGTTTGCCATTGGCCTCAAGAATGAGGCCGTGGTGGCCGCGGGGAATGGGCCGCATGGCAAAGCCCTGCTGGGCCTGAAGGACGCGAATGAGCGCAAGCCGCGTGCGGGAGTCCATCTGCTCTTTGGGCAGATCGACCTTGGTGGGCTCGACCTGACGAAAGCGGCGGTCGATGTAGGCGTCAGAGTTGGCGTTGCTGGAGACGATGTTGCCGTTGTTATCGACGGTGATGACCTGTGCCGGCGCGGACGGAACGGTAGACAGCACGAGCAGCGCGAGTGATGCCGAGAAAAGCAGCTGCCGATGCGCGGGACAGGGGCCGAGAGCGGCGACAAGGGCGGAGAGGAGACGGGCTGAAGCGGGCCGGAACATGGGAGCCTCCCATGAGTGCTACTAGGATTGCGCAAACGGGGAATTCATTCAAGAGGAAAGCGCAGAAGGGGATAAAAACGTGTTCGGCGGGGCGAAGAGGTTTGGGCTGGAAATGGCGGACTTTAGGCGGATTGGCCCGGGTTGGAGGTTCCGGAGGCGGGTTTGCCGGGGGTGGCCGAGACGGCGGCCCGAGCGGCCGGGGCGATTTGGACAAGCGGCGGGGGAGAGGGAGTCTCTGGCCGCATCGCCTGCTCGTGCTGGCGGCTGGCGGCTGCGTCGAGATCGACGGGAATGCCCGCGGGGACGATGGTGGGCGCGTTGTACTTGAAATCGAGGTCGCGGGTAAGGCGGTAGACAACAGGGATGGCGAGGAGAAGCAGTGCGAAGGCGAGCCAGGAGGCGTCAAGACCGTAACCGCCGCCAGTGAGCCAGAAAGGGCCCATGGGATCGCCCTCAATGACCGAGGAATGGCTGCTGACGCCGCTAATGAGCAGACCAAAGAGGAGCGCCCGGCTGGCCTTCCAGCCGAAGTTGATGCCCCAACTGACCCAGAGTGCGCGGGTGCGGAGGTAAGCGAGGGAAAGAAGCAGGCTGAAGACGACGGAAACGGCGACGCTGGCGCGGCAGGAGCCGGGGCGAAAGGCCTCCAAGGCTGCGTAGAGGACGGCGAAGCCGAGGGCCGCGCCGAGCGGGCCGGCGGCGTGGACGAAGCGCTGGAAGGCGTAACCGCGGAAGGCCATTTCCTCAGCCAGTGCGGCGAGGGTGAAGAAGGCCGCATCGGCGAGGAGCCATCCCCAGGCGGTTGGCTGTGGGTTTAGCACGATGGCGATGCCGCCCAGCAGCGCGAGGATGAGCGCGCAGACGAGGGCCAGGCCCCAGCCGACTGCGACGCCGAGCCCGGCCTCGCGCGGCCAGCCCTGGCGCAAGGCAAGGCCCTGTTCGCCGATAGGGTTCTTCTGGCGATCAAACAGAATGCCGAAGCCCGCGAAGCCAAAGAGAAGCAGAAAGACGAGCATGGCCTGGGCGACAAGCGGAAACCAGTTGCTGTTGACCAGGCCGGCGGCGCTGTGGCGGGCGACCGAGCGCGCAGCAAAGAAGTAGACAACCGCGGTGAGGAATGCGAAGCAGGCGTGCAGGCGGCCGCCGAGAATGGAGCGGTCGCTCATGCGAGAACTCCTGCGCTGGAGCGCGAGGCCCGGGACTCAAACGCGCGCCAGGCGCCGCGGAGCGAGCGTGCGCAAACGGTGCAGAGGAGCCGAACGGCCAACGGGGCTATCCTTCCGTGTAGCATTGGGCGATCTTGCGGAATTTTTCCTGGCGTGCGGCGACGAGCGCGTCGATGGGCACGGCCTTGAGTTCCGCAAGATGGCGCTGCAGGGCAACGCCGAGCAGGCCGGCGCCGGCTTCATGGTCGGTGTGTGCGCCGTCTCCGGGCTCCTGCAAGATTTCATCCACGCAGCCGAGCGCGGCAACCTCCGGCGCGGAGATGCGCATGGCTTCAGCGGCGAGCTGCTTGTGCGCCGCATCTTTCCACATGATGGCCGCGCAGGACTCAGGCGTGATGACGAAGTAAAGCGCATTTTCAAGGATGAGCACGCGATCGCTGACAGCGAGTGCGAGCGCTCCGCCGGAACCGCCTTCGCCGCTGATGACGGAAATGGTGGGCACGCGCAGGCGTGACATTTCGCGAATGTTGCGCGCGATAGCTTCGGCCTGGCCGCGCTCCTCTGCGCCAAAGCCGGGATAGGCGCCGGGCAGATCAATGAGGCTGATGACGGGACGGCCGAATTTCTCGGCAATCTTCATGCAGCGGAGGGCCTTGCGGTAGCCCTCGGGATGGGGCATGCCGAAGTTGCGGCGGACACGCTCCTTGGTGCTGCCGCCCTTGCGGTTGCCGATGACGAGGACCTCTTCGCCGGCGAGCCGCGCCATGCCGCACGCGACCGCTTCGTCGTCGCCGAAGGCGCGGTCCCCGTGAATCTCGCTGAAATCGGTGAAGATTCTCTCGATGAAGTCCATGGGGTAAGGCCGCTGAGGATGACGCGCCCTTTGGATTCTCTCCCAAGCAGGCGAGATATCCTCGGGTTCGGCCGAAGTGGCTTTCGTGTGTTCGCTCATCAGTACCTGAACGGGCAGCGGCGAGGGATCGGGAAATCCGGTCCGTGCCCACTGCCCACAGGTGATTCTACGGGTCCGGGGCGATTCGGACAAATCCGTGGACTCGATGAATGAAGCGGAAGAGATGGATCATCGCCTGGTGGGCGTGCGCGTGGCGGGAATCTGATAGGCGCGGCAGAAGGCGCCGGCAACCTCCGGGCCGATTTCAGGCTTCCTGCGCGGGTTCTCTTTGTAGAAAATGTGCACGTAAAGCATGGGGCCGAGAAGGACGGCGATTGCCGTGTCGAGCGGGAGGTTGCGCGGAAGCTGGCCGCGACGGATGGCGCGCCGGAGGATGCGGCGAATGGCCTGACGGGAGGGTTCGGTGACTTGCTGACGCCATGCTCGGCCGAATTCGGGATGGAAGGCGGAGTAAGCGATGAGCGAAGGCGTGATGCGATTGCGCGGCGCGTCAAGATGGCTCGGCGGCCGGCCGGAGAGAACGGTGACAAGGTCGGCGTGCAGATCGCCGGTATCGATGATCTCGGGCTCGCGGTCGAGGCCGTGGACGAAGTTCATGACCTCCATGAGGAGAGCTTCCTTGTCGGCCCAGTGGTTGTAAATGGTGGCCTTGCTCACACCGGAGGCACGCGCGATGGCGTCCATGCTGGCGGCCTCAATACCACGCTCGCCGAAGAGCTCGATCGCGGCGTGGAGAACCTTGTCGTGTGCCTGATGGCTGCGCGAACGAGGCATGGTCAGATCTCAATCCGCGAGAAGCGGTGCGCGCCGAGGACAAGCAGAATCGCGCCGACCACGGCGAGGACCATGAGGTCAAAGCGTCCGCCGAAAACTGCGTGGTGCAGCAGCACGGCGCGCATGCCGTCAATGCCATAGGTGAGCGGATCCGCGCGCGTGACCCAGGCAAGGACTTTGGGCAGGCCCTCGAGCGGGAAGAGCGCGCCAGAGAGGAAGAAGATGGGCATGACCAGGAAATTCATGATGAGCTGGAAGCCCTGCATGTCCTGGAGGCTGGAGCCGATGGCCACGCCCAGGGCCGCGAAGACGACGGCAATGGCCAGCATGAAGATGAGCGCAAGCGGCGCCGTAGCCCAGCTTGCCGGTCGAAAGCCCGCGATGAAGCAGACCACGACGACGAGCAGCCCCTGAATAACGGCCACTGTGGCCCCGCCGAGGGTGCGGCCGATCATGATTTGCAGGCGCGGAACGGGGGCGACGAGCGTTTCCTTGAGGAAGCCGAACTGGCGATCCCAAAGGATGCCGATGCCGGAGAAGACGGAGGCAAAGAGCACGGTCATGCTCATGACGCCGGGCGCGACGAACTGGAAGTAACTTCCCCGCCCTGCCTGCTGAAAGACCGGCCCGAAGCCGAAGCCAAGCGCAAGCAGGTAAAGCACAGGCTGACCGAGCGAAGCCACGATTTGCGCGCGGGAGCGCGTGTAACGCTTGAGCTCGCGCAGCCAAAGGATATACACGGCACTCATCGTTTTCCTCCTTGCCACATGCGCGCCATCTGTCGCATCTTGTCCGCGGCGGTGGCGCTTTCGTCGCGGATGGTGGATCCGGTGAGGGCCAGAAAGGCATCCTCGAGGCTCGCTGCGCCGGTCTGTTCCTTGATGGCCTGGGGCGTGCCCTGCGTCACCAGCTTGCCGTGGTCGATGACGCCGACGCGATGTGCCACGCGATCAGCCTCCTCCATGTAATGCGTGGTGAGGAAGACGGTGACGCGCTCGGCTTCATTCACTTTCTTCACATGCGTCCAAAGCTGGTTGCGGCTCTGTGGGTCAAGGCCGAGCGTGGGCTCGTCGAGGAAGAGAATGCGCGGCGTGTGCAGAAAGCCGCGGGCGATTTCGAGACGGCGCTTCATGCCGCCGGAGAACTTCTTCACCTGGTCGCCGCGGCGCTCCCAGAGCTCGAAGAGTTTGAGCAGGTCTTCTGCGCGCTGGCGGCGCAGCTTGTGCGGAACATGATAAAGCACGCCGTGGACTTCCATGTTTTCCCAGGCCGTCAGGTCGCCGTCGAGGCTGGGATCCTGGAAGACAATGCCGAAGCGGCGGCGCGCCTCATTCTGATGCGTCGTGGGGTTGAGGCCGTCGAGCTCGATGGCGCCGCTGGTGGGGCGCAGCAGCGTGGTGAGCATCCTGATGGTGGTGGTTTTGCCAGCGCCGTTGGGGCCAAGAAAGGCAAAGATTTCGCCTTCGGCCACGTCGAACGAAACGTCATCGACGGCAGTAAAGGACCCGAAGGTTTTGGTAAGGTTCTGCACACGAATCAAGGTGCGGCCTCCATCGGTTTCCATACTGAACGGTTCAGTTTAGTTTGTCAACTGCCCTTGCAGTCCAGATTTTGCTTCTGAGCCTCTTAAAGCGAACATCTGGAAGATGCCGGCGCGATGGCGCTTTCAATGAACGAGTGCGGTTTCAGGCTTCGCCGAAGAATCGCTTGCGTGTCGCCTCATCCGCAGGGAAATCGGGTCCGCTGAAGATCGAGTCGGGCTGGCGACTGGGGTCTTCCGCAATCAGCGCCATGGCCCTGGCGCGGCGCGCGTCCGCCTCTGGACCCATGGCCAGATACATCTCGCTGAGCCACTGGTTGAACATGTGCAGCCGCCCGGCGTAAGCATCGTGTTCAGCCGCGTAGGCGTCGGCGGCCGCGTCCCAGTCGTTTGAGTTGAGCAGGCAATCGCGCAGCACGCGGGCGTCGCGCAGGGTGAGGGAAAGACCCTGGCCCTGGACGGGATCGCTCGACGTGGCTGTGTCGCCCAGCAAGACCACCCCGTCGCGGTAAGGGTGCTGAACCCAGCTTTGCGCGCAGCTGAACGTAGCCAGCGGGCCGACTTGCCGGGAATCGCTGAAATAGGAAGGGTTCGCTCCTGTCTTTTTGCCGCTCTCAGCGAACCTTGCGAGATCGGCAGCGCCTTGAAACCGCGGCTGCGTTCTGTCGTGGTAGCAGACATACATGCGCACGCGTCCGCCCCCTTGTGGAATGACGATGACAACCTGGCCCAGCGCAAAGTTGTAAATGACTTCCAATGTGTCTTCGGGCGAGGGAACTTTTTCAAGCAGGACACCGGCGATCATCGGATCCTCGGGGTCCCGCAGCACCGTGAAATGCGCCGAAGAGCGTACCGCCGAAGCGCGGCCCTCCGCCCCCACCACCAGCCGCGCTGGGATGGTCTCCACGCGGCCATCTTCCTCCACCACAAGCGCACGGGCTGCACCCGCATGCGCCTCGCGAACGGTCGCGCCACGGCGCACAGTGGCTCCCGCAGCCGCAGCCGCTCTCAACAGCGACTCCTGCATGGCGGGGTGATAGCAGGCCAGGCAAGGCAGTCGCTGCGGTGTGGTGGGAACGACGTCGCGACGATCGATGCGGTCCGTAGCGACGTAGAAGTCCACCCAAGGGATTTCGTGCGCGCCGGCCTCGGCCAGGGATGCGGCAACGCCCAGGGAGTGGGCTTCCGCATAGCCCCAGGGAAACATGCATTCGCCGCGAACGCGATCCTTGAACTCGCGCTCGCGCTCGATGACCAGGACGTTTGCGCCGCGCTCTGCCATGCTTTTGGCGAGGGTGGCGCCGCCCAGGCCGCCCCCCGCAATGACCAGATCGTAGGAAGTCGGCATACTTTCACCCTTTTGAGCGGGATCTCCAGGCAGGCGAGATTGCCTGATGCCAGCCTGGACTCTTTCAGAAGGGCTCAATCATACCGATAAAAGGCGGCGATGTCTTGTGCGGAACAGACTTGGTCAACTGGCGGGAACAGACTTGTACTCCGCGCCCTGCTGGGCCGGCACCTGCTCCCCTTCATCGCGAATCGCTTTGTACATCGAATCGTTATCGCTGAACTTGAACGACGTCAACTGGCGCTCGCTTGCGACGCGCTTCTCGACTTCGGCCAGAAGTGCGAGATCCGACTTGGTGACCGGCCGCAGCCCCTTGGCGCGCAGACGCGCGAGAATTTCGCGCTCGGAGAGCGTGACGGAGTCGGGCGCGAATTTGAGGTATTCGAGAGTCTCGGCCGCGCCGACTTCTCCATCGTGGCGCGCGACGCCGACCAGGCCGGTGCTGGCGCGGCGCGCCCAGCCGACTACATAGCTGCCGGGAAGAACGCGTCCAGCCTGCGGGTCAAAGACGGCGTATTGAGGCTGGTCAGGATGTTCCGCATCGGTCTGCGTGGCATAGCCGGCGGGCCCCATGGGCAGGCCGATGCCCTTGTCGTGTTCGTCGCCGATGGCAAAGATGAGCGTGTCGACGTCCAGAAGCGTTCGAGCACTGGTCTTCACGGAGGAGGTGTTGCCGTCAGGCTTGAGCACAAGGTCGTTTTCGGCCACTTCCAGCTTGGCGATGCGGCCATTCTCATCCGGCAGGATGGCCGTGGGCGAGGAAAGAAAGCGGAAGCAGAGACGCGGATCGATGGTGGTGAAGTCTTCTTCGACGAGATGCTTGAAATGGCCGGCGAAGATGGTCTGCGGTGAAACGTCCTGCTTGCATCGTTCGCAGCGC
This sequence comes from Occallatibacter sp., assembly GCA_035534635.1. GTDB lineage: Bacteria > Acidobacteriota > Terriglobia > Terriglobales > Acidobacteriaceae > Telmatobacter. Next base: position 331,244 of record DATLRP010000005.1, read on the forward strand.
TCGCGGACGCGCTCGAGTTCAGCGGCCAGATCCTCGCGGGAAATGTGGCGGTCAACGTAGCCGATTTCTTTCTCGTCGAATTTGATCTCAAGGGGTCCGCGACGGGCGACAATAAGCACCTGCTCGGTGGTGCGTGAGGGGTCGTCTTCAAGCAGCCAGCGGGCAATGTCGATGGCCACGTTGCCCATGCCGATGACGGCAATGCGTTTGCCGGTGGAAAAGTCCATGGAGGCGTAGGGCGGAAGGCGATTGTACTGGTAGACGAAATCCTTGGCGGCGTAGACGCCTTTTGCGTCCTCGCCGGGCAGGCCGAGGCGGCGGGTGCCCTGCGCGCCGCAGGCAAAGACGACTGCCGCGGGCCGAAAAGCGCTGAGCGCGTCGAGGCCGAGATCGTAGTCGCGGCCGACCTGGACGTGGCCGAAGTAGTGCACGTTGGGCAGCGCGAGGACCTGAGCGAACTGTTTGCGCAAGCCGAACTTCATCTTGTCCTTGACCGGATAGATGCCGTATTCGGCGAGGCCGCCGGGCTTGATGTCGCGATTGAACAGAAAAACGTCGTAACCGGCCAGTGCAATCTTCTTGGCCGCGAAGATGCCGGCAGGGCCGGCTCCAATCACAAAGACACCCTTCACAATTCCACCTTAGCGGAGCCGCATGCCAGAGGCCGGCGGATCCAGAAATTCATGCGTGCGCGCACCAGCATTGATCGGCCGGCGCGTCCTGCGGAGCAAATGCTCCTGATTGAGGGATGGCGTTGGGCAGGCAAAGGCTGCACGCCGACTGCACATTTCCATGCGGTCACGCTGCGCGCGACGTTGTGGAACCTGTTTCCCTTGCACTCGGCAAGATGACATTCAACCTGCGCCGTCAACTGAACCCCGAAACTCCGCACGAAGTGCCGCAACAAAAGACGCCCGAGCGAGAATTCACGGAGCCGCAGCGTCCCCATTGATGCTTACTATACCCGCAACCAAACGGATGGATGTGATTCGGATCACGCTCCGGCCATGACAGGAGTACCTCTTTCGTTCCCCCTGGCGAACCGATGAGGGCGGCGCGACCGCGATGCCGGCACGACCGGCTTGCCGGATGGTCCTTCCCTACCCTTCCGCGCCGGTCGGCCCAGAGCCGTCCTTCGCGCCGTCCTTGCTCGCGCCAGTCTTGCTGGTGGTGGTCTCGTTCTTGGTGGTCCTGTTCGTGGTCGTCCTGCTTGGAGTGGTCTTGGTTGAGGTGGTCCTGCTCGGGGTTGAACGGGTCGGGGTTGTATTGGCGGAGTCGGCCTTGGTTGCGGCGAGCTTGCCCGGCAAAACCTTGGAGGACGCATCCGTAGCCGATTGGCCCTTTTCAGTCTTCATTGGGACGGAAGGAGCGAGAAGGGCATCGACACGGAAGCTGGCCGACTCCGCCGCGGCAAGCGCGTTCTCCACGCTTCGGCCCAGCGCACTGATTTCGGCCGCAGAGGGCGTGGCGGAACCGGCCAGGCGGAGCAGCGATGGAAGGAGAAGCCACCACAACAGTTCCTCATAGGGCTCGCGCACCAGGTACTCGACGCCTTCAGCACTGTGCACGCCGGCGAGCCAACGCACGTCAGGATCGGACCAGAGGCCGGGGGCCGGAACCAGGCGCACAGGCAGCGGTTTCGGCATTTTTGCGGCGGGAGTTTGGATCTTCTCCGCAGCTTTGTGCGAGGGTACCGACTGGGGACCCGGCTGGGACCTGCGCTGTTCCTCCTCGCCGAGACCAGCCTCGGCGAGGAGCAGAACCTTGATGCGCGCGGCGGCGCGCCATCCCGCCTCGCCCTGAAAGCCGAGAGCCTGGAAAACGTGGGCGAGGGGCTCACGCAGTCGAAGGCGGTCGAAGAGATCGAGCGCGGCGCGATGGGGATCGGCGGGATCGACGGACTCGGCGAGAAGCTGGAGCGCGCACCAGGCGAGAACCGGCCCCCACATGGCGGTGGCGGTGAGCTGCGGACTGGGGCTGGGCAGGACGCGGCGGGCGGCGGAAGTCCACGGCGCGGAGAAGAGCATTTCCGCGAGAGGGAGCCGCAGGACGACGCGCAGGCGGTCATGGAACGCGGCACGGAGATGGCTGGGATCGATGGGCCTGAAGCTCTCGCGCAGGTGGTGCGGGAGGCGCTGCGGATAAGCGGCGTGCGCTTCACGCAGAAACGATTGGCAGCGCATCCAGGCGCGTTCAACGAATGCGTCGCGGTCATGGATGGATTTGCGTTCCCCGGCCGCGACCCCGCGCGGAGCTTCGGCAAAGTCAGCCATCAGGCGGACGAGATCAGGGTCTAGGAGGCTGCGCAACTGCTGATGCGCGGGCTGGAGGGCGAGGTCGATGAGCGCATCGTCGAGGCGTGTGACGCCGCGGCCGTCGAGCGAATCGCACAGACTATCCCATGGCTGCTCGGCTGTGGAGTGGAGCGGCCGCCAGTCGAGGAAGACGTGGCACTCGTAGGCGTGCAGGCTCAGCGTGAGTCCGCGCTCGGCGAGATCGGAAGCACGGCGAAGATATTCGAGACCGGTGAGAGAGTCGCGGAAGGCGAGAATCGCGCTGCGATCCCAGCCCACTCCGAGGCCTTCCGCGAGGCGCAGACGGCGCAACTGCGCGCTTCCCTTATCCGCGTAAGCGGCGGAGAAATCGATGGTGCCGTGCGAGGACCCGTAGCGGTTGTTGTAAACGACCAGCGCGGCCTGAGTGCCGTTGCGGTTTGAGTAGGCGAAAATGTTTTCGTCGACCGATCCCGAGGGCTCATAGAAGTCATAGAGGAGGAAGTTGCTGCTTTCGGCGAAGAGCCAGCGGCGCTTGAGCAGCGGGGTGACCTCGCGCTCATGGCGCTCGACGAGCCAGAAGTCAGGGTTCTCGTCGTAGCGCGGGCGTTGGTATTCCATGCCGTACTTCTCAGTGAAGCCTTCAATCTGGCCGTGGCCGAACATGGGCAGCCCGGGAAGCGTGGCCATGAGCACGGCAACGCCGAAGTACTTGTCTCCCTTGCCGAACTGGTCAATGGCGGTGCGCTCGTCAGGATTGCTCATGAAGTTGACATAGCGCTTCATGATGTCTGGGTCAAACTCGAGGGTGTTCTTGAGGACGGAGCGATACTTCAGGTTCTCCTCGTCGCGGAGCATGTTCATGAAGGCGCTGTTGTAGACGCGATGCATGCCGAGTGTGCGGACGAAGTAGCCTTCCATGAGCCAAAAGGCCTCAGCGAGAAGCAGCGTGCCGGGAACCTCGACCGCGACGCGATCGACGACTTCGCGCCAGAATTCAAAGGGCATGTGGCGATTGAATTCGGCCTGGCTCATGCCAAATTCGGCACGCGAAGGGATGGCGCCGCTGCTGCCGGGCCCGGGAAACCAGAGGCGATGGACGTGGCGCATGGCAAGGGTCATGGCCGCATCGAAGCGAATGACGGGAAAGAGCCGCGCCACGTGGAGGATGGTCTGGATGACCTGCTCGCGGACGGCCGGATTGAGGTAGTCGAGCTGCGCGGTGTCATTCCAGGGAAAGCTGGTGCCGTCGTTGCCGTGATAGATGTAGCGGGTTTCGCCGGAGGATTTGTCGCGGCGGCGAAAGACGACCGCGGCGTCGGTCTGTTCGAAGTAGTGATCTTCGATTTTGATTTCGACGCGTCCGTCGCCGGAGAGGTCGGGACCGTTGAACGAGTATGCTGGATAGGGCGAATCTTGGCGCGAGAGGAACCATTCGGGATGCTCGACGACCCATGGCGAGTCAATGCCCATGTGGTTGGGCACCATGTCACTGGCGAGGCGAATGCCGCGCGCGTAGGCGCGGTCGCGGAGGTTGATGTAGGCGGATTCACCGCCGAGATCGTCGGCGATGCGGTAGTCGAAGAGCGAGTAGGCCGAGGCAACCGCGTCAGAGTTGCCGCAGAGCAACTTGATGGTGCGCGAGGCGCGGCTGCGCTCCCACACGCCGATGAGCCAGAGCGTGTTGAGGCCGCGGCGGGCAAGGGTGTCAAGCTCTTCGTCGGGGATTTCGTCGAGACGCCCGATGTGGCGGCCATGCTGCCGGCTGAGCTGCGCCAGCCACACGTAGGTGCTCTTGGCGATGAGCACGGTGTTGGGCATCCAGGCTGTGTCCGGGCTGAACTTCTCGTATTCGTTCGCGGGATCGCCGAAGACGGGCACATCGGAATGGCCGGCAATCGAGGGCCATTGCTGCTCACCGTGCTCGCGGCGACGCCGCGCGGCGGCTTCTGCCGCCTCCCTTGCCTGCGCCGCGGGAGTATTGAAGCGCATCCAGATGGCCAGCTCTTCCTCACGCAGGATTTCGCCGGCGATGAGCAGAAAGCGGTCCATGCTGTCACCGAGGAGCGGACGCCACAGGCGGCGAATGAGCGCGAGTTGCTCACTGAGCGAGCCCGGCGCGCCACTTGATGGAGCGCGAAGGAGATCAAGCAGGCTTACCTTGCTGGCACCCTCCAGCGGAACAAGCGGCCGGGTGGCGAAGTAGTCAGGAAGTTCGCGCGTCACCTGACGATAGACAGTCTTTTCCGCCAGTTCGGTTTCGTTAAAGAGCTCGTCGAAGGGCTGAAATGCCTGATTGCGATTCGCCGTCCACAGCATCAGCATCTCTTCGAGTGCGGCGGCACGGTGCGGGAAGCCGTTGGTGGCGCCGGCAAGCCACTTGCGCGGCGATTCGTCGCCCCGCATGACGCTTTGGCCCGGGAAGTGTTCGACGAAGGCGAGGAGAAGACGGTCCAGCTCGGCTTCACCAACTTTTTCGCCGAACCAATGGAGCGCTCCGTTCATCACTTCGGGGTCAAACTGCTCGCGGTACCGCGCCATGAGGATGTGACTGGCTTCGTCGATGAGTCCCATGGCAAAGAGCGCGCCGGCGTGCACGGCCTGACTGGGATTGTTTTCGACGTCGCGGACCAGGTTCATGCGATGGGCAAAGAGCCTGCAGGCGGCGAGGTCAGCAAAGACGACATTCCCATTGTAAGTGAAGAGTGTATCCTCGAACCTGTAGCGATTCCGCGCCTGCCTGGAAATGTGAAACTCCATCCTCAAATTTCCGCTCCCGCTTGCTGGATATCCGGCGGCACCGCGCAAAGCGCACCCGCCAGGTGCGTCAATGACGGTTCAGCGCATTCATTTCGTGCTGAACTCGCCAAGTGGTAAAGTAACACCTCCGAGCGGCGGGCCGCTGCTCTGAAAGCGACGGAGCGCGCGCGGCGCGATGCGCGGCATTGCCACGCCAAGCCGGTCCCGGTACACTAGAAGAGCGCAATTTTACGGTGCTGGATTGCCTGAGACGCTGCCAAAGGGCAGCGAAGACGGGCGATGCGGCCAAGCGAATGCGCAACCCATTCCGCTAAGCCGTTGCGGGGCGCCGGGCGCCGCGATTGCCGAAGAATGGAGCCGTTTTCCGCCGGAGAGGTGGCAGAGCCCGGTTGAATGCACCTGACTCGAAATCAGGCATAGTCGCAAGGCTATCGGGGGTTCGAATCCCTCCCTCTCCGCCATACAAAATTGCATCTTGTTGATATCATTGATAACACATAGATAATAATAATCTTATGTGCTTTCCGTATTGACCGCATTGTCCAGTGTTTTCCGTCCAATTGGTTCCCTGAGACGCTTTTTGCATGACAACGGGCGGGATGCATGACAACGACTTGCCCCGAGGAAAACCCCAGTTACTGTTTTGGCTAGAGCTCAATCTGGTTGCGCTGGGCCGAGATAATATTCGTCCCATCGAAGCCGAGACCGACCGAAAGGAGAGAGGACGTCGTCGTCAGCGGGGTTACCGCTGAGAACGAGGTTGGATAAGGGTGGGGTTGCTGTGATCACCACCGGCACGCCTGTGGCCGCGGCCTTTCTTCATTGCCAGGCCGGGTTGCGTACGGTCCAGCGCCTGAATCTGGCTCTTCTCATCCACGCTCAACACAAGCGCGTTCCGGCGGATTCAGATACAGCCCAACGATGGCGTCCAGTTTCTCAGCGAAGTGAGGATCGTTGCTGACCTTGAAGCTCTCGATGCGATGCGGCTTCAGTCCGTGCGTGCACCAGATGCGGCCTACGCTGGAGTCCGCTCGTCACTACCCTTGACCCCACCCCGAAGACTACCCTGGATAGCCGCCGCGCTGGATAAGATCGTTGCCCGCCGCGGAGCGCCGAAGTCCATCACGCCGGCAGCGGCGAGGCGCCTGATCTTCGTTGCAATGCCATCCTCGGCCTTCCTCAGATGCGGCAGGAAGACCAGCGGCTCGCCGTCGATCTCCTCCAATAGGAGATACCCATTGGTCAGCATCTGCGACACAGCCTGCTCGACCGTCTCCACTGGCGCTTCCAGCAGCTTTACGGCCGCCGCCTTCAGCTTCTCCAGCGGCAGGCCACAATGCCCCTCGGAGGTCGCCCCCAGGAGTGCGTGGTCGACTCCAGCACGTGCTCGATTCTGCGAGTCCTTGGGTATTCCGACGCTTTGGGCGATCTGGTCTGCGGTGGCGAACCCGATGCCATGGATCTCCTTTGCCAGGGTGTAGGGGTTCTCCTGCACCGTCTGGATGGCCAGATTCCCGTAGGTCTTGTAGATGCGGACTGCTCGACCGGTGCTGACCCCGTGGCTGTGGAGGAAGACCATAATCTCGCGAATCTGAATCCCCTCCTGCCAGGCATTGGCGATCCGTTCGCGGCGCTTTGGTCCGATGCCATCGACGGACTCCAGGTCGGCGGGGTTGTTTTCTATGACCCCCAATACCTCTGCACCGAAGTGGCTGACCAGCTTCTTCGCCAGGACCGGTCCAACCCCCTTCACAAAGCCGCCCGCCAGGTACCTTTCGACCCCCTCACCCGTCGTTGGCGGGACGGCTTTCAAAACCTGGGCTTTGAACTGAAGACCATGCTCCTCGTCCCGGACCCACGAGCCTTTGGCGGTCAGCCACTCTCCGGCGCTTACCGCGGGCAATGAGCCAAGAACCGTCACCAAATCGCGCTGTCCCCGCACTTTCACGCGAAGGACGGCGAACCCGCTCTCCTCGTTGAAGAAAGTGACTCGTTCCACGAGCCCGGCGATCTCTTCGGACGGGGTACGGGGCTGTGGGGAGGAGTCATTCATCCTAGTCGGAGTCTATGCGGCTGGAGCCGACAGCAGTAGTGCAAATCGTGACCGGCGAGGTCGGTACATGGTCTAAACTCTCAGGCATACCCTTTCCCGTAGCCAAAACCCAGTGGGGCACGATGACAAGTGAGAATGAGAAGACGGACGACAGGAAGACTGAACAGCTTCACCTTAGCAGCCAGTTCACGAGAGCTGTCGACTACGCGCGTCACATCCATATTGAGCGACGCAAAGGGACGGACATTCCCTACATGGCACACCTTCTGGGCGTTGCATCCCTGGTGATGGGTGAGGCAGGTCACGCCGGGTTCCCTGTCTCCGAAGAGATGGTGATCGCTGTCCTTCTTCATGATGCAGTCGAAGATCAAGGGGGATTGCCGCGTCTGAAGGACATCGAGCAGAACTTCGGACCGAATGTTGCCCGCATGGTCGAAGGACTCTCGGACAGTGTCTCCGAAGATTCAAGCATGAAGAAACCTTGGTCGGAGCGCAAGCACGCCTATATTCAAAGGCTCCGTGATGAGCCGGCTGATGTCCAGCTCATCTCGGCTGCCGACAAGCTCTACAACGCAAGAGCCATACTCGAGGACTATCGAGAGATCGGGCTAAAGGTCTGGGGCCGGTTCAAGAGGGGCAGAGACGAGCAACTCCGGTATCTCGATGAACTCCTGGCGGTCTACAAGTCGACTGGGATGGGTCGGATCGTCGGAGAATTGGAGCGTGTAGTCAACGAGCTCAGGCAAATATCGGCAGAAGAAACGCATTGATCGACGCAGTGCATTGCCATGGCATTGAACTCTGGAGGGCAAGCAACGCATATGTGGCTTTTCACAAGGTGCGGGTTCTCCTCAATGGCTTGCCCCAACAAGTCTTGGAGTGGTGACATTGCCCCGAATGTGGTCATGGTCACGCATCTATGCGCGCCGGTGCAGAACTAGGCCACAGTGCGCCGTGTGATCTACGCCCGTTGCGCGAAGAGAACTCGCAGTTGAAGCGGCTAGTTCAGAATTGCAGCGAGTGGGTGCATAACGCACCGTATTGGAGCCCGGTGGCTCTTCCCGGAATATGCCTAATCTTGTCCCGCTTTCCGGAACTTTGCTTGTATACCGACTGCAGAAGACTCGGGGATGAATCCTCGGTCTCGAAGCCTCTTCAACAGCATCAAGAGTGTTCTCCCAGTCAAGGTGCATTGCTCAAGACGAAGGATGGTTCAGCAACCAAGAGCCTGCCGCAGATGAGCCGATAACAGGTAGAGGGCTCTTTCAGCAGGTGCGGAAGCGGACAGGCCATTGGCGAGGAGGAAGGAGTGGACTGTTCCAAATGCGCGCCACATGGTTACGGGTACACCTGCCTGTGCAAGCAGGAGTCCGTATTCCTCGCCCTCCTCGCTCAGAATGTCGCATTCGGCAGTGATGATGAGCGCCGGCGCCACGCCAGCCAGTTGAGACAGGGGAGTACGCAACGGACAGGCTCTCGGGTCCAGGCGTTCATTTGCATCAGGAACGTATTGCCCCCAGAACCACTCCATCAGCGAAGCATCGAGAAAGAATCCCTTACCGAAATCGGCGTAACTCGTTCTGGCGAAATCGCAGTCGGTGACCGGGTAAAGCAGAACTTGCGAACAAATAGCCGGACCACCACGGGACACTGCCAGGACCGCAAGCACCGCAGCCAGATTGCCCCCTGAACTGTCGCCGGCAACCGCCAACCGGCGCGTGTCCAGATTCAGGGTCGTGCCATTCTCCGCAATCCATTGCAGAAAAGCAAAGGTCGCATCTACCGGCCTGGGGAACGGGGACTCCGGCGCTCGTGGATATTCAGGAAAGACCAGAGCGCAGCCCACAGAAAGCACGATCTGCTGCACGAGCCGCTTGTGCGTTTCAATATCTCCCAGCACCCAGCCCCCGCCGTGAAGGTAAACCAGCACGGGAAGAGGCCCAACGGCATTCACAGGACGCAGGAGATAGAAGTCCATCTCCGGCGAGTGATGGAGCTTGAGACTGATGCGGGCGTCGTTTAGGGTTTCGCCTTGCCCCTGTCGCATCGCTAGGCGGGCTTCGTCAACCGGCAGCGAAGTGAGGTCAGGTCCTGCGGCCGACAGCACCTCCTCAAGCCATGCGCGCGTAGCGGCTCCAAGCAACCGATAGCTCATCGGCACTCCTCTCCCGTGCGTACGCTTGCGACAACGATGGCGCATTCCGTTCCTTCAGCTTTTCCCGCTGGCCGGATGGTCCACGCACCGACGGCTGCAGGAACGATCATGGTCTCGGCATAATGCAGGTGAAATGGTGCGAAGGCGCCGCTCGGACTCTCGACCACTGCTTCTTCGCCCTGCACAAGGTTCAGCACTTGCACGCTCTTGCCAGTGGCAAGCGGAGCGGTGCCGGTAAACCAGTAACGGATCACGTCAATGAACTCGCGCTCGTGCAGCCCGGTGCGCTCTGCGCGCCACCCGGCTCCCTCCGCGACAGGCCGGGTCTGGTTGACGAGATTCGACCGTGTCCACTTTGTTGTGCGATTCCACTGGATGTTTGCAAGGCCGTGCTCGATATGAATGGGCCGAGGCCGATCGTCGAGGCCAAGCCGTCCCCAGTCCCACAGCTTGAAGGTGAAGATGTACGGCGTCGCGCTGATCTCCAGGACCATGCTGTCCTTACCCGAGCAGTGAACGGTGCCGGCGGGAATGAGGAAGTGATCGTGCCGCTTCGCCGGCCACTGCTCAACGTAACGAGCCGCGGCAAACTCGACATCTCCTTCCTGCGCCTTTCGCAGGTCCGCTGCCATCGCATCCGGATCGATGCCCTCGCGCAGTCCGAGATAGACCTTGGCATCCGAGCCCGCATCCAGCATGTAGTAGCTTTCATCCTGCGTGTAGTGCATGCCGAACTCTTCCTGGATGTACTCGGTGAGGGGGTGCACCTGCAGCGACAGATTTCCGCCGCCCATGGTGTCGAGAAGATCGAAGCGAATCGGAAACTCCGCGCCGAAACGCGCATGCACCGGATTGCCCAGTAGCTCGCGTGGATGGCTGAAAACCAGATCAATTGCGGGAATCTCAAATCGCTTCTCGCCGAATCCAAGCACCAGGCTGTTCTCTTCCGGAACGCAATCGAAGCACCACGCATGGTTCGGCTTGTCTTTCGGCAAGTCGCAGACCTCTTCCATCCAGTGGCCGCCCCAGGGCCCCGGATCGAAGTAGGGCACCAGCCGGAAGGGTTGCCGCACAACCCTCGCAAGAGAGCTGCGCAGAACTTCTCCGGCAATCATGAGTGGCCGCGCGGCGTCGTTTGCGTCGAGAAAGAAGTCTGCTCTTTCCCATACCTGTTTTTTGAGCCGGTCGGCAGCCCTCCACTCCAGAAAATACCCGCACTTGTATTTGCTTGCAAAATCACCCGTCTCATTGGCCATGCCAAGGTTGCCGAGCCGGCTGCTCCGAAAGCGCAACTGAATTTCCCACCGGGCCATGTCGGCATAAACGAGTACCGCTCCGGGCCGGGCCAACAGCGAAGCCCCTGGGCCAATCACGAGCGTGAGGGCACCGGAAGTAGCGGCCTCGACGCGATCTCTCGCCACTTCAAGCACGCCGTCGGCGAAATAGTCCGCAATGGTGAATCCATTCATCCTGCCGAAAACGCGATCGTCGGTGAGGTACGACGCAAAAAGCTCGCGCAATTCCGTCGCAGGCCGGTAGAGTTCGCGCACGTCGATCATTTCCGCGGGAGCGAGACGCCGGGCCAGTTCCTGCGCAATCGATCCGACATCCGCTCCGGGATAGGACTCAACGCAGAGCAGTCCGGCTTTCGGCAATCGCGCTGCGATCGCGTCCCAGCCCCCGGCACATTGCTCTGCGTCGCCACAAAGAACGAATGGGTGTTTGTCGTAATTAGGAGTTCGCGCCATGCAATACCTCTCTCAGTAACGGCACTGCACCCAGCAGGCCCGCTTCATTGCCCAGAGCCGCGGCACGCACTTCCGGTTTTCCCCATCCCGACCACGCATGACGGTTCACATGCTCCTGTATGCGGGGAATGATCACGTCAGCGCTTTGCATCACGCCTCCGCCGACCACCACAACCTCTGGATCATAGGCATGAATGTTGGCCACCGCATTGGATGCCCACACAGCAATGCAGCGGTCCCGCACTGCTGTGGCCACAGAATCGCCCTCTGCGGCCGCATTGAAGATCTCGCGGAATCCAAACGAATCGTGCGAAGCCAGAGCGCTCTGCGCAAAGCCGGGCCAGCCGCGCGCAATTCCGGGAACCGCCCATCCGCCCGCCTCGGCCTCCGCGCAGCCTATGTTGCCGCAAGCGCACAAACGCCCCTCAAAGTCGACCGGCAGATGCCCGCCCAGGCAGCCGGCCTGCGCATGTCGTCCGCGCACCAGTTTGCCATGCATCAAAGCGGCCCCTCCAATCCCCGTTCCAAGCGTCATCATCGTCACATCGTCATAGCCCATGGCTGCCCCGGCATTGACTTCGCCGAGCAACGCCATGCGCGCATCGTTCTCCATCCCAAGCGGCAATCCAAACTCGCTCCGGCACCACTCCTTCAGATCGATGTGGCGGGCGTCGTCATATTTCTTTAGCGTTGCATGAATCGTGCCGGTGCGAAACTCGACGATACCTGGAAAGCCGATGGCCATCCCTGCGCAATCCGTGGCTGCATTCCCGACGGAACGCAGAAGCGCGTGCAACAGCTCGGCAAGCGGAGTGAGCAGCGCGGCAATACCCTGCGCCTCGATAACTGGCAGTGAGCCCAGTGCGAGAATCTGGTGATCCTCAACCAAAGCGCATCCAATATGGCTGCCACCCATGTCCAATGAGAGTGCTTTCATCCTCTGCCCTTCCACCTATTGCTGAGAACACGTCAGAACAAAGACGGCGATGGTCAGCAGTCCCACGCCAGCACTCTGCAAGGCAATCGGAGTGCGCCCGGAATTCTTCCATTCCCCGGTGAGCAGACCGACAACGCTGGCAGAGATCACAATCAACGACATAAACAAGGGCCAGCCAAGCACCGTTCCGAGCGCGCCCAGACGCACCGTGGATAATCCATAAAGGATCGTGCTGCCGAACCACAGGACCGCCATGAGCAGAGCAAGCAACCAATGCGATAGGCCGCCCATGCAGAACCGCGAAACCGAATCATTCTTGCGCAACAGATAAATGCAATAGGCAAGATTGGGAACAGCGCCTGCAACCATGATGGGCAGCCAAACGGCATTCACCGCATTCAGGCTACTGGCTCCCTGCTGCGATGCCGCCGCGGTAATCGCTCCGCCAAATGCCAGGCCAAGATTGACAAAGGATGCGCCCATGCCGCAAAGAACGGCCAGCAGCAGGCCCGCTCCATAGCGATGGCTTCCTTCATCCCCGTTGCGTCCCTGCGCACTTTCACGGCGCTTGCCCGCCAGGGCGCATACCACAACGCCAAACAGCATGATCAGCACCCCGCCCACCAGATCCCCGCCCATGCGCGTGAAGAGCAGTTCCGAATGCAGGCGCATCAGCGGCACCAGGGAGCCGACCGCGGCAGAGATACCCATCACGATCGAAAACGTGAGCGATACGCCGATGGCATCGACGGCGAGGCCGAAGAACACCTGCGCGACTCCCCAGCCCGCGCCGAACAGCGCAGTGCCAATCACGATCTTCCAGCCAGCCTGCCTGTACGCCTCACCTAGCGCAGGCACAGTCGTCATCGTAGTGATCGAAGGAATCACCAGAAGCGCAAAGATGGTCCACGCGAGCCATGTGTTTTCCCACGCCCAGCGCCTTGTGAACTTCATGGGCGTGGCAAAATTGGCGTTGGCGACGCCTGCAACCAACAGCAGAAGAAAACCCGATGCGATGGGACTCATGACACGCTCTCTCCGCGAAGAAATCGGCGGATGCCGCAGGCCGGCACGGTCCTGGTCTTCGCTCCCTCAGTCAACTCCACTCCGTCTTCTTTCACGAGCAGGCTTTCAATCTTCTGCCAGTCTGGCGAACTCTCAGTGGCGATTGCCACCCAGCGCGCCTGCACGCTTTCGCCTGCACCGATTAGCCGCTCGGTTGGCGTGTGAAACAGGGAGGGACGCAGGCGCGTATCGGATCTGCCAAGAGGAAGAGGCGTGGTCCCGAACTCCAGCCCGCAAACCTGCGTGTTGCCATTCCACGGCTTATACTCGCGCGCACCGTTCTCTTCCCAGATTGCGAGCCAGGGAAAATCTTCTCTGCGGAAGACATACGCCAGAAGTGCCTGGGCAACTGGATTGACGATCGTCACCCATGAGAATTCTTCTTCAGGGGGATTCAGCAGACCAACGACGAAGCCGGTGTTGCTGCCCTGAAACGGCCGTCTCAGATCATGCTGTTCATCGGGGTTCACTGCACAGGGCGCCATGGGGAATTCGAACTCGGTGTCATCGGCAAGCGCGGGTTTGCCTTCGTATCCAAGCGGCCAGGTGATTCCCCTCCGCGCAGATGTGCCGATCCGCGCCCCACCAGCTTCAAGAAACGATGGTCCCAGCGTGACGTGCTGCACCCAGTGCACTGGCCTCTCCGTGTCGCGGTGGTTCACAACATCCTCCGTGCAGTAAAGAACCGCTTCATCGGGACTCAGTTGAAAAGTGCGTTGAACGGCGAGAGCGGCAATCGGCAACATCACACTCATTTTGCATCGGTAGTCATTGGCCTCGATAACATCCCACGCCGTGGATGCAGCTTCGCCATGCAGGGGCATCCCCTGCGAAGCTTCCCCATCGTCAGGCGCGCCGAAGAGATCAAGACACAGCGCATGCCCCGTCCAACCGGCAAAGAAAACGCCGGTTGGGCCGCCACCGTAGTCCTCCACCAACTGTTGATGAAGCGGCGTGCCGATATCTTCAGTGGGCCACGGAGCCTCCCAGAGCATATTTGCCGCGCGCGGATCACCCACACACCGCAGACTTGCAATGTGCCCGCCCGACGCCAGCACGGTGACTTCCAATGCGTCGTTCCGCAAATGCAGCGCTGAGCGGTTCTTCCACGTTCCAGGCATCAGCGCCGCCCCCTGCCAGCGGAGCGCCGCCCGCACAGCCGCGATTGATGCCGCATGCCTGTTGCGCGCGTGGTCATTGCGTCGCTCCTGTGCCGCCTTCGGCGAAGCCCATTCCGCCCGCCGGCACAAGCATGCCGCCATCCACCAGCAGCGCAGCGCCCGTGATAAAAGAGGCCCAGTCACTCAGGAGAAAGGCGATAGCCCGGGCCACTTCCTCCGGCTTGCCAATGCGGTGCAATGCATGCATGCGGGCGCAGGTCTCAAGTACAGCCTCAGGATCGCCGGACTGCCCGGCCGCCCATCGCAACATCGGGGTATCGATTGCACCAGGCAGCACGCAGTTTGCCCGAATGTTGCGGCCCGCAAAATCCAAAGCGATCGATCGCACCATGCCGAGCAACGCATGCTTCGCCGCCACATACGCCGTCGAGTTGCTGACAGCCGTCAGAGTCTGCACAGAACCAACTACGACCAGGCTGCCGCCGCCAGCGCGGAGCATTGCCTCAACCGAATAACGCGCTGCATAGTAGCAGCCGTCGACGTGCACCCGAAACGTGTCCTCCCAATCCTGCTGCGTGGTGTGCAGCAGATCGCCATATCGCTGAATCCCCGCGCTGTGCACCATAAGGTCTACAGTGCCAAAGTGCTTCTCGGCCGCTGAAACTGCACTCGCCACCTGGCCCTCGTCAGCAACATCACACAGCTCAAAGATTGCGTTATGCCCTTGAGTTCGCAGCATCTGCGCCTCGGCCTCACCCTCAGCGCGCTGCCTGTCGAGAATGGCGACATGCGCGCCCAACTCCGCCAACAGCCGCGCCGTGGCGGCTCCAATGCCCATGGCCCCACCGGTAACAATCGCGGTCTTCCCATCAAATCGCAGATTCATCTCTTTCCCTCATCCTGCCGGCTTGCTGCCGGCGACAGGCAGACGGTTGCAATCTCCCACGGCTTGAGTGCCAGATGTACCTCGTGCGCCGTGGACGGCAGCAGGCTCTGCTCATCTTCGAGAATCGAACAGCGGTGGGCGCTGCCGAGGGTCATCTGCGGAAAGGTCAGCTTCACGTCGTGCGGTTTGCCTGAGATGTCCTCCACCCGCAGCACCGTACCCTCACGCAACTCCGCGAGCTTCCACGTGCTCACGGTCACTTCATCGGTGTCCGTCTCGACCATGCTTCCCGCGGACTGAAGAGGCACAGCAGCGCGCCCGGTGCCATTCATCGTTTCGAACTCGAGTGGTGTCATCACATCGAGCGCTTTCCGTGTCAACTCTGCCGGATCGAAATTCTCGCCGGTCAAAAGCGAGTAGCGAAATGTCACCGTGCCTCCCTGCTGCGCCGGGAAGTTGGTGTTCCAGTAGTTGCTCATAATCCAGGAAAAGATGGCGGAACTCTTGGGCGTGAAATGCGTGGGCCACACGCCGCGAACAATGTCGCCAAGAGCCACGAGCGGTGCATCTACGGGGATCACCGCCGAGTAGCTTCCGGCACTGCGGACCGAGGCCCAATGCTGCGCGGCGTACCACTCCCGGCTTCCTCCCATCAGCTCATCTACTGCCGGATCAATCCACCCGTTCTGTGAATCGTAGCCGAAGCGCGGATGCGGCTGCAGGAAGGGGAACGCGATGTAGGCGGCTTCCTTCGCCAGCGTCGCTTCCTTGTGAACCGTAATGCGCAGATCGATGCGACGCGCACCTGCGGGCAGAAGAATCTCAGTCCGAATCAGCGGAAAGCGAAGGTTAGCGGATTCGAGGATCGCATGTTCGCCCTCCGCATCTCTGTAGAGAGACACCACCTTGCCATCGACAGGGAGATGCACGGACAAGTTCGGCAACCGCTGCGCGGAACCATAGCGGTAGAGGCTATTCTCAGTGACTGCATCCGGGCTGGTTACATAGACCAGCGACGCAAAAGGATATGGGCTCGCGGGGTCGACCAAATCGAGCCCCGATTTCTTGTCGATCAAATGCGCGATGCTGGCCGTCTGCGGTGAGATCTCCACTCGGTAAAACTTATTCTCCAGCGTGGTTCCGTGCATCTCCACGCGTTGTGGATCCTGGGCCTGCGAGACTATGGGAAACAAACGCCATCCCATCGATGGCACGCCGGTGGCGCGGAATCTTACTCTCTCCGCTCTGCCTCCGAATCCGGGGAGCCGGATGCCCGCTTCTTCTCCTAGCGCAACCTGGGGCAGCGGCTTGCGGGTGTCGGGATCGAGGAGGACCTCGCCCTGGCTGAGATCCGTTTCGAGCCATCCGTCGCGCGTCCAGTTCAAACGATTCCAGACTGCGACTGCGGGCTGCGGCTGCGCCATCAGCGGTTCAAGCTGCGCCCAGCTTCGCTGGATCGACTGCTCAATTTCTTGCGCGGCGTTGGTCGAGGTAGCGGTCTTCTGCTCGAGCTGAATTCTTGTCTGGTCGCTTTCAGGTTGACTGGCTGCGCCCACATAGGTCCAGGTGTGCTCATCGAAGAGCAGCGTGTTACGCCACGCCGCGTCCAGCAGGCCTGCCTCGGGCCTCACCCCGGACCGTAGCGCTGATACTGCGGCGGCAAGCGTCTCGGCATTCTGGATGCGCTGCTGGTTTGCGCGATGTTGTGCGGTGGCGGCTGCATCGGCAGTGTAGCCATCTTCCCAATACGGACCAAAGTCTCCGCGCACCACCGGTATGCTGCCCCCGCTCTGCTTCTCAATCTCCTGCATGGCATCGGCAAAGGTGGAGAAGTCCAGCCTGGGATACGCATATTGTTCCTGCCATTGCTGAGGCAGTGTCACCTGCCCGGGATCAAGTTCGGTATTTTCAAGCTGGCTGCCGAAGAGCAGCACGCTGTCCGACTTGTAGCCCGGGCGGTTGTATGCCTCAAGGAAGACGGGAAGCGCGTCATGCACTGCCTCAATCTTTGGCGGCACGCCAAACATGGACGCCACCTGCAGATAGGCGCGCGAGTACCACATCAGCACCCGGCCTCCATCTGGCCCTTCCCAATAGAACGGGGAGCGTTCATTCCATCGCCCCTCAAGCAGAATTGGAGCGCGCCAGTTGTTGCTGCCCGCGGCAAAGTAGCGAACGCCGGCATCGTGCAGAATGGACGCATACGACCATGAATAGCTCGGCACATCTGTAATGTGCGCCGCGCCGAGTGGGAGCTTGTACCGGGCCGCCATCGCATGGGAAGGATAGAGCGAATGGATCAGGCCCTCGAGTGAAGCCACACCCGTATGCTGATTGGCGTATTGCGGCGGAATGACGATCTTGCCTGCGCGAACGGCGTCGAGGAGCTTCTGCTGCTGTTCGGGTGAGCGCGTCGCCAGAAACTGCTCGGCGACCCAGCTTCCGTCCATGGTCCAGCGAAACTCCGGATGATTCGGCAGTAGGTCGAGCACCTGGTCCAGGCTGCGCGATTGCAACTCGCCCACCTTGCTGCGATAGTCCGTGAAGCCGATGTCGAGGTGTTCATTCGGAACGATGTGCACGGTCCAGCGCCGCTGGGCCTTGAGCAGGATCGACGTTGTCCGGCCGTAAACGACGACGCGCGCCAGCTGTTCGCCCTGCCAGGCAGGGACATAGATCTCCGCGCAGCGGTCACCGAATTCCGTTCCTCCTTCGAACGGCACGGGGTACTTCTGGCCGGCAATGATCAGCTCCGCATTCGCCGGCCCGGCTGGCCACAAGGAATCGGTCGCGCAAATGTTGACGCCCTCACGGAGGCCGCCTGCTGCCTGCTTGAAGAATACCGTCGCTTCGGCCTGCACAAGCGGAGTGGCGGGTACCACCTTGCCGGCGCGATAGCTCATGGCGAGCGCGTCATAGACGATGCCGCTGATGCCGGGCGCAATGTCACCGAGCGACATCTGCACCGCTGACGGAGTGTCCAGGGCAGTGAGGGTCAGCTGATTCTCGCCGGGCTTCACAAACTTCCGCGGCAGCGTCAGCGTTCGAGGGTCATACGATGTCTGCGGAACAAACGTACCCTCCCAGTCTCCGGCAGAGTAGTCCAGGTGAGGATGGAAGACCAGCATTCCCTGATGTCCGTTGAGGTCAAGCTTCAGAGTCGATCGGCGCGGGGTCTCATACAACGCGGCGATGCGCAGAATGTATTTGCCGGGCGGAACGGAGTCGAGATGAAAACGGATCGTGACGGGATGAAGACGTCCGCCGGCCAGGCCGTTTGCCGGTCCGGGCTGAAACCGCCTCCAGTCTGCTTCCCTGCTGGCTCCAATCGTGTAGATGACCGGTCCGGCATCGCCTGCATAGTCGACATCGTGACTGTCCTGGAATTCGTTGGACGAATGGTCGAACTGCCCGATGTGCCACAGCTCTCGCTCCTGCGCGGAAGCGCCGAGGGCAAGGGTCATCAAAGCCAGCAGCAGAGTCTTTTTCATCGTTGCTCGATCACCATTTCGGCTGCACGGTCACCACTCCGCGCCGGGTCGGGTCTTCAATCCATGAGCCCATTTCCTGCTTCGTGATCAGCTCGCTGTAGCGTGCGAGCTTGTCGCGATCCAGTTCCACGCCAAGGCCCGGCCCACGGGGGACCTTCATGCAGCCGTCCTCATACTGCAGCTTGCCCCCGACGAGAATGTCGTCGGTGAGGTGGTGATAATGAGAGTCGGCCGCGGCGCTGAAATTCGGCACTGAGGCAAGCAGGTGCATGGCCGCCACCTGCGAGATGCCAAATTCGGCTCCGCTATGCAGGCCAACGTCGAGGCCAAGCGCCTCGCATACCGTGGCCGCGTGGCGAGCACGGGTGATTCCGCCGTACCAGTGGGGATCGAGCAGGACCACGTCAATGATATTCTGCCGCGCCGCGACCGAGAGATCTTCGAAGGCAAAGATGCTCATGTTGGAGGCCAGCGTCATCCACGGCACCTTGGCATTGACCCGCTCCATTGCGCGCAGGCCCCACACCGGGTCCTCGTAATACTCGACATCGGAATCAACCAGCTTCCTGGCGGTGCGGACTGCCGTCGTCAACGACCATGCGGCGTTGGGATCGAGGCGCAGGCGATGGCGGGGGAACTCCGCGCGCAGCGCCTGGAAGGTTTCCACCTCCTCGTCCGGATGCTGCACACCATTCTTGTATTTGAGCGTCTGGAATCCGTACCGGTCGACAAGGCCGCGCGCATAGGCAACCATCTCATCGGCATTCGAGATGGCTCCTTCGCCGCGCTCGTTCGCATGGCGATAGAAGAGATAGCCCGCGTAGGGAATGCGGTCCCTTACCATTCCGCCGAGCAGGTCGCACACCGGGCGGCCGATTGCCTTGCCCTGAATGTCGAGGAGTGCAAACTCAATGCCGGCGTAGCCCAGGACATTCCCAAAGAGCTTCTGCATGCTCGGCGACGAAAGTTTCCAGCGAATCCGCTCCAGCTGGAAGGGATCCTCGCCGATCAGCTGCGGACGCATCTCGCGCAACTGGCCCTCGCGGCTGGGCCCACTGTAGCACTCGCCCAGCCCTGTGATGCCTTCATCGGTGTCCACCTCGATGATCACGCGAGAGATTCCGGAATGTGCACCGTAGGCGTAGCGCAGCGGAGCCTCAATCGGGATGAACGCTGCAGTCCATCGAATGTCGGTGATTTTCATTGTCTGTCCCTTGTGTGTGCGGGCTGATGCGCCAGCGGCTGGCCCTGGTTCTGTGTGGGGAAACGGGTAATGTGCCAACGCCCCAAGTTGGCGACGTAGAGGTCGGTGCCATCGCGGCCTCCGAAGGCGGCGTTGGTGGGACGCGCCAGGACCACGCCCTCCGGATCGTGCGCGAACAGTTCCACGCTGCGATCAGGAAGCACTCGGTAGAGGCAATCCGAGGCATAGCAGGTGACATACAGGTTGCCGGCACTGTCGAGAGCCAGCCCGTCGGGCACGCGCTCCAGCCCGCTTGCATAAATCTCGCGCTTCCCTGCCCTTCCGTCCGCCTCAATGGCAACGGAGCTCACGCGGTCCAGCGTGCTCTCGACCACAAACAACCTGTCTTCCGCGGCGGAGAGGGCCAGTCCGTTGGCAAAGTCGAAGGGGCCAGCGAATCGCTCGGACTTACCGTCGGCAAACCTGCGATAGACCCAGCCGTCGGACGCTCCCCAGTGGCCCGAATCGGAGACATACAGCGTACCCGAGCGATCGAACAAAGCAAAGTTGGGATGGACGAGAGGCTGCCCTGCAAACTCGCAAATGTTCTCGATCAGCGTTCCCCGGCGATCGACGCGAATCACGGCGCGATGCATGAAGTTGCACGCGTAGAGTTCCTGCGCGGGTGAGAAGCAGAGGCCAAGATTGAATCCTCCCAGTGTCACGATCAATTCGGGCCGGCCATCAGGCGGCACCTTGTAAATCTGACCGGCCTCGCCCCCGGCCCACAGGTTGCCGTCCGCATCAAACACAAGCCCCTCGGGATGATCGAGGCCATCGGCGAAGACCGCCATCGCGCTGAAGGGAACCACCGACTGATGCGGCAGAGGAAAGAACTTTGAATCTCGATCTCTCAAATTGACCATGGCTCACCCGGAGTTTGGTAACAGTCAGCCACCTCTCGCGCTTTTGCAGGCGATCAGGGCTGCAAAGGCTTCGGCATAGGCAGGGTGACAACCTGCGGAAAGTAGATGTTCGTCTCGGTCATGAGCTTGGGAACGTCCATCGTGTTGCACACATAGGTGAAGAGAAGATCGTCCTTTGCCTCCAGTTCCGGATGCTCCTTGCCCGCGTAGCAGAATGTGTCCTTTTCGTGCTGCGGCCCCGCAATCATCTCCGGAATGTGATAGATGACCGTGCCTTCCGTCCACGGGCCCGTCAGTTGGGGAGCCGTACGGAGGAGAATCTTCTCAGAAAGGAATTTCGGATCGATCAGAACGGCGATCCACTGGTTCAATTCCGGATGGAAGCGTATCGAGAGCTCGGATGTGCCCTCGTGCATCACTTCTTTAGCTTTTGCAGGCTCGAACCCGGGCTGCCATGTATTATCGGCAGCCAGATATTCGAGATGGGCCTTCGGATTGTCGAGACCTTTGAGCGGGATGCGCGTCACGAGCAAGGGCCGGCTGCCGGTCTCATAAAGCGCGAAGATGTAGGCATATTTTCCCTCGACCAGTGCGGTGGCCGAAGGATAGGCCTTCACGCCGTCGTCGACCAGGTGCAAATAGCTGATCTTCCAGCGCTGCGGATCGTCCTCCGGATTGCGGATGCGCGCCAGGTCGGTGCCGCAAGTTTCAAAGTTCATCGCCCAGGGCATGGGATGTTCCGCGGGCTTGATGCACATCAGCGTAATCCACAGGCTGCCGCGGGCCACAAAGCCGTCCATCGCCCAGTACCAGTGCTTCGGATTTTCCGGGACAAAGAAGCTTGTGGCCTCTCCCTTGGCATCGCGCTTGATGTGGTACGTAAGATGCCAGCCGGTTTTAGGATCGCAGGTTGAGATGCCGATACTGCTGTGTGTCATGCGCGGGGCGTTGCTGACAACCAGCCTCTCTGGGCCATAGAGTGTGTCCCCGAAGATCCAGACATCCTTGCCGTTGGGCAGGGGAATGGAATAGGCGTCATCGGCGCCTTGCCAGCTCAACTTCTGCCCATGCTCAAGCGGGAAGACCGGACGACAGCCACCTGCCCACGCCGGCAGCGCAACAAGCAGGATCAGCGCGGAAAGCAGCTGGCGCACAAGGGTGGATTTCATAATCTTCTCCAAAAGGGACAGGTTGCGGCCGGCCGACGTGTGCCGCCGGCCGGCCGCGGCTGTGTGGACGCCGTCAGAACAGCAGTTTGAAGGCAAACTGGATCTGCCGGGAAGTGCCGATATCCACCAGGTTGCCGACGGTGCTGGTGCTGCGTCCAAAGCTGGGATCTGTCAGGTTGCCGTCAGGATTGGCAAAGTTGGGGTGGTTGGCAATATTGAAGAAGTCGGCGCGGAACTCCGTTCCCAGCTTCTCGGTGATAGGCGTTCTCTTGATCAGCGAAAGATCTAGTTGGGCAAAGTGCGGACCCCGTCCGGCATTGCGCGGAATGTTCCCCAGTGTGTCGTAACCCTGCGTTGTCGCAGTGCTGGTGGGCGAAAGACCGTCAGGGCTTTTGAAGATGCTGGCGTCTAACTGGTTGTTGGGCCCGCCGCCGCGATTGAGCGACGTGAGACTGGCGTTCGGCAGCAGTTCTGGCCGCTGAGCCCCGCCGTTTGCCGAGGCGACATTGGTGAGGATGTTGACCGGGAAGCCGGTCCGCGCCGAGAAGATAGCGCCCACATTCCAGCCCTTGCCGAGCCGGTTGTTCATATGACCGATGACGGCATCGTGGAAGTAGACGTCCGATGTCAGATTGTGGCGCACATCTGTGTCGCCCGATCCGAAATCGGAGTTGGGGTTGGTTGGGTTGTTAAACGCGCTGAAGATGTTCACGGTGTCATCAATTTCATGCGACCATGTGTAATTCACATCGTAAGTCAGGTGCGTGTGGCGGCCCCGCAGCGCCGCTTGTAGCGAGTTGTATCTGGAGTTGAGAAAATCGCCCAACTTGCGCTCGTTCGCAAAGTTGGTGCTGAGCGGGTACGCGCCAGTGTAGGGATTGAGGTTGTTGAATTCAAGCCCTGCGAAGGCGGCGCCCGCCGGAAGCTTGAGCCCGCGGTTACCGGCATAGGAAATATCAAGCACCATGTTCGGGATGAGCTGCTGCTGGATGCCGAAACTGTAGTGGTAGGCGTAGCTGTCCTTGGTCTTAGGGTCGAACTCGTCCACGTTGCGCACCTGCGGGGAGCAGGTGGGAACGCTGGACACCGGATAGCTGAGCGGCCAGGAGGAGCAGGTCACGGTACCGAAGAGTTCCTGGAAGACGTTGACCGAGATGTTGTTTGAGGTGTTATCGGTCAGGGAGAAGACTGCGCCGGTCAGCGACGGGTTGTAGAAAATGCCAAAACCACCACGGATCACGGTCATGCTTTTGCCGTAGGGGTCCCAGCTGAAACCGAAGCGCGGGCCGAAGTTGGTATAGGTCGGGCTATAGAGCGAGGCCCCGGGCGTGCCCACCGTCTGCGTAGCGATATCGAAGTTCGCCAGCTTGCCGTCCCGTTCGTGCAGGACCGTGTTGTACTCATACCGCAGGCCCACGTTGACGTTTAGGCTGGGCAGCAGGCGGATGTCGTCTTGCGCAAAGAAGTCCCAGTTGCTGTTGCGTATGCGCTGTGCCGGGTTGCCGAGCGTGGAGAAGGCAAAGCCGTTGTTATTTTCAAAGTCCGAGATGCTGCCGTAATATAGGAACTCCTGCAGGCCAAGAATGTTGTCGGAAAGGTTGTTGCGGACGTCCGCGCCGAACTTGAACGAGTTTCGGCCGCGCAGCACCGTGAGACTGTCGGTGAACTCATAAGAAGTCTGTGGGCGGATGCTTGCAAACAGCGCGGGGCCGGGGCCGACACCGAAGTTGCAGAAGAAGCAGCCTACACTGAGCGTGGGGAAGTTGCCGCCGCCCCCGTACGACTCCACCTTGTTGGAATTCAACGAGGCGCCAAGTTCATTGAGAATGTTCGGGCTGAATGTGAAGGTATTGCTGATCTTGACGAACTGCGTGCGCGCAGGCGTGGGTGCCACCTGGCCGATGGCCGGCCCGTACGTGGTATTGGTGTTCGAGTCGTTGATGTTGTAACGCAGGTAGAACTTGCTACGCGGCGACTTCTGCCAGTCCATGCGAACCGAACCCGTATCTTCGCGCAGCGTGTTTAAAAGGTTTGCGCTGTAGAGGTCAAACACCGAAGATGCGTTGGGGTCGGGGCCGAGATTCCCCACCGGGATAGCCGCCACCACGGGTGCCATCGAGGAGACAAATTTGGCCCGTTCGCCGGCGTTTAGCACATCATAAATGCCGGTATTGGTAATCGACTGGCGAACGCCCTCGTAGTTGGCAAAGTAGAACAGGCTGTCCTTCTTGACTGGACCGCCAAGGTTGCCGCCGAACTGGTTCAGGCGCAGTGGCGTGCTGGCGCCAGGCTGGGCGAAATAGTTGCGCGCATCCAGGGCATCGTTGCGAAAGAACTCAAAGGCCTCCCCATGGATCTGGTTGCCGCCGGACTTGGTGATCACGTTGACCACGTCGCCGATCGAGCGCCCGTACTCGGCCGAGTAGTTTCCCTGCAGCACGTGGAACTCCGCAATGGAGTCGACGCTCGAGCGGGTGATGCGTGCCGATTCGCGGCCTAGTTGGATGGAAGTTGCGTTGATGTCGATGCGCGACGAGTCAGAGCCGTCCAATAGCATATTCACGCCCGCAAAGCTGGTCTCAACGCCGCCCAAACTGGTCTGGCCAAACTGCCCGCTCGTCACCGAGCCCGGCACCAGGGCCAGAAGATCAGTGAAGTCGCGGCCGTTCAGCGGCAGATTGCTGACTCGGTCTGACCCGATCGTTGTGCCAAGGTCCGCACTGAGCTTGTTCACCTGGACCTGGTCGGCGGTCACCGTGACGGTCTCTGTTTCCGCACCCGGTTTCAACACCACATCCACACGATGCAGCTCCGATGCGTTGAGCGCGACATTTGTCACCCGTCCGACGGTGAATCCCTTGGCGACTGCGACCACGACATATTGGCCGGCAGGCAGGGCAGGCAGCGTGTATTCGCCCGCGCTGTCTGTGCGGACCACATGCGCAGCCTGAGTGCTTGCATTGGTAATCGTCACGGTCGCGTTCGGTATCAGCGCGCCGGTCTGATCTTTGACGGATCCCTGAATGGTGCCAGTATCCAATTGTGCCCACGCGCTGACCGCCGCGATCAGCAATGCGGTTGCGACGAGCATGAATCGATTCAACTTGAGCGTCATCCTGCCTCCAGCTCCTGAGTGCCTTGCACTTCTATGCAAATTGGTCCATTTGTTGGTTCTGTCGTTGGTCTGCGAGTTCCGGCATGAACCGCTCGCGAGCACTTGAAATTGGGTCCTTCCGATTGCGCTCCGGCGCCATCTCCAGCTGCCGGCGGCCCACGACGCGGTGCCCGCCGAAGCCCACAGTGCTGCCAACAGACCAAAGGGGTGCTTCCACGCTGAAGAACCTGTGCCAATTAATGGCTCTCCGCTTGAGGCCCGAGAATTGGACGAACATGTCACGACTGGCAACGCTATCAGGGGTGATGAGTGCATGTCAACATTAAAATCACAATTGATGCTCGGAACTGTGTAAACAAATCATCATAAGTGAAAGTTTCCCCTCTCTGTGAGCAAAAGCTGGGCTATTCTATTTCATATGAAAGTGCGGTCGGACGAACTCGCTTCCCGCCACGAAACCATCCTGCAGATTCTGCAGTCCGCGGGGTCAATCACCACGGAGAATCTCTGCGACGCCCTGCAGACCTCGATTGCAACGGTCCGTCGAGACCTGAAGGAACTCGAAGACCGCAGCCTTTTGCGGCGCACGCGTGGCGGCGCGGTAACGATGGGGCCCCTCTTCTACGAGCCCTTCCGTCATGATTCATCGTTCCAGGACAAGGTCGGCAGCTTTGCCGATGAGAAGCGGCGAATTGCCCGCGCAGCCGCCCACCTGGTGAAGGAAGGCGACACTGTGGCCCTCAGCGGCGGCACAACCACCACCGAGGTAGTGCGAAGCCTCATGACGATTCGGGGCATTACCGTAATTACCAACACAGTGAACGTCGCAATGGAGTTGAGCGCCTGCAAAGATATCGAGGTGGTCGTGACCGGGGGCGTGTTGCGCGGAAACTGGTTCACGCTTGTGGGGCCGTTGGCCAATATCGCTGCAGGTATGGTGTACGCCGACATCATGTTCCTCGGCGTAGACGGAATATCCGCCCAGCTCGGACTTTTCTGCGAGAACTCGCAGGAGGCCGAGTACCTTCGTTTGATGGCTCAGCACGCCAAGCGCAAGGTGGTCGTGACGGATCACAGCAAGATCGGCAACCAGAGCCATTGGGTGCTGTGCCCCGCGGGGGAAGTCAGTACGATCATCACGGATACCGGAGCCGACGACTCGAGCATCGCGCCCTTTCAGGCTTTGGGCATTGAGGTCATCCGCGTTTGATGAAGCCGAAAGGAAATCGATCGAACCGTCCACTGCGACAAACCGACGGAGCGCATATTGCCAATTGCACCGTGATTCTCAATAGGTTGAGCACTCATAACCCAATGATCCGCTTCCTCTCGTCACCGAAGATTCAAGCATGAAGAGACCTTGGTCGGAGCGCAAGCACGCCTCTATTCAAAGGCAGCCGAGATGAGCCGGCTGATGTCCAGCTCATCTCGGCTGCCGACAAGCTCTACAACGCCTGAGCCATACTCGAGGACTACCGAGAGATCGGGCCAAAGGTCTGGGAACGGTTCAAGAGGGGCAGGAATGACCAGATCTGCTATCTCGATGAACTCCTGGCCGTCTACAAGTCGACTGGAGTGGGCCGGATCGTTGGAGAATTGGAGCGTGTAGTCAATGAGCTCAGGCCCTCGGCAATCACCCAAAAGCGGCCATAGATTATCACTTCAAAACCGGCCATAGAGAATGACCTAAGACATTAGCTTCCGACGGGGGAAATTAGCCTCTGTTGGCATGGGTAATGTTTTGGAAAAAGCGAAGCAGGAACAAGTGATCGCGCTGGGGCGTCTGGGTTGGTCCCTGCGTCAGATCGAGGCGGCGACGGGAGTCCGTCGCGAGACGGCAGGCGGTTACCTGAGGTCTGCCGGGATAGCATTACGGGCGCCTGGAGGGTGGGGTCGAAGGCCTCCGTCAAAAGCGGCCACTTCAGTGACCACCGGTCCGCTTGGCGAAGAATCGGCAAAACCGGCCATAGAAGTGATCACCGGCTTTTCCGGTTCCATAGCAGCCGATAATTCAAAACCGGCCAACGAAGTGATTACCGGCTTTTTGCCGGAAGTGACGTTGCCGGAACAGTTAGTCAAGCGACCGTCGGGAGCCAGTGAACCGTATCGGGAGCTGATCGAGCTTGAGCTGTCGCGTGGCCGCAACGCGATGGGCATCTGGCAGGATCTGGTGGACAAGCACGGTTTTACGAGCAGCTATCAGAGTGTTCAGCGATTGGTACTTAAGCTGCGTGGAGCAGCATCGCCTGAAGCGCGGGTCATCATCGAGACAAAACCTGGTGAAGAGTGCCAGGTTGATTACGGCACGGGCCCGATGGTTCGCGATCCCGACAGCGGCAAGTACCGTCGCACACGACTGTTCGTGCTTACGTTGGGCTGTAGTCGCAAATGTGTTCGGCTGCTTACCTTCCGGTCGAGTGCGCGGATATGGGCCGAGCTTCATGAGAAGGCATTTCGCCGGCTTGGCGGATCACCGCGGGTCGCGGTTCTGGACAATCTGCGCGAGGGCGTGTTGTCTCCGGACTTCTACGATCCGGGCTTGAATCCGTTGTATCGCGATGTTCTGGCGCACTATGGTGTGACGGCACTGCCGTGCAAAGTGCGAGATCCGGATCGCAAAGGCAAAGTGGAATCGGGCGTAGCCCATGCACAGAAAACGCCGCTGAAGGGCAAGAAGTTCGAGAGCTTGGAGGAGGCGCAGGCCTACCTTGACCGCTGGGAAGAAAACTGGGCAGACAAGCGCATCCACGGCCGGACCAAGCGGCAGGTTGCAGCGATGTTCGCCGAAGAGAAACCCTTCCTGCAACCGTTGCCCTTGGAACCGTTCCGTTACTACCAGTATGGCGAGCGCACGGTGCATTTGGATGGCTGCGCCGAGGTTGAAGCGGCCTATTACGGAGCGCCGCCGGGCTGGGTTGGGCGGAAGGTCAACGTGCAATGGGACGCGATGTTCGTGCGTCTGCTTGATCCACGTACCGGTGAGTTGTTGCGCGAGCATCTGAGCGGCAAGCGTGGCGGCCATCGTATCCGCGATACGGATCGTCCGCGCCGCACGCCACCCAAGCTGCTTCAGCTGCTGGCTCGTGCGCACAAGGCCGGAGCCAGCATCGGCGCTGTCTGTGACGCCATCCATGCTCGTCAGGGCGAACTCGGAATGCGTCGCATCCAGGGCGTTCTCCAACTGGCGAAGCAATATGGCAGTGCGGCTTCAGAAGATGCCTGTGCGGCGGCGCTTGAGCTGCGCGTTCCCGAGTACCGCTTCGTGCGCCGCTATCTGGAACGCAGTCCACCTCTCAGTCTGCGGCAAGTCGATCCACTGATCCGCGAACTGACTCAGTATCGCGACCTGATCCAACAACGCATCAACTTCGAGGAACCCCAATCATGAACCTGATCGAACTGAATCGTTCCCTGGTGCAACTGCGCCTGAGCGGTATGGCCGCCGTGCTCGAAACGCGCCTGCTGCAGGCTCAGTCTGAGTCCATGGCTCCCATCGACCTGATCTCTATCCTGGTCTCCGACGAACTTGCCTGTCGCAGCAAGCGGCTGCTGGAGCGGCGCCACAAGCAGGCGCAGTTCCGTGACGCAAACAAGCAACTCGATAACTTCGACTTCCAGTTCAACCCCAAGATGAATCGCAGCCTCGTCTTCGACCTGGCCACTGCCGCATGGATCGGACGGCGCGAGGACGCACTTTTTCTTGGTCCAAGTGGAAGCGGGAAGAGCCACTGCGCCCAGGCTATCGGGCACGCTGTCATCCAGCAGGGCTACCGTGTGCTCTATCGCGAAGCGCACATCCTGCTCGAAGAGCTGGCAGACGCCACACTGGACGGCAACCGCAAGCAACACATCGAACTACTCACCACAGTGCCGCTTCTCATCATCGATGACATGGGAATGCGCAAGCTGCCGCTGACCGCCGCCGAGGAACTACTGGAAATCATCATGCGACGCTATGAACGAGCCAGCACACTGATTACATCGAACAGACCCGTTGAAGACTGGGGAAAGCTGCTCGGCGATAGTGCCGCCGTCTCCGCCATGTTGGATCGACTTCTGCACCATGGACACGTTCTCAAATGCGGCCCTCGCAGCTGGAGAACCAGAACCGGTGGTGTCGGAGAAAGCCAATGACAGAACAAACAAAAGCAAAATCAAAAGCGAATAGGAGGCCGGGCAAAGAGCGCCCGGCGGCGTCGCGACTCGGGATCCAAGGGCCTCCCACCTCGGAGCTTCACCTTAGGAATACTGGTAGAAACACGAGACCCTCCGACAGCCAGCCCATCAGGCAGACCGTAGAGGGCCTCGATTACCGATTCCTTCGGAGCCAGCCCCGTGTCATCGGCCATGGATCACTCCGAAGGGCGCGACCCCCGAGGAGCGAAACCAACATATCAAACTCGACTTCGACAACTCAATCTTAGCCTTGCAAAACAACGCTGCGGAACGGTAAAACAATCACGTCTTCGGCCAATCCCGTTGGCCGGTTTTGAACTGATAACGTATGGCTGGTTTTAAGGTGATAACCGAGGCTCAGGCAAATATCGGCGAAAGAAACGCATTGATCAACACAGTGCCAGTCAAACCATGGCATCAACTTTTGTATCGGTGCTATCTTTCACATCCCTTGCCCTGACCGTAGCAGTTCATGTGAGCCAACTGAATATTCCTCCAGGTCGCTGACAAGGCGATAGGTGCGCACGGTACCTTTGGTCCGATTGCTTAGTACCCCACCCAACGAGCCTAAGGCGAATCTGTAATTATTGACTCTCGACTGGTAGTTTGGGGGGCCAAGAAATGTATCCGACTGGCGACATTTACGTACACATTGCCGATGAGAATCGGAGACGCAGTTCTTCGCAACCCGAGACCACGCCTGGCGGTCCTGCAAAGGGACCGGGAATAGCTAAATCCGCGGCGATCTGCCACGACGAAGTCGACTGGGCGATCCGAAGTGCGAAGAAATGGCAAATCGCATTCTGTGCAGTTGTCGCTGCCACGATATTGTCGTCTGTGTCGGGAACTTATGGTTTGACGAGTCTTTGCCTGTTCGCCTTGCTCCCGACTGGCTTCTGGGCCACCGTGGCGAATTACCGGGCGAAGTCAAGGAAAATAGATGCCTCTAAAGGCTAATTGACCAACTCCATCAGCTTGCTATAGCTGTTCACGACGCCGTACTTTACCTGATTTGATTTGATCTTGGCGAAGAACTTCCGGGCACAGTCCATCTTGGCTTCTTCGATCCTGCGGAATTCCATTGATTCCATCGCGCCCTTCGTTTCCACGACGAAGTAGACATGTTTCACTGACCCCTGCTTGAAGGCTATAGCCCAATCCGGAGTGTAGTTGCCGACGGGTGTTGGGATCGCAAACGCCTTCGGCAGCTTGGCGTAAACTTCGATTTCCGTGCCGCTGTCGAGCTGTTTCACGAAATCCCGCTCTATTTGGGAATCCGTAAAGACGTAGTCGAAAATGTGATGGTTGGTCCGAACTGCCCTGCTGAAGTCCTTCCGCTCTTTCTTCTCGGTGAATATCTCAACACCGTAGGCCTCGTCAATCGCCCTATACGTCAGATGCTCAATGATCACAGTGGCCTTTTGCTCGTTGATCAACCGCGCCGCATTGCGCAGGAAGTCTTCTGGATTCACCTGGTAAAGCCCGAATGCAGAGGGTTTGATTTGCTTCAGGATTGCCCCGACCGTTGCCCGCGTCAGCTTTGTTTCTTCGGTCAGCTTGCCGATCAGATCGTACTGCACCGCGGAGTGGACAGATGTCTTCAGTTGCGCGGTCTGGGTTTCGCTGAGACGAAAAGACTCCCCGGCCTTGAGCGTCTCGTAGCTGGCTTCCGCAATCTGTTCACCCCGTTGCACAACATACTGGAGCGGGGCCACTTTAAGCGCGGCGTCCAACTCGGCCACGCACATCGCGATCAGTTCCGCGGTTTCAAAATGAACCGCATACACAGCCTTCTGGTGGATCCGACTCCAGAGTGCCTGGAACTCCTTCTTGTGGAAGTTTGCATTGAGCGGGTTCTTCTGCCCTTTCCGGCCATCCTCGATCTCCGGCAACTGAGCTGCACTGAATACGGAATCGACGAGCTGGAAGACATGCGTTGAATGCTGCGCCAGCTCCGGCGGAAGCGGGGCAAGCGTGCCCGCTTGCTTGGCATCGTGGTAGGTGGACGTGATCTTGTCGTCTGTGTCCGTGTAATCGTTCTTGATCAAATAGCGCGTCAGCAGCTTTGCCATGGTGGGCGTCACCGGCACGTCCCCATCTGCCGTCTTGAGCACCTTGCCGGTAAAGTAAGCCTCATCTGCCTTGTGTGGCCGCGCCGACACCGCAGCGGCAATGTCCTTTTGCAGCCCCGCGACAAACTCCTTGTACCCCTCGCTGGCGACGACGGTCAGCACGTTTAACTCGTGCACCGTCGCAGGATCGTCCATCCGGTCGCCACGCTGGTTGACTGAAAGGCGAAGTCCGCGGCCCACCTCTTGCCGGCGGCTCGTCACATTCTCCGGATCGGCCTTCTTCAGCATCCCGATCACGAACACATTTGGGTTGTCCCAGCCCTCTCGCAGCGCAGAGTGTGCGAAGATGAACCGCACCGGCTCCTCAAAGGAGAGCAATTGCGCTTTCCGCTTCAAGATCAGATCGTATGCATCCACGTCGTCCGACTCTGCAGACTCGCCCTTAGAGCCCGGATTCACGAACCGTTTGCTCTTCTTGTCGATGGAAAAGTAGCCCTCATGCGTTCGACTGGTCGTGATGCCTCGCAAGTAGCGGTTGTACGGATCATCGTCCAGCGTCAGCACCTCGTTCAAGCGAGTGTTGTATTCCTCTTCAAAGATCGCAGCATATTCGCCCTTCTTCTCTTCACTGCCGTCGTAGAGACGGTACTTCGCAACCTCGTCGATGAA
This sequence comes from Occallatibacter sp., assembly GCA_035534635.1. GTDB lineage: Bacteria > Acidobacteriota > Terriglobia > Terriglobales > Acidobacteriaceae > Telmatobacter. The sequence continues at coordinate 363,043 of DATLRP010000005.1, forward strand.
GAAGAGCGACAATACCTTGATGCCGCGCGCAAAGAGCTGTTGCTCCTTTTCGAAATGCGCGGTCACCGCCTCGCGAATCTGCAACCGGCGCAGCACCATCTCATTTACATCGCCGACGGCGTCGCCGGCGGTGAGCACAACGCCGTTGGTGAAACTCAACGTGCTTTCGTTGGCGTTAATGTCTGCTACGACAAAGCCCTTGTATTGGTCTAGGTTGCCCGATTTATCGAAGAGGTTGTCGCCCTTACCGAGAATCCTTGGCAAAGGCTTGATGGAATTCGATTGGCGAATCTCCATCTCCACCCTCGCTACGGGTGGCTTGTCCCTGGATACTTCGATGGACTGTAAATACAGGTACGCGTTCGTTCCGGCCTGGCCCTTCAGGCTGATTCCGCGCACGGCAATCTTCTTCACCAGTTTCTGATTAAAGGCATCCAGAGCATCGAGCCGATAAATCTTGTTGTGCTCCTGACGGTGCGTGGCGCTGTACCGCAGGATGAAGAGCGGATTGAACTCCTTCATCGACTCCACCGTTCGTGCGCCTTCCATTTTCTGTGGCTCGTCGAGGATGAGGATGGGGCGGTTGCGCGCT
>DATLRP010000006.1:0-69837 GCA_035534635.1 Occallatibacter sp.
CGGAAAACGAGTTTTGGACTGTGCTGCACAGGATCACAGGGTCACAGCTTCACAGCCGGAAATGCGGGTTTTGGACTGTGCTGCACAGGGTCACAGGGTCACAGCCGCGCAGGCACTGACTCCGCTCCTCGCGATACCGCCGCGATGAATGGGGCACCTCGCAGCCGGCTTTCGGCTTTCAGCTGTCAGCTTTCAGCGTTGTGGTGGCCGGGTGAGAGTGCGGCTATTTCCATATTGCGACGGGAGGGGGAAATTGCCGGCAAAACGGGCGGGGATTTTTGGCAGTGGGATGAAGGGGTTAGAGGAAATGTGGGTGGCGGAGGGGTTGACAGCCCACTCCTTGCGATACCGCCGCGAGGAATGGGGCGCCCGGCGTCCGATGCCAATTTTTATGAAATCCAATGTAGTCTGATATTTAGCTCGGTTGTTTTGGTTTACATCAGTAATCAACTTTGTTGACATATTATGCCAACGATGTCATCATAAGGATATTCCGTACGCTCGTAGGCGAGCATGTATTCCGCAAACCCCGGAGCGAAGGCTCCGGGGTTTGCTTTTGCAGAGGCAAAATAATGAAGAAGCTTGTTCTCATGATAGACGGAGGATGCCTCCGTGTTGCGGCGAAAAAGTCAAAGAAGAAATATGATCCTGACTTTATTGAGGCGTTTTGCGGAAAATGCCTTGTTGCGGGCGAAGAGCTTCTCCGGGCACTATATTACGATTGCGCCCCCTATCAAGGAACGCAGCAACTCCCGGTTTCGGGAGCTACACAGACGTTTGCCGGTTCAGGCCAATGGCTCAGTGACCTCGCTAAAAGGGATTTGATCGCTGTCAGGTTAGGCATTCTGAAATTCCGGGGATACAGGCCCAGGAAGATTCCTGTATCTGGCACGGGTCCGTTAACCGATGCCGACTTTGATCCCATTTTCGAGCAAAAGGGCGTCGATATGCGTATAGGCCTTGATATCGCAGCCTATTCTGCCCTGAGACACGTTGACCGGATTGCCCTCGTTACTGAGGATACGGATTGTGTTCCAGCGATGAAGTTAGCAAGAAAGAGCGGAGTCCAGGTAGTCCTCGTCGCCTTGCCAAATGGCAATGTTCCGAGAGAACTTTCTGAGCACGCCGATTATGTCCGACCTGTCGTGCTGCCTTAACCGCAGAGAACGTGGTCCAGGGTGGGGTGGCGGACAAAACGGGCGGGGATTTTTTGGTGAGGGTCCGTCGATTCCCCGGTGCCGGATGTGGGACCGGGGGCACCCGGCAAAGGACACGGTTAGGATGGGGTACCCGGCTTTTTAATTGACTCGAAAACGGATGAATGCCGTAAACTACTGATGTAAAGCGACTTCTTAATTGACTGAGGATGCTCTTGAAACCTTGGGTGCAAAAGGCGCTTGAGATACTCGCCGAAAGCCTACAACCTCCTTGCAGTGAGCATAACGAGCTTGATTGGAAGGGTGACCTCTCTTCTGATAGCAGACGGCTTACTGATCACCTGACGGCATTTGCCAATCATCCGGGAGGCGGCTACTTAGTTTTCGGAATCGCGCGTGATGCGACCCCGCGCAGCCTCAGCATTACGGAGATAGACGGAATTGCGAATACGATAGCGAATCTCGGGCGCGACGCAGTGGAACCGACTCTTCAAATTGATCACCAAGGGATCAATTTTCAAGGGACCGATATTCTTCTGGTGCGCGTTCCCGAGTCTCCCATCAAACCTGTGCATCGTCGCGGCAAATCACTTGAGGAAACGTGCATTAGATCAGGGGGTACTACAAGGAAAGCAAGCAGGCAAGAAATTGGCCACATGATGGTCCATAGTCGTACTCCTCGGTGGGAGACCGCGCACGCGTCACTCCTGATGAGCGAGCGCGAAGTCTCAGAAGTTCTGGACATCGATCCGTTGTTCAAAATGATGCAAAAGGACCGCCTAGCGAACGATGGGGAAAGACTCAAATGGATGCAGGATTCCGGGTTCATTGAACTGCAGCCGTCCGGTGGCGCTTATATTACAAACCTAGGTGCGATCTCAGTAGCCCTTGATATGACTGTTTTCCCGGCATTGGCAGAGAAGAGCGCGCGAGTGATTGTGTACGAGGGGACAAACAAGATTAAGGCTCGCAGCGATGTAATGGGTCGACGCGGATATGCTCTTACATTCGAGAATCTGTTTGAGTACGTCTCTAATCAACTACCCAAAAGTGAAGTTATAGAGCAAGCACTTCGACGCACTGTTCCAGTGTATCCGCCTTTGGCTCTCCGTGAAATCATTGCAAATGCCCTTATTCACCAAGATTTCAATATCACTGGCTCAAGAACTACAATCGAAATTTTCGATGACAGAATTGAAATCACAAATCCGGGCAAGCTGCTACCCTCCAAGACTATTGATCGGATCATCGGTACAGTCCCGGAGTCACGCAATGAAAAGTTGGCCAGCGCATTCCGGCTTTACAACATCTGCGAGCAGCGCGGTTCTGGTTTGATGAGAGCAGGGGTTGAGGTGGAACTGTATGGCCTTCCCCCCATCGAGTTCCAAGAGGAAGCTAGTCACTTCAAAGTGACATTGTTTACACCTAAGACATTTTCGCAGATGTCAGCCTCGGAACGCCTCAATGCATGCTATCAACATGCTCTCTTGAAATACCTTTCCAGTTCGAGAATGACTAATAAGTCGCTCCGCGAACGGCTGAAAATGCCCGAAAAGCAAAGATCAATGGTGTCCCGACTAATCCAAGAAGCGGTCGACGAAGGCCTTATCGCTCCGGCCGATCCGAGAAATACATCAAAAAAGTTCACCGAATATATCCCCGCATGGGCAGTTGAACGCTAACCGTCTTGGTGGGTCCAGCCCATTAGCTCCACTTCTTCTCTTTGGTTCATTGTGATTGAATAGTAGGGATGGGTACTGGGCGGAGGTCGACGGTGCGGGGGCGGCGGATTGCTGCCTGGCGGAAGGTGCGCGAGCTGCGGATGGTGGCGAGTGCGCTGGCGTCGACGGGGCATCCGGTGCTGGCGCAGATTGTGCCGATGCGGTTCTGCAACCTGAGCTGCGCCTACTGCAATGAATATGACAAGGTGAGCAAGCCTGTGCCGCTGGAGGAGATGTTCCGGCGGATTGACGCGCTGGGACGGCTGGGGACGGCGATGATTGGCATCAGTGGCGGGGAGCCGCTGACGCATCCTGAGCTGGACGAGATTATCCGGCGGATGCGGGGGACGGGCGCGATTGCGGGGATGATTACGAATGGCTATCTGCTGAACGTGGAGCGGATTGAGCGGCTGAACCGCGCCGGGCTGGACCACCTGCAGATCTCGATTGACAACGTGGAGCCGGACGAAGTTTCAAAGAAGAGCCTGAAGGTGCTGGACAAGAAGCTGGAGATGCTGGCCGAGCACGCCGAGTTCCACGTGAACATTAACTCGGTGGTGGGCGGGGGCTTCAAGAATCCGGAGGACGCGCTGGTGATTGGGCGGCGTGCGCTGGCGCTGGGGTTTGAGTCAACGATTGGGATTATCCACGACGGGAGCGGGCAACTGAAGGCGCTGCTGCCGGAGGAGGCGCGGGTCTACTTTGAGATGACGAACCGGAAGAAGACCAACTACGCGCGGTTTGACAAGTTTCAGGCGGCGATTGCCGAAGGGCGGGCGAACGAGTGGCGCTGCCGTGCGGGGTCGCGGTACCTGTATATCTGCGAGGACGGGCTGGTGCACTATTGCAGCCAGCAGCGCGGGTATCCGGGGGTTCCGCTGGCCGAGTACACGAAGGCGGACCTGAAGCGGGAGTTCGGGACGGGCAAGAGCTGCGCGCCGAATTGCACGATTGGGTGCGTGCACCGGATCAGCTACATTGACCACTGGCGAGCGCCGCAGGGTCGGATGATTTCGCCGGGGATGCCGGGTGCGGGCGAGGCTGGGACGGGTTCGCCGGAGCTGGTGAGGATTCAGACGGCGGAGTGAGCGGGGCCCTCAGGGGCTGAAGCCTCTCATGCAAAAAGCTGGCATTCATGTACGGGCTGAGGCCCGTACCCTTCAGATCCCCAAAGCCCACACTTTCAAAGCGCAGATTTTCGTGGGGGCTGAAGCCCCGTATTCAAAAAAACTGACCTGCATGCACGGGCTGAAGCCCGTACCCTTCAAGCGCAGATTTCTCCGGGGCTTAAGCCCCCATATTCCATTTGAGGTGGCTCTTGCGGGGGTTGAAACCCCCGCCTCCCTCCGAAAACGGCTCAGCGCGGCTGAACCGCCTTCCCTTAACAAGATGACCCGGATGTACGAGCTGAAGCCCGTACCTTTCGAGCGCAGATTTCTCCGGGGCTTAAGCCCCCATATTCCATTTGAGGTGGCTCTTGCGGGGGTTGAAACCCCCGCCTCCCTCCGAAAACGGCTCAGCGCGGCTGAACCGCGTTCCTTTAACAAGATGACCCGGAGTACGAGCTGAAGCCCGTACCCTTCGAGCGCCAAGAGCCCGTACCTTTCCCCTCAACTCCGACACTTCAACTTTGATAGGTGCTGACGCAAGCTTTTAGTGCTTGTGGGTGATGTGGTGCGCGGGGTGCGCGGCCGTGACGGGGTGCGAGATGGCGAGGGCGCGGTCAATGTCGGCAAACAGATCAGTGCTGGGGTTCTTGACGTAGATCCAAGGGGTGGTGCGGGAGTTGGTGACGATGAAGATGGTGGGGGTGACGTGGACGCCGATGCGGTTGGCGAGGGCCTTGTCGGCGTCGATTTCGTTGTTGAGCTTGCCCTCAGGGTCGATGGCGAAGGGGAGGGCGACGCCGTGCTTTTGCGCGAACCGCGAGGTGAATTCGATGAGCATGTTGGGGTTGTAAATGGAGGACTGGTTGGCGAAGACCTCATTGCGGTATTCGCTGCCGAGCTCCTTGCTTTTCAGGTCAAACCAGCGTGCGCGGATGGCGGCGAGGCGGCTCCAGGTGTGGTAGGGGATGAGGAAGTCGTGGCGGATCCAGGGGATGTGGTACTTGGCGGCGGCCTGGATGAGGGTCGGGTTGGCGTTGGCGCAGGCGGGGCACTCGAGGTCGTCGAACTCGACGATGGCGACGCGCGCGCCGGGTGGCGGGCGGAGGGCCGGGCTGTCCTGGAACTGGGCGGACTGGGCGCGGAGGCCGGCGGGCGCGAGAAGGGCGGCGCAGGCCAGGGCAAAGACGAGCAGGCGAGGGCGAAGAAGCGAGCGAAGGGTAGAGAAAGTAAGAGTCATGTGCAACCTGTAGGGGTTAGACAGCGTTTCGACGTAGATGGTTGCAAGGCCGGGGAACAGAGCCGTGCAGGCGGCGAGCGATGCGGAGGGTGAAAAAAGACGGCGAAGCGGACGAGCCGACCCCTCCTGAGTATTGTAACGGGCGGAAGCGGGGGAAGTTGCGGCGGGGTGCGCGGCGGGGTTGGTCCCGGCGGCGGAGGGGTTTTGGGTGGCGCTATTGGCGGTCGCGCTTGCGAGCGGCGATCCACTGCCGCCATTTGTAGTCGGCGTAAAAGCTGACGGCGAAGACCAGGGCGACGAGGAGGGCGAGAAGCCAGAGCATGGTGGAAACAGGATCGCACGAAAGGTGGGCGTGGTGGGCCGCACGCCTGCCAATCAAATATTATCGCGGGACACGGTTTCAGGTGTATTAGTTTGGAAAGGATCAAAGGAGATTGAATGCGAGCGCGTAACGGAACCAGAAAGCTTCTCGTGATACTGGTTATTCTGTTCGGCGCTGCGTCGTTTAATTCTGCCGAAGGCGCCGGACAGGGAAAAGCACCTGTGGCGATTTGGACGGTCAATCTTCGCAGCTATGGATGGCGTGGCCCCATCAAGGAATCGAACCGAGAGTTCTTTAAGGATTTCACTCAAGAGAAGTTGGCATCGGTGGATATTCGCACAAGACTCCTCTTCGTCAGTAATGATGTGCTTGTCGCTTATCACACAAGAGCAGACGGCCGGGATTGGCGCACAGCGAAGCGCTGGTTGGATGGTTTCTTCCTTAAGGCGGAAGATGGCAGCTTGCTTGCCAGAAGACAATGGCCCTCGGTGCTCCGTAAGGATGGTTCGGATGCAGAGTCGGAAGCGCGCATTGTAGCGCTGCGGAACGGCGAGTTCGTGGTCATAGCAGACGGGGTTCTCATGCTCTATTCGGACAATTTGCGTTTAATCGGTAAACATAAGCTCGAGCCCTTTGGGCCACGTGACATGTGGGGTATAAGTCGAGTAGCGGCAGGGCGCGAGATATTCTTAAGGCATGAGATATTGAGTACTCGGATGATTCGCTATCAATGGCTTGATGCGGACACGTTCAAGCCTTTGGTTGAAATGACTGGCGACATCATGTGGGGCCGAGGCATGAACGCGGTCGCGGACGGCGTGCTCGATGGCGGTGGAAGGGGTGTTTACCTGCGCCGACCGTTGATGCCGGAGGAGATGGTTTGCGATGCTCCGTTTTGCCGTGTGCCTGCATCCGGATTCGACACTGTAATTACTTCGCAACTCATTGGCTTGATAAGGAGTAATGGAATCGGGGTTCTTGATGTAGGTCACGGGCTAAGCTGGTCCGATGTTGTCGATCCAGAGAACAATCATTACCACCTTCAATTTGGCGAAATCTCTCCGTCTCTCTCCGGAAACAGATTTGCGGTCTGGATAACCGCCGGTCGGCGGTATGTTTTCAACTCCGTTGAATTACTGAAGGGTCCAAATCCGAACGTACTTGTCTTCGATACTTTGAAGCGAAAGCACATATTCGCGACAACAATTCGCTCTCAAACATTCGAATGGACCTTCGCGCTTTCTCCCGACGGGACTAAGCTAGCGACATTCGACGGGGTTACGATTGCCTTATACAGGATAGATTAGGTAGTTATTGGCGCAGACCGTCTCTGCGCGCTCCGGTACTGAAAGTACTCGATCTCCACGGTACTGATCTCGCCCGTCGCGTAGTGGCGAAAACTGGACCGCGCCGTTCGTCATGCCAATATCCTACATCCGCCGTCTCACGGGCGAGACCTGGGGCACACCTATTTCATGTTTGGGCACGCCGGCCGGAGTGCAGACCAGTCGCACCCATGCGGCACAAGACGCCGCATGGATGGGGCACCCAGTGCACCCAGTGGAGCGTACCCGACGGAGCGGGCGGATTTTACCGGCCGGCGACGAGGACGGTGAAGCTGCCGGGGATCATGGCGGGGCGGCCGTGGGGATTCTGAGGCGTGGGCGCGGGACGCGGGCCGAACTGGGCGGTGACGAGGTAGATGCGGTCGGTGGCTGGGTCATACGCGAGGGTGCGCGCGCCGCGCATGGTGGAGAGGGTTTCGATGGTGGGGTAGTTGGGCTTGGAGGCGTCAATGACGGAGAGGACGCCTTCTCCGCAGGAGACGAGGATGAGCTTGTGTTTGGCGCTCCAGCGGACGGCGTCAGGCCCTTTGCCGATGGAGGGGTTGGCGAGGAGCTTGCCGGTGCGCGAGTCGAGGACGGACATCTTGTTGCCGCGGCAGACGGGGAAGAGGCGATGGCCGGGGACGTCAAAGGCGAGGCCGGAGGGTGAGTCGCAGCCGGCGGGCCAGGTGGCGGTGAGCTTGAGGGTGCGGGCGTTGAGGCGGACGATTTCGCTCTTGTCCTCAATGTTGTCAAAGACGGTGCCGTGGCCGTCGACCTGGGGGAACTCTGGCTTGCCGGGGAGTGCGATGGTGGCGACGACTTTGCGCTGTGCGGCGGAGATGACGGTGACCGAGTGGCTGCGGCCGTTGAAGGCCCAGACGGTTTGGGTGGCGGGCTCAAAGATGATGCCGTCGGGGTTGCCGCCGGCGGGGATGGTGGCGAGGGTGGCGAGGGTGCGGCGGTCGAACTCGACGACGGCATTGCCGCCGCCGTCAGAGACCCAGCCGTATTTTCCGGCGGTGTCAAAGGCGACGCCGTGGGTGCCATGGAGGCCGCCGATGGAGCCAATCTGTTTGCCGGTGCGTGTATCCAGGACGTCCACGTGGTCGCCGCGGGTGATGTAAACGCGATGGGCGGCGGAGTCAACGTGGAGATAGTCCCACCAGCCGGGGTCGGTGAGCTTCCACGTGTGGAGGATGTGGTAGGGCTGCTGCGCACCGGCGGGGGCTGCGGGCTGCGCGGCGAGGGGAAGCGTGGCAGCGGAAAGGCCGACGAGCAGAATTGCGGCCAAAAGAGAGCGGAAGGAGAGGCGCAGGCAGGAAGTCATGGGTGAAAGCTCCGCGTAGGGCTCGGCGCGGAGTGCGGGCGCGCCGGCGGAAGCATTGTTGCACAGCAGGGTTAAGGGATGCTGAAGGCAGGCAGTAAAGGAGGATGCCTCAGGCGCGCGGCAGGCGGACGGTGACGGTGGCGCCGTGGCCGATTTCGCTGGAAATCTGGATGGAACCCGAGGCTTTTTCAACGATGGCGCGGCAGATGGCGAGGCCGAGGCCTGCGCCGCCGGTGGAGCGGGCGCGGGAGGGATCGCCGCGATAGAAGCGATCAAAGACGTGGGGCAAAGCTTCAGGCGAAATGCCTTCGCCGTGGTCCTCAATGGCGAGCTCGACAGACGTGTTATTGGTGCGGAGTTGGAGCGCGACGGCGGAGCCGGGCGGGCTGTGCTGGAGCGCGTTGAGCAGCAGGTTGGAGACAAGCAGCGAAGCGTCTTCCGTGGTGAGTGCGACGGTTGCGGAGCCGGTTGCGGGATTGGGAAGCTGGATGCGGACGCGGCGCAGTTCCGCGAGGCCGGCGAGCTCGGCGGCGATTTGCGGAAGGGTCTGAGCGAGACTGCAGGACGCGGGCGCGTCGGGCGCGGGTGCGCCTTCCACGCGGGCGAGGGTGAGCATTTTGGCGACGAGGTCTTCAAGGCGCGCGACGTCGGCCAGGCTGCGCTCGAGGCCGGAGTGGTATTCGGCGGTGGTGCGGGGCTTGAGGGCGACGAGCTGGAGCGAGGATTTGGCGACGGCGACGGCGGTCTTGAGCTCGTGGGCCGCGTCTGAAACGAAGGTGCGCTGCTGGACGAAGGCTCGTTCGAGGCGGGCGAGAACGCTTTCGAGTGCTTGCGTCAGCGGGGCGAGCTCGCGCGTGGCGCGGGCGCTGGGAGGAGGGTGGAACTCCCAGGAATCGGCAGAGACGTGCGAAGCGAGCGTGGCGAGCTGGCGCAAGGGAAGCAGGCCGCGATGGAGAAGCCAGGCGATGAGCGGGCCGGTGACGAGGAGCAAGAGCAGGCTGCCGGCGGCGTAGAACTCGACCGCGCCGCGGATGGCGTGCCAGACATGCTCGGTGGGCATGCCGTAAACGACAACGACGCGGCGCAGGATGCCGCCGCCTGGATCGCCGGGATCGATGATGCGGGAGCCGCGCTCGCGAAGGAGGCGGAAGCGTCGGCCGGCGAGCGCGAGGTGCGAGAAGCCGGCGGGAGCCTGCGGATCGTACGCGGGCATGACGCCCTGCCAGTTGGTGGAGCTGCCGAGGAGCTTGCCGCGCTGATCCCAGACGGCGAAGAGATCGTCGGACGGCAGGCGGAGGTCGCGGCGGTCGAGCATGACGTTGTCGCCGGCGTCTTCAGCATCCTGCACGGCGCCGAGAACGCTGTCAGCACGGCCGCGGAGCATGACATCAAAGGCATGGAAGTGGGTATGGCGCTCATAGCCGAGCGAGAGCAGGATGACCAGCACGGCAGAGAGGAGTTCTACCGTGAGCACGGCGGCGATGAGGCGGAAGGCGATGGAGCGCGTGGGCCGGAGGAGCGCGGGCTGATGCGTGTTTTCCATCGCGGTCATGCGGCGTGCTCCGGTTTCTGTTCGGGCCCCTGTTCGGGTGCGACCGCGAGGCGGTAACCGCGTCCGCGCAGGGTCTCAATGATGGGCGGCGCGGAGGGCAACGCGGCGTCGAGCTTTTTGCGCAGGTTGGAGACGTGCGCTTCGATGACGTTGGAGTGGTGCTCCCAGTTGTAGTCGTAGAGGTGCTCGAGGAGCTCGCGCTTGCTGGAGATTTTGCGCGGGTAATGCATTAGGTATTCGAGGATGCGGTACTCGGTGGGCGAGAGGTCGACGAGCGTGCCGGCGCGGCGGACAGTTTGCTCGAGCGAGTTGAGTTCGACGTCGAGGGCGCGCAGTGTGGGGTGCGCGTTGCCTTTGCCGCGGCGGATGAGGGCCTTTGAACGGGCAATGAGCTCGCCGAGGTCGAAGGGCTTGGGGAGGTAGTCGTCTGCGCCGGCGTTCAGGAGGTCAATGATGGGCTGCTTGCCTTCTTTTGCCGTGAGGATGAGGACGGGCGTGCGGTCCGCGCGGCCGCGGATGCGCTGGAGCAGGCCGAGGCCGTCGAGGCGCGGCAGCATGAGGTCGAGGATGAGGAGGTCATAGACGGCGGCGCGGGCAAAGTCGTCGCCGGCCTCGCCGTCGGGGGCCCAGTCCACCGCGAAGCCGGGGCCGTCACGAAGGGCGGCGGAGAGATTTTCCGCCAGGCGGGTTTCGTCTTCCACAAGCAGGACGCGCATGGTTGGCCTGCGTCTCCAGTGCCATTATCGCTGCAGCAAGGTTAACGCAGGCTGAAGCCACCTGCGGCGGGGGGGGGCGTTACTGAGGCGTGGTCTTACTGCGGTGTGTCGAGTGGGTGCTGGGCCTGCTGGTAGAACTCGTTCTGGAGTTTGAGGCTCATGGCGTCAGCCTTGATGGCTTTGATGGCCTCGGCAATCTGGCGCGACCACTCTTTCTGATCGAACTCGCCGAGGGCCTTGTTGGCGGCCGCGCCCCAGCCGGCGTAGTGGTTGGGGAAGCGCGCGTACCACCAGATGCCGGTGTAGACGGAGTTGGGCAGCGGGTCGCGGTGCTGGTCCTCGCCGGACTCCTGTGTGGCGCGGTCGAGGTGGACGAGGTCGGGGCGGGCGATGAGCATGTCTGATGTTTCGGCTTCGCCGGCGTGCATGTCATAAGGCGTTTTGAGCGGGGGGCGGCCAGCGACGTTGAGGTTGGGCAGGCCGAAGACGTAGACGACGTAGTCATGCGGGCTGGCGAGCTGGGATTGCGCGAAGAGCGGAAGGAGCGACTCGTTGCCGCCGTGGCCGTTGACGATGAGGATTTTCCTGCAGCCGTTGCGTGCCATCTCGTTGACGGTTTCCTGCAGCAGGGTGAGCTGCGTGGAGAGGCTGTACGCGACGGTGCCGGGCTGGTGGCGCGCTTCAAAAATCTGGCCAAAGTAATACTGCGGAAAGACGACGGCGTACTCCTGCCTGACGGCATTGAAGACGGCGAAGCGTACGTCGAGCAGGTCAGTGCCGATGGGAAGATGCGGGCCGTGCTTCTCAAGGATGCCGAAGGGCAGCACGCAGACGCCCTGGGCCTGATGGATGGCGCGGACGAAGTCGGGCCCGGTTAGCTCTTCCCAGTGGGGTGAGAGGCTGGACTGCGTTGAACCGGACTGCACCGGACTGGGTTGTGCGGGACAGAGCTGCGTGAGAAGGAAAGCGCAGGCTGTGGCGATGATGGCACGTGAAAGCTTCATGACGAAACCCCCGTGGATGGTTTGGAACAGGCGATGATAGCACCGGGCAGGCAGCGGATGCAGTAGTCTAGTCGCTGCGGTCCCACTCGAATTTTCTGGACGACTTTGTGCGCATTGTTCTGTCGAATATTGGCACCTTCGGCGACATCAATCCGCTGGTGGCCATTGCCCTGGAGTTGAAGCGGCGAGGGCATGTGCCGGTGATGGCGCTGCCGAATGTGTATCGGCCCAAGATTGAGCCGCTGGGGCTGGAATTCCGCGCGGTGCGGCCGGACATTGACCCCACCAATAATGTGCTCGTCGAAATGGTGTACGACGTGAAGCACGGCACGGAGCATGGGCTGCGGGATTTTCTGTTTCCGGCGCTGCGCGAGACCTATGACGACCTGACGGCGGCGGCGACCGAGCCCGCGCGCGCGGACCTGCTGCTGCTGGGCGAGCTGAATTATGCCGGGCCGCTGGTGGCGGAGAAGACGGGGATTCCCTGGGCGAGTTATGTGCTTGCGCCGCTCTCGTTTTTTTCGGCGTTCGATCCGCCGGTGCTGCCGCCGTATCCGAAGCTGGCGCGGGCGGACCGCACGCCGGGATTTGGGCGGGTGATCAAGCGAGTGGCGCGCTTGACGACGCGCAAGTGGCCGGAGCCGATTTACGCGCTGCGGCGGGAGCTTGGATTGCCGCGCGGAACCAATCCGCTGTTTGACGCGAAGCACTCGCCGGAGCTGGTGCTGGCGCTTTTCTCGCGCGTGCTGGGCACCGAGCAGAAGGATTGGCCGGCGCATACGCTGATTACGGGCTTTTGCTTTTACGATTCGGATGCGGGCAATGCCGCGCTGCCCGCGCACCTGGAGAAGTTTGTGGCCGAGGGCGAAGCGCCGGTGGTGTTCACCTTGGGTTCTGCGGCGGTGCTGGCGGCGGGGGATTTCTACGAGGTGTCCGCCGAGGCGGCGCGGCAGTTGGGCGTGCGGGCGGTGCTGCTGATTGGCACGGATGCGCGGAACCGGCCGCAACAGGCGCTGCCGGAGACGATTTGCGTGGCCGAGTATGCGCCGTATTCCGCGCTGCTGCCGAAGGCGCGGATGGTGGTGCACCAGGGCGGCGTGGGAACCACTGCACAGTGTTTGCGCGCGGGCAAGCCGATGCTGATGATGCCCTACTCGCATGACCAGCCGGACAATGCGCGGAGGATGCGGCGGTTGGGTGTGTCGCGGACGATTGAGAAGAGCGACTACACGACGGAGCGCGTGGCGCGGAAGGTGCGCGGCATGCTGGACGAGCCGGAGTTTGCCGAGAATGCGCGGAAGGCCGCCGCGCAACTTGCGCGCGAAGACGGCGTGAAGGCGGCGTGCGACGCGCTGGTGGCATTGCATGCAGCGGCGCGCGGACGCGCGTGAGTGAATTTAGACCCACTCGCCCTGGCGCATGAGCGGCTCGGCCGCGCCGGTGCTGCTGATGCCGTCGATGTCGAGCTGGCCGGAGCCGATCATCCAGTCCACATGAATGAGGCTGTCATTCGCGCCTTTGGCGGCGAGCTGCTCAGGCGAGAGCTTGTCGCCGTCGCGCAGGCAGGAGGTGTATGCCTGGCCGAGCGCGATGTGGCAGGCGGCATTTTCATCAAAGAGCGTGTTGAAGAAAAGCATGCCGCTGGAGGCGATGGGCGAGGAGTGCGGGACGAGCGCGACTTCGCCAAGGCGGCGCGCGCCGTCGTCCGTGTCAATGAGTCGTTGAAGCACGTCCTGGCCGCGGGTGGCATGGGCTTCAACGATGCGGCCGGCTTCGAAGCGGACCTGAATGCCTTCAATCATGGTGCCCTGATGTGAGAGCGGCTTGGTGGCGGTGACGGTGCCGTCGGCGCGGTCTTTGTGGGGCGTGGTGAAGACCTCTTCGGTGGGCATGTTTGGGATGCAGTAATTGCCGTTGCCGGCGGTGGTGCCGCCGCCGAGCCAGAGATGATCGTCGGCGAGGCCGAGGCGGAAATCGGTGCCGGGGCCGCGATATTGCAGGGCGGAGTAGCGCTTGTCATTCAAGAGAGCGGCGCGCTTGTGCAGCTCGGCGTCGTGCAGCTTCCATGCGGCGACAGGGTCGCTGAGATTGATGCGGGTGGTTTGGAAGATGGCCTCCCAGAGGCGGCCCATGGCTGCGTCGGGCGCGAGATCAGGGAACATGGCCGCGGCCCAGGCGGGGGTTGCGCCGGCGACAATGGTCCAGTTGATTTCGTGGCGGGTGATGAGCTCGAGCGCGGGGCGATAGGCCCTGGAGACGGCGCGGTTGGCGCGGCCGACTTTGTCTGAGTCCTCCTGCGAAAGGAGCGAGGGGTTTGCGCCGGCGATGGCCAGGCGCGCGGCGCCGCTTTTGAAGGCCGCGCCCATGCCGTCATAAAGCCAGCCGGCGGCGTGGTCGAAGCTGACATCGGGCGCGAAGTGATAACGCATAAGCGTGGCTTCATCGTCGGCGTAAAGCGTGGTAACGAGCGACGCGCCGGCGCGATAAGCCTGTTCAGTGATGCGGCGCGCGAGGGCGACGGAGTCAAGCGAGGCGGTCATGACGAGTTCCTGGCCCGGCGTGAGGCCGAGGCCGACACGCACGGCGACCAGTGCGAGCATGTCGAGCTTTTCTTCCTGGGTCCGTTCTGTGGGGGTGCGTTCGGTGGCGAGCGATGCGGCGTGAGTCATGAGCGATGAGCCCCTTTGCGTGTTTGCGTGCGGAATGTGGCGCGGCACGCGGCCGCGCGCGGCGAAGTGCCTGTGACCATGATAGCGAGCGGCGCGGGCCGAAGGCTAAAGCAATTCCTGAGTCACTGTATCTCGAAGCCGTTGCACTCAAGTCGACGCGACCATCAGGGAGCGGCGACCTTGCACAAGACCCAAAAGGTCACAGCAACTCGGGAGTTGCCTTAAGCGAAGCAGCCGGTGCCGGCTTTGGCCAGCGCGGTCTTGAGGTCGCGCATGCTGATGCGGCTGGAAGCTTCAGGGGTTCCGGCGCCGCGCCAGTGGGTTTCAAGGCTGACGGCGTAATGGTAGCCGTCACGCTTGAAGGCGCGCAGCTGGCCGACCCAATCGACGACGCCGGTGCCGACGGGCGCCCACTTCCACTTGCCGCCGGGCTCGCGGACGACATTTTTTGCGTGGCAGTGGCCGATGCGGTGCTTCGGCAGCAAGTCGTAGCCGTTGGGATAGGGAAGGCTGCCGGGAAATGTGGCGGCGTTGCCGGGGTCCCAGTTGAGCATGAAGTTGGTCTCGCGAATGGCGGCGAGGGTGGCGGCGGCCTCAGCGCCAGTGGCGGTGTTGCAGTCCATCTCGTTTTCAAGCAGAAGAATGAGGTTATGCTTCGCGCATTTCTGCGCGGCGCGGCGGAGTGTTTCGTTCATTTCCTTGCGATAGGGCGCGGCGTCGTCCAGACGCCAGAAGTCGAAGCAGCGGATGCGATCGGTATGGAAGGTTTTTGCGAGGCCGATGCAATGGTCGAGGAGGGCGTCCTGCTGCTTGAAGTCGAAGTCGGCGTGGAACTCGGCGGTGCGCGGGCTGAATTTCGACCTGGGCGCGCCGGGCCAGGAGACCTTGTAGAGCGGGCTGGCGATGTCAGTGACGCGCAGGTGATATTTTGCGAGGATGGCCTGGGATTGCGCAATCTCGGCGGCGTCGAGGTTTGTGAGGTTCTTGTTCCACATGCCGCGCAGCTCAATCCATTGCAGGCCGAAGTCGCGCGCGGCGACGTGGCAGGCGTGGTCGAAGTCCTGCGAGATTTCGTCATTGATGACGGCGACGCGAAAGGGGCAGCTTGCGCGCGCGAGGCGGGGCATGGCGGCAAAGGCAGCGGCCGCGGCGGAGGTGCTGAAGAAGGTGCGGCGGGAAAGAGGCATTGCGGACTCCTGAATGGCGCGAAGCGGAGTGCTACTTCGCGGGATAGCGAACGGTCTTGCCAGTGCGCGAATTTGTGACGGAGAAGTTGCCGTCGGCATCGGCGACGACCTTGAAGTATGCGCCGTCCGGGCTGCCTTTGAGATTGGCGATGAGCGGAACGGCGCTGTTGTGCGCGGCATCGGAACCCTCGGCATAGTGGAGCATGTAAAGCGCCTTGAGGCTGGGGCTGTCCTGCACGGTCTGCCAGGCTTCGGGCATGCCGGCCTTGTGCGCGCCGTTGTCCATGATGGCAACGACGGGATGAATGGCATCGACGAGGGCATGGGAGTTGGAGAGATTCATGCCGTGGTGATCGACGAGGTAAAGATCGACGTGGCCAATCGGGTCATCGGGACAGACGAGCGCGATCTCTTTGGCTTTGGTGAGGTCGCCGAGATCGAGGAAGCTGAATTTGCCGTAGCGCAGGAGGAAGCCCGCAGAGCGCGCATTTTCTGTGGGGTCGTAGGGCCACTTGGGCTCCTTGGCGCAGTAGGGGTTGGGCTGGGGCGCGATGCCGGGAATGGCGTGGATGTGCGCGCCGTCGGCAGCGAGGACCACGATGCTGAGGCCGGGAATGGAGACGGTGTCGCCGGGTTTGACGATGCGGCGCGAAATGCCCTTGTCCTTGAGCGCCTGGAGATAGGCGGCGTAATTGTGGCGCGTATCGGCGGAGTCTTCGCGGTTGGGGCCGTGATCAAGGAACTCGCCCACGTGCACGCGCTGGACGAGATTGGGCACACCGCCGACGTGGTCATCGTGATAGTGGGTGATGAAAACCTTGTCGAGGCGGGTGATGCCGGCGTCGTGCATGGCGGCGAGGATGCGGTCGGTGTCGCGGCCGTTGTGGTCGGGCCAGCCCGTATCGACCAGCATGGAATGGCCGGAGGGCGCGACGATGAGCGTGGACTGGCCGCCTTCGACATCGATGGTGTAAATGCGCAGATTCTTATGCTGTGCGGATGCGGGCGGCGGGAAGGCAGCGAAGGCGAGCGCACAGAGAAGAGCGAGGATTGCGGCAAGCGCGAATGGATGTCGCGGAGCGCGCGTGCGAGCAAGGGCAGAGAGCGAGGAAGAATCGGCGTTTCGCATTTGCCGAGCAGTGTACTGCGCGCGGGCAAGAAATGGGAAACGGGCGCGTACGGAGTGAGAATGACATGAAATGTTGAGGCCGCGGCCACGGATTGCGCATGAAGCGCATCGAACCAAAGAGGGGCACCTCGGCAGACATTCAACCAGCGACATTTAACCAGCGAGGAGAAGAGCATGCAGCGATTGAAGGGAAAGGTTGCGATTGTGACCGGGGCGGGCTCGGGAATCGGGCAGGGCATTGCCGAGCGGTTGGGCTGCGAAGGCGCAAAGGTGATTGTGGACTATGTGGGCGATCCGGGCGGCGCGCAGGCCACCGAAAAGGCGATTGCGGCGGCGGGCGGCGAAGGCGAGATTGTGCTGGCCGACGTGACCAGCACAGCGGACGACCGCAACCTGGTGGACGCGGCATGGAGCCGCTTCGGCTCGGCGGACATTCTGGTGAACAACGCGGGCATGGAGCACAAGGCGGACTTCTGGGATACGACCGAGGCTGACTATGACAAAGTTCTGGCGGTGAATCTGCGCGGGCCGTTCTTTTTGACGCAGGCCTTTGTGCGGCGGCTGCGCGACGCGAAGAAGCCGGGGCGCGTGGTGAACATCAGCAGCGTGCACGAGGACATGGCGTTTCCGGGTTTCGCGACCTACTGCTGCAGCAAGGGCGGACTGCGCATGCTGATGCGCGACCTGGCCGTGGAGCTGGGGCCGCTGGGGATTACGGTGAATAACGTTGCGCCGGGCGCGATTATCACGCCGATTAACACGGCGCTGCTGAACGACAAGCCGAAGCTGACTGCGCTGCTTGAAAAGATTCCGCTGGGGCGGCTGGGCAAGCCGGAGGATGTGGCGGGGCTGGTGGCGTATCTTGCTTCGGACGAGGCGTCGTATGTGACGGGCGCGACGTTTGTGATTGACGGCGGGCTGATGCGGAATTATCACGAGCAATAAGGAAGCCAATGGCATCGAGAATTGAAGACTATGCGATGATTGGCGACTGCGAGACAGCGGCGCTGGTGTCAAAGGATGGGTCGATCGACTGGCTGTGCTGGCCGGACTTTGCGTCGGATGCGTGCTTTGCCGCGCTGCTGGGCACGGGGGAGAACGGCTACTGGAAGATTGCGCCGGCGAACGGCGAGTGGAGTTCGACGCGGAAGTATCGCGAGGGCACGCTGATTCTGGAGACGACCTTTGAGCAGGAAGACGGCGCGATGCGCGTGACGGACTTTATGCCGATTCGCGGGGGGAATTCGGACTTGATCCGGGTTGTGGAAGGGGTGCGCGGGGCAGTGGATGTGCGCATGGAGCTGGCGCTGCGCTTTGATTATGGGCGCACGGTGCCGTGGGTGACGCGGATACCGGGAGGAGTGCGCGCGATTGCGGGGCCGAACCTGGCGTTGCTGCAGGCCTCGGTTGGGGTGCGCGGCGAAGACATGAAGACTGTGGCAGAGTTCGCGCTGCGCGAGGGCGAGCGGCAGAGCTTCACGCTGACCTATGGCGATTCGTTTCGGCCGAATCCAAAATGCGTGGAGCTGGAGCGGGCGCTGGAAGATACGGAGCGCTTTTGGAAGCGTTGGACATCGAAGCTGAAGTATGAAGGGACGTATCGCGAGGCGGTGGAGCGCTCGCTGATGACGCTGAAGGCGATGACGTTCCGGCAGACGGGCGGCATTGTGGCGGCGGTGACGACGTCGCTGCCGGAGTCGATTGGCGGCCAGCGCAACTGGGACTACCGCTACTGCTGGCTGCGCGACACGACGTTCACGCTGCTGGCGCTGGCCAACGGCGGCTACTTTGAAGAGGCCGGTGCGTGGCAGAACTGGCTGCTGCGCGCGCTGGCGGGCAGCCCGGACCAGGTGCAGATCATGTACGGGCTGAAGGGCGAGCGGCAACTTGTGGAGTGGGAGGTGGACTGGCTTGGCGGCTATGAAGGATCGAAGCCGGTGCGCATTGGCAACGCCGCGTCTCTGCAGGTGCAGCTGGATATTTACGGCGAGATGCTGGACAGCTTTTTCCACGCGCAGCACAGCATGTTTCGCCACACGGAGCTGGACTTTCGCGTGATGGCGTCTCTGCTGGAGCATCTGGAAACGATCTGGCAGGATCCGGACGAGGGGATTTGGGAGACGCGCGGCGGCGGGCAGCAGTTTACCTACTCGAAGATGATGGCGTGGGTGGCCTTTGACCGCGGGGTGTTGCTGGCTGAGCAGTTGCATTATGACGCACCGATGGAGCGCTGGAAGCAGGTGCGCGACACAATTCATGCGGAGATTTGCGCGAAGGCGTTCGACAAGGGCAAGAACAGTTTTATGCAGGCGTATGGGAGTGATGCACTGGATGCGGCGCTGCTGCTGATGCCGGTGGTGGGTTTTTTGCCGGGCACGGATGCGCGCGTGAAGGCGACGGTGGAGGCGATTGAGCGCGAACTGATGCCGGATGGATTCGTGCTGCGCTATGACACGACGAAGTCGCTGGACGGACTGCCGCCGGGCGAGGGCGTGTTTCTGGCGTGCAGCTTTTGGATGGTGAGCAGCCTGAAGGCGATTGGAAGGCCGGATGACGCGCGGGCGCTGTTTGAAAGGCTGCTGGCGCTGCGCAATGACGTAGGCCTGCTCTCTGAGGAGTACGACGTGGGGCGTAAGCGGCTGGTGGGCAACTTTCCGCAGGCTTTCTCTCACATTGCGCTGGTGAATGCGGCTTTTGACCTGCAGGACGGCAAGAAGGTGCACGAGCGCGCGCACAGGCACATGGGGCGCGGGGCGGCGCAGGCAAACTCCTGATAAAATAAGGATGGCGTAGTGTGCGGTGATTCACCGCGGCGCCGCGCACCAACCCACGGCACCAATCTCATGGCCTGGGCCTGCGAACCCGAAACGAGGAAATTAACTTTTGTGAGTCAGACGATACGCAATATCGCCATCATTGCCCATGTGGACCACGGCAAGACGACGCTGGTGGACGCCATGCTGCGGCAGTCCGGGACTTTTCGCGAGAACGAACAGGTGGCCGAGCGGGTGATGGACTCGAACGAGCTGGAACGCGAGCGCGGCATTACGATTCTGGCCAAGAACACGGCGGTGAATTTTGCCGGAGGCAAGATCAATATTGTGGACACGCCGGGTCACGCGGACTTTGGCGGCGAGGTGGAGCGCGCGCTGAAGATGGTGGACGGCGTGATGCTTCTGGTGGATGCGGCCGAGGGGCCGCTGCCGCAGACGCGCTATGTGTTGGCCAAGGCGCTGGAGGCAAAGCTGCCGCCGATTGTGGTGATCAACAAGATTGACCGGCCGGATGCGCGGCCGCAGGAAGTGCTGAACGAGATCTACGACCTGTTCATCGACCTGGATGCGGAGGAGTCGCAACTGGAGTTTCCGGTGCTTTACGCGGTGGCCAAGGCGGGCACCGCCACGCTGGACCTGGCTGCGCCGGGCGAGGATTTGAAGCCGCTCTTCGAGACGATTGTGAATACCATTCCGGCGGCGAAGGGCGATGAAGAGGGCGCGCTGCAGATTCTGGTGACGAATCTGGATTACTCGGATTACTTCGGGCGTATCGCGATTTGCCGGGTGTTCCAGGGAACGCTGCACACGGGCGACGATGTGATCATCTCGCGGCGGGACGGAACACTGATGAAGACGCGCATCACCAAGCTGTTCACGTTTTCCGGGCTGAAGCGCACGGAGACGACCGAGACGGCGATGGGCGACATTGTGGCCGTGGCGGGCGTGGAAGGCATCACGATTGGCGAGACGATTACGAGTGTGGAGAATCCTGCGCCGCTGCCGCTGATTGTGATTGACGAGCCGACGATTGCCATCCAGTTCAGCGTGAACAACTCGCCGTTCGCGGGGCGCGAAGGGCAGTATGTGACGAGTAGAAATTTGCGCGAGCGGCTGGAAAAAGAGCTGCTTACGAATGTGTCAATTCGGGTGGAGGAGGCGGGATCGCCGGATACGTTCAAGGTGCTGGGGCGCGGCGAGCTGCAGCTTGCGATTCTGATTGAGATGATGCGGCGCGAGGGCTACGAGCTGATGGCCGGGCGGCCGGAGATTGTGACGCGGATGGTGGACGGAGTGCGCATGGAGCCGGTGGAGCACCTGACGATCGACGTGCCGGAGGCGCACACGGGCGTGGTGATTGAGAAGCTGGGGCCGCGCAAGGGCGAGATGACAAAGATGCACAATCACGGATCAGGCCGCGTGCGGATGGAGTTTCGCATTCCAAGCCGCGGGCTGATTGGGCTGCGCAGCGAGATGCTGACGGAGACGCGCGGCACGATTGTGATGAATACGCTCTTTGACGGGTACATCCCCTACCAGGGCGAGATTCCGCAGCGGCCGACGGGCGCGCTGGTGGCTGACCGGCAGGGCGCGACGACGACCTACTCGCTGAACGCGCTGCAGGAGCGCGGCATTCTGTTTGTGGGGCCGGGCGTTGAAGTGTACGAAGGCATGGTGGTGGGCGAGCACTCGCGCGACAACGACCTGGACGTGAACGTGGTGCGCGAGAAGAAGATGACGAACATGCGCGCGTCGAGCGCGGATGAGGCCATCCGGCTGGTGCCCTACAGGAACCTCAACCTGGAGCAGGCCATCGAGTTTATTGCCGAGGATGAGCTGGTGGAAGTGACGCCGAAGTCGCTGCGGCTGCGGAAGAAGATTCTGCAGGCCAACCGGCGGCCGAAGCGGTGGGAGAAGGCGGGCCAGGCGGGCTGAGGAACGCGGCGATGCACTACGAAGCGATTGATCTGCGGCAGAAGCTGGGACTGTTCACCGAGCAGTGGACGCCGAAGGTGATTGCGGAGTTGAACGACTACCAGTTCAAGCTGGTGAAGCTGGAAGGCGACTTTGTGTGGCACAGGCACGAAGACACCGATGAGGCATTCCTTGTGCTGGATGGCAGCCTGCGCATTGATTTTCGCGACGGGGCGGTGGATCTGAGCGCGGGGGACCTATATGTGGTTCCGATGGGTGTGGAGCACAAGCCCTATGCCGAGCGCGAGGCGAGCGTGCTGCTGATGGAGCCGCGCAGCGTGCGCAACACAGGAGACGAGAGCGGCGAGCGGACCGCACCCAATGACATCTGGATTTAGCGGGCGCTAAAGACGGCGCTTTGCTTCGAGGACACGCTCGAGGGCTTCTTCTGCTGTTGCGCCGACGCTGGAGAGATGGCCCATTTTACGGCCGGGGCGCGGGGTGTGTTTCTCGTAGAGGTGCAAACGGACGCCGGGCACTTCGAGAGCTGCGGCGAAGTTGGGTGTGCCGTTGAGCCACAGATCGCCGAGCAGATTGACGATGGCGCAAGGCGTGAAGAGCGATGTGTCGCCGAGCGGCAGGTTGCAGGTGGCGCGGACGAGCTGCTCGAACTGGCTGGTGGCGCAGCCGCGCTCACTTTGGTGATAGCTGTTGTGGGGCCGCGGCGCGAGCTCATTGACGAGCAACTGGCCCTGGCGGGTGACGAACAATTCCGCGCAGAGAAGGCCCTCGATGCCAAGCGCGTTGCTGATGGCCGAGGCAAGGGCTTCGGCGCGCGCTTCAAGCTCGGCGGGAATGCCGGCGGGGAGCACGCTCCAGTCGAGAATCTGGTTGCGATGATGATTGCGTGCGGCGGGAAAACTGCAAACCTGGCCCGAAGGATTGCGCGCAGCCATGACGCTGATTTCGAAATCAAGATCGAGCGCCTGCTCGGCAACGGCGGGCTTTTCTCCGATGCTTTTCCACGCGGCGGCGATGGACTCTTCGGTGGCCGGCGCGTCAGGGCTCGCATCAAGGCCGATGCGGGCCTGTCCGCGGCCGTCATAGCCGCCGCGGCCGATCTTCAGGAATACGCGGCCGCCAAGCGCGGGCACAGCCTGCTGCAAATCGGCTTGAGTGCGGATGATGCGGAATGGGCCGACGGGAAAATCTTGCTCGGCGAGCCAGGATTTTTGCAGGGTTTTGTCCTGGATGATGCGGACGGGTTCAACGCCGGGGCGAAGCGGTGCGAGCGCGGCGACCTTGGCGAGTGCATCGATGCCGATCTGTTCGATTTCGAGCGTGACGGCATCGGCGCCGATGGCGAGGCGGCGAGCGGCATCGGCGTCGTCCCAGCGGCCGACGATGGATTCATCGACGACGAAGCTGGCGGGGCAAGCGGGATCGGGGTCCATCACACGCACGCGGTAGCCCATGGTGCGCGCGGCCATGGCGGTCATGCGGCCAAGCTGGCCTCCGCCGAGGATGGCGATGAGGCCGCCGGGTTGCACGATGGGAGCGCTGGAATGTGCGCTGGACTCACCGCTCACTCGGGCAGCTCCTGCTGGAGGACTTCCCGGGTGCGGCTGGCGCGCCAGGCGGAGAGGCGTTCGAAGAGATGCTCATCGTGCGTGGCAAGCATTTCCGCGGCGAGCAGGGCGGCGTTGGCCGCGCCCGCTGTGCCGATGGCGAGGGTGCCGACGGGGACGCCTTTGGGCATTTGAACGATGGAGAGCAGTGAGTCAAGGCCGTTGAGCTGCGTTGCCGCGACCGGAACGCCGAGGACCGGCACGAGAGTTTTGGAGGCGAGCATTCCAGGCAGATGCGCCGCGCCGCCGGCGCCGGCGATGATGACGCGCAGGCCGCGGGAGCGCGCGGTTTCAGCATATTCGAAGAGGCGGTCGGGCGTGCGATGGGCGCTGACGATGCGGGTTTCGTAAGAGATTTCGAGCGTGCGGAGAATTTCCACGGCGGCGGAGAGCACATCGTAATCGCTCTTGCTGCCCATGACGACGCCGACCAACGGCTTACTGCTCATGGGCCCGATTATACGAGCCTGCGCGCGCGGCGCTAAGAAAGAAACGAAGGCGCGCGCAGGAAGAGTTTGGGAAGCGCGGCGCTCACCGGTGCAGCCAGGTCTCGAAGGCGATTTGCGCCACGGCGAAGAGGACGCTGACGGCGGCGAGAAAGCCCTTGGCGCGCTGCCAGTTCTGCTCATGGCGATCCATGCGGCGTTCGAGTTCGGCGATGCGGCCGCCGCCCTCGCCGACGAGCACGTTCATCTGCGTCTTGAGCACGCTGAGGTCGCTGAGAACCTGGGCTTCAAATTCATTCATCATGCGCATGCACGGGACTCTCCGGGGATGGGCTGCTGGCGAACAGGAGAAGACTGTCTAAGCCAGCGGCAGGTTGAAAATGAGCGCGGTGGAGAACTCGGAGTAGTTGGGCGGTGTGGAGCCGTCGTACATCCGAATGTAGTAACGGTCGCTGGCGGCGACGCGGGTGAAGGTCATGGTGGGTTCGGAGCTGCGCATGACCAGTTCGGTGTCCTCGCCGGGCTGGAAGTCAAAGTCGCGGCGTCGAATCTCGAAGCCCCCGCCAGGGGGCGGAGTGATGCCGGCGCCGATGGTGACGCTGTTGCCGCTGATGGAGGTGACGGCGAGGGCGTTGAGATTCGAGAGGACGGTGAGCGGAGCGATGGCGGGCAGCCAGGTGTCGGGCGGCACAGCGGTGCTGGTCTTGATGGCGAGATCGTTGGCCCAGTCATTGGCGAAGGTGACCACATACTGGACTAAGTCAGGATAACTTGGTTGATAAGTGAGTTTGACGGTGCGGACGACGACTTGCTCATCCAGATTTGTGGATGGCGCGGTAAGTTGGAGGGCATCGCCGGGCCAGACGTCCGCGGCGAAGGAGGCGCGGGTGCTCCTGTAAGTTCCTGCCCAGAGCGCGCTGACGCTGGCGGCTGCCTGGGCGATGATGCTTGCTGCATTGCGGCAGTCCTGCGAGCAGCGGGCCGGAGGATTGGTGACTGTGCCAATCCAGGCGGAAACGGAGGGCAGGCCGGCCTGCTGAAGCTGCAGCTGGCTGGCGGTATTGATGGAGCGTCCAACGGAGCGGCCCATGCCGCGATAGGTGAGGGCAATCTGCTCGCCGACGATGGGAACGAAGCCGGGATAGAAGACGAGCTTACCGGTGCGCTGGACGTAACACTCGGAGCCCTGCGTGGCGGAGCCGACACGGCGTGTGTATGGCGAGTCGCCGGGCGGCGTGGAGACCACCCATCCCGATCCGGTATCCGTGAGGTTGAAGGAGCGCATGCTGCCCTGGAGATTGAGGCTGCTGGCGGCGGCGATCATGCAACTTCCAGGCAAGTTTGCGAGCGAGCCGTCATAAAGGACGACGGGCATGCCGGCCACGCCGTCCACGAATTCCTGAATTTCAAAGAGCAGCCTGGCGGGCGCGAGATTCCATTGGCCGCCGTCGGCGATGGGGCCATCGTCGCCGTAACTGCGGAAGATGGAGAGGACTCGATGGGACTCAGGGCAACGGAGGCGGACGCGCAGCGCGTATTGATTGGCGGCATTGATGGCGTACGAGGTTCCTGTGGGCGAGCCCATGACGAGAGGCTGGACGGAGACCGCGCCGGTGCCTGACTGGGCCGTGACCTGAAAGCCGGCGGTGCAACTGGCGGCGTTGCCGAGGCCGGAAAACAATGCGGCGAGAATGCCGGTGCTGTTGGGCGAGAGGGAAACGCCTGTGGCTTCAAGAAGCAGAGTACCGCCCATTTCGATGGGGTCGAGCCAGGTGAGCATGGCTGCACCGTCAATGCCGCTGCCGCCCTGCATGCTGAGGCCGCCAGCACCGAGAGAGAAATAATGGCCGCCGCTCGAAGTGACCCAGACGCGTGGGTCGATTTCGGTCTCATTGAAGAGCTCGCGAATGATGTATTCCTGTGAGGTGAGCGGGAAATAAGGTGTCTCTGAGAGAAAAAAGCTGGTGGTGACGCCGTCGCCAAGGAAATATTCAGTGATGTATTGCCAGGGCTCATGCTGTCCGCAAACGGTGACATCATTGGCGAGGGCGCGGCGTGCATCGGTGGTGAGGGTGAGGTTGGCGAGGGTGAGCGAACCGTCGGCTTCACTGAGGGTGTGAACAGCGCCGGGAATCGCGTTGAGCGCGAGCGATCCTCCCGTGGTGCGGTAGGCGGCGCGGGCCTGGCTGGAGACGAGAGCTGCGTTGCTGCTCCAGGAAGAGCCGGGCTGGGGTACATAGTGGGTAACCGGCGCAGAGAGTGAGAGATTCTGCGTGGAAAGAATGGAGGAGCCGGTTCGAGTTACAAGAGAGGTGAGTAACTGGCCGGCAGTCTGGCTGGCGGATCCTTTGCCGGGCGCCATGGAAAGCTGGTCGAGGAGTAACTCGTCACTTATCGCCTGCAGGGCGATGCGATAGCGCGGACCTTCGAGGCCGAGTCCGGCGTACTCGGGCAGCGGAGATACGGCGAGATAGCCGGTGAAGTAAACGGTGCCGTCATCGCCTGAGACGGCGAGGGACTGGTTGCGCTGCGGAGCCGGCAGCGTGGAGCGGGAGGGAATGCTGAGCCAGAGCTGGCAGACGGAGGGCTCGTTGAGCCTGCGCTCGATGGTGAGCGGATGCGCGGCGTCGAGGGCGGATGTGTAGTCCTGTCCCTGGATTGTGATCTTCATGCGATGGATGCTCCGCTTGCGGCAATTCCTGAGTTGCTGTGGCCTTTTGGGTTTTGTGCGAGGTCGCCGCTCACTGTTGGTCGCGTCGACTTGAGTGCAATTGCTTCGAGACACACTTACCCGGGAATTGCTTTCGGTTGTGAGTTGCCATGGCCGCGACGGGGCCAGTGATTGCCGCCTATACGAGCGCCTGGGGCGCGGGCAGGAAGCTGCGATAACAAAGGACGCGCTCGGAGTCGAGCGAGTCATTGACGGGGAGCGCGAGGAAATTGGCTTTGAGAACGATGCGCTCCGAGCTGGGGGATTGCCTGGCGTTGAGCGGGACCGATGCTTCTTCGGTTCCGGCGATGGGCTGCAGGCGCGGGTAGTGGAAGAGGATGCGCTCACCCTGGCTGCCCTGCATGACGAAGAGCGCGGACCACTCCTGATAGAAGCAGCCGCCTTCGCGATCGACGAATCCGGAGATGGCCTGGACTTTGAGGCCCGCGGCGGGCGCGCCGCCGGGCAAAGGCGCGGCGAGGACGAGTTCAGTTCCGTTGACGACGGTGACAAAGCCGACGTTGAAGGTGATGCGGCGGATGTAGTCGACGTCGTTGATGGTCTGGCGGACGTAGGCTCCGGAGACGGGCGAGCCGACGTAGCCTGTCTGGCCGGTGTAATCGGCGTCGACGGCAATGAGCGAGCCGGCGGAGAATTTGGCGGCGTCAGTTGCGCTGAGTTCGACCGAAGAGGCGGTGGAACCGAATTGGACGACGACGGCGGGGGCAGCGGATGCGCCGTCGGCTGCGAGGGATGCGCCGGATGCGGGCGCGAGGAGATTCATGTGCTGCGAGCCGGTGGCCAGAGCCATGGTGAGCTTGGTCCAACTGAGGAACTGGAAGCTGACCTGGGCTTCGAGGTTTTCGCGGACCTGCTCAAGGGGCGCGGCAGGAATTCCAGTGAGGATGGGCGCGGACTTGATGAGCGGCTTACGCGTGAAGGCCTGAATCCAGCCGAGGTCGAGCCAGGGAGCGGGTGGCGCGTCGAGCGAGAAAGCGCCCTGCTGCGAGGGGTCGAAGAGGATGGGAGTTTGCGTGGCGCGGTTGACGGGCGCGAAGTAAGCACGGACGCGGCGCGTGACCGGCGACGGAGCCGAGAACCATGAGGCGGGCATGGATGCTGTCATTTACTCCCCGTGCTCCTGATAGCTGTAAACGATGACTTTTGCGGAGCGCGTGATGCGATCGCGCAGGGTGACGATGGTCGTGAAGATGGGCTCATCCCAGAAGACCTGAGTGAGCATTGTGACGGCCGGCTGCACGGAGTAATTGCATTTGGGCGTGCAGAAAGGCTGCAGCATGGCGACCAACTCTTGATCCATGGCGGTGAGCTGACGGCCGCGGTCGAGGCCGCCGAAAGCAATGGTGCCGCAGGTTTGATAGACGATTTCGCATTCGGCGGCGACAAGCGGCGAGCAGAGATTGAGGTCCGCGCCGAGGTTGAGCCAGCGGAGGATGAAGACGTCATTGGGCAACTGGGCGAAGGGCGCTTCAGCTTCCTCCACGAGGATGCCTGGCCGGACGGCGCCGCGGAGCAGCGTGGTGCGATCGGGATTGATGGTGATGAGCCGCGATCGCAGCGTCATGTAAAAGGAGTCTTTGGCATTTTGCATGAAGAGTTGCTCCTGAAATGTGGCGCGGAGTTACAGCTCCTGCTGGTGCGCCTCACGCAGATAGAGGCGGTAAAGATAGACCTGGCCGAAGGCCTCATTGGTGGCGATGGCCTCGATGAGATAGTCCTGGCCGGCGACGTTGACGGCGAAGGCGGAGGCAAAAAGGGCCTGCGCGGAGGGCAGGTCAAGCGAGTTGATCTGCTGCTCCACGCTGGTGGCCGAGACGAGCAGTTCCCATCGGGTTTGATCCCCGTCTTTCACTCTCGTGTAAGGGCGCATGCTGCGCATGACGGCGGGACTGAGCGCGACCTGCGCGAAGCCTGTGGACACGATGCCGACCTCAGTCTGGCTGGTGTTGGTGGTGGGGCCGGGGATGCTCAGCAGGGCCGTGGTTCCGGTGACGCTGCGGAGCAGTGCGTCGGCGAGCATCTTCGCGGCGCCGCTTGGATTGCGCGGTTGGGTATCGCTCATCGTTTACCCCAATCTGTTGGCCACGTAAGGGCGGAGCCAGGTTTGCACGGTTTCGTCCACGAGCGAGCTGGAGAAGTAGTTCATCTGCATCGTGTCAATGCGTGTGCGGCTGGCATTGAGCGCGGGCGTGGACTGTGCGTTGCGGATGATTTGCGCGCAGGCGGTCTTGATGTCGTCGCCGATGACGGCCAGGCCCGCAGTGTAGGTGACGTTGACCTCGTTGTACGGCAGGCCGAGGACGTTGAAGGGGAGCGTGAGCTCGCCGGTGTCGGCGTCGAAGTCGACGGTGGTGGGGTCGATGGCGGTCCACTGGCCGGGAAGGGAAAAGGCCCAGGCGATTTCAAACATGGGACCGTCGATCATTTCGCCGCGGCGGGGCTTGGCGTAGCGGCCGTCAACCGAGACGATGGGAGAAGTGGCCGCGCCGAGAGGCGTGAGCGGCAGATAGGTGAGGCGGACGGCGCAGGAACCGGAGGTGATGCGCAGGCGCTCAGTGTACTGGATGACATTGAGGTCGGGCCGCCTGCAGTAGTTGTTGATGAGCGCGGTGGCGGCTGTCGCCCAATCGGATGTGGTTCCGGCGGGCAGGCCGTAATTGGGATAATCCTCCGGCTGCAGATAGGGCATACCGATCCTTTCAGGTGAGCGGTGTAAGTTTGCGGGAAGGCCCCTCGCCGCGGGTAAGTCTTCCACGGCGAGGGAGCCATTCAAGTTAGCTGCGAGTTACCGGTCGACGAGCACCTGGTAGTGCGCATAGCTTGCGCCCTTGACCACGACGGCGCCGAACTTGACCGCGACGTACTGGTAAGTGAGCGAGCCGGGGAGGCCGAGCTGGAAGATGCGCGGCGTGGGATCGCCCAGCCAGTGGTACTCGATCAGGTCCTCAGTGACGATGTAAGCCGGGAGGACGGCCGAGCCGGAGCCGGGGGTGCCGGTGTAGCTGAGGCTCCAGTCGGGGATCAGGGGCAGGTCGCCGGCCTGGGTGGAGAGCATCTTGACGCGGAGGCCGCCGGTGATTTGATCGGTGTTGAGGACCACGTTGAATTCGGTCTTCATCTCGCGGTCGATGAGGTCGAGCAGCACCGGGTTTGCATAGATGGCCGTGGGGCGCACCTGGTAGCCGTTGCTGGCGACCATCTGCGCGACCGCGGACTTGATGCCGTCGACGATGGAGGCCGATGTGCCGATGGTGGTGGTCTGTCCGCCCGACGCGATCTGGCCGGCCGCTCCGTAGTACTGCGTGGTGGTGGGCGCGCTGAGGCTGGTGTCGTCGCCGTTCCACAGCGCCACGTCGTGGGTAACCATCACGCCGCTGACGGTGTCCACCAGGTCCTTGGCCTGCAGGTAGGCGAACTGTTGCTGCTGGTTGCCGAGTTCAACATCAAAGAGGTTGTAGTTGATCTGCGAGACGACGGCCTTGAGGGGCACGCTGCGCTCCACGCGCGTGGGGCTGACAACCGGGGCGACGATGCTGCGGGGGTTGACGAAGCCCGCGGTACCGGGGTTGGGCAGCGCCGTTTCCTCAAAGAAGCGCGAGGGATGGCCTGTGGCCGGGACCTGCTTGATGCGCTGGCCGAATGGGCTGGAGCGGCGGCAGATGTCAAAGATTTCGGTCTGGTACAGCGGAACTTCTACAGCGCCCGGCCCGATGTAGTCTGCTGCCGCGTGGATATCTGCAAAGGATGCGTTCATAGGCTTTTCCGCCCCCTCCATGGGGCCAGTTCAGGGTTGGTTTCCGCCCCAACGACGAAGACTTGCCGTTGGGGACCCCTGTTGAGGCTGCCGCGTGCGTCGGACAGCGCAGGTTGTTGGTTAGGCGATGGCGCCGGCGCGCAGGAGCTGAGTCTTGACGGCGATGCGCTGTTCGAGCGAGAGGCCGGAGAGTGCGGCGTCGAGGGTGCGGACGTCGACCGGGCCGTCTCCGATGCCGTGCTTGGCGAGCATCTCAGTGGTGGCGGCGGGGACCGTCTTGCGCAGGGGGTTGAGCGCCGATTGCGCGGATGCGGCCTTGATTTCGGCCAGCTCGCTCTGGGCCGCGGCGAGTTTTTCGGCCAGTTCGGATTCACGGCGCGACTGCTCGACGGTGGCCGAGATTTTTTCCACCTCGCCGTTGAGGGCGGAGGCCGCGGCGATGCGTTCTTCCAGCCAGGCGAGGGTGCGTTCCAGCAGGGTGGTGGCGGAGGCAAGCCGCTCGGCGACGTTGGTTTCGTTGGTTTCCATGCCATTCCTTTCGTAAGTTTGATGTGAGACGAGTTGCAAGTTGTCCGCCCTCCTAGATAAGTGGGCGGACTTCGGCAATTCCTGAGTTACAGCGGCTCTTTGACTTCGTACAAGGTCGCCGCTCCCTGAGGGTGGCGTCGACTTCAGACCAGAGGCTTCGAGACACTGTGACTCAGGAATTGCTTTAACTTGCCATGCGGAAGCTGGTGGCCCGATAGGCCGCCTTCTCGCGCAAGAGGATGGCCGCGCCGGTGAAGGTGACGCGGGTAAGCTTCCATATCTCGGCGCGCATATCTTCCACGCGCGCATCGGCCAGCTCATAACTCATGCCCATGGCCTGCGGGGCCTGGGCGTGGATGGCCTTGGCGACCTCAGGAAAGTCGCGGGCGTAAAGATAGCCGCGGACGATGAGGTTTTTGCCGACGATGTCCGCTTCGGTAAGCAGGCCGATCTTGCGGCGGGCATCGTGGCCGTCCCAACCGGGCCGGTAATCAACGGCCATGCCCAGCAGCGAAGGGAGAGCCATTTCCGCGGCCTGGCAGGTGAGCATGACGCGGTGTCCGCGCGCGCCGGACGGGGGTTTGTCGCTGGCCGTGTTGACGACGGTGAGCACGCCTTCAAAGGACACGCGGTTGGGGTGGCCTTCGACGTGTGGAATCTTGACTGCCATGGCTTCGAGTCGCATTCGATCTCCGCGAAAAAGGATGAGAAGGATGAGGATGTGCGCGGGGCCCGCCGGCGGACGCCCGGTTGCTGGTGAATGGATGCAGGCCCATGCGGTCAGGCCGGTGTGTCGGCGGGCGGTTCGGCCTGGCCGGCGAGCTGGGCCGTGCCGCTCTTGTTGAGTGGTCCGAGGCCGCGCATGGCGCGGACTTCGTCGACGGTGAGCACGCCGGCCTGGAGAAGCTGGACCTGCACGGCGAGCTCGGTCTGCTCGTCGCGGGCGTTGAGGTCGTTGAAGACGAACTCGAATTCGCGCCAGCCGATGCACTTGGCGAAGAGGTCGCGGGTGAGGTGGCCGGCGAGGAGCTTGGCAAGCGGGAGGATGGCGCCGCGGAAGGCCTCGTCCGCGAGCTCGGCGGCGGTGGAGCGGTTGACGTCGCTTTCAAGGCCGAGCAGGAGCGGCGGAAGGCCAAAGGCGTTGGCGATCATGCGGATGAGGAACTGCTGCCAGGCGAGGCGAAGGTCGGCGTCGGTGCCCTGGGCGAAGCGGAGGACCTCGGGCTTTTGCTCGGTGGAGAGCAGCGGAACGCGGCCGGTGCCTTCGATTTCATCCTGCCACCAGCGGATGAGGCGGTCATGCTGGGTGGGCGTGGCCTCGTTGAGCCACAGGGCGTACTGTGCGACGGAGTTGGCGGCGAGCTTGCCGGCGAAGCGGTGCGCGGAGAGGAATTGATTGACGGTTTCGAAGGAGACTTCAAGCGGGCCGAGACCGAAGGGCGTGAAGCTGCGCGGATTCATGCGCACGTAGATGAGCTGGTCATCGCGGAGCTCGACTGCGCCGGGACCGAAGCCGGCCACGAGGCCCTGGTCGGGCTGGCCGGCGAGGGTCTGCGCGTAGCGGGGCGAGCCGGGCTGGCCATCCCACCTGGCGTTGACGCGGATGGATGCGCCGTCGACGGGCCAGAGCATGGCGGGGCGGTCTTCGTCGCCGGTGGGCTCCATCTCGATGGCGCCGTAGCCGCCAGTGAGCGCGTCTTCAATGACCTGCTCGATGAGGGTGCGGAAGCTGTCGACGGCGTTGGGCTCCTCAAGCGTGCGGCGCAGCGCGCGGAGCTTGCGGTGCGCGTCCTGGAGCGTGCCCGGTGCAACGCCGCGGCGGACGCGCACCTGCCAGTCCATGGCGGAGATGCGGTCCTTGATGACGTTAATGGCCCGGCGAACAACGGGGGTTTCGGCGAACCGGCGGAGATTCGCGGGTGTGGGTTTGGGCAGCAGGCGGCCCGGAAACTGGACCGGGCTGAGGATGGCGGGCAGGGCCAGCGTCTTGCGCTCAGCTTCGGCCTGGTCGGCCCCGTTGTGGCCGGCTGCGCCGCCGGTGGCCTGCAGCCAGAGTTCCCTTAGTTGCTCTCGAACCTTCACGCGCACCTTCCTTATGGGCAAAAGAAGAGCGGCACGACCGTGAAGGGGTCATGCCGCGTGTGAGATCAGCGGACAGCAGACAGCAAACAGCAGACAGCAAACAGTGGGCAGCAGTCAGTCTGCCGTCCCGGTTGCGGGGTGAATACGTCCGCGCGCCAGAAATCTACTTACACAACTAATCCTAGCGAAATGGATAGAAATAGTCGGCAAAGTGCCGCGGATTTTTTTTGATGTATAAGTTGATGATTCGGGGAGTTATACGAAGGCACCTGCGATGAGCGCAAAAGAAAAAAGCTTGCCAAGAAAAAAAGAACAGGGAACAGGGATGAGGAAACAGGGATGAGCGGGTGGAATTGGCAATGGAAAACTGAAAGCTTTCCGCTGTGCTCACACGCGGAGTTCGCGGCGGGCGGTGTCGGCGACGCGCGTGAGGTCAGAGGTGGTGAGGACGCGGATGCGGTGCTCCTCCATGGTTTCGACGCCGAAGCGGTAGAGGGCGAGGCGGTCGGGGTCGTCGTCAGTCGCGCCAAGCTTGGCGGCGGGTTCGATGATGGCGGCCAGATCAAGCACGGCTTTCTCGACGCGCTCGACGCCGGCGCGCAGGCCGGCCGCGGAGAAGGCCAGCACCTTGGCCATCTCCACGCCGGGCTCGAGCGAGACGGCATGGAACATGCGGATGGTCCCGTTGGGCCGGTAGCCGGCGTCGATGCGGAGCGGGTCGCCGGGGCGGGTGTAGTCCGAGGCGGCGATACGCTTGCGGAGCAGGTCCCAGACGCCGGCGCGTTCGAACTCGGTGCGCATTTTGGCTTGGATGGCGGCGCGGCCGCTGAGGCGCGGCGCGCGCTCGCGCGGCGGCGGGTCAATGTAGAGGCGCATCAGCTCTTCGAGGCCGGCGGGCAGGCTCTCGGCCAGATAGGCCTTGGGAGCGGTCATCTGGATGTTGAGCGAAAGGGACTCGTCGAGGATGCGCTGGAGCTTGCCGTCGGTGTCCTGCTCCAGGCGCTGGCGCAGGTCGGACTCAAGGGATTCGAGCAGCGCCGTGTCGGCAGCGGGATCCATGCAGCGCAGGCGACGCCAGTCGCGGGTGAAGCGCAGGGCGAAGCGCGACGGTGCATCCGTTCCGGAGGGGGCTTTTGCGGAGGCGGACTCGCGGGCAGCAGACTCGCGTATGAGCACGCCGAAGTGGACAAACTCGTTGCGTACCGGATCAGAGACGTAGCGCAGGAGCTGGAATTCGCAGGGAAGCCGGCTGTGCGCGCTGGTCATGCTAATTCACCCATACTCGTTTACCCATGCTAGTTCACCCTGGTGTTGAGGTTAGCGCTGATGCCGGGCATGGTCCAGCTGGTTGTGGCGAGTGAGGGGGCGGAGCCCCAATTGGGGAAGGGAGCGCGGGAGGAATCCCGGAAGGATTCGATGAGCACGCGGATGCGGTCGCGGCGTTTGAGGAGCTTTTCGACGAGGGCTTCCATTTCGGAGAGATCGCCGCCATACCAGCCGGGCGGGACTTCATTGGCGGCGGCCCAGACGGCGTCGGTGGCGAGCGACTCGAGGCGCGAGAGCCAGGGCTCGAAGGAGTCCCAGCCGGTGACGAAGCGGTAGACATCGTTGCGGAAGTAGATGCCGCGCAGGGGCGCGTCGTCGAACTTCCAGTTGCCGGCGTGGAAGCAGTAGCCGAAGTCGATGAAGACGGCGCGGTAACGGCGCTCGCGCGGGCGGCGGGTGAAGACGGCCTGGCGCCCGTTGGCGTTCGCGGTCCACTTGTCGAGGGCGAGGATGCCGGCGAATTCGCCGAGGTTGCGCAGCTCGGTGAGCTGGTCAGGGGGGAGGAAGTCGACGACCTGGCCGGGCATGAGTCCGCCGACGAAGCGCGAGCCGAATTGCAGGCCGGGCAGGCAGCGCTGGCGGGTGCGGCCGAGGTCGATCTCGAGCTCGGGCGTGTTGTCAATGAGCCACGGGGAGACTTCGATGAGCTCGGCGTGGGGGGCGTTGAGGCCGGCGGCGACGGCGAGGCGCGAGGCGAGCAGCTCATTGGCGAGGACGCGGAGGTGCTGGGGGTTGTTCTGGAACTTGACGACGTAGGCGTGGCCGTCAGCGCCGAGCATGAGCTGGCCCTGCGCGCCGCCGCGCATGCGCCGGATGTGCTGGACTGCGAGAACTGCCAAGAGGGACTCCGGAGTGGTGCGTGTGGCTGGGAATGATTGTAAGGGAACGGGGGGTAGCGAGGAGGGAGTAGGGAATAGGGATTCGCAAACAGCAAACAGCGGACCGCGAGAAGCAAAGAGAAGCGGGAGGTCTGCTCAATGCGAACCGGATTCGAGGAGCTGGGCGCGGGCGGCGAGGGCGATGGCCATCGAGAGGACGCGGTCGTCGTGGGTTCCGGGGCGCGCGCCGGTGGAGCCGTTGGGGAGGCGGACGAAGCTGCGGCACTCGACGAGGAGGCGGCGGCTCATGAAGCGCTCGGGCTGGTCGATGAGCGCGGCGTTTAGCCGGCCGAGGACGGCAGGGCGGCTGACGGAGGTGGTGAGCCAACCGGGCTGGCCGCCGTGCGAAAAAATGCGCGGGTAATTGCAGGCGGTCTGAGCGAGGGCGAGGATGCCGCTGCCGTGGTTGTTGCGCTCGACGACGAGCCACGCGCGGTTGTACTCGGCGGCGAGGGTGGTGATGAAGCTTGCGAGCTCGAGGCCGCCGAGGTGTGCGGCGAACTCGGCGCACTGCAGGCCGGTTTCCATTTCGAGGACCTGGGCGGCGGAGTAGTCACCCTCGCTGCCGCCGCCGGCGGGATCGACGGCGACGAGGTAGTGCTTGCCGGGAATGGGCGGCAGCCAGATCTCAAGCTCGCCGTTGCGGCGGATTTCGACAGGTGGTGGCGCGGTGGCCAGGCGGGCTTCAACGGCGGCAAGCTCGAAGACGGAATCGCCGCTCATGCGGAAGCAGGTTTCCGGGTCTTCGGCGTACTCCTGTCGGGCGAGGCCGCGGAAGCTGGCGCGGAGCTGGCGGCGAAAGCCGATCTTCGCGAGGTCAAGGTGCTCGCGCGCTCTCAGTTCTTGTTCCTCGTCGGTAAGGGAAGACGGGTCGACGGACTCGGCGCGGTAGGAGGGCTCCATCCACCAGGGGAAGAAGTGGCGGACGAGGCCGGTTTCGGAGGCATTTTGCCACTCCTCGTGAAAGCAGCCGCCGACGCCGTCGGGCGTGGACTCGAGGACGAGCTCGGCGGCAGGAGCGAGGGCGGCGCGCAGGCCGGCGAGGGTTTCCGCGGGGTCGCCGGGCCAGCGAGCGAGCTCAGAGCAGTGGAGATTCTGGATGGTGAAGCCGCGGCCGGCATTGCGGTCGCCGGCAGTGACGACCATGTATTGGGAATCGAGGGCGGGAAAGGCGAGGAGGCGGACGTTGGCCTGCGAGGTGCGCAAGGGTCCTGTGCGCAACGGCGCGGGCAGGCAGCGGACGAAGCGATGGACGATGCGAAAGATGGCTTCGGCGGATTCCTGCGTGTGCGCGACCTGGATAGTGAGCGAGCCGGGCTGGGTGATGGTACGGAGAAAAAAGCGTGCGGCGGTCCAGGTGGTGAGACCCATCTGGCGTGCCTTGAGGACGATGTTGTGGCGGCCGCGGCGCTGCTCGAATGCGCGCTGCACTGGATTGGCGACGAGGGGAGCGGTGCGGCCCTGGCGGGTGCGGACGCGGAGCAGCGCGGCGATGAGCGATTCGGCTACGGAGAGGCCGCCGAGATTCGCGGGACGCCGATCGAGGATGCGGCCGAAGCGTTCGAGCTCGTCGCGATCGAGGCTGGGAATGTGGAGAATGGGCGCGGTTGCGGGGTGTGGCTGGCTGGCGGAGGAGTCTTCCAAACCGATTCCCTCGTGAGCTTGGTGAAAAGAGGCGCGACGTCGAGAAGCCGGCCTGATGGGACAGGTCAAGCTTCCGACGCCGCGGAGTCCAAGTGCGTTCCTGGAGAATTTACATGATAGTTATCAAGCCCCCGCTCTGAGCTACAAGGATATATAACTCGTAGTGAAAATGGAGGGGCGGGAATCGATGCTGCCGGCTAGTAGACGTCGAAGCCGGTGAAGCTGGAGCCATTGTTGCTGCTGGCGGAGGTAAGTCCCGTGATGGACGACGGTAACTGACCGCCAGTGGATGGTCCGGAAGTTGGGTTGGAGTTATAGAGCGAGAACATTCCCACAGCTGAACCTGCTAGTACAGCACACGATGAAGCGCAATTGGTGGTTATGGCCACCAGATAAACCCCAGGCAGGAGCGTCTTGACAGATGAGAAATTGGCGGTTTTGAAGCCGGTACTTGCGGCAAAGGTAGTTCCGGCGGTAGGTCCAATGTCAGTGACCAGCGTGGCCGTAGTCCCGCTGACCGAATAGACGCCGAAGTCATAAAGGTTGGCGGTGTTATCGGCGGTCGTTATGCGGTAGCGGAGGGTGTTGAGGGTGATATTTCCATATAATTGAAAGGTGTAATAGGTGGTGTAGTTCTGGACAAAGGCGTTACCGCCTGTACCTGAGGTATCTGGTCCCCAGCTTACAAGAACCGCCGCGCCTCCTCCGTGTGTATCCACATAATTCTTCGTGGCAGCCTGAGTGCCGGTCGTCGGGTCCGCGCTCAGATATAGCGGGCCTGTCATCGTTCCACCCGCGAGGGGCACCTTCTGGTCGGAGTATTGCTTCGTAGCTGCGCCCAGCGCCGCCGTTGGGTCAGCGTTCAAAATGAGCGGCCCGGTCATTGTGTCACCGGCCTTGTTTAGCGGCTGATAGCCGTTGTAATCGGCCTGATAGGGGCGGACGGCGACGTAAGCCCAATCCACTTCGCCGGAGCCGGAGCCGATGGCGAAGCCGAAGTTCTGTCCGGCGTAACTGGAGAGATCGGCGGTGACAGAGCCCACAGTGTATCCACTGGAATTGCAGGTAGGCGTCGCCGTGGCCACTGTCGCGCCGTTGGAGCGCACGGTGAGCGTGTAGGAGGTGACAGAGGGGCACTTGACGCTGGCGTAGAGGATGATTTTTGTTGCGGGCACGTTGGCCTTGCCCGCTCCGACGCCGCCGATGGTGTAGTTATAGGTGTTGCCGGTGAGGGCGCTGGCGATGGGGTTGCCGAAGCCCATGACCGAATAGGTTCCGTTGGTGTAGCCGTACTTGCCGGTGATGGAGGTAGGGTCAGGGTAGACGACCGTTCCGACGCCGCCGTTCCAGCGCACATCCGCCGGAAGGATGAGCAAGTCCTCGAGGTTCATGTACGGCGAGTTGAGGTTGCCGCTGCGGATGAAATCGGCGGAGAGCCGGCCCCAGGGCTCGATGCCTTTGGTTGCATTCTGCGCCACGGGCAGGGTCGGCGTCTGTCCGGCGTAGCCGGCGGAGTTGTTCATGGAGTAGACGCGGTTTCCGTAGCCGGAGTCATTGACCGTGAACGGGCCGAAGGTCATCTGGACGTCGTTATTGTAGCCGCCGAGGTTGAGTGTCTGCGGACCTGCGCACTCGACGCAGCGGTTGTTATAGCCCTCGATATAGGCGGGAATGTTGGCAGCGTTTGAGGCGAGCTGGGTGTTGATGAGCGTGTTGAGATTGAGGTCGATGCGCCAGCCGGAGACGGAGCCGGAGGGTTGTTCGAACTCGGGTGCCTCAATCTTCCACCGGCCGCCGCCAGTCTCAGAGACCGACTTGACCTGGAGAAGCTGTGGGCCGGCGGTGGCGTAAAGCTGGACGCCCTTAATTTCATTTTCGCCGCCGTTGTAACTGATCCAGGGATATTTGCCGACCCAGTCTCCGTGGTCAAACAACTGGTAATCCGCGCCGACACCCACATTGTTGCCGCTTGCGCCGAGGGGGTTGACGTCGTTGAGCCCCTCCACGATGCCGTAAGTGAAACGGGTGATGTTCAGGTTGCGGGCGTCGAGGCCGTAGGGCATGTAAACGCCCTGGAAGTAGATCGCGCAGGAGTCGTTCTGGCCCTGCAAAGCGCCGGAGGTGGTGGAGAAGTTGACGTTGTGCAGATTATCGTAAAGAGAATTGCGCGTGGGTGCAGAGCCAAGCCAGTTGGCGCTGTTGCCGTCCGAGTTGTCCATGGCGATGGCGCAATTGCCGATTTGCTGAGTGACGGGCATATTTGCGTTGGCGATGTACGCGCGCGCCGCGGAGACGGTGGTGGAGGCGGCGGCCGCGAGGGCGGCGGTGGTGGGGGCGACGCTGGTGTAGCAGGGCGAAACGCTGCTGATGGTGGTGGAGAGGTCAGCTCCGCCGGCACCCGCGCCCTTGACGAGGACAGCCTGCCCGATGTCACCGCAGGTGAATTGTGCATAGGTGCTGGTGAGCGTGGTGCTGCCGGAGGTCATGGCGCCGTCGCCGATCCATTTGCCGGGCCAGCGATGGGCGAAGTTGCCGGCGGAACCGGATGCATCGACGGAATCATCGAGAACGAAGCGGATATTTTCAATGCTCCAAAGGCGCGTGGGCACCGAGGTGGTGGAGTCGGGGTCGCCAGTGTGGAGAATGTCCTGGCCGGGCTTGCCTTTGAGGGTGACGCCCTGCCAGGTTTGGCCGTTCTGGTTGTTGCCCGCTTCCCCGCGGAGGCTGACGCCGTACCAGTTGAGCTGGCTGGTGAGATAGCAACCGCCGGGCGGCGTGGGAAAGTAGACGACGGTGTTGGAGGAGGTGTTGGCCTGCGCTGTCGTGAGCGCGGCCTGGATGGCGGCCTGGTCGTCTGTGGTGCAGTCGCCTTTGGCGTTGTAAGGCGGAGCCATGACGTTGATGACGTTGTTGACGCTGGCGCTGACGGCGGGTCCGCTGAGCGCGCCGGTGAGTGTTGCGCCGGAGAGAGGGACGGTCTGGGCGACGGAAGTGTCGACGTAGTGCTTGTCAGCGGCTTGAAGGGATGCGGTGGGATCGCCGGCGAGATAGAGCGGGCCGGTGAGCGTGCCGCCGGTGGGCGCAAGGCCGCTTTGGGAGATGTTGGCGATGGCCTGATCGACGTAGGCTTTGCTGACGGTGTGAATGGCTTGCGAGGAGGGCATGACCTGCGCGCGCACCTGGGCGAGCGTGGCCTGTGCGGCGTCAGGGACGACCCAGTACTCAGTATTGGTGGTGCCGTTGCTGAGGTAGTAAGTGACGGTGTAAAAGAGGCCGGCGGGCGAGGCATCCTGGTTGGGCGCGAGGTTGACCGAGAGGGAGCCGTCCGAGCCGATGGTGACGGAGGTGGAACCGGCGGCGATGGCCTGTCCGCCGGCGGTGGTGAAGGAAGGCCACTGGATCTGGACCGTGCCGGCGCCGGGTTGGCCGTTGGCAAAGTACACGGTACCCTGCACCG
Source organism: Occallatibacter sp. (assembly GCA_035534635.1). GTDB lineage: Bacteria > Acidobacteriota > Terriglobia > Terriglobales > Acidobacteriaceae > Telmatobacter. The sequence goes on from DATLRP010000006.1 coordinate 39,621, forward strand.
TGGTGGTGGTGACGGCCTGGGCCAGGGCCACGAAGGCGAAGGCGAACGCCGCGAAGATTGCGGCCAGACCTCTTCCGATTCGAATACCGTTGCCGGTGCTGAGATTCATGCGTGTCTCTTCCTTCTGCTCGTCTTGGATGCAGCATATACAGTTCCGCCCCGTGCGACGAGCGCGCCGCCGAGCGGCCGGATGGGCGATGTGAAAGGCGGCAGGAGCGATGGCCGCCGGCGGGCCGCGGCTCCGGTGAGGGAGGCCGCGACCACGGTAGTGCGAGGTTGCGAGGCTTGCGTGGAACGACAGAAACCAGACGCCGGAGCGGCGTCAGCCTTGCGGCTGCGAAGCGTCGCCAGCCGGGTTTAGGGTTTCGGTCTTCGCTGGTTCGGACCACTCGGGCTGCTGGGCAAGCTCGATGGCCAGACTGTGCAGGGTTTCCACCACCTGGGCAGCTTCAAGCTTCTGCTGTCCCTCGGCGAGGAAGTAAAGAAAACGGGCGCTCTGGATGTGGCCCTCGATGGAGCTGTTGACGAGTGCCTGGGCAATTTCCGTGCAGTTCTGTTTGAGCACCTTGTCGGCCGCCAGGCGCATCTCTTCGGCGCCTTTTGCCGGTGGTTTGCAGGTGGAGTCATCGGCCTGCGGCGGGTTCTCCGCAGTGGGGTTCTTTGCTTCTGGATTCATCTCTCCGTCCGTTCCGGACGGCCTTTCACGGTTGCGTGCGGGTTGCGGCAACGGGCGGCGAACGCATGTGTGACGCTCTGCCACGGGTGCGCGCAAACCGCGGCTGCCGGCAAGTGCGGCGGCGCATTGAGCGGCCTTTCGTGTCCGCCTTCGACAAGATTCCTACGGCGGCATGTCCGCGAAGGGGGTCCGAATTGAATGAATGGGAGCGACGCTCGCTCCCTGTCTGGCGTGCGGTCTCATGGGAATGATTCAAGGATAGCGAGAGTCCGAGTAATAATCTGCAAAATGGCCGGGCGGATTTGCGGCGTGTTTTCAGCGGCTTAAGAAATTGTTTGCCGGAATGGGATTGACAGGCGATGCGCGGGAGCCGATTCGCGGGGTCGAAGGGTGCCGGCGAATTGGATTGCAGGCCGGGATGCTGTGGACCGGTCTGACGCGGCTGAGCGCGGGCAACGCGCGGCGAAAGAGATGGGCCAACACCGCGGGTGATGAGCGAGGATAGAATGTTCCGGCCGAGTGGGAAGACGATATAGAATCCCCACTGATCAAGTGAACCGGGGAGGCGATGCAAGATGGCGGGGTTGGCAAGCCATAGAGGGAGAACGGCGAAGGCTCGCCTGACAGGGGCATTTTTTGCCCGGCTCCTTTGCGCGCTGCTAATCGTATGTGCGATGCGCGGGTTTTGCCAGAGCCGGACGCAGGATGTGACCTGCAGCGATGGGAGCGGCAAATTCGAGACAACGTTTGGCACTGGGGTTACGGTGAGCGTGGGCGCGGTAAGTCGCGGCGGTCTCTCAACGCGAACCTGCACGGCAAGCCTTGAGTGGGATGGCCAGAAGCTGATGGTGGCGTCCCATGCAGGGAGGATTGGAATCGATGTGCTGGGGGCGGACCTGGGTTTGGGCGGGCCGGTCGTCGCTTTTCAGATCAGGCATTCGGATGTCGCATTGCAAAGCGAGTATCGGATTTATTCCCTGCAAAAGCCGCCACGGCTGCTGCGCACCTTGACCGGCGGGGAGACCTACAGCGCAGCGGACACATATTTGGACGGGCAGGTCGAAATCTGGACCGACGATGCCAGTGGCGTGGACGGGTTTGACGGTCTGCCCGCGGCGGCTCTGGACTTTGCTCCCACGGTGGTGCTGCGGTTTGAAAAGCGTCGACTGATGGATGTAAGTGCGGAGTTTCGCTCCCGCTACGACCAGCAGATTGCGGCGGTGCGGGACCACCTGGATGCACAGGAGCTGAGTGCTTTCCGGAACAGTGACGGAAAGTTACCGGTCAAGATAGGGATGCCGCTGGACCAGTACCAGCATTTGTGGAAGACGAAGATGAAGGTGCTGGAGATTGTGTGGAGTTATCTCTATAGCGGGAGAGAGCAGGAGGCATGGAAGGCCCTGGATACGATGTGGCCACCATCTGACCTCAACCGCATTCGCGCCGCGATTGAAAACGCGCGAGGACGCGGGATTCTGCGGGAGGTCGACGGTGTTGCGCCGCCGTCGTCGCGCTGGCATTGGAAGATGCATGTAACGATTTACGATACCGACGCCAAACGCGCGGTGGGGGGTACGGATGCTGTTTCCACCGCCGTTTCAATGGGCGGACCGAGCCGAGTGGCCGAGCCGGTCGTAACTGCGCCCAAGCCGATTCTTCTGCGAGGTCTATCGCAGTCGGACATCCTGGCTGGTCTACCAAAGACGCAGCAGTGGGTGGACCTGGTGATTGATGCCGCGGGGAAGGTGCGGTCTGTGAAGAATGCGGGCAATGCGGATAAAGACATTCTTGCCGCCGCGGAGGCATGGCACTTTATTCCGGCGTTTAAGGACGGTAGCCCGGTTGCCTGCCGGTTCCGCATGAATGTCTGGTACCTGAAGTGATGAGGCATTTGCAGGGAGATAATCGACCGAATAGAGCCCGGGCGACGCCGGGAAAATTTGCATGGGCTACCATAAGCGGGTGATGAGCGAAGCAAAGCATGTACCAACGTTGCTGGTGCATGGGGGCGCGTGGGCGATTCCCGAAGAGGCCGAGGCGGCGCACGAGGCTGGAGTGCGCGCGGCGCTGGAGGCCGGGTACGCGGTGCTGGCGCGGGGCGGCGCGGCGGTGGACGCGGTGGAAGCGGCCGTGGTGGTGATGGAAGACGACCCGACCTTCGACGCGGGACGGGGAAGCTTTTTGACCTCCGACGGGCGGGTGCAACTGGATGCGCTGCTGATGGATGGCGGGCGCATGCTGGCCGGCGGCGTGGCGTGCGTGGAGCGGTTGCGGAATCCGATCAAGGCGGCGCGGCTGGTGCTGGAGAAGAGTCCGCATGTCTACTTTGTGGGCGCGGGCGCGGAGGCGTTTGCCGAGTCGCACGGGATGGAGCTGATTGAAAACAGCGAGCTGGTGCTGGAGCGGGAGCGCGAACGGCTGAAGCTGGCGCAGGCGCGGGCGGCAGCGGGGCTGGCGGACGATACGTTTAGTGATTTGGCCGACGACAAAGACCCGGAGACGGCGGTGGAGTTGGACTCGCACGACACGGTGGGCGCGGTGGCGCTGGACGCGAAGGGCGATGTGGCGGCGGCGACCTCGACCGGAGGGACGCTGAACAAGACACCGGGGCGCGTGGGCGATTCGTCGCTGATTGGGTGCGGCTGCTACGCGGATAATTTGGCGGCGGCAGTGAGCCTGACGGGCTGGGGCGAGCCGATTATGAAGCTGGTGCTGGGCAAGTGGGCCACGGACCGCGTGGCGGAGGGCACAGATCCGGAGACGGCGGCGCGGGAGGCGATTGCGTATCTCTACAACCGGTTGGGCGGCCACGGGGGGATTATTCTGCTGGGGCCGGATGGGCGCTTCGGGCTGGCGCACAACACGCCGGCGATGGCGTGGGGAATTGCGACGGCGGCGGGGATGCATGCTGGAGTGCGAATCGAATGAGGCTGATTCTGGCTTCGGCGTCGCCGCGGCGAAGGGAGTTGCTGACGCAGGCGGGATTCGTGTTTGAGGTGCGGCCGGCGCACGTGAATGAAGATGTGCGCGCGGGCGAGGATGCGATTGCGTATGTGGTGCGGCTGGCGCGGGAGAAGGCGCAGGTTGTGTTTGACGGGATGAGCGGAGACGGAGCGGACTCCGCTTCCCACCCATTTCGTACAGAATGCGAAATGGATGGGGCACAGGGCCCGGGTTCTTGCTCTCCCACCCTATCCGCACAGGACGCGGATTGGATGGGGCACCCACTCATCGTGCTGGGTGCGGATACGACGGTGACGGTGGATGGGCAGATTCTGGCCAAGCCTGCGGACGCGGAGGATGCGGCGCGGATGCTGCGGCTGCTGAGAGGGCGGACGCATCGGGTGATTACGGGCGTGGCGGTGGTGACTGCGAAAGGTGCGGAAGTGGCTGCTGAGGTGACGGGTGTGCGGTTTGCGACGCTGAGTGACGAGGAGATTGCCGCGTACGTGGCCACGGGCGAGCCGATGGACAAGGCGGGCGCGTATGCGATTCAGGGGCTGGCGGGGAAGTGGATTCCGCGGGTGGAGGGCTGCTACTTCAACGTGGTGGGGCTGCCGCTGGCGCTGGTGACGACGATGCTGGAGGGGGTTGGGGTGCGGAGCGCGGCCTAAGCTGCTCCGTGAAAATAGAGTTGGTGCGCCGGGAGCTCGGGGGTATATTCTCCTGCGGCTGCACAAGTAAGTTGAAATTCCCCTTCCAAAAAGCTTCCAGCGCCTGCCAAAGAGAGAGAGATTACTCTATGACAAAGGGAAACCCTCCTTTTGAATCCCCGCGTGACTTATCCTCCGGCATCACGGACCGCCTCTTCCGTCCCGCGCATATCGCCGCCGCCGTCGCACTCTTGCTAGTCGTCTTCGGACTGGAGGTTTTTCTCTCCGTAAGAACTGAGTCGCAGACCTTTGATGAGCCGGCGCACCTCTATGCCGGGTACTCCTATTGGCTGCATGGCGACTTCGGAATCAATCCCGAACATCCGCCGCTCGTCAAGCTTGTGGCGGCACTTCCGCTGCTTATCAGCCGGCCCGCATACCCGCAGCCCTTGCCCATCTACTTTCGCGCTGCTTCCGTAGTCGGTGGGAAGCAGATGATGGATGCGCCCGACGCTGAGTCAGTACTCTGGCAGGGAAGGATTGCGGTCAGCGTCTTCTCCTTTGCGCTTGCGCTGCTCGTATTTTTTGCCGCGCGCGAAATGTTCAGCACCGATGTTGCCCTGCTCGCTCTGCTGCTCTTTGTCTTCAGTCCCATCATGATTTCAAACGCTCCGCTCATCGGCACCGACATGGGCATTACCTGTTGCATGTTCGCTGCGGTGTACGCCTTCTATCGCTATGTAAAGAAGCCGACGCTGCTGCGTCTGGCCCTGGCAGCGCTCGCCGCGGGCCTCACAGTTGCTGCGAAGCATTCGGCAATTCTGCTCTGCCCCATTCTGGTTCTCCTCTGCGTCGCGGAGGTCGTTCTGAATCGTCCATCAGCCGGCGAGGAGTCTCAGCCGCGCCGCACGCACCTCGCCCTGCGGCTTGGCGCCGCATGGCTCGCCATCTCGCTGGCTGCGATTGCCATTCTCTGGAGCTTTTATGGCTTCCGGTATGCAGCCCGCCCAAACGGCGGTCAAATCACTCCTCCGACTGCCGTCTACCTGCAGAGTCTTCATCAGCGGTTTGAAGCTGACGTCATCGCCTTCGCCGAACACCACCACCTGCTGCCTGAGGCCTATCTGTACGGCCTCACCGATGTGACCATCCTCGCTAACGACGGCCGCGCCATGTTTCTGTTCGGCAAAGACTACCCCGCAGGCATGTGGTTCTATTTCCCCTCTGTCTTCCTCATCAAGATGACAGTGGGCTTCCTGCTTCTGCTCGCACTGCTACCCTTCGCCAGGTCACTCCGCCGCCGCGAATACTCCCGTGAACTCCTCTTCCTCATCGTCCCAACGGTCTTCTACTTCGGCATGGCCATGACCGCCAAACTCGACATCGGAATTCGCCACATCCTGCCCGTCATGCCCTTTCTTCTGGTCCTCGCGGCTGCTGGTGGCGTCGCGCTCGCTCATCGATCACGCGCCTGGGCCTGGGCCGTGGCCGCGCTTGTGCTTCTCCATGCGGCTTCATCGCTCTACGCCTTCCCGTTATACCTGCCGTATTCCAATGAATTCTTCGGCGGTCCCAGCCAGACCTATCGCGCAGCCTCTGACGCGAACGCCGGCTGGGGTGGCGGCCTGAAGGCGCTGCATGCCTACATTGAGAAGAACCACATTACGCACTGCTGGTTGGCCTATGACGCTCCTCCGGATCCAGCGGAGTTTCAAATCGGCTGCAAGCTCCTGCCCACCATGTTCCGTTTCCTTGTCGAGTACCCGCAGCCAGAGGTGCCCACCCGGATCTCCGGCCCCGTCTTCATCGGCTCAGAAGAAGTTGGCGACTTTAATCTTGGAGGCCTGGATCCCTACATCGCGCTCACAAAAGCGAAGCCCGCCCATGTGATCGCCGGGGAGATTCTTGAGTACGATGGCGAATTCGATGTCAGTCCGGTCGCCTCTTTCAGTCAAGCCTACGCCGCCGACATCCTCCTTCGACAGAAGAAGTCGACAGAAGCATTACTGCACGCAGAAAAGGCGGTTGCGGAGGATCCTGATTCTCTCTTCGCCCACGTGATACTTTCGCAGGTTTACGAATTGGACCATCAGCAGGATGCGGCCATGCGGGAGTACGACGTGGCCGAGCACTTGTTTCAAACTGTCCATCCGGAGTTCCAAAATTCAGAATTTCGGCCTGAAAAACCCGGATCGCCGCAGTAGGTGCTTACGCGCGGGCGGGAAGGTGGATTCCGCGGGTGGAGGGCTGCACCTTCAACGTGGTGGGGCTGCCGCTGGCTGGTGACGGCGATGCTGGAGGGGGTTGGGGTGAGGGGGTAGTGAGATCAACCCCCGCACGATTGAGGCGTGTTATCGCGATCGAGTGATATCAACCTCCAGACGATATTGAAATATCTCGACTTTCTGCTTATGCGCTCGTTCTTCAACTTCCCGCCTTAAATTCCTTGCTCCTCCATGAACAATAAGTCCGCGGGGCCACACACCTCCTTCGAGATGGCGTATCTGCTCCATATAATGGCGCAATTGTGCGACATCCTTGAGGGAGGGAGTGTTTTGCTTACACTCGACGACAACTGTGAGTCTTCTCCGGTCAACGAGAATTATGTCAGCGCGTTTGCTGTCGCTAAACCTGTACTCGCGAACTCTCTTACTAGGATGAGGTAGCATCCCATCCTCCAGTCGGTGCGGGTGAACTGATATCCAGTCGGATAGCGCGACTTCCCACTTAAAGCGGGAGAAAAGCCCGACCGTGCTTCTTGGATCGCTCAGGATCAGTTGAAGCTTATCGAGACCGATCGATTTTATCTCAGCGATAGTTGAGCGAGCTTCGTTTGGTTTAAAGCGGACAGTTTCGGGAAGCTGCACAACCATGTCCCGCCCCAGCGGGCCATTTTCCAAATCCCAACGAACATTAATGCGTCTCCCCATCTCGCCGTTGGGGTGTTCGGCGCTCCTTGGAACGAGAGGGTCCCATTCGTCGTCCGCAATTTTGGGTGCAGTTACCTCACCTATTCTTGCTATTCGCTTCCCCTCAAGAGAGACCAGAATCCAGTCACCGACCTGTATTTTTTGGAGGGCTATCCGAGCACGTATCCAGCCTGGCCGTTCTTGTGGATTCTCAATTTTGCCTATAAGTGGGTAGCCGGAATCGGGCGGCCATCCCACTGCGACTGCTTGAGCGCGGAACCATCTCTGCCAGAGTCCAGGGTAATCTGATTCCATGCAGTGAATCTTCCATATCTTCACGTAGTTCTCCTTGTGTCTAAGATTGCGCCCTACAGCTTCGCCTCCAGTTGCTGGCCGGTATAGGTGATGGTTTTGTCGGCCGGGGAGGTGGGGCGGATGCCGGTGCCGTGGTGGTTGCCGACGAGGACGATGCGGAAGGTACGGCTCTGGAGCATGCCGGGGAAGCTGCCCTGGCGTGCGCCGAGGGTGAGGGTGCGCGTCGAGTCATTCCAGTGGAAATGTATGGTGGCGTGCTGGCCGTGGGTGTAGTCGTAGTTGTCGTTCTCGTCGGAGTAGAAGGTGAAGTCGCCGTCGGCGCCGGCGTAGATGCGGAGCTCGATGGGGTCGGCGGGCTTCTGGGTGGACCATTCCATCTCCGGACCGAGGGGCAGGATGGAGCCGGCGCGGACGTAGAGCGGGAGCTTGTCGAGAGGGGCGTCGGCCTGGAGGCGCTGCGGGCCGCTGAGCTTGCCGCCGGTCCAGAAGTCATACCACGTGGCCGGTGGCAGATAGACACTTCGTGTCTTGGCGCCCTGGATGGTTACGGGGTTGACAAGAATGGCCGGGCCGAACATGTACTCGTCGCCGGTGTTCTGTGCGTCCACGTCGGTGCGCCAATCCATGACGAGGGGGCGCATGAGGGTCGAGTGGTCGTGAGTGACCTGCCAGGCCTGCGAGTAGATGTAGGGCAGCAGGCGATAGCGGAGGGTGTCATAGCGGACGAGGATTTTCTGGGCGTCGGGGCCGTAGGACCACAGCTCATTCTGGTCGGGGAAGCGGGTGCCGTGGACGCGGAAGATGGGCGAGAAGACGCCGAACTGGAACCAGCGGACGAAGAGCTCGCGGAATTTGGGGTCGTTGAGATTGCCGCCGGAGATGAAGCCGCCGATGTCGGTGGTCCAGTAAGGCATGCCGCTGAGGGAGTAGTTGAGGCCGGCGGGGATTTGGCGCTGGAAGGTGAGCCAGTCAGAGAGGATGTCGCCGGACCAGGCGGTGACGCCATAGCGCTGCGCGCCGGCATAAGCGGAACGGGAGAGGATGAAGACGCGCTTCTTTTGCGAGGCTGCCTGCTGGCCGAGCGAGACGCCCTCGGCGTGGAAGAGCGGATAGATATTGGCGTAGCGCGCGCCGGAGCCGATGTGGAGTTGGTGATCGATGAGAATGTTCTTCTGGCGGCCCTCGGTTTCCGGTTCGTCGGTGTCGAGCCACCAGGCGTCGACGCCGATTTTGAAGAGCGCGGTGTCAATGTTCTTCCAATATTGATGGCGTGCGGCGGGGTTGGTGGGGTCGTAGAGGGCCTGGCCGACGGGATGGAAGCTGGGCGCGATGGTTTTGGCGATGAACCAGCCGTTTTTCTGGAACTGATCGTAGACGGGGCTGCCGGGGCGGAAGTAAGGCCAGACGCTGACCATGAGGTGGAAGTGCTCATTGTGGAGCGTCGCGACCATGGCCTGCGGGTCAGGGTAGTTCTTGTTCCAGGTCATCTGGCCCATCGTGTTCCACCAGAACCAGTCCTGCACGATGTTGTCGACGGGGATGTGGAGCTGGCGATATTTGGCGGCGACGCCGAGGATTTCCTTCTGCGACTGGTATTTGTTTTTGCATTGCCAGAAGCCGTAAGCCCAGCGGCCGAAGAGCGGGACCTGGCCGGTGAGCTGGCGATAGTCGCCGATGATCTGGTCTGCCGAGGGACCGTAGAGGAAGTAATAGTCAACGCGGTCGGCGACCTCGGCGCTCCAGTAGAGGGTTTGCACGAAGCGGTTGTTCATGCGGCTGCGGGAGGGGTTGTTCCAGAAGATGCCGTAGCCGTTGGTGGAGATCATGAGGGGGATGGCGATGTTGGTGTTTTCCTGCGAGAGGTCGATGGTTTCGCCGCGGTAATTCCAGACGCCGGCCTGGTGCTGGCCGAGGCCGTAGAGGCCTTCATGCGAGCCGTAGACGCCGAAGTTGACCTCGGCGTGATAAGTGTGTTCGCCGTTGACTTGGGTGGGATGGAGGGAGCGGTAAGCATCTGTGGTGAGGAGCGTGCCCCGCATGCCGCGGCCGGAGGAACCGGGGCCGGTGGCTCCGGCGGCGGTTGAGCCTTCGTCGGCGAAGTAGTGGATGGCGCCGGTGGCGCGCTCGATGACGACTTTGAGCGCGGCTGTGCTGAGGATGAGGGCTTTGTCATTCGATTCAACGCGGAAGTCGGCGGCGGGCCACTGGTGCGGGACGAGGACATGGTCAGAGGGATGCACGGGGGCGGCGGAACCGGACTGGGTGCGAAGGGGAGGCTTGTAAGTGACGTGAAGGATGGTGGGCGAGTCGACGGTGAAGTTGAGCACACCGAGCTTTTGGGTGATGCTGAGGCCGCGGGCGGTCTGCTGAAAGCTGACGACTGGATTGAGGGGGTTCCACTGGGCGCGGGCGGCGGGTAGGGCGGCGAGAAGCGAGGCAAAGAGCGCAAGATGGGCGACGGCAGAGGCGGCGGGGTGAAGGAGCTTCATGGTGAAGAAATCTCCTGAGTGAATCGGTTGAGTACAAACCCAACCAGTCTACGCCGACGAAGCCGGATGTGGTGATGCGGCGGCGGTTGAGGTTGGCGGAAGGGGACGCAGGAGGCGGCGTGGACTTATTAATAAAGGAGTAACAGGAGTAAATGAACGGAGCCAGGTTGAGTGCAGTGGAAGTTACCTTGAGATTCGTGATTCCACAAAAAGTGAAGGCGGAGCGACGGGAATTTGGGGTAGACTCCTAGCTACTCCGACATACAAGGGCCAAACCGGTGCGAACCCGTTTGATTTTCTATTTCGCGTGGCTTGCGGCAGTGTGCGGCGTCTGCCCGCGTCTCGTGGCCCAGTTTCAGGAACCGGCACAGGCTGAGCTGAAGATGACGTCCGGTCCGTTGGCGCCGGGGGCGGATGCGGTGTGTCTGGAGGTGTCGGTGGCGGCGACCGACCCCACGGAGATTGTGTTAAAGGCCGGTCCTCAGGGAGCAGGGCAATAGGAAGCAGGACAGGCGGCAGCAGACGGGCCAGGAAATGGGGAATGAAGACGATGAAAAGGCTGGTGGTGAGTGTTGTAGCGGGTGTGATTCTGCTGGGGCCGTTGGCGGCGGTGGCGCAGTTCCGGGAGCCGACGAAGGAAGAGCTGCAGATGACTGCGGACCCGATGGCGCCGGGGGCTGATGCGGTGTATCTGGACCGCGAGGAGAAGACCGACGACTCGCTGCATTATCACAGCCTGAATGCGGAGATCAAAATTCTGACCGAGAAGGGCAAACAACTGGCGACAGTGCGGGTCCCCTATGAACATAGGACCTTCAAGGTGCGCGACATCGAGGGGTGGACGATTCATCCGGACGGCACGGTGATCAAGCTGACGGCGAAGCCCTCAGACCTGATGGCGCTGAAGGTGGGCGAAACGCAGATCAACACAATGGTCTTTACGCTGCCGAGCGTGACGGTGGGCAGCATTCTGGAGTACCGGCTGGATATTCAGTACGACGACAATATGGCCTCGTCGCCGGAGTGGGACGTGCAGCAGCCTTACTTTGTGCACAGCGCGCACTATGAGTTCATTCCGGTGCAGGACTATATGAACGTGACCAACGGGCGCGGGCAGGTGCTGAACCGGCTGATGTATGCGGTGCGGGGGCCAAGCACGGCGCACGTGGTGCAGACTGCGAATGGCACGTACAGCTATGACATTGAAAACGTGCCGCCGCTGCCGGACGACGATTGGATGCCGCCACTGAACGGGCTCCGGTGGAGGGTGCAGTTCTACTACTCGGCGTTCACTTCCGGCGAGGAGTTCTGGAAAGACGCAGGCAAGTACTGGGCCAAGATTTCGAATGAGTTTGCGGATCCTTCAAAGGAGCTGCGCGAGGCGGTGAAGGGGGTTGTGGCCCCGGGGGACACCGAGGACCAGAAGGCGCGCAAGATTTATGCGGCGGTGCAGGCGCTGGAGAACACGGACTACACCCACGCCAAGTCAGCCGAGGAGCTGAAGGCGGAACGGCTGAAGCCGGCCAAGGACGCGCAGGATGTGTGGACGCGGAAGGCGGGCGGCTCAGACCAACTGGCGCTGCTGTTTGTGGCGCTGGCGCGTGCGGCGGGGCTGACGGCGTATCCGATGCAGGTGGTGGATCGGGACCACGCGCTGATGGACGCTTCGTATCTTTCGCCGAGCCAGCTCGACGATTACATCGTGATCGTGGTGGTGAACGGCAAGGAGGTGCCTCTTGACCCTGGCGAGAAGATGTGCCCGTACGGGCTGCTGGCATGGAAGCACGCGCTGGCCGGGGGGTTGCGGGAGACGGCGAAGGGCACCGAACTTGCGCTGAGCCCGTCGGACACCTATAAGCAGAACGCGATGGAGCGCGTTGCGGATCTTTCGCTGGAGGCGAATGGGAAGGTTTCGGGGTCGATCCGCTACATCATGACCGGGCAGGCGGCGCTGCATTGGCGGCAGGTGGCTCTGCAGAATAATCCCGACGAGGTAAAGAAGGAGTTCGATGAGTGGATTCAGCCGGATTTGCCGGACGGCGTGGAGGCAAAGTTCGATCATTTCCTGGCGCTGAACGACTATGAAGACAACCTAATGGCGACGGTGAACGTGGAGGGAACGATTGGGAGCGCGACGGGCAGGCGTGTGTTTCTGCCGGCGGAGTTCTTTGAGGCGAAGGCCAGGCATCCGTTCGTCTCCGAAGCCAAGCGGACGGTTCCCATTGACGTGCACTACGCGCGGTCTGAGGTCGAAACGGTGACGTATACGCTGCCGCCGGGCTTTACGGTGGAGAGCGCAGTGCCGCCGGCTTCGCTTTCCTGGCCGAGTCACGCACTGATGCGGGCGGGATCGAAGGTGGACGGCGACCGGCTGACGGTGGCGCGCCTGCTGATGTACAACTACACGCTGCTGAAGCCCGATGAGTACGCGGATCTGCACGACTTTTACCAGCGGGTGGCCAAAGCGGACAGCGAGCAGATTGTGCTGGACAGGTCAACGAGCGGAGCGGCGGGGAACTGAGGATGCGAAGCGGGAGAGGGCGGTTTCGCTGGGCGGAGTGCGCGGGCGTGACGGCGGTGCTGGCGTGCGCGTGCGCGGCGGGATATGCGCGGCAGAAACCTGCGCCCGACTGGGGGGTGAACGCGGCCAAGACGCCGACCCCGGCGGATGCGAGGAATGCGGCGTCCGTGGTGCTCTACGACGAGACGGTGGAGACGGTGGATGAGGCAGGACGGTCAGTGGAGAGCGAGCACGAGGCGATTCGCGTGCTTGCGCCGCAGGGGCGCGACGACGCGGTGTGTGTGCTGAGGTATAACGCGGACCAGAAGATCCTGGAGCTTCACGCCTGGACGATCACCGCGGATGGGCAACAGTTCGAGACGAAGGACTCGGACGCAATCGAGGTGGGCGACACGAACGTGCCTGTGATGCTTTCGACGGACAAGACGCGAATTGAGCGGCCGCCGGCGGTGAATGTGGGCACGACCGTGCTGTGCGAGACCGAAGAGGAGCTTGCGCCGTACATGCACGAAAAAGTGTGGGGCGTGCAGAACGATGTGCCGGTGGTGGACCAGTGGCTGGAACTGGATCTTCCGGCAGGCATGCCGCACGCCGAGTCGTGGCAGAACATGGAGGCTGTGAAGCCGGTGGAGATTGCGCCAAACCATTGGCGCTGGGAGGTGAAGGACGAGCGCCCGCTTGACCTGCGCGACGTGCCGTCGCATCCGAGTTGGAGAGCGCTGGCGGCGCGCGCCTCAGTGGACTGGGGAGAAGTGGCTGTGCAGGGGACGGACAAACGGTGGCGCGCAATCGGGAACTTTTTCTCGAATCTGGAGGCGGGCAGACCCGATCCGACGCCGGAGATTACGGCCGAGACCCAGCAACTGATTACAAGAGCGACGGATTTCTTTACCAAGGTGCAGCGGATCACGGAGTACATCCAGAAAAACGTGCGGTACTTCGTGGTGATGCGGGGCATTGGGGGGTGGCAGGCGCACCCCGCAGGCGAGATTTTCCGCAACCGCTACGGGGACTGCAAGGACAAGACGACGCTTCTGATTTCGATGCTGCGGGTGGCGGGGATTCAGGCGTTCTATGTGCCGGTGGACGACCGGCGCGGAGTGGTGGACCCGAATGCGCCTTCGTTCTATGGCGATCACATGATTACGGCGATTGAGATTCCGGCGGGCGTGGAAGATGCCCGGATGCAGGCCGTGGTGACGGCGAAGAACGGCAAGCGGTATTTGATCTTCGACCCCACGAACCAGGAGACGCCGGTGGGCAACCTTCCATCGTATGAACAGGGAGGGTATGGGATTCTTGCGGCCGGCGAGGAGAGCCAGATTCTGGCGCTGCCGGTGCTGAGCCCGAAGATGAACGGCGCCGAGCGCAGGGGGAGCTTTGCGCTGGCTGCGGACGGGACGCTGACAGGAACGGTGGACGTGGAGCGGCTGGGTCCGGAGGGCGCAAATGTGCGCGGCTCGCTGCGCGACACCGACCAGCAGGAGCGGCGGGAAGATTTGGAGCGCGGGCTGGCGAACGACCTTCCCGGCGTAGTGCTGAACTCGTTCCAGTACAGTGAGCCTGTGTCGCTGGATAAGCCGGTGTCGCTGGATTACGCGATTACGGCGGGGCAATATGCGCATCAGGCCGGCAACCTGCTGCTGGTGCGGCCGCGGGTGGTGGGGTCTGACGGGCTGGCCTTCGACGACAGCCCGCGCGCGGTGCCCATCAATCTGCAGGCGACAGGCGACTGGCGGGACAGCTTCGACATCAAGCTGCCGGCCGGGTATGTGGTGGATGAACTGCCGGATCCGGTGAATATGGATGTAGGATTTGCGAGCTATCACGCGAAGACGACGGCGGAAGGCGACGAGCTGCACTACGAGCGCGACTACGAAGTGAAGAAGGTGCAGATTCCAGCCGCGGATTCTCTGGAGTTCACGAAGCTCGAGAGCGCGATTCTGACCGACGAACGCGGCACGGCGGTGCTGCGGCAGAAGTAGGCCGGCAACCTACGCGGGGCCGGGGAGCATCCAAGACAGGTGAGTGCGGAGTTCGAGCCTGCTGCGGAGTGCGTAGCCGCACGGACGGCGCACTCTGTACAGACGCAGAGCGCTTTTTGCCGAGGACGTTCCGGCGGCGCGTGCGATTTGAATTTTAGCGAGAAGGACTCCCCTATGAAGCACTTTTCTCTCGCGCACGAGGTGCGACTCTTTGGATTGGTGACGCTGCTGGCCGCAGTGGTGTCGTGGACGGGCTGCCATCATGCGTCGAAAGCCGCGGCTAATGGAAGCAGCAGCGGCGCAACCAGCGCGGCGGCGGCCGAGGGCAACAATCCCGCGAACCTGCCGCCGGTTGGGTCGTCGAGTCAGGCGGGACCGGCGTCCTCGGGTGTGGCGCAGAACGCGTCTGCTTCGCCCAGCGGAAATGCGTCCGCGGCGAACGCGAGGCCCTCCGAGGAGACCTTGACGGTGGCGAGCGGGACGGAGATTCCGGTGCGGATTGACCACCGGCTGGATACGCGGACGGCGCGGGACGGCGAGACCTTCACAGGCGAGTTGTATGCGCCGGTACAGGCCACGAACGGAGCCATCGTGTTTCCGCGGGGAACGCTGGTGACGGGCGAAGTGGTGGCGTCGAAGAGCAGGGGACGGTTCAAGGGCGCGGGCGTGCTGGGCATCCGGTTGGAGGCGATTGGGAACGCGCGGGTGCGGACAAGCGAGTACGCAGTGTCAGCGAAGGGCAACGGCAAGCGGTCGCTGGCGTTCATCGGCGGGGGCGCGGGCGGCGGAGCCGTGATTGGAGCGCTGGCCGGCGGCGGAACCGGAGCGCTGATTGGCGCGCTGGCCGGGGGCGGCGCGGGCACAGCGGGCGCAGGGTTCACCGGCAGGCGCGACGTGGTGATTCCGGCAGAGACGCGGATTCGATTTCGCCTTGAGGGGCCGGTGACCGCAGTGATTCGGAGATAAGTGGACAGGCACCCAGGCGGCGTGCGGACCGCGAAGCCGGGAAACCCCTTGCATCCGGGGACGATTTCGTTCATCCATTGCAAGAGCAGTTCATTTTCTATCCAACGGATGGGACCGACCCGGCATGAGCCAGCCCTTGTTTTCGCCTTTTTCTCTTCGCTCCGTGCAGTTTTCCAATCGGATTGGTGTTTCGCCGATGTGCCAGTACTCGTCGGAAGACGGATTTGCCAATGACTGGCACCTGGTCCACCTGGGCAGCCGAGCGCAGGGCGGCGCGGCGCTGGTGATGACGGAGGCTTCCGCGGTGACGGCGGAGGGGCGGATTTCGTCCGCGGACCTGGGGATTTGGAAGGACGACCATGTGCCGGGGCTGGAGCGCATTGCGCGCTTTGTGCATGAGCAAGGGGCGCGGGTGGGCATCCAATTGGCGCACGCCGGGCGGAAGGGAAGCATGTCGGTGCCGTTCGGCGGGGAGCGGCTGCTTTCAGCCGAGGAGGGCGGCTGGCAGCCGGTGGCGCCCAGCGCAGTGGCCTTCGGGCCGGGCTATGCCGAGCCGCGCGCTCTGGACAAGGCAGGTATTGACGCCGTGGTGAAGGCCTTTGTCAATGCGGCGAAGAGGGCCCTGGAGGCAGGCTTTGACCTGGTGGAGATTCATGCGGCCCACGGCTATCTGATTCACGAGTTCCTGTCGCCGCTGGCGAACAAACGGACGGATGAGTACGGCGGCAGCTTTGCCAACCGGACCCGGTTGGCGCTGGAGGCGTCAGAGGCGGTGCGCGCGGCATGGCCGGAGCGGCTGCCGCTGCTGATGCGCATTTCGGCTACGGACTGGGTGGATGGCGGGTGGACGGTGGATGAGAGCGTGGAGCTGGCGCGCGGGCTGAAGGAGCGCGGCGTAGACCTGGTGGATGTTTCCTCGGGCGGCATGACGCCGGATGCGAAGATTTCCGTGGGGCCCGGCTTTCAAGCACCGTTTGCCGCGCGGATTCGCAGGGAAGCGAGCGTGGCCACGGCGGCCGTAGGTATGATTACCGAACCTGAGCAGGCCAATGGGTTGGTGGCTGACGGTTCTGCGGATCTGGTTCTGCTGGCGCGGCAGATGCTGCGCGATCCCTACTTTGCGGCGCACGCGGCGGCGGCGCTGGGAGAGACGGCAAGCTGGCCAAAACAGTATCTGCGGGCGGCTCCGCACGGATCCACAGCCCGGGCCGCAGTGCGCCGGCCGGAGGCCTGAGACGGCCGAACCTGCGTGGTTACGGGCGATTTGCTGCGGAGGAAGCAAAGGAGGTGGCCTATACTGCGTCTAACGAGTCATCGGACCGGAAGACGGGAAGGTGACACTTCAGGCTATGACAGCGCAAACATCGCGGAAGCGCGACCAAGAAACACCGACCATCCCCGACCGCCTCTACTTCAAGATTGGGGACGTAGCTCGCATCTGCAAGGTGGAGACCTATGTGCTCCGCTTTTGGGAGACGCAGTTTCCGCAGTTGAAGCCGAACAAGAGCGGCACGGGACAGCGGCTTTACCGGCGGCGCGATGTGGAGACGGCACTGGAGATCAAGCGGCTGGCGCATGGCGAGGGATATACGCTGGTGGGCGCCAGGCAGGCGCTGGGCCAGACGCGGCGCAAGCAACCCCAGGCGCGGCTGCCGCTGGAGCGGAACGAGCCGGGAAAGCGGCTGGATACCGCCGCGGCCGTGGTGGGAGCGGCGCGCGCGGAGTTGCGCGAACTGGCGGGAATGCTGGCTGCGCCCGATCCGCAGCCGCCGAAGCGACGGCCGCGCATCACGCGGCTGCACGAGGCCGGCGACAATCTGTTCCCCTCCTGAGCCGCGGACGGCGGCGAAGGGAGCGGCTCGGCGCACTCCTAAATGGGCGAGCGGGCCGGGCGCAGGCACGCCGGGACGCGCTCACGCACGCAGAGCAGGCAGCAAAGATGTATTGGATCGCGACGCATGAATCGTGTCCGCGGGAACGGTCCGCGGATGCAAGCAAACAAGAAGTTCCACAGGGTCGCTGACATCCGGTGCTCCCCACAAGCCGAGGAAACAGACCCATGATGCTTTGTCCTGAATGTGAATCGGAACGACTACGGCTTTCGCGATTTCGCATGGGCGACTTCAAGTATCTGTTTCGTTTGCGCTACCCGGTGCGCTGTAACCAGTGCCTGGGGCGAACGCGCCCGCGAATGCACCAGGTGCTGATGCTCTTCATTCTCCACCGAGGATTCCAGCGGCAACGTCTTCGCCGCCGATAGCGGCTCCTACGCGGTCTATGAGATTCTCGGTGCTCAGGGCTTGAAAGACGTGATGAGTGGACCGCCCGCCCTCTCCGGATTCTCCCGTTCAAGAATGTGCAGGATAAATTCGCCCGCGCTGTAGCCGACCATAGGCAAGGCTCCTGTAGGATCGCCGATCTTGCCGGGAAGCAGTTTGCAGGGCAACGCAACATACATCTCCGGGATCAGATTGTGATCGGCTGCTGCCTTGTCCACGATGCGTTTCAGCATGGCGTTGGCCTCGGCATTCTTTCCCAGACGCCGATACAACTCTGCCAGGTTGAAGTCGACAAACAGGAACTCCTGCCGCTCGTACCAATACTCAAAAATCGACGGATCCGTGTAGGTGCTGCGCACGCGACGGTATCCTCCGGAGTCCACTTTCAGCAGCGCCATCCGGCCCACGGTGCTGTGTCCACTGTGCTGTGAATGATTGCGGGATTGGTGACGACGCCCCAGTTGATGATCTGCAGCAGAGCACCATCAATGTTGTTCTTCACGCCCTCTTCCAGCGTCCCGTACAGCTTGCCGCCACGGATGAACGCTGCGTCAAATCCAGTTTCGAGCATGGCGACTTTTGTCAGGATTGCGTTTCGGGTCGCTTCATCTCCGGCCTGCTGCGCCACGTAGGCAAAGTCTCGCGGTCCGACGATTGCCGCGGCCGTGGAGAACGCAAAGTGTTTCTTGTCCCTCTGTCGTTCCTCCCATATCGAGGTGTCGGCGTCAACAATCAGGCCATTGCCGTACTTCTCTGTGGTCGCCAGCAGCGGCTTTGCAATGAAATCATTCGCGCTCTCGTAGAGCGTGCCGCGATAGGTGGGTGTTGCGAGCAGCGTGGGGTCGTCATATTTGCGCAGATAGTCGCCCAGGGCCCACAGCACCTCTCCCCAGTCGTCGAGTTCGATATTGGCGCTGCCCTCGTTGGTGAAGAATGGCCCTTCGGCTCCGTTTCCAAAGTAGCGAACCACGGATACCTGATAGTCGGCGCCAGCCGTCTCCGCGCGCATTTTTCCGGTGGGTCGAGCATTGAAGTAGGCAAGCAGGGCGGCACGCGCCTCACTGCGATGGCCCATGCGCGCCAGCGCGACAGTTGCCCACGCCATATCGCGCACCCATGGCGTAAACCAGACTCCGTCAGGCAAACTGGCGACAATCAGCCCGTTGCTGTAGCGTCCTGGGCGATTGGGTTCGCGGCACTGTGCAATGCGCAGCATCGTCTCGCTCTGGCGCCACAGATGGCGTTCCTTTTCGCTTGCGAAATGTATGGTTGGTTTTACGCGCCAGCGCTCGAATTCGACGATCTCCCGCTCCACCAAAGCCCGGGGCCCGAGTCCGGCTCGCCATCGGTTGAACTCTCTTGCCGTCTATTCCACCCCGTCGTCCTTCTCAAGCGAAGTCAGGGCCCATCCAAGATTGCCGGCCAATAGATGAGGAGACGAAGCTGCCTGCCCCGTTGCACTCCCCAGCGGAATGAGAAGCAATGATTCCTCGGTGCCCTCGAACTTGAGCAGATGTATCTGGATGCCGGAGATCCGAATCGTTTTCTGCGAAAGGATTGGACGGCTCCGCTCCACGGACAATCCGCTTTGCCGCGCCTTTGGCGAAGCAGGCTGCCAACTGATGATGAGAGTCGCATGCCGGAAACCAAAAGGCATGAAACAGAACCCGTCACCATCGCGCTTTCGCATGTGGATGACTTGCGAATCATCAACATAATCCGCCGACGCGTGATTGGCGGTTCCGCTGCCCCAGCGAATCTGCATGATGAAGTTGGCGGTTGCGATGCCTTCACTGAGCGGATCGTTGGGGTCGGGCCTAACGAAGCTATAGGGGTGTGCGTAGAACCTGGTAACCGTGGCGGTCTCCGGCGCCACCACCGCAAAGCCGAAGCCGTTGCCGGTTACCAGATGAGAAGCCGACGCAGGCAGGCGCTTCTTTCGAGCGATTCTTGACCAAAGCATCTGAAACTCGGCCACGTCTGCTTCGTCGCTGAGAAATCAGGCACCTGCGCAGAGGTTCCCTAAGACTTTTCATTACTTATCCCGACCGATCGTCATCTCTGAAGAGCTTGTAGATTGGCACTTCCGGATCAGATTCGCTTCAGCCTGTGATTGACATCACAGACCGCGGGCTTTAGAGCAGCGATACTCTCCACTGTACGTATGAGAAGGAACACCCAACTCGTCGCCCTGATGGTTGTTCTGCTTCTTGCCGGTCAACCGGTACTGGCAGAAGCGCCGTGCTCTCTGTGGCTTTACTCGGGCGGTGGTCATGTTCCAGCGTGCTGCATTCCGGCAAGCGACAATGCTGCGACCCATCTCCGTACAAACTGTCATGAGTCCATGCGCATTGAATCCATAGCGTCGGAGCGCATCCAAAGTGATTGCCACATGGCAGCCGTCAGGGTCGGTGCACAGGCAATCACAACGACAAAATCCAGGGCCGACAAGGCCATAACCTTAGTTGGGATGGCCCAGCTTCCGGTTACATTTGCTTCAGTTTTGACAACACGATCTCTGGAGAGCACCTCCTCTCCAGGACCCGCCAAATACATGCTCTTCCAAGTATTCCGAATCTAAATCCTCCTTGCATTACAGCAATCGAAATAACCCCTGGTCGCACTCGACCTTGAGGTTCGCATTGCCATCAACAATTGAATTGCCAAGGAGATTTCCGTGAAGCGCACATTCGCAGCTCTATCCGTTCTTTCTCTCGCATTTGCCATCACCGTTGCCGCCTTTGGTCAGACACCATCAACGCAGCAGCCCAAGCCCGAGCATCTCAACAAGCAGCAACTCACTGCCCTGATCGCAACCGCAAAGACTCCGGTGGAGCATGAGCGCATCGCTAACTTCTATGAGGCAAAAGCCCTGGACTATCGCGCACAGGCGCAGGAGCACGAGTCGATGATTGCTGCGTACAAGGCGAATTCGAGCCTGTCCACCGACAAGAATCGGGCCAGCACCATCGGTCATTGCGAGTACTTCGTTCAGACGTTCAAGGAGATGGCCGTCAAGAGCCACGAACTTGCTCAACTGCATGAACAAATGGCCAAAGACGCGGAACAAAAGTAAAACAACATTGATAGGCTTTACCCGGTTCGTTTATCTGCCGGACCCGGAGCGAAGTACTCTCCGGTGCCGGCAGTCATTTGTTGTTAGCTGGCTCCAAGAGCAGAAAGGAGCAGATCGAAGTGCGCAGACAAGGCGACAATCGTACGATGCATCTTGTTGAGGAGCACGATCCCGTATGCGGGATGACGGTCGATCCCGCGAACGCGGCCGCAAGTCTTGAATCTCAGGGCGTCACGCTCTACTTCTGCAGTCAGGCCTGCGCCGCGAAGTTCCGCGCAGCACCGCAAGAGTACCTAAAAGCCAAGCCGGTGACACCTGCCTGGCACCCGCACGCGGAGGTCGCGTCTCATGGGGAATACACCTGCCCAATGCATCCCGAGCTTGTGCGGCCGGGACCGGGCAGTTGTCCGATCTGCGGCATGGCGCTCGAACCTCGGGAAGTCACTTCCGAAGAGTCGAATCCTGAACTGATCGACATGACGAGGAGGTTTTGGATCAGCGCCGTGCTCGCTTTGCCGATGCTCGCTCTGATGGTCTCAGAATTTCTCCCTTCAATGCCCATGCAAAACATGTTCGCGGCAAGAGTGTGGACATGGATTGAGTTTGCGCTGGCAACGCCGGTGGTTCTGTGGTGCGGGTTTCCGTTCTTTGTCCGGGGCTGGCAATCCATCGCGCATCGCAGCCTCAACATGTTCACGCTGATCGCGCTCGGTACGGGCACGGCTTATCTTTACAGCGTCTTCGCCACCTTCGTGCCCCAAATCTTCCCGGCGTCGCTGCGTGGATCCGGAGGACAGATCGATGTGTATTTCGAACCAGCCGCGGTCATCGTCGCCCTGGTTCTTCTGGGTCAGGTATTGGAGTTGAGGGCGCGCAGCCAAACCAGCGGCGCAATTCGTGCGCTGCTTGGTCTGGCTCCGAAGACAGCGAAGAGGCTTGACGACAAGGGCGGCGAAGCCGACGTGCCTCTCGATCAGGTGCAGGTTGGCGACCGACTTCGCGTGCGTCCAGGCGAGAAGGTTCCGGTGGATGGCTCGGTGCTTGAAGGGCACAGCTCCGTTGATGAATCGATGATCAGCGGAGAGCCCATACCGGTAGAGAAAGACAAAGGCGCGAGAGTGACGGCCGGAACGGTGAACGGAACCGGCGGGTTCGTGATGCGTGCGGAGCGGATTGGCGCCGACACGCTCTTAGCGCAAATCGTAAAGATGGTCAGCGCAGCGCAGCGGTCACGGGCACCGATTCAGCGGCTGGCGGACCGCGTCGCTTCGTACTTTGTTCCGGCTGTCATCGTTTCGGCCGTTATCACCTTCATCGTCTGGTATTTTGTTGGGCCGCAGCCGCGCATCGCACATGCGCTGGTGAATGCCGTGGCGGTGCTGATTGTTGCCTGCCCATGCGCTCTCGGACTCGCCACTCCCATGGCCATCATGGTGGGCACTGGTCGCGGAGCGCGCGCAGGCATTTTGATCCGCAATGCGGAGGCGCTGGAGATATTTGGCAAAGTAGACACGCTCATCATCGACAAGACGGGAACCCTGACAGAAGGCAAGCCGAAACTGACCGCCGTAATTCCCCAGCCTGGGACCAGCGAAAACGACCTGCTGCAACTCGTGGCCAGCCTTGAGCGATCCAGCGAACATCCGCTGGCGGCGGCCATCGTGAAGGGAGCGGTAGCAAAGAAGCTTCCTTTGTCCGATGTGGTCGGATTCAACTCCACAACCGGCAAGGGCGTGCAAGGGACCATCTCAGGCAAGCAGATCGCAGTTGGCAACGCAGAGCTTTTCCGCCAGCTGTCCATCGATTCGTCCCCCTTGCTCAATCAGGCTGAGGCACTGCGCAAAGAGGGCCAGACGGTGATGCTGGTCGCCGTGGATGGAAAAGCGGCGGGCATCGTAGGCGTCGCTGATCCAATCAAGGAATACACTCCAGACGCGATCCGTGAGTTAAAGGCGGCAGGTCTGAAGATCATCATGGTCACCGGAGACAACGCGACGACGGCCAAGGCAGTCGCGAAGAAGCTTGGCATCGAGTTTGAGGCTGACGTACTGCCGCAAAAGAAGGCGGATGTCGTCAAGCAGCGTCAGCAAGAGGGCTGTGTGGTTGCGATGGCTGGAGATGGAGTGAACGATGCGCCCGCACTCGCCCAGGCTGACATCGGCATCGCGATGGGAACCGGTACCGATGTGGCGATGGAGGCAGGGGGAATCACGCTGCTGAAAGGCGATCTGCGTGGCATTCTCCGCGCACGCCGACTAAGCAAATCAACCATGCTCAACATCCGCGAGAACCTGTTCTTCGCTTTCGTCTACAACGCTGTTGGGATTCCGCTTGCAGCCGGAGTGCTGTTTCCTGCTTTTGGATTGCTCCTGAACCCGATGATCGCTGCTGCTGCCATGAGCTTCAGCTCCGTATCGGTGATCGGCAATGCCCTGAGACTGCGGACGACGAAACTATGAATCGCTGGCGGAAGGTCCCGACCGAAATCTGCGCAACTCCTGCATCGGCCAGCAGCTCATTCAAGATCTGGATCATGCTGTTTGCCACGGCGATGGAGGCAGTTTCACATAGCAAAGAACAAGATGAAGCGCGAACGCGCCAAAATCCGTTCTGAATCTCCCGGATGTTGAGCAGTCCTAATCCGCGGTTCTCAATAGCCTGACTTCTCCAAGTTCTCAGTGGACCTAGGATCATGCGATCAGAGAATTCATCGCAAGGTACTGTTCAGAACTGCGACTCGCATTCAACAAGACCGTGGTCACCAGGTACCGGATCTCGCTCGAGCAGCAGCATTATGCATCAACCACCATTAACTTGCGTCTTGCAGCAGTCCAGAGGTTGAAATACGACGCTGCGGATTGCGGTCTCCGCCGCGCGGAATGGACGATGCTGAGAGTTGAAGACATCCGGCAAAGAGAGGAGCACCGGGTGATTGCCGATCTTGTCGGCAAGGGCGGTCACATACGTAGCATCCCTGTCCCGGACTGGGTTAAAGTTGGCATTGATGCGTGGATGACGGCCTCTGGAATTGCGAACGGCGGTCTGCTTCGTTCAATCAACAAGGCTGGCAGAGCCTGGGCCGTCGGCTTCAGCCCGCAGGTTATTTGGGGTGTGGTGAAGCAGAAAGCAAAGGGCTGTGAGATTCCGGCACCCGCGCCCCATGACCTCCGCAAGACTTGTGCCCGCCTTTGTCATCATGCCTGTGGTGAACTTGAGCAAATCCAGTTCCTGTGGGGCACGTCTCTTTGCAAGCAACGGAGCGATACCTGGGTAGCAAACCGCGCTTTCGCAGCGCAGTCAATGATCGGATTGGGCTCGAACCGGACCCGCCGGGAGCCTCATAGATTCCAACCCTTGCCGACTTTCGAGGATTAATCACGGGGAACCCCTAACACACAGAATATGAGACGGATGCATCAATTGTGTCGAGCCTTCCGGGTTGAGACTTGGGTTTTTGATGGGAAATTGGTGGACCAGGGCACCGTAATGCCGCCAGCAATGGCTTCATGGCACTGAAACATCGTCCACGCCGCCAGAGTGTGGAACTATTGATCAACCAGCACCTGACGGCTTGCCGGTCGTGCATTGCCGCGCACGCCTACTTGTAGATTTCCTGGCGGTGGCAACGTTGGGAGTTCAAGGCCTTGAAATATTCGTGACTTGCATCCGAGAGTGAGCAGTTTTGTACATCTTTTGTGGCCCCACTTTGTTCTTCTGCTTGAAGTGCGCAGGCGCCGAATCAAGTTTCATGGCCCTTCCACCAGCCAAATCACGGAGGGTGCCATGAAGAAGCTCTCAAGAATTGCGATGGGGCTCGCTCTTCTGCTGCTTGTTGAGTATGCCCATGCGGTGCCAAGCTTCGCGCGGCAGACAGGCCTCTCTTGCAACGTATGCCACAGCAATCCGCCTGAACTTACAGCTTTCGGCCGTGACTTCAAGCTCAGGGGGTACATTCTGAGCGCGACGACGGCCACCGATAAAGTGGGAACGTCGAAGACCCTGCTGCTGTCTCAACACATTCCACTGTCTTTCATGGTTCTGCTCTCCAACACCGCATTCCAGAATGTCGCACCGAGCACACAGAACAGTGCGGTCGGCTTTCCGCAGCAGCTCAGCATTTTTCTTGCAGGAGGCTTTGCATCGCACTTCGGCGGGCTCGCCCAGGTCACTTACAGCCACTCCAGCGACACCTTTGCGATGGACAACACCGACCTGCGCTATGCCAACGAAACAAAATTGGGCGGCAAAGAACTCCAATACGGAATTACTCTGAACAACAACCCCGCTGTGCAAGACATCTGGAACAGCACGCCTACCTGGGGCTTTCCATGGATATCGTCCGAAGCCGGGGTCAGCCCGAATGCCGGCGCGCTCATCGACGGAACGCTGGGGGGGGATGTTGCTGGCGCAGGCGTCTACAGCATGTGGAACAAGCACCTCTATGCCGAGTTGAGCGCCTACCGCAGCGAGCACGAGGGAGGTCCTGTTCCCGTGGACGGCGCCGGGTTTCAATACAATATCAGTGGCGCAGCTCCGTATTGGCGAGTTGCCTGGCAGCAGACGATGGGAGCGAACTATCTCGAGTTTGGCACTTATGGTCTCGCGGCTAGCTCGCATCCGAACGCAGTCGCTGGGCCAGTGGACCGATTTATTGACCCGTCAATCGATTTTCAGTTTGAGCGCCCGTTCGGCGCCAACCTGCTGGACGCTCACGGCACCTGGATCCATGAAAGTTCAAACCTTGGTGGGACCCTGGCATTGGGCGGGGCCGATGTGCTGCACCACACGCTCAACACCCTGAGGGTCGACAGCACTTACCACTGGACCAGCAAATACAGCGCAACGGGCGCTTTGTTTCGCACGACAGGAACCACGGACTCGCTGCTCTATGCTTCTGCACCTTTGACGGGGAGTCTGAATGGCAGCCCTGACACCAGCGGTTATACCGTCCAGTTTGCCTGGTGGCCGGTCCAGAACATTGACGTGGACCTGAACTACACGGGCTACACAAAATTCAACGGCGCCAGTACGAACTACGACGGTGCAAACCGTAACGCTGCTGACAATAACACCGTGTACATGGCGATCTGGTTGCTCTTCTAGGAGAATGCATGGAACAACAAGCCGCGATCCAGGAAGTCGACCCGAAGGAAAACATCGTCATCAACAGACGCTCGTTCTTCGGCGTTCTGCTCTGTGTCGGGGCAGCTGGGATGAGCGCCATCCTCGCGGTTCCTGTCCTCCGCTATGTCCTTTACCCCCTTTATGCAAAATCCGGCAAAGGCAAATGGTCTCCCATCGGCGAGATGGGCGCGTTTTCCAACCTGTCGCCACCGATATTGACTCCTCTTGACCTGAAGCAAGTGGATGGATGGCGTGAAGTTGATTCTGCACAGACGGTCTATGTGACCAAGGATCCGCAAGGACAGTTGGGCGTACTCTCCTCGATTTGTCCCCACATGGGTTGCACCGTTGCGTGGCGCCAAGGTCAAAGTGACTTCTACTGCCCGTGCCACGGAAGTGTATTCAAGGCTGACGGATCCCATGTCTCCGGCCCTTCGCCACGCGGCATGGACCCGCTTCCTCACAAGATTGAGAACGGTAAGCTCATGGTGAAGTTCGAGTATTTTCGCGAAAATGTACCCAATCAGGAAGTGTTGAGCTAGGTGGCGGCGACTGCTCCAGGGGCGGAGACACCCGGCAAGAAAGTGCCGTCGCGCTTCTATCGCTGGTTCAACGAGCGTACGGGCATACGAAACATCATGCGCTCGTCGCTTGATGAGCCGATTCCCGGTGGCGCACGCCTGGCTTATATATTTGGTTCCGGTCTGCTGTTTATCTTTATCTCGCAGGTAATTACCGGGCTATGTCTCGCCCTCTATTATGTCCCTTCTGTAGAGTCGGCACATACGAGCGTTGCCTATATCACCAAGCAAGTTGCCGCCGGCGAATTTCTCCGCAGTCTGCATTACTACGGCTCCAGCGCGATGATTATCGTTCTGGCCCTCCATTTTCTGCAGACATTCATCTATGGGTCATTTAAAGGTCGACGCGAGTTGCTCTGGATTTCTGGCGCGCTCCTCTCCCTTCTTGTTCTGGGTATGGGCTTCACCGGATACCTGCTTCCATGGGACCAGAGCGCCTACTTCGCCACGGCAGTGGGAACAAACATCGTCGGGGAAGTTCCCTTTTTCGGGCAATGGCTGACCGACATGCTGCGTGGCGGCGATACGTTGGGCACTCTCACCATATCGCGATTCTATTTCGCCCACGTGTTTTTGATTCCGGGGATGATCTTCCTGCTCATTGGTACCCATATTGCACTTTTCCGGAAAGCTGGTGCAGCCGGTCCAATCAATGAAGATCCGGTCAATCCGAAATTGCCACCGGAGAGCTTTTATCCCCGCCAGGTCATTATGGATATGGCGTTTGCGCTGCTCCTGATGGTCGGTCTGGGGTTTCTTGCATTCTTCCATCCCATCCAACTTGGCCCGATTGCCAATCCCGCAGACACAAAGTTCGTTCCGCGGCCAGAGTGGTATTACCTGCCGATGTTTGAGTGGCTTAAGTTCTGGTCCAGCCGGATGGAGGTCTTTGCTGTCGTACTGATTCCGGGAATTCTGGCTCTGCTCTTTTTCCTGATGCCCTTTCTAGATCGCAAGCTGGAACGCCGTCCATGGCGGAGACCTATCCCCCTCCTTTCAGTTTCCATCGTCTTAGTCGGAATTATCTTCCTTGGGTTCAAGAGTCACCTGGATGATTTACACGATCACAGCATCGCGGTCCAACTCGCATTCCAGGAGAAACAGTCGGAAGAATATACAAAGACCCCATTCAAAGCGCGGATGGAATCCGCTGGCGGACAATCTCTGTCTTCCGGGCCGGTCAGCCCACTCGTTGCCAAAGGCAAAGGGATGTTCACGACAAAGGGATGTTCCGGATGCCATGGCACGGGGGGTACGGGAACAGCCCAGGCTCCAAGCCTTGTTGGGATTACGATTAAGTACCCTTTGCCTCAGATCACTGAGTTGCTGCACCACCCAAACGCTAAGATGCTCGCCGGCCATATGCCTTCGTTCGACTTTTCCAAGCCGGAAATGGCGGCGCTGTTCAGTTATCTGAGCAGCTTGGGTAACAGCGGCGGAAGCGCACCAGCAGGGACATCTGCCGCGGGGCCGACCCCATCAATGCTCGCCCCGGCAACGCCCGCACCGGCAACACCCGCACCGGCAACGCCCGAGGCTGCAGGCGCAACAAGTTCAAAGGTTCCCGCCAAAGGAGCAACCTCAACGACTGCCAGCGCAGGTGAAAAGATCTTTCAAGCTCAAAGCTGTGCCCGGTGTCATGGAGCGGCAGGCGCAGGAGCCGGAAAGATACCACCTCTGAGCAAACTGATTGCAAAGCGCTCAGACGCGCAACTGGCGAAGCTGATTCAGGCTCCCAATGCCACCATGAAGGCTGGCGGCATGCCGCCCCTGGTTGCGCCCGCCAATCAGGTAAGCTCAGTGGTTGCGTATCTGCGCTCGCTGGCGCCGGGGAAGAGCGCGCAACCGCAAACGAAGACGCAGAAATCCGCCAAGACTGCGCCCGCGAATAATGAACCCGCCGCCGCCGCGGCTCCTGCCGCGAAGTCGAAAAACGAGGCAGCGTCAGCGACTGCGAAACAGCCTGCCTCGGCCAAGCACGAGTCTGCTGCCGCCAGCCCGGCAACCTCAGCCGGGCGCGCCCTCTTTCTGACCAACGGATGCCTCGCTTGCCATGGGAAAAATGCGCAAGGGACACATTTTGCGCCCTCGTTGATTGGCATCACGAAAAAGTATCCGCCCGCTCAGCTTACGGACTTGCTGCATCATCCGAAAAAAGCAATGCGCGCAGGAGGCATGCCTGCCGTCACGGTAAATGACGCGCAAATGAAGCAACTCGTGGCCTATCTTTCGAGCCTCGGAACTGCGCCGGCGAAGGGATCGGCTCCAGCGGCTCACGCGACGCAGGCTGCGTCGGGTAAGCCCGCTGCCCCAGCCGCTGCAGGCATTGCAGCCAGCCCTGCTGCGGCCACCAAAGAGGCGGCTAAGGCAGTGCCGCTCAGCGCGGACGCTGTGCGGGGTAAGGCCCTCTTTGAGCACAACCGTTGTGAGACCTGCCATGGGGTTGACGGTTTGCATGGAACTGTAGCCGCTCCGGGTCTGGCTGGATTGGCATCGGTTCTTCCCGCCTCAGTGCTCGATAATCTGCTGCAGCACCACAGCACCCAGATGAAGAACGGCAACATGCCTCCCACCAACTTGAGCCCAAGCACCCGGAAGGCGATTATTGCCTACATCCGCTCAATGCCGTCCCCTCCTGATACCCAGTAGTTTCCTGCGTCCTGTCTCATGATGGATGGTTGATGCCAGAGGGCACATGGCGATCATTGCCTGAAAATCCTGTGGGCCCGGTCTCCACGGAGGCAATGATCCAACCTTCGATGGCGATGCGATCCGCTTTTACTGCAATACCTCGGGAGCAGAGAAGTTGCCCCTCAGTGAGTGCCAATCCGCTGGACTCATCGACACGGCCAGAAGGAAATCCAGGCTTGGACTGCACCGTCGCAAGGCCGTCAGTTTTTCATCATTCGATAACGTTTCAATAAACAGTTGGGCTCAAGAAGACGTGCGCTAAACGGGGTCCGCAACGGACGGGCATCGCAGAGCGTCAGCGTCTCGAAATGCCGGGATCAATCACTGCTCGGACGACCGGGGAGGGTCGGCAACGGTAAACGCCGCAGGCTTCGGGAGCATACTCGGACCCCAGTTTGCCAGCTGGGGAAAAACATTCGAGTCGTAAGGCTGACTTTCGAGAAGTAACTCTCGAAAGAAAGGTTAACATGCAGAATATGAAATATTTATCTCTTTCATTGTTCGGCTAGTTGCATTGAGACACCCTTTTAGATGGAGGGCGAATTTGGCGATTCCCGCACCGCAACGCGGCGAGCAGGAGATTCAGGACAACGAATAGGACAGAATTCGGGTTGGCAACGGGCAGCAGGTGACTCGACCGGACCTCAAGGAATAGAACCGGACCGGCCAGACTCCGTGGCTGCGCGCGATCGGGTAGTGTCCTAATTTGCCTGAGCCGTTCACGTATCGGCGCGGGGTTTG
Source organism: Occallatibacter sp. (assembly GCA_035534635.1). Classification (GTDB taxonomy): domain Bacteria; phylum Acidobacteriota; class Terriglobia; order Terriglobales; family Acidobacteriaceae; genus Telmatobacter. The sequence goes on from DATLRP010000006.1 coordinate 69,567, forward strand.
GCAATTGAATTGCGCAGCAAGAGAAGCCACAAGTGGTAGATTGTTCCTGCCCGCCGCTGCAAGGGGCGAGTGTAGGAACACCGGCCCAAAAGCCGATCCCACAACCAAGGAGCCAAATATGGCCTCTCTTGAGAGCCGGTTCCGCAAATTCGGACAGGGGTATAAGTGGGAGTTCTGTTCTTCGGCAGCCTAAGATGGCTGAGAAGAGGAGAGCAGATGAGCAGGCGTCCACGCAGGAACCACACAGCGGCATTCAAGGCGAAGGTGGCCC
>DATLRP010000007.1:0-20394 GCA_035534635.1 Occallatibacter sp.
GGTGTCGCCGCTCGGTTCTGCTTCCGCTTCGCCCTTCGGGCTACGCTCCAGCAGAACCGAACACTACCCTCTTAAACTTAACGTTCCAAGGGTGGGCCACATTAAACCGCCGAACTGGGCCAAAGCAAGTTGCCAAAAGCAGCTATCCTCATCATCTGTTCGTAGAGCGTCGGATGGATTCTTCTATCCAAGACAACCCACTGACTCGCACTCAAATCCTTGAGTTTCAGCGATTCCTTTTGTGCCATGAGATGGTCTTCTGAAACGACTGCATAGAGGGGCGCTTCCGCCAGTTTTACCGTCGTCAGTCTGGGGTTTACAGCGGGTTGAGTAACAAGCGCCACATCCAAATGAGCGTTCAAAAGCCTGTGGGTCAGGTCAGCGGAAAACTCGCTGTGCAGATGAATCTTCAGATTGGGGTAGAGCGGAAGATGAAGGGAGAACAACATCTCCACGAGAGCGGGATCAATGTCTGGGGATCTTCCGATTTCCAGAATGCTCTCGGCTCCTTCATTCACTGCTTTCGCAAACTGAATTGCCCGCTCATCGTGCAGGATTGAGAGCCGCGCCTCTTCGACGAAAGCCCGTCCAGCGTCCGTCAATTCAACGAGGCCTCGCTCTCGATGGAAGAGCCTGATATCCAGCTTGAGTTCAATATCCTGAATGCGGCGGCTCAATCCAGACTGGCTCATGCGGAGTCGCCTCGCAGCCCGCGTGTAGTTCAATTCCTCCGCCAAGGTTACAACGGCGGTCAGGTAACGAATCTCGATTGTGCTCTGCATGGCCGGCCTCCCATTCAGATGTATTCATGCTTGAGAGAATCGCCAAGGCATAAGCTTTCAGGCGTTCAAATCGGCCAGTCCACAGATTATCCACAGATTTTTCCTCAGAGTCAAATAACTTTCGTCATGCACTTTTCTCGTTCCCGTATGCGCGCGCAACCCAAGCGCATCTGGAGGAGCTGAAGCTGCGCTTATGCGTGGCAGTCATAATCCGCTTGCCGAAACTCATTGGACTTCTTTGGTCACGATGCTTCAACTTGATAGCACGTAACGGAGGTTTGATATGTTCGGTGAGAAGAAACCGCCCGCTTCCGATTATTCTTTGCCCATTCTTGGCCGACCGGGCATCGAACCGCTCCTCGACAGTCACAAGGCCGCCGCACTGCTCGGAGTCCATCCCCGCACTCTTCAGCGCATGGTTCATCGTGGCGAAATCGCAGGTGTGCACGTAGGCAAACTCTGGCGATTCAAGCCTTCGGCCATCGCCCAATGGATAGAGCGCGAGATGGTGAGCTAGACCTCTTTGGTGCCCGCGCAGTGCAAGTTTTCAGTGGTCATTCGGCGCGCACTCGGCTACCCTAAAGATAGCCATTCGTGCCGTGATTCAAGGAGGAATCTTGATGCCACGCGCACGTTATCAGTTCGGAAGTCTATCGCTCAAGAAGCGGGCGAAGAGCGCAGATGTTTGGGAGTTTCGGTACTACGAAGATGCCGCTGAAGGAGCAAGAGTACGCAAGGCTTGCTTTATCGGAACGACAGACCAGTACAAAACCGAGTCCCAGGCCCGCAGGGCCGTCGAAGCTCATCTCCTGAAACTCAACGCTGAAAAGCCACAGAACCATCTTGGGACCGTTACGTTTGGCGGGCTGTGTGATCGGTACATCGCGGAAGAGTTGCCAGAACGCTACTCTACGCGGAAGTCGTACCTGTCGAACATCAAGCAGCACATCAAGCCACGGTGGGGTGAATATGTGCTCGCACAGATTCGACCGATGGCGGTGGAAGGTTGGTTGAAAGAACTCAGTATGGCCCCGAAATCGAAGGCTCATATACGAAGCGTGATGCACCTGCTTTTCGAGTGTGCCGCGCGCTGGGAACTCATCAACGAGCGCCGCAATCCGATCGAAATGGTGCGGGTCAAAGACTCCACCAAAAGGCGGAAGCGCCCCATGATCTTGACTATCGAAAGCTTTCACGCCGTCGTAGCCAGCCTCAAGGAGCCGTATCGCACGATGGTGCTGGTCGCGCAATGCCTGGGACTTCGCGTTAGCGAGATTACGGCATTGAAATGGGAAGATCTCGAAGTTGATGATCGTCAACTCCTCGTTCAACGAAGCGTTGTGAACGGAAGGGTGGACGATGTAAAGACCGAGTACTCCCGCGACCATGTACCGATTCATGGAGCACTACTGGAGGTTCTGCTTGCTTGGGCCAAGGATTGTCCGCCGACGAAGGGCGGATGGATGTTCCCCAGCCCTCTGACGAGCAGACCTTATTACTCAACCGAGATCCAGAGGCGGCATCTCAAGCCTATCGGGATCAAACTCGGATTGGGGCCGCTCGGTTGGCATACGTTCCGCCACACGTACCGTTCGTGGCTGGACGAGACCGGAGCGCCGATGAAAGTGCAGCAGGAACTTATGCGGCACGCATCGATTCAGACAACCATGAACGTGTATGGACAGGCAATGCCGGAGTCGAAGCGGGAAGCAAATGGGAAGGTCGTCACGATGGTGCTCAAACCGATGAAAGCGAGCGCCTGAAGTGTTGATTTTCCTTATTGGGAGTCAGTGGGAGTGAATCCGATTTTTGAATTCTCTCTAAACCACTGATTTGATTGGTTGCGGGGGCTGGATTTGAACCAGCGACCTTTGGGTTATGAGCCCAACGAGCTACCGGGCTGCTCCACCCCGCAACGCCAGTGTAACAACTCCCTCAATTGCGGGTCAATGGTTGCCCAGGGTCAGGCCCGGCCTCCGCGGCCCCGCCCGGCGCTTCCTCCGCACACGCCTCCACGCTGTGCGCGGCCTTTCGGCGCCCCCTAGTACACTTCAGCCAGCCTGCTTCCCATTTTTGAGGTACGCCGCGCGTGTCCCAACTCTACGTCATCGTTCTGGCCGTCATCGTTGTGCTCCTTCTCGCGGTCGCCATCCAGCGCGCCTTCCACGTCCGCACCAAGGCCGACTATCTGGTCGCTGGCCGCTCGCTGCCCGCCTTCGTCCTCGTTCTCACCCTGCTCACCTCCTGGATCGGCGCTGGCTCGCTCTTTGCCGGGGCGGAAAACGCCTATCGCAACGGCTTCGCCGCACTCTGGCTCCCTGCCGGCGGCTGGCTCGGCCTGTTGCTCATTTACTTCATCGCCCCCCGCGCCCGCAAATTCGCGCAGTTCACGCTGCCTGACCTCCTTGAAGCGCGCTACAACCAAACCGCGCGCGTCCTCGGCACCATCGCCATTCTCTTCGCCTACGTCGGCATCACCAGCTATCAGTTCAAGGGCGGCGGCAACGTCCTCCATCTCATCTTCCCCACCGTCATCTCGCCCAATCTCGGCACGTACATCATCGCCGCCTTCGTCATCCTCACCACCGCGCTGGCCGGCATGTCGTCGGTCGCGTACATGGATGTCGCCATCGGCTCGCTCGTCACCGTCATCTGCATCATCGCCACGCCCATGCTCTTCTTCAAGGCCGGCGGCTGGGCCGGCCTGCACGCCGCGCTGCCGGAGACCCACTTTGAAGTCCTCGGCAACCTCACCTTCCTCCGCGCCATGGAGTTCCTCGTCCCCACGCTCCTGCTCATGCTCGGCAACCAGGTCATGTATCAGAAATTCTTCTCCGCCCGGTCCGAGCGCGACGCGCGCATCTCCGTCGTCGGCTGGTTTCTCGGCACCATCCTTCTTGAAACCATCATCGTCGCCATCGCCGTCTTTGGCTCCGCGCTCTATCAAACCGGCGAAGTCGCCCGCCAGCCCTACGAAATCATCCCTTACACCGCGCGCCACGGCCTGCCCGCTCTCATGGGCGCGCTGCTGCTTGGCGCGGTCTTCGCCAAGGTCATCTCCACCGCGTCCAATTACCTCTTCTCGCCTGCCACCAATCTCGTGCAGGATGTCTTCGTCCGCTATCTCGCGCCCAACGCCTCCAACAAGCGCATCCTCATCGTCTCCCGCCTCGCCGTGGTGCTGCTCGGAATCTGGGCGCTCTACCAGGCCGTCTACGCGCCCAGCATCCTTGAAAAAATGCTCTGGGCTTACACCATTTACTCCGCCGCGCTCACCCCCGTCGTCCTCGCCGCGTTCTATTCCAAACGCGTCACCGCCTGGGGAGCAGTCGCCGCCATCGCCGCCGGCACCGTCGTGACCCTCGCCTGGGACGCGCCCGGCGTCCGCGGCCTCTTTCCGCCCATCCTCGCCCAGCGCGACGCCATCTTCCCCGCGCTCATCGCCGCCCTGCTCGCCATGGTCCTCGTCAGCCTCGTCACGCCGCCCCCCGCACCCGCGCAGCTGGCGCAGTTCTCTGACGAGCCGAATTCAAGCGACGCGACCGGCGCCGCATAACCACGGCAGCAAAGACCCGAATGGGCTTTTCGAGATTACGAGGATTTGGACCGTTGCAGATAGTACAATAATATTGTACTTCAGTCATTTATTATTTGATTTTACTTTTGATTCCCTTTATCGTGTACCCATGCTATTCGAGCCTCCTCAAATCGGAACCTCCGAGATGGAAGTGATCCAGCAGATTGAGGAAACGCGTCAAAAACTCCGTCACACTTTGGCAAGGCCAAGAAGGTGGACGGGGATGCTTCGTCGCGACGCATTTGCTCGTGCAATCCAAGGATCGAACAGCATTGAGGGATACAACGTGACGGCTGAAGATGCAATTGCAGCCGCAGAAGGAGAGGAGCCGCTGGAAGCGGACCGCGAAGCATGGCTGGCAGTAACTGGATACCGGACTGCAATGACTTTTGTTCTTGAATTGGCTAAGGACAAGAACTTCGTCTACAACGAAGGATTCCTTCGAAGCCTCCACTTCATGATGCTTCAGCATGATCTAAAGAAGCATCCAGGCAATTGGCGGGCGGGTACTGTCTACGTTCGCCAAGAACCTACTGGCGAAGTTGTGTATGAAGGTCCGGACGCCGAGAGAGTGCCGGGTCTAATCGCCGAGTTGATCGACTTTCTCAATGGTGATGACGACGATTGCGGCCATGTCCTCATAAAAGGTGCGATGGCCCATTTGAATCTCGTTTTGGTCCATCCGTTTTCAGATGGAAATGGCCGCATGGCACGATGCTTACAGGCGCTGGTTCTTGCTCGCGACGGCATCCTGGAATCTCAATTCTGCTCTATTGAGGAATATCTGGGGCGCAACACGCCTGCCTATTATGAAGCTCTCGCCAAGACCGCCGAGGGATCGTGGAAGCCACGCAACAGCACGAAGGCGTGGATTCATTTCAATCTGACCGCCCATTTTAGACAAGCCCGCACCATCTTGAGCCGATCAAGAGTGCTTGACCTTCTGTTTCAGGAAGCGGACCAAATTGTAAAGCAGCTCGGTCTGCCGGAAAGAACCCTCAACGCAATTTGCCAGGCCGCAATGGGACTCCGAGTGAGGAATGCAAGCTATCGAAATCTTGCAGAACTGAATGACGTGCTCGCCAGCAGGGACCTGAAGAACCTTGTTGCTGCCGGGCTGTTGATACCACACGGAGAACGACGTGGGCGGCTATACGTCGGCTCGCCGCAGATCAGAGCAATCTTTGACCGCCTAAAGAGCGAAAATATGCGGCCAATACCCGATCCTTTCAATGCCAGAGCTGAGCAGCTTGAACTGCCCAACCTCTAACGGCATCTCTCGCGCCCGCGCTCAGCCTCCATCCACCTCCACGCCCCTTGTCCTACACTGATCTGTGGACAACCTCATGCCAACGCGCCCCTGCTGGGTGGAAATCCACACCCGCGCCCTCGAAGCCAACTTCCGCTTCCTCGCCGGCCTCGCCCATCCCCACGCCGAGCTGCTCGCTATCGTCAAGGCGGACGCCTACGGCCACTCGCTCGCCCTCTGCGCGCCCGCTGTCGAGCACGCCGGCGCGCGCTGGCTCGGCGTCACCAGCGTGGAGGAAGGCGCGGCCGTCCGCAACCTCTGCCCTGAAGCCCGCATCCTCGTCCTCGCCGGCCCCTTTCCCGGCCAGGGCCGCGACTGCATCCTCCACGGCCTCACTCCCGTCGTCTGGGAGACCTGGCAGCTCGATGAACTCGCCCTCGCCCATCCCCACGGCGCGCCGCAGCTCCCCGTCCATCTCGAAATCGACACCGGCATGAGCCGCCAGGGCTCGGCGATCGACCAGCTCCAACCCCTCCTCATCCGCTTCGCCGCGCCCTCGCCCTTCCGCCTCGAGGGGCTCATGACCCATCTCTACGCGGCCGACGAAGCCGACGGACGCGTCACCCGCGACCAGCTCAGACGCCTCGATCTCGTCCTCACCCGCCTCGCCGCCCTCGGCCTCCAGCCCGATTGGCTCAACGTGGGCAACTCCGCCGCGCTCCTCGCCGGCCAGGCCGCGCTCATCCATGCCCTCGCCGCACGCTACGGCGGCCGCGCGCTCCTGCGTCCGGGCCTCGCACTCTACGGTCTCGTCCCGGAATTCGATCCTGACTTCAATCCCGGCAACGGCCCGGCTGAACCCGCTCCGCTCACTGAAGCGCGCCGCACCGTCCAACCAGTTCTCAGTTGGAAGACCCGCATCGTCAGCCTGCGCTCGGTTCCCGCCGGCGTCGCCGTCGGCTACAACAGCAGCTTCGTCGCCTCCCAGCCCATGCGCCTCGCGCTTCTCGCCGCGGGCTACGGCGACGGTCTCTCCCGCTCGCTAGGCAACCACTTCTCGGTCCTCGTCCACGGCCGCTTCGCGCCGTTTGTCGGCCGCATCAGCATGGACCAGTCCGTCATCGATGTCTCGGATATCGAAGAAGCAGCGCCCGGCGACGAAGTCGTCCTCATCGGCACACAGAATAGCCAGACCATCACCGCGTTCGACCACGCACGCGCTGCCCAGACCATCCCCTGGGAGGTCTTCACGCGCATCGGCCCGCGCGTCCCGCGTTGCGCTGTCTGAATTTCTAGCTCGCTCAGTCCGGTTGCTTCGCGCCGGCTGCTCCGTGCCCGCTTACTCCACGCACGCCTCGCCCACCGGCCCCATCGTGCGTCCCTCGGCCGTTGCTGAGGTCTCCATCAGCCCCGCCGCGCCCTGCACCGCCGATAGCATCGCGTCCATCCCGATTGCCGAGTTCAAAAGCATGTGATAGAGCCCGCGCGCGCACCAGTCCTGCTGGTAGAACTTCTTGATCACTGCCGAACGCCGCTTGTCGAAGGCCGCCAGCAGCTGGTCCGCATGCTGCGCCTGCTGGGAAAACGCGCTTTGGAACCAATCCCGCTTGGCCTTCGCCGTCGCATACACAAACACGTGGAAGCATCCCGGATAGCACGCGAGCGCGCAGGACGCGCCCCGCCCCACAATCACGCACCCGCCCTCTTCGGCCGCTTCCAGAATCTCCTTGTGAATCAGCGACAGCATCCGGTCGGAATCAAACACCTGGTCCTCGCCCAGCCCCGTCATCGGATACGCCGAATCGTGCCAGAAGACCTTTCCGTAGCGGTAATACCACGGGTCCAGCCGCTCGTCGAACTTCGCCGCCAGCTCTGGAGGGACCCCGGCAGCCTTGGCCACGCCCTTCACCAGCTCGGAGTCCATCAGCTTCCAGCCCAGCCGCTCCGCCAGCTCGTGCGCAAACTCTCCGCCCCGCGAGCCGTACTCCCTCTCCACCGTAATCACGCGTATCGGCGTGTGGTTCATCGTCGCCATACCCCCCTCGCCTTCGGAGCATACACCCGAACGTAAGCCGCGGGGTAATCACCAGCAGCGCACTCTGCCATCCGATGAAACCGCGCAAATGCCGAAGGCGCGAAAGGATTGCCCTCTCGCGCCCTCAATTCTCGCTTTGTGTTCTTCGCGCCCCTCACCGGCTGTTGCCCGGCTGTTGGCCGGTTACTGCGTCACCGCATGCGTTGCATCGCCCGGGTGCACCTTCAGGCGCGGCCCTTTCGGCGAGGCCGGCGGAGTCGGCGTCATCGGAGTCTCCGGGAAGCCGTCGCCCTTGCGAATCCGCAGATCGCCCACGTCCGCGCTCAGCGTAATCTTCCCCTTGCCTGAGCCGATCACGCCCGACACTGTCTTGCTCTCGTTTCCGCTGATCTGCAGCGGATAGTCGCTCACGATGTCACCGTTCTGCGTGTGCCCGGTCACCGTGCCCGACGCGTTCGGCGGCAGCGTCACTTCCACGTCACCCTTTCCGTTCCGCGCATCCACGCTGTAGGAGCCCGCGGGCTCAATCGAAATCTCTCCGCGGCTGTCGTCCACATACGTGTCGCCGTAGATTTGGTTCAGGTCCACATCCTTGGCGTGGGTCACCACGCGCACATCGCCCTTGGCCTGCGTCGCGCGCAGCACGTCGGAATTCAGTGTCAGGTCCCCCGGCAGCGACGCCAAATCCATCTCCGTCATCGACGTGTGCACGTGGATCGGACCCATAACCGTCTCCATATGCACGTCGCCGAAGATTTCCCCGTTCATCGAAACCTTGCCCTTGATCTCCGAGAGCGTCACGTCGTTGCAGTTCCCGTCTGAGGTCACGTCGCCGTTCACCTGGTGCGCGGCAAACTCCCCGCGTCCGCCCTCGAAGTGCACCTGCACCGGCCCGTCGATCGCGCTCAGCCGCACATCTCCGTGGCTGGTCGTAATCGTCGCGCCGCCCGTCAGCCCCGCCGCCGTCACGTCGCCGCGCCCGCTGTTCACCGTCACCAGCGCGGTCTTCGGCACCGTCACCGTCAGGTTCACCCGCCCGCGGTCGTTGCCCTCGCTCTTCACCAGCACGGAATTGCCCGTCACCGTCACGTGCACCGCAATCGTGTCGAAAATCTTCTTTGCCTTGTCGTCCGAATCCGCGTAGGCCACCTCGTGCGCTTGCACCGTCAGGTTGGGCCCGTCGCCCACCGCCACGCTCACGTCCCCGCGCGCATCCTGGATCTGCACCGCCGCGTTGGCCGGAACCGCTGTCTGAATCACTTGCTGGTCGAAATCATGTTCCGGCAGCCCGAAGAAGTTGAAGAACCCCTGGTTGTTGTCGCCCCAATTGTTCGGCCACGTACCCCTGAAGTTGCTCCACCCCGCCGCCGCAAAGCCCAGGATCGCCAGCAGAATCAGCCCGCCTACGAACCCTCCGCTTCGCCGCACCGGCGTCTCCCGGCGCAAATCAATCGCCCACTCGGCCAGCAGCGCCAGCCCCGCCGCAATCAGCAGCAGCGGCCACCACTTCCCATACCACATCCAAAACCTGCCCGGCAAAATCGTCCCGCTGTAAAGCAGCACGCCCACCACGCCAATTCCGATCAGCAGAATCGGGCCCACCACCGAAGGCACCCGCGGCCCATACGGGCCACCGTAGCCGGCCTTCCACGCATGCCGCTGCACCTTCCACGCATCGCGCTGCATACGCCACGCAGCCTTCTGCTGCTCGCGATAAACCTTCCACTGCGTCCGCGGATCATACGGCGGAACCCCGCCCGGAACCCCGCCCGGAGGCGGATAAGGAGGCTGGCTGCTCATGATTGTCCCCCCTGCGGCGGATTCCATTCTCCCGAACCTGTTCCAGAGCTCGTTCCCGAACCTGTTGTCGGCCCCGTCGCAGTCCCGCTGCCGGTCCCTGCCTGCGGTTGCACACCCGGTTGCGAACCCGGATAGGCTCCCGGATAGCCGCCCGTATAGCCGCCCGTATAACTGCCCGGATAACTCCCCGGCGCGGAGCCCGCATACGGGTCATCGCCCATCGTCGCCAGCGTTGCCCGCTCGGCCAGCAGCAGCACGCCCAGCAGAATCAGCAGCAGCGGCACAAACAAGCTCCACATCCGCGTAACCCCCGCGTGGTGCAGCAATGCAACCACGCCCAGCAGCAGCAGAATCATCGGCCCCTTCAGCCGCCGAATCAGGAAATATCGGTTCATTGGGAACCTCCCTTCGCATCGCCCATCCGGCGCACAATCAGCCACACTCCAAACCCGATAAACACCAGCGGCCACAGGTAGCCCAGCATCTGCCGCGTCACCCAGCCCATCTGGTTCAGCAGCAGAATCAGCCCGAAACCCACCAGGAAAATCGCCCCAATCGGCTCCCTTCTGCGCCAGAAAAGCGGCGGCACCGGCGGAATCGGAGGCATCGGCGGCGCAGGCGCGACCCCCGGCGGATACGCCCCCGCTCCCGGCGGATACGCTCCTCCGGCCGGCGGAGTCTGTCCCATCGGCGGTACTCCGGCCGGCGGCGGCGGATACGTGTTCCGCGAACCCAGGTTCAGCCAGTTGCCCACCTCATTCAGGCCCAGCGGATCCGGCAGCGGCTGCCCGTCCCGCCGCGCAAGCGCCGTGTGATACGCCTCGAATGCCTGGTAAAGAATCCACGCCGCGATGAAAATCCCAAAGATCGGATAGTTCCCCGTCAGGCTCACGATCACTGCGAAGATCACCACGTGGATCAGTGCCTTGAAGAACTGCCCGTTGTACATCGCGCCCACGCCGGGAATCAGTCCCAGCACCCCCGCCGCCACCGGGTTCGGCCCGCCCAACTGCGCAGCCACAAAAGGTTGCTGCAAGTTCTGGAAGCTCAGCATGCACGGCTCGCACAGCACCTGTCCCGTCGGCGAACTCCGCACGCACTGGGCGCAAAGCGCCTTGCCGCAGTTCTGGCAAAAGGCAGCTGCCTGCACTCCGTTGTGATTTACACAGTCCATACTGTGCCCCTTTCCTTCGTCCCTCTGCCGCCGCTTCCGGAGTGCGTGTGCCGACCCTTGAAAAGCATCTTTGTCTCAAGGTAGGCGCCCGGAACCTGGGAGACCGGCGTTCCGCCCCGCGCCGGAGGGTTCACCCGCGACCCTCCATCCTTCTTGGGCGCGTTCTCCTTTGACTGCCCCGGAGCGGGCGTCGCCTGTCCCGGCTGCGAAGGCTGGTTCGCTTCGCCCTGCGTTGAACGCCGCAGCTCCTGCATCCGGGTTTCCACCTCATACACCAGCCGCAGATGGTCGTAGTAGCGGATAATCGGCGTCGAAGCCATCGTCAGCCGCCGCTCCATGAACGACCGCACCACGCTCGGCTTCAGATTCTCGAACTTCAGGTCCGCCAGCCGCACGCCCGTCAGGTTCAGGGTCAGCGCAATTGAGAAGAACGCCATCGCCGCCGTCATCACCAGCCGCGGCTCGGCAAACCGCCGGATCCGCGCCATCAGGCCCGGTCGCTGCCACGCCGGCATCACCGGCAGCGCATGGCTGTCACCCGTCACCAGGCCGTATCCGCCCACCTGCCCAGGTCCCGTCGACGCCAGAATCTTCGTCAGCAGTCCCTCGGGCACCTCTGGTTCCGGGCTCAGAAACTCCAGCCACTCCCGGCCCCGCCGCGCCTCTTCAAACAGCGCCGCGCAAGCCGCGCAGGTGGCCATATGCGTCGTGAACGTGGCCTCGTCCCCGGGTTTCAGCAGCCCGTCCAGCGCGTCGGCCAGCAGTGTCTCCCACTGCCCGCATGCCGCCGAATTCGGAATGTTCGCTCGGTCTGCCATGGTCACATCACCTCCCGCTTATTACGCTCCAGAAGCCTCGCAAGTTCCGCGCGACCCCGGCTGATGCGGGACTTCACCGTCCCCTCGGGAATGCCCAGCACCTGGGCAATCTCCTTGTAATCCATATCCTGCAAATCTCTCAAAATCACCGCTTCGCGCAGCTCCGCGGACACCTTCGCCAGCGCCAGCTGCACCATCTTGGCCAGCTCATGCTGCGCTGCCGTCTCGTGCTGCGTCGGGCCGCCGGCCATCAGCCGGTCCACCGGCCGCAGCTCGTCCGCCTCGTCCCAGCCCTCGTCCAGCGATCCGGTCATCCGCAGGTTCCGCGTCCGCCGGAAGTTGTCCACCAGCAGGTTCCGCGTCATCGTCGTAATCCACACCTGCAGGCTACCCCGCCCCGAGTCAAAGCTGGCCAGGTTTGAATAAATCTTCAGGAAAACATCCTGCGTCAGGTCCTCGGCGTCGGCTCCGTTCCCCGTAAATCGGAAACACAAGCCGTAAACGCGCCGATGGTGCGTGCGCACCAGCTCGGCCCACGCGCCGGAATCTCCGTCCATGCAGCAGCGGACGATTTGGGACCAGTCAGCTTCCAGCCCTTTACCCTCCCCGCGCTCGGCGCGGATTTCCTTGCCGCCGCCCGTTCCAGCAATCCCTTTGCCCTGGGTCCGGTCGTCCGGCAGCGGCGTTCCCTCCCGCCTCTGCACGGCCCTCCGCGCGGGCTTCGGCAGCGTCGCCACGCCCAGCACGTTCCAGCTTAATGTACCCGCGCATTGCATGTCGGGTTATACGCAGACTTATCCCGTTTGGTTCCCCAATCATGCATCCAGCCTTGCGTCTGGCCACCATGCTCTCTCCGGCTGCGCAGGAAAGGCTGCTAACGACCCCCGGCGGCCATCTCTTTCAGCAACTCGGCCGCAATCGCCGGCTTCGGCTCCCCGCAGCTTGGGCACGCCGCTCCGCCGGCCGGAATGTTCAACCAGTAGCCGTCCACTTCCTCGCGTACGGCCCGCACGCAGGCGTAGACCGCCTCAGCAGAAACCTCTCTGCCCATGGGGTTTGTGCTGATTCCGGCCAGCACCACAATCCCCTTGCGCGCGCTCCGCGCCTGCGCCGCCGCCTTGCGCACAAACTCCTCAAACGCGCGTACATCGGGCTCCGTCCCCTGCGCCTGAATCTCGTATACATCCGCGCACCGTGCCACCCGCGCCGCAATCTTTGCCCGCAGGAACCGCTCAAACCGCTCCGGCCCGCCGCCCGCCAGATCCGCCGCCGGCGCCACAATCAGCAGCCGGTGCTGCCCATGCACCACCTCGGCCACGCGGCACGCCGCCGCTCCCGGATGCCGCTTCTCCTCGGGCGGCGTAAACCGCCATGCCTCCGGGTCGTACAAGACCGCCCCAACTCCCTCGCCGCAGCACCGATCCACCTCCGCCGCGCTCCGAATCGTTATCGTCCCCACTGCACTCCAGTGCGCATAGGGCTCCAGATTCTGCTTGCCCACCAGAAACGTGCATGGGCTCCCGAAAAACCGCTCCTGCTCCTCGAGGGGAATCGCGCTTGCCGCCCGCCGCAGCGAGCCCGCATTCACAATCCACCGCACTCCCAGGCCTTCCGCGCCCGCCGCACACGGAGCCAAACTCATCGCCTGCCCCGTCGTCTGAACCGTCGCCTGAACCGGGGCCAAACCCGCAGCCTGCGCCCGCGTTGTCAATAAAGGGCCGCCCGGGCCACCCACAATCAGCCCCGTCAGCAACAGCGCCACAACCGGCATACGGCCGCCCTCCGCGCCCGCAAGCCCGCGCGCCAACCACAAAGTCATTCTCATCGGATTCATCCTTGCTCGCCTTGCGCCGCCGCACCGCCCGCCTTCAGTACCGCTCCTGAAAGCTCGGGTCCACCGGGTTCTCGAACAGCGACGCATCCCGCGTCACAATCGTCAGCCCTGAGGGCGTCACGAAATACCGCCGCTTGTCCTCCACCGGGTCATAGCCGATCACCGTCCCCTCAGGAATATGCACATCCCGGTCGATAATCGCCTTCCGGATCCGGCAATGCCGTCCGATATTCACGTGCGAAAAGATAATGCTCGCGTCCACGTCCGAGTACGAGTTCACGCGCACATCCTGTGACAGCACTGAGTTTGACACCGACGCGCCCGAAATAATCACGCCCGCCGTGATAATCGAGTTCACCGCCATGCCTGTACGCCCCGGCTCGCCAAACACAAACTTTGCCGGCGGATACTGCCGCACCCGCGTCCGGATCGGCCAGCTTTTGTCATACAGGTTGAATGTCGGCGACACCGAGCACAAATCCATGTTCGCTTCGTAGTAGGAGTCCAGCGTCCCCACGTCCCGCCAGTAAAGCGCCTCCTGCTTGTTCTCGTCCACAAAGCTGTAAGCCACCATCTTCCGCTTTCCCAGCAGGTTGGGCAGAATGTTGTGCCCGAAGTCGTGCTTCGAATTCGGGTCCTCGGCGTCGGAAATCAGCGCCTTCAGAAGCGTCTCCGTGTTGAAAATGTAAATCCCCATCGACGCGTCCACCGCGTTCGGGTTGAACGGCGACCGAATGGTCGTTGTCGCCGGTTTCTCCTGGAACCCGATCACCTCGCCCGTCTGCCCCACCTCCACCACGCCGAACCGCGACACCTCGTCGGGCGCAATCGGCTGCGTCGCCAGCGTCACATCCGCCTTTGTCTCCACGTGGTGGCTCAGCATGCGGCTGTAGTCCATCTTGTAAATGTGGTCGCCCGACAGAATAATGATGTGGCTCGGCTGCTCGCTCCCAATCGAATAGATATTCTGGTACACCGCGTCCGCCGTCCCCATGTACCAGTTCGCGCCCGTCCGCTGCATCGGCGGCAGCAGCTCGAAAAACTCTCCCAGCTCCTGCGCCACAATCCCCGTCCACCCTTCGCGGATGTGCCGGTTCAGGCTCAGCGCCTTGTACTGCGTCATGATGTACACCTTGCGCAGCCCTGAATTGATGCAGTTGGAGAGCGTGATATCGATAATCCGATAGTGCCCGCCGAACGGCACCGCCGGCTTGGCCCGGTCACGGGTTAGCGGAAACAGCCGCTCCCCGGCTCCCCCCGCCAGCAACACTCCCAGAGTGTCCCTCATCGCTCAGTCCCTTCTTCGCTTGCCGTTGTGCCCCGGAGCCTCGCCGCTTCGTCCGTCCCGCCCCGGTATTGGAACAGGTGCCGGTCTCGTTTCAGGATTCCATTCTTCCTGTTGCCGCCGAACGCGCAAGATTACCACACCTCCATCACACCCTTGCACCATCCCCATTCCCTGGTAATGGGCCAAGTGATTTCCACAGGCCCTTGCGTCCGCGTGACCGCTCAAGCATCATAGAGGCATGGCAAAGAAGCAGGACTTCGCACAGAACGCGCTCCGGGTCGTGGAGATTTCGACGGGTGGGCCACTCAAGCCAAGGGAGAAGAACGCGGCTGCTGTGGCGCTAGGCCGTTTAGGAGGGCTCAAGGGCGGCCCGAAGCGTAAAGAGATTTTGTCAGATGAACGTCTCAGTGAAATCGCCCAGAAGGCCGCTACAGCCCGCTGGGCGAAGGCAAAAGGGGTTACGAAAGAGGTCCAGGGTTCATGAGGCTCTGTACCTATGCGTAGGGTTGATGTACCCTATATTGGGATAACGACTACGACAGTTTCATCGCCACGGCTAATGGTAATTACGATCTGTCTAGTCTGGACTGAGATATTTACGGTCCGCACATACTTACTCCCTTCCGAACGCCCGGTCTGCTGCCGGGCGTTCTCTATTTAGCAGAATCGGATTCGACGGTAATGGCGAGGGATTTACCTTCCTCTGCGCCGGTATACATTACGTCGAGAATGCCTAGGGCTAATTGCAGCCACTTTCTACGCCCCTCTAAAGTCCATGGATTAGCGGGGTCGGGAAGTTTGTTAAGCAACCCTTGAATAAGGGGGTCGTATCCGCTTCCGCTACCGTTCCCGCTTTTCCCGCTTCCGTTTGCCTGCGATGCTGGAGGAATAATGGAATCGGGCACCTTCGCATCCTTCGAGGCTCGCTCCTGAACGGGTACGGGAAAGATTGGGTAAACGAGTTTCGTCGCACCGTATGCAAAAAAACCGGCCTCCTTTGCGGAGCGCAGGAATGCTTGACGTGCCTTATCTTTCTGCTTGATCGCCACGCCGAGATTGACCATTGCATTCTCAAGTCCAACGATTCCGGGCAGAGTCTTCCCTTTGAATTGCTCGTAAATTGCGCTATACAGGGGGACTTTCATAAATGCATCGGCTTTGGCTTGGCGATCTCCATCGGGGTCCACGATCTCTGAGCCTAAATCTGTTAGCGTCAGTTGACCTTGAATGGAATTTACCAAACCGAATGTGCGAGAAGCTTGGACCTTCAGGCGGAACCCGCCACCTGTGGCCGTCTGATTCAGATGGCCAGCGAGTTGATCGATCTGACAACTTCCGCCTAGATCGAAGATGCCCTTAGCGAGCTTAGACGCCTCATCCAGGCTGTAATACGGCCACTCGATGCGCGAACGCCCCCGCTCTGCTTTCTCACCCTTTTGAGGCTCCTCTTCAACTTCCGGCGCGCTTTGTAACGGTTCGGCATTCATAGATGACCCCATCCTCTCAATCAGATAATACACCGAATAAAGTATTCCGCAACCATAAAAGGTAATATCCGCAATTATTTTGTTGACTTCTTGACCGCTCACGCATAGTATTTACTCATTATGAGTCGCCTGAGCACAGCGCAGCGGGTTCAAGTCGTATCGGCCTTAGTCGAGGGAAACAGCGTCCGTTCAACCTGCCGCATGACCGGCATTGCCAAGGGCACTGTCCTTTCCCTGTTGGCTGAGATGGGCAAGGTTTGCGCCGAATACCACGATGAGCACGTCCGCAACGTGGGCGCGAAGCGCATCCAGTGCGATGAGATTTGGTCCTTCTGCTACGGCAAGGATAAGAACGTCTCAGAGGAAAAGAAGGCCGAAGGCGCTGGCAGTCTGTGGACCTGGACGGCGCTGGATGCTGATTCCAAGCTGATCGTTTCCTACCTTTGCGGCGGCAGGGATGCAGCTTGGGCAAGATCATTTATGGAGGATGTAGCAGCGCGTGTGACCACCCGCGTACAGATCACCACTGACGGCCACAAAGCCTACATTGAAGCTGTCGAGGGTGCGTTTGGCATGGATGTGGATTACGCGCTGCTGATAAAGCTGTACGGCAATCCCGCGCAACCGGACACCCGTTACAGTCCCGGCGTGTGCATCGGCACCGAATCGGTTCGTGTAATCGGCAACCCCGATCCGAAGCACATCAGCACGTCGTATGTGGAACGCCAGAACCTTACCATGCGCATGTCGATGCGCCGGTTCACCCGGCTCACAAATGCTTTCTCAAAGAAGCTGGAGAACCATGAGCACATGCTGGCGATCTATTTCCTCTACTACAACTTCTGCCGCGTTCATCAGACGCTACGCGTGACTCCCGCGATGGAAGCGGGAATCTCGAATCGCGTCTGGACGATTGAGGAAATGGTGAAGCTGTTGGATGGGCGGTCGATTCTGGATCGAATCTTCCAAGCGGCATAGGCGGGCTAGGAGTAAAATCACAACAGCATATTAAAACTGCGAAACCCCACATTCATTCTTGGCGGGATGCGTGGGTTTTCGTTGCGGCCCTCCCGGGCGCACAGGACAAGTGTACTCGGGATTGCTGCCTTGTGCAATTTCTCATCCCGAGACACGCCAATGTTTGATGAAAACACGCTGAAGGCTCTCAACGAGTCCGGCGGCGTATTCAAATTCGGGAGTGGTCTCATGGGAAAATCCGCAATTGTGATCTGCGTCTTGGAAGCCGGGCTCTTTGGTGTGGCATTGACTATTCACTCCGACTTAATGAAGTTCGGAGCAATCGTCCTTGGAGTGCTGATCTTCTGTTTTTGGCTGATTCGCATAATCGGGTTTGCGGACAAGCATCCAGATAAAGTTCTGCTAGAAGGTGCCGAGTGGAGCGCATATAAGCGGTTTGAAGCGACTGCGAAGAATTTCTCGCCGAAGCCGGAAGACCTCCAGCCCGCACTACCTGGGGCAGCCGCCCTCGTTCAGTCACCGGCACTTTCGACAAAGGTCCAAGAACAGGAGCGGCATATCGATGGCTGATTACCGCGAGCGTTTCCTTATTGTGGCGTTTACGTGGAGAGGACCGGCAAAAGTGGATGAAATTACGCCACTTTTTGACAAGGCACTCGATTGGCTGAAATTGGGAGCGAGCACGTGGATTCTTTGGACCAATACTGATCCTAGCGAGTGGTTTACTTATATCCAGCCATTTCTCGGTGAAAACGACACAGTGTTTGTAGGCGAACTCGATCTATCAACGACATTCGCAAAATACGCCGGGTGGCAGAAAAAATTCGTTTGGGACTGGATCGATAAACACCGCAGTTAACGCATCCCCTGTGGAAATCACCTGACCCAGTACCCATTCCCTGCTCCGGCTCCGCCCCGCCCCATTCCCAGCCCCCATTCCCAACCTGTGAACGCGCTGACCCGCCAACGCGCTCGCTGGCTGCCGGTTTCCGCTGCCACGCCGACCTCTCCCGTGATAGTCTTGCGTCGTCCCAGAAGGGCTACGCAGATGAATCGCTTTATTCCTGCCATCCTGCTCAGTCTTGCCGCAGCATCCGCTCCACTGCTTGCGCAAACCGCTCCGCCCCAATCCGCTCCGCCCGCCTCCGCTCCTCCCACCACCACGCTCAGTGTCACCAGCCGCGAGGTGCTCGTCGACGTCGTTGTCAATGATCATCACGGCAACCCCGTCACCGGCCTCAAGCAGAGCGACTTCTCCGTCACCGAGCAGGGCAAGCCGCAAACCATCAACTTCTTTCAGGAGCAGACCGCCAACCCCGCCCCCGCGCCGGTTCAGATCCCCAAACTCCCGCCCGACGTCTTCACCAACATCTCGCCCTTTCACGCCCCCCCCGCCGTCAACGTCCTCCTCCTCGACTCGCTCAACACCACCATGGACAATCAGAGCTACGTCCACACCCAGGCTCTCAAATTCCTCAAGACCGCCAAGCCCGGCAACCGCATGGCCGTCTTCACCATGGGCCTCGGCCTCCACTTCATCCAGGGATTCACCGATGATCCCGCCCTTCTCGTCGCGGCCCTCAAGAATCCGAAAAACAACGAAGTCCAGAACGCCGAGATGCTCAAAGGCCAGGAGGAGACAAACTCCCAGCAAAACCTCGTCAGCATGATGAGTGAGGCCGCGCCGGCCGGCGGCGGCGCAACCGCAACTGTCGCCTCGCCCGGCATGATCGCCGGCCTGGTGCAGTTCATTCAGGAAAATGACGACGCCCAGGCCGGTGACCGCGTCCTTCTCACGCTCGCCAACCTCCAGCGTCTCGCCACCTTCCTCAACAGCTTTCCCGGCCGCAAGAACGTCATCTGGTTCTCTGAATCTGTTCCCACCATCTTCGTCGACGCAGGCTCCGCCTCTTCCGGGGCCGACCCACGTCTGGGCCGCGAAATCAAGAAGACGCTCGCCATGCTCGCCACCGCTCGCGTTGCCCTCTATCCCGTCGACGCCGCTGGTGTAACCGGAAACGCCCTCTATCAGGCCGGCACCGTGCTCCCCCATGCAACGCAAGGCGGTCAGATGGTCGGCCCCGCGGGCGAGCTTTCCCAAAGCATGGTCACCGAGGACAAGACCCGAAACCTTAACCAGGAAAACATGAAAATGCTGGCCAAGGACTCCGGCGGACATGCCTTCGTCAACACCAACGGCCTCGCCAAAGTCATCGACAAAATCAGCTCCACCAGCGACGACTTCTACTCCCTCTCTTACTCGCCCACTGACAACAATATGGACGGCACCTACCGCCAGATTCGCGTCAAAGTCTCCGGCGGCAAATACGACCTCTCCTATCGCCGCGGCTACTTCGCCGTCGATACCGGCCTGCCCGGCGAAGCAATGGCCGTCCGCAACCAGGCCATCCAGAAGTACGCCGCCCAAAACCCCGGCGCCATGGACCCGCTGCTGCCCTTCATGGATCTCGGCATGCCCCAGAGCCAGCAGATTCCCTTTGACGTGCGCATCCTGCCCTTGCCCGACTCCTTCCAGCCCCCCGCCGGCGTCAAAGACATCCCCAAAAAGCCCCACACCTGGTACAGCGTCGACATCAACCTCGACCCTTCCAAGCTCGAGCTCCAGCTCACCCCCGACGAAACCCGCAAAGGCCTCATCAACCTCTCCCTCATTGTCTATGACCGCTACGGCAACGTCATCCGCCGCGAAGAGCATCGCGTCGGCCTCGACATCAAGCCCAATCTCTGGCCTGAGTTCCTTGGCCGCGGCCTCCACCTCAAGACCGCCATCCCCGTCGCCAACGGCAATTACTGGCTGCGCATCGGCGTCTTTGACGACGCCTCCCACCGCGTCGGCACCTTCGAGGTCCCCTTCAGCGCCGTCAAACCCGTCGAGACAGCCGGCAAATAGCGTCCCGCCAATTCGCCGGGCCACTTCGCGCCCCATCCTGCTGCCCAATGTGCCCCATCCATTCCGCGCACCTTGCGGAATGGGTGGGAATGGAATCTCCGCCCACTCCCACAGAACACTGTCCTCCTGTCGATAAACCGGAAGGCGTTGTCAAGACGCAAAAGGGCGCGGAACTGCGGTAAGCGGAGCGAAGAACCTGCATTTGGCTTTGTAACAGGGCACGACTTCAGTCGTGCCGCAACGCCGGCATACAACCACCAGGGCTTCAGCCCCTGCTTCACTCCGCCCACCACAAGCGACTGTCCTCTTGAGCGACCGGAGCGCCAGCGAAGGGAGTCGAAAGATCTGCGGTCGCTTTTCCCGCACTCCACCCCGGCCCATCCCGTCCCAATCCCCAAAAGAACTGACATTCTGAGCGACCGGACTTGAGCGAAGGGGAAAGCACGAACCCCCGCAATCAC
>DATLRP010000008.1:0-101700 GCA_035534635.1 Occallatibacter sp.
CGAAAACCGCCACTTGCTGCCACCGCGGATGGAAATCACATCCTACAATCTTCATAGAAGGCTTCTCCCTGGCTCGTAGTCTCTGGTCCTCAATCCAAAAACCACTGCACCATCGTAGAAGCCTTCGTCCTTATCCCATCAAGGTCTCGATTTTGAGAGCGGGGAAAGCAACCTAGCCCTTCACTCCTCCAGCTCCACCGCCGTCCCGCCCCACTCCGCCGGGTCCACATTGGCCACGCTTTCAGAAAATGCCCACGCATAGCCCGCCAGATCTTCCGCGTTGTATTGCCGCTCGCCATAGGGATAGGTCCGCGGCTCGCGCGTAATCTTCGCTCCTGCCTCCCCCGCCCTCCGCCAGTGCGCGTCCACGTCCTGCATCCGCACCATCACCGCGTGGCCTGCCGTCAACGGACGTCCGCGATCCTCCTCCCGCACTTCAGTTGCAATCACCGCGCCGCCGCCCGCGTGCATCTGCACCCTGTGGCTCCCCATCTTTATCCGCACCCGGAACCCGAAGGCCCTGCAAAGCCACTCCGCCGCCTTGTTCACATCCGCATACGCCAGCTCCGGAATCACCGTCGCTCGCGGCAACGACCGATTCGTCTGCATCTCAGCTTCCTTCCTGGCGCGCCGCCGCACGGCGCCGGCTCGCTGACTCCCTGGCTTGCTGACCGGCTGACTTGCTGACCTGCATTTCCCGCTGTTCCCGGTCGGCTGCCTCTACTGCTCGTCCTTGCCCGGCCTCAGCATCAGCTCCCTAATCGCCTCGCGCGGGTCCTTGCCCGCATCCAGAATCTGTTCCATCTGCTCGGCAATCGGCATCTCGATGCCGTGCCGCCCTGCCAGCCCCAGCGCCGCACGCGTCGTCCGCACGCCTTCGGCCACCTTGCCGCCCAGCCCCGCCAGAATCTCCGGCAGCTTGCGCCCTTGTCCCAGCGCCTCGCCCACCGTCCGGTTCCGGCTCAGCGATCCGGTACACGTCAACACCAGGTCGCCCACGCCGCTCAGCCCCGCCAGCGTCTCGCGCCGTCCGCCGCAGGCCACCGCCAGTCGCGTAATCTCGGCAATCCCGCGCGTCATCAGCCCCGCGGCCGAGTTGTACCCCAAACCCACGCCCGCCGCCACGCCCGCCGCAATCGCAATCACGTTTTTCAGGGCCCCGCCCAGCTCCACGCCAATCACGTCCGTCGAGGTGTACAGCCGCAGACTCTCCGACGAAAACTCCTCCCGCACCCGCGCCGAAATCTCTCCATCGTCAAAGGCCACCGTCACCGCCGTCGGCTGTCCCTGCGCCACTTCCAGCGCAAAGCTCGGCCCGCTCATCGCGCCAATCGGCATCCGAACCCCCGCCGGCTCCAGCGCCTGCGTCAGCACCTCGGTCATGCGCAGAAATGTGTGGTCCTCCACGCCTTTGGTCGCACTCACCACAATCTGTCTCGCGCGCAGGTGCGGCGCAAGCCGCTTCATCGTCGGCCGCAGAAACTCCGACGGCACCACGGAGACCACAATCTCCGCGTCGCGCACCGCCGCATCTTTCGCCGTCACCTCAATCTCCGGCGGCAGCGCGAATCCGGGCAAAAACAGCGTATTCTCGCGCGCCTCGCGAATCACGCGCGCCTCATCCTCGCTGTGCGACCACAGCGTCACCGCGTGGCCGCGGCGATGAAAACTCAGCGCCAGCGCCGTGCCCCATGCGCCCGCTCCCAGCACGGCCACGCGGCTCATGCGGTCCTCCTCGCGCCAAAACGGTTCTCTGTTCCCGTCATCAGCCGCCGAATATTCCGGTGGTGCTTCACGATAATCAGCAGCGCCACAATTGCCTGCACGGCCAGGAAGAACGCCGGCTTGTCGCCGTGATCCAGCAGCCACGCGAACACCGGAAAACACGCCGCCGACGTGATCGACGCCAGCGACACAAACCGGCTCGCTCCCAGCACCAGCGCAAACACCGTCAGCGCCGCCAGCGCAGCCCACGGCGCGGCCACCAGGAACACGCCAAAGCCCGTCGCCACTCCCTTGCCCCCGCGAAACTTCAGCCACACCGGAAACATATGCCCCAGCACCGCGCACAGCGCCGCCAGGGCCGCCACGTTGCGCACCGGAACGCCCGGCATCCACAGCCGCGCCGCCAGCATGCCCATCCACACCGCCGCGCAGCCTTTCAGCATATCCAGCAGGAAGGTCGCCGCGCCCAGTCCCTTGCCGCCCGAGCGCAGCACATTCGTCGCGCCAATGTTGCCGCTGCCAACTGTGCGAATGTCCTGCTTCAGCACGAACCGGACCAGCAAATATCCGGTCGGAATCGATCCAAGCAGATACGCAGCCAAGGCAATCAGCAGGCTCGCTGGGGACATAACGAAACCGAGTGTAGCAGGTCGGGCCAGGGTCGAGTTGAATCCTGCCCCCGAGCTCCGCCTCACATCATTTTCCTCCGGCGCGCCGATCCGCCGGGTGTATATTGGGTGCCTCCCTGTAGCTCCCCTGGTTCACTTCTCCGGAAAGGCAACTTCGCATGCCCAGTTATCTCGTGCAAACGTCTTACACCACTGAGGCGCTGACGGCGCTCATCAGGAACCCGCAGAACCGCGCCGACGCCGTACGCAAAACCGTCGAAAAGCTCGGCGGTTCGCTCACCGGTCTCTGGCTCTCCTTCGGCGACCAGGACATCGTCTGCATTGTGGAAATGCCCAACAACATCAGCGCCGCGGCGTTGTCACTGGCCGTCGCCAGCGGCGGTTCGGTGCGCAGCACCAAAACCACGCCCCTGCTCAGCGTGGAAGAAGGTCTCGCGGCGTTCAAAAAAGCCGGCGGCTCCGGTTATAAGCCCGTCTCGGCCACCAAATAAGCGCAGGAGGTGCGGCCCGGCAAGCTCTGCGCCTCGGCCCCTCCGGCCCTTCTTCGCGAGTCTTTCTTCGCGAAAGCGGGGAGAATTCCCGTCTCAATCCACCATCACGTCGCCCGGCAGAATCGGCCGCGTGCGATACAGCTTTCCCTTGGCCGCCAGCATGCCCGTCAGCGCCAGCACGCCCACGTAAACCACCAGCTTCGCCACGTCTGCCCAGTGCGTGCGCGGCAGCGTCTTCCACAGCACCAGCAGCACCGTCTGCGCCACCGTCACGGCCCACACCGTGCCATAAAAATACCGCCGCTCCCTGCCTTCGCGCTTCGTCTTCGGGCCCACGCGCGGCAGCTTGCCCAGCGCGCCCAGTCCCAGAATCAGTACGCACAGCGGCAGATATGCATATTGATAAAGCTGCTTCATGGCCCAGACGCCGGTCGCCACCGCAATCATCAGCCCGGCCAGGTTCAGCAGCGCAAAGTTCAGCGCCGCGTTCCACGCAAACGTGTAGCACACCCGCCGGTACAGCGGATTCGGCTTGTCCTCGTCAAAGCGCAGAATGTATGGCTTGAACTCCACGCCCGGCAGCTGCGCCTTCCATCCGGCAATCCCCGTGCCCACCAGCACCGCCGCCAGCCACGCCGAATTGGCCCAGCTAAAGCCATGCGCGAACAGCGAAAACGTCAGCGGTCCCGGCGTCAGAAAAAAGACCCAGATCCAGATCGGCAAGTGCGCCAGGCGGTAATAGGGCTTGTTGCGTTCGCGCATCTTGCGCTCGCGCGCATACTCCACCTTCCCGCTATAGGCCATGAGCGGAGTTTTTCAAAGCCACCGGGCGTGCGTCAATCCGTGCCCGCCACTCCGCCGACGCCTCGAAAGACTCCGCCCTTGAGGAATAGACTGGATGGAATTGCCCGTGGGCTCGCCGATTGTGCATTCCTGCCCGCGGGCGCGTGAAGGAGAGTTCCAGCCATGCAACGCTCCCCTGTTTCAATTGTCTTCGCAGCGCTTCTGGCAGCTGCGCTTCCAGTCGCAGCCCAAGCGCCGCCCATCGATGCATCGCCCGCTGCCGCACCCGCGCCCCTCTCGCCCTCCGCGCAGCTTCGCCCCTCGCTTTATTCCGTGCAGGCGACCCTCTCCAACCTGCCCGTCGGCAGATGGAAACGAGGATCCGTCCGCGACGAAGCTGCCGACGAAATTCAGGCCATCGAGCATGAGATTCGCGTCAATCTGCCGCCGCTTCTCAGCGCTTCAGACGCCGCGCCTGAAGCGCTCAGCAAGGCTCTCCCGGTCGTCAAGCATGTCGGCGCGGTCTATGACGTTCTCTTGCGTGTCTATGATGCAGCGCGCGTCGCCGCACCCGCCGAACAGGTCGGCGAATTGCAGGTGGCTCTGCGCAGTCTTGAACACGCGCGTCTTTCCCTCGACGGCCGGTTGCAGGCTGAAGCTACGCGGCAGGAACAGCAGATGATCGTGCTGCGTGGAATCGAGCGGAGGCAGGCCACCTTCAAGTGCCCCGCGCCTCCGCCCGCCAAACCTTGTCCCAAGCCGCGCGTGCATCACTACGCGCGCCACCGCCGCACCCCCAAGCCTGCGGAGAAGAAGAAGACCGAGCCGGCCGCCAAGCCCAAAACCAATCCCTAACAGGCTCAATGCGTAACAGGCTCAACCCGTAATCCGCGTCTACATCATCCTGCGCCGCACCAGATCCAGCGCCTGCTGCGTTGCCCACTGGCGCACACGGTCGCGGTTGCCGCGAAACGTCCGCTGATACGTGTGGGTCGTCTGCGCGTCGCTCACCGCGAAATACACCAGGCCCACCGGCTTCTCATCGGTTCCGCCCGTCGGCCCCGCAATGCCCGTCACGCCCAGCCCCAGCGTGGCCCCGGTACGCTTGCGAATCCCTTCAGCCATCGCCACGGCCACCTCGGTCGACACCGCTCCGTGCTTGGCAATCAGCTCCGGCGCAACGTTGGCAAAACTCGTCTTCAGCGGGTCGGAGTACACCACCGCGCCGCCCAGAAACGACCGCGAACTGCCCGGCACGCCCGTGATGCGCTGCGCCACCATGCCGCCCGTGCAGCTCTCCGCCACCGCCAGCGTGGCCTGCCGCAGCCCCAGATAGTAGAGAACAATCTGCTCCAGTGACTCGCCCTGCGACGAGTAGAGCCAGTCGTCCAGCGACTCTTCCAGCTTCCCGGCCAGCTCGTCCACGCGCTCTTCCGCGCTCTCCTCGTCGGCCTTCGCACACAGCAGCGTCAGTTGAATATCGCCCGCATGCGCCAGAATCGTCGTCTCCACGTCGCCGTACTCGGTATAAATCGGCGCCAGCAGCTTGTCGGCCTGCGACTCGGGAATCATCGCCGCCTTCAACGTCCGTTTGGCAATGTGCCGCCTGGGCACAACCTTCTTCAGCCGCGGCAGGCACTCCTCGTCGAACATCGGCCGGCACTCGTTCGGTGGCCCCGGCACCAGCATCAGCAGCTTCCGGTAGCCTTCAAACGTCGCGTCCAGCCACTGCCCCGGCGCGCTTCCGTGCGGATTCTCCAGCACCGTAGCGCCTTCGATCAAGTCCGCCTGCTTCAGGTTGTTTTCCGGCATCGGCATGCGCCACGTCGCAGCCCGCGCGTGCAGCGCGGCCACGAGGTTGTAGTCCCGCCGCAGCGCCACGCCCAGCGCCTCAGCCGCCGACTCGCGCGTCAAATCGTCTTCCGTCGGGCCCAGCCCGCCCATCAGCACCACAATGTCCGCGCGCTTCAGAGCCGTCCGGATGGCGCCCACGAGGTCCTTGCGCCGGTCGCCCACGATGGTCTTGAACGCCACCGTCACGCCGATCTCGTTCAGCCGTTCCGTCACATAGAGAGAGTTGGTGTCCTGCCGGAACGGCGTCAGCATCTCAGAACCAACTGCAAGAATTTCCGATTTCATAGCTAGAAAGGCGATTCCGGTCCGCGACGTCCACGCGGTGCGCCGCAATCCAGCCTGCAAAGGCTGCCGCGGTCCTTAAGAGAGGCTCAACCCCTCCACGCCCAAGTCCACATCATACACAGCTTCGCTCGTGGTCAGGACCGCAGTGCCCAGCGGGGAAAACGCCACGCCCACAAGCCCGTTTCCGCTCACCACCAGACTCGCCTCGCCCGTCGGCGTAATGCGCACCAGGCCATGCCGTCCGCGGAAACAGGCGGTCACATACACATTGCAATCCCGGTCCAGCGCCAATCCCTGCGGCCGCCCCAGCCCGCGGAACCACGCGCGCGTTTCCCCTTGTGTATTGATCGCCCAGACCGCGTCATTCGAGCACAGTGTTGGTCCGCTCACGTAAAGCGTGCCCCCGCCGTCCACCGCCAGGTGATAGGCAGAAATGCTGGGCTCCAGCGTCGCATACACAAATATCCGTCCCTGCGGATCGATCTTGAAGATGGTGCCGCTGCGGTCGCCCACAAAAAGATTTCCGTCCCGGTCAAACGCTGCGCCCGTCGCCACGCCCATGCCCTCGGCAAACAAGGTCGCTTCGCCGGCCCCGTCCACGCGGTACACATTGCCTTCCGCGCGCGAGGTCACATACAAGTCACCCTCCGGGCTGAAGGCCAGGCCGGTCGCGTTCAGAATGCCCGTCACAAACGGCGTGCCTCGCCCATCCGCACTCACCCGCACCACTGAGACCGGCGTCTGCTTGCCGCGCGGTCCTGAAATCGTCGCGTAGATCATCCCCGAGCGGCTCACCGCCGGACTCGTCACCGGGTGCAGCCCGCGCGAAAGCTCCCGCGCCACGCGCAGCGGCGCCATGTTGCTCACGCCCGCCGGCGACCTCACCTCGATGTTGCCCGTCGCAGCCTCCTCGGGAACGCGAAACGCCAGCCGCCCCGGCCGGCTCATCAGCACGTGCGCAGCGTGCGCGCCCACCATCACCGCCGGCAGCGCCGAGTGCTGCGGCCCCAGGTGCGCTCCGGCCAGTTCCACGTCGCCGAGCGGCAGCGCAACCGGCGGAACAATGTCGTCAATGCGCGGCTCAAGAAGCGCTTCATCCGGTTCGAATTGTGCATGGGAACGCGGCATGTCTAAATCCAAAGTCGTAGCAACGATGCTACACCCAAAGCATACAGCCCAGCGGCAACGTCGTCGAAGACGATGCCCCAGCCCGCCGGCAGCCGCTCCAGCTTGCGTATCGGGAACGGCTTGGTGATGTCGAAGAGCCGAAACAGGATAAGCCCGATGAGCGCGTGCCGCCAGTCGGCCGGCGAGCCCAGCAGCGTAATCCACTGCCCGGCCACCTCGTCAATCACCACAAAGCCCGGGTCGTGCCGCCCGCTCTCGCGCTCGGCAATCGTTGCCGCGGGCACGCCCAGCGCAATCGACAGCACAATTCCAACCCCAAGGAACACCAGCAGCCCATGCGCCCCAGCATGCGTGCCCCACGCAAACGCCGCCCACAGCAGCACCGCGCCGGCAGAGCCCCACGTGCCCGGCGCAGGCTTGCACAGCCCCGCGCCGAAGAACGTGGCCACAGCCCACGCCCACAGCGTCCTGCGCGGCTTCGCTCCCGCCGCACTCACCAATCCTCACTCACCAATCCGCGCCTCACTCATCGTTCGGGTCCTTCCCGTGTCCGCCCGCCAGCTCGCCCAAATCTTCCAGCACCTCCGGGTCCAGCACCGGCGAGCTGATTTTGTACACGCCCGTGGCCCACTTGCCCAGGTCAATCTTGCGGCAACGGTCGCTGCAAAACGGAAAGTCCTCGTCTTTGGCCTGCACCAGCATGCCGCACGTGGGGCATCGCAGCACTTTTTCGGATTTCTTTTTCCCAGCCATCCGCGCTCAATCTCCACACAAACGCAATCGTCTACAGCGGCCCACCAACCACTCGCGCCACCACGTCGTACTCGTGCGCCTCGCTAATCTCCGCACGATAAAACCGCCCCGCCTCCAGCGTGGCGATGCCCGACTCGGGCGCGCCACAGTCGTTGATGTAGACCTTGCCGTCAATCTCCGGCGCGTGGAACTCGGTGCGACCCTCCCAAAGCAGCGGCGTCTCTTCGCTTTCCCCTTCAGCCAGCAGCACCAGCTCGCGCCCCACCCACTGCTGCTTGGCGCGCTTGCTGATGCCCTGCTGCAGCTTCATCAGCCGCCGTTTGCGCGCCTCAATCGTGCGCTTCGCCACCTTGCTCTCCAGCCCGAATGCGCCCGAGCCTTCTTCGTCGGAATAACTGAAGACGCCCAGCCAATCAAACTTCGCCTCGGCAACAAACTCCTCCAGAATCTCCACGTCGCGCGGCGACTCCCCAGGGAAGCCGACAATAAACGACGTTCGCAGCGCGATGCCCGGCACTGCCGCGCGCACTTTCTCCAGCGTCTTCAGGAAAATCTCCGCGCCCGCGCCGCGCTTCATCGTCTTCAGCACCGTGGGCGACGCATGCTGCAGCGGCACGTCGAGATACTTGCAGATGTTCTCGTGCTTCGCCATCGTCTCCAGCAGCTTGCCCGTGATGCGATTCGGATACGCGTAAAGAAAGCGCAGCCAGCGCAGCCCCTCAATGCCGGCCAGCGTATCCAGCAGCGTCGCCAGCCCGTCCTTCAGGCCAAGATCCTCGCCGTAGCAGGTCGTGTCCTGGCCGATGAGCGTAATCTCCTGCACGCCCTGCGCCACCAGCCGCTGCGCCTCAGCCACCACAGACTCAAAGCGCCGCGAGCGGAACTTGCCGCGCAGATTCGGAATCACGCAAAATGTGCACGGATGGTCGCAGCCCTCCGCAATTTTCACGTACGCCGACGAGCGCGGAGTGGAAAGCAGCCGCGGCGTGGTCTCGTCGTACAAATATGTCGGCAGTATGTGCGCCGCGCCCTGCCACGCGTCGCGCCGGAAGCGCCCCTGCTCCTCGCGCAGGTTTCCCTCCGCGCGAAAGCCCTTCGGGCCGTTCTTGTCAGGATGTCCGTGGCCAGCCTTATGCGTGCCGGCTTCCGCCTCGCGCCCGCTACGCACCACGGCGTCAGACGAAAGAATCGTGAACGGCGACGGCGCAGTCGCCACCGGCGCAATCCCCGCGGCCTCCAGGATTGATTCGAGCTCGCCCGTGCCCACCACCGCGTCCACTTCCGGAATGTTCCTGCGAATCTCGTCGCGGTAGCGTTCCACCAGGCACCCGGTCACGATCAGCTTGCGCGCGCGCCCTTCGGTCTTGTGCCGCGCCATCTCCAGAATCGTGTCCACACTCTCCTGCTTGGCCGTGTCAATAAAGCTGCACGTGTTCACTACGAGAATCTCGGCCTCGGCTGGATTGGGAGTGAGCCGCGCGCCGGCACGGTCCAGCAGGCCCATCATCACCTCAGAATCGACGAGGTTTTTGGGGCAGCCTAACGAAATGAAGCCCACGGACGGCGCCGTGGGTAGCGGAGTCTTGGTCACGTCTTCATTCTACCGGGCAACCGCAGATTCACCGAATCGCCGCGCGAAAACCAGTCGTAAAGCCACGCGCAAATCGCCCTGCCTGAAGATGCTAAAATCCATTAGTGCCGGGTCCTACGCGACGTAATCCCGCCAACCCCGCCAGGTCCGGAAGGAAGCAACGGTAACGGGCTAGTACGGGCGCAGTAGGTCACCCGGTACTTTTTTCGTCGCCCGCGGGCGCGCCGGCTCGGCCAATGGCCGCTTCCCGGCATCCCGCCGGTGCATTTTCCCCGGACTGCCATGCAGCCCGGATCGAGTTTGACGAGCGCGGCCAGCTAAGCAAAACGATAAAGAGCCCGCGCCGCAAGGAGAAGTCCATTGAGCCTCAGCGTGCGTCCTGTTGTGGGCCGGCGCGCCAAGATTACGGCGCTGGGAACCTACGTTCCCCCCGATATTCTCACCAATCAAGACCTTGAAAAAATGGTGGACACCAACGATCAGTGGATCGTGGAGCGCACCGGCATCCGCGAACGCCACGTGCTGGCCAAGGGCCTCGGCGTCAGCGACATCTGCGTGCATGCCGCAAAGAAATGCCTCGCCGCCCGCGGCATCGCGCCCAGTGAAGTGGAAGTGATCATCGTGGGCACGGTTACGCCAGACATGATGTTTCCCTCGACGGCCTGCCTGGTGCAGGACAAGATTGGCGCAGCAGGCGCCTGGGGCTTTGACGTTTCCGCCGGTTGCTCCGGCTTCGTCTTCGCGCTGCAGGCCGGCGTCAAGCTGGTGGAAAGCGGCGCGCACTCCAAGGTGCTGGTCTGCGGCGCGGACGCCAACACCCGCATGACCGACTACACCGACCGCTCCACCTGCGTGCTCTTCGGCGACGGCGGCGGCGCGGTGCTCATCGAGCCCGCCGCGGAGGGCGAAATCGGCTTCATCGACTTCGTGAATGAGATTGACGGCTCCGGCGGCGCGGCGCTCAACCTGCAGGGCGGCGGCAGCCTGAACCCTTCCACCCACGAGACCGTCGACAAGAAGATGCACTACATCCACCAGGACGGCCAGGCGGTGTATAAGTTCGCGGTCCGCAAAATGGCCGAGGTCGCTACGAAAGTCCTCGAGCGCAACGGCGTCACCGGCGCCGACCTCGGCTGCTTCATCCCGCACCAGGCCAACAAACGCATCATTACGTCCACGGCGGACCGCCTCGGCATGGACCCGGAGCGCGTCATCATCAATATCGAAAAGTACGGGAACACCTCGGCGGGCACCATCCCCCTGGCCATGGAAACGGCCATCGAGCAGGGCAAGCTGAAGAAGGGCGATCTGGTGCTGCTGGCCGCTGTTGGCGCGGGCTTCACCGTCGGCGTCACGCTGCTGCGCTGGGAGATTTAGCGCCGCGATGCGCCGCCCTTACGCCGACCGAGCCAGCATCTGCCGGCCGGCCTGCTCAAAGTCATACGCGGGCAGAATGCCCATCTCGGCCGACCTGCGGAAGAACCCGCGCATGCCTTCCAGGCACTCCTCGTCCAGTACGTAATGAATATTGTTGCTCAGGTAGGAGTGGACGGATTGCTCGGTGAGCGGAATCCTGCGCGCCCACTCGGCCGCGAGAGCATCGATGTTCTCCAGGCCTCGGTCGCGCGAGTGAAGCAACTCCTGCACCACGCGCACGTCCAGAAAGTCCGGGCCGGCGGAAGGCGCAGGCGCGGCGCCCCAAACGGCGGAGACAAAGGGAAGTCCCGTGAGTTCCTTCCATTCCGCGGCCAGGTCGTGATAAACCAGCTCTTCGCCCGCGCGCTCCTCGCGGTTGGCGCGCTCCTCCAGAGCCAGCAGGGCCGGATCGCCAATGATGATGGCCGCGTCCGCGCGTTCGAGCATGGCGTCGAGGTCGGCGGCCATAGGCAGAAAGAGGACCTCTGCGTTGTTCCACCCGTGAAAAAGAAGACGCGCATAGATGATGGTGGTGCGGCTCGCCGTGTCGGCGGCGACGCTGCGCAGGGCAGCCAGCGGTTGGCTGGCCCGCCTTACCAGCAGCAGCGAGCGCACGTGTCCCTTTGAGGCAATGGTGCAGCCGGGCAGAACCCTCAGGCCAGGCGTAGTGGCCAATGCAGCGATCGGGACGAGTCCGATGTCGGCCGCGCCGCCCACCAGCCGGTCCGCGCACTCAGCCGGAAGCATCCACTGGAGCTCGTAACGCCGGGCAAGTTCCTGGTTGTGCGGCGGATGCTCGAAATCCCACATCAGCGGGGCGGGATTCAAAAAACGAATGGCTGCCAGACGAATCCGAGCTTGTCCTGTCACGGTCACGCATCCTCAGTTTATCAACTTCGGCCGCGCCCCTGCCCGCGCCTCCGCCGGTCGGGCATTCCCCGGATGGTAGTCTTGACTTCAAACCCGGAGAACGATAAGTTTTCCCCAATTGCCAATGAACGGGCATTGACTAACCCATCGCACCGTGCAGCAAGCGCCCGACCAACTTAAGCCCCGGAATGAAAAGCCCACCCCAGCAAATGCCTTCTTCCTCCACCGCACGCCTGGACGACAATCGACTCGCATGGCTGGCCATGACCCTTGCGCCGGGCCTGGGGCCCAAGCGCGTGCTGGACGCCATGAAGTTGCTAAAGTCTCCCGAACAGCTTTTCCGCCTTTCGCTCACTGAGCTCGAAGGCCTGCGCCTGCCCGCCGAGTCCGCGCAGTTTCTCTTCGACGGAAAAGCACGCGAGGTGGCCGAGGACGAGTGGGCACGCGTCGTTGAACAAGGCGCGACGCTGCTCACCTACAGTTGCCGCGAGTACCCTGATCGCCTGCGCGAAATTTACGACCCGCCGCCGGTTCTATGGGTTCGCGGATCGGTCAACCTGCTCACGCGGCCGGCGATTGCCATCGTCGGCACCCGGCACCCGTCGCCCTATGGATCCGGCGTGGCCGAGATGCTGGCGCGCGATCTGGCGGCGCGCCGTCTTCTGGTCATCAGCGGCATGGCCCGCGGCATCGACACCTGCGCGCACAAGGGTGCTCTGGCCGCGCGCATGCCCACCGTCGCCATCTGGGGAACCGGAGTGGACGTGATTTATCCCAAGGAGAACAAGAAACTGGCCGAGGAAATCCTGGCCACCGGCGGCGCAATCCTTAGCGAGTTGCCGCTGGGCACCTTTCCCGCTCCGCAGAATTTTCCCCGACGCAACCGGATCCTCAGCGGATTGAGCGTCGGCGTGCTGGTGGTGGAAGCCGGTGAGAACTCCGGCACGCGCGTGACGGCTCGCTGCGCCGCGGAGCAGAACCGCGACCTGTTTGCCGTTCCCGGCAACGTGACCAACAAGAATTCCTGGACGCCCAACACGCTGATTAAACAGGGCGCAAAGCTGGTGGCCACATGGGAGGACGTGTGGGAAGAGCTGCCTTCCGACGTTCGTCTGCAGCTCGAGGCCGAGGCCGGTCTTGAATCCAAACCCGACTCTCCCGCATCCCTTTTGCCAGAGCAGGCTTTGCGGCCGCAGGAGGCCATGGTGCTTCACGTGCTGCGCCAGGACGAGTCCTTGCAAATCGATGAACTGCTGGAACTGCTGGAGACCCAACTGACCTCATCCGAGGTGTTTACAGCGCTGTTCGAGCTGGAAATCGCGGGCCGGATTCGGCAGTTGCCCGGAAAAAACTACGTGCGCACCATGTGAGCGCCGCGCAAAATGTCTTCGCCAAAAGTCAATTGGAATCCACGAAAATCCCTTGAAAAGTAATGGATACGCGTTCAGTTGCAGGAACATTGCGCATCAAACGCACAGTTGCGAGTGGAAACGAATCGGCATTCCGTGTTAGCTTGCAGTGTTTGTATTCGATTGAAGAGCAGTGAGCGTGGCCCGTGGCTTTGGGCCGCAGATGGCCGCACTCACCCGAGCAACCGAATTGGGTTCCCGCGAGTCCAACAGCCCGAATGAAAGAAGCATCACTCAATAAGGATGGCAATGAGCAAATCACTTGTGATCGTCGAATCGCCTGCCAAGGCAAAGACGATCGAAAAATATCTGGGCAAGGGCTATGAGGTCCGCGCGTCCATCGGCCACATCATGGACCTGCCCAAAAACGACATCGGTGTGGAGCTGGAGAAGCGCACGTTTGTGCCGGAGCTGATTGTGTCGCCCGGCAAGGAAAAGGTTGTGGAGCAGTTGAAGAGGTCGGCCGCCAAAGCCGACCAGATTTTCCTTGCGCCTGATCCGGATCGTGAAGGCGAGGCGATCGCGTATCATCTCGCCCTGCAGTTGGGCGCCACCGCGGCGGAACGGAAAAAGATTCGCCGCGTCACCTTCAATGAAATCACCAAGAAGGCCGTGCAGGAGGCCTTCAAGCACGCCCGCGATGTGGACCAGAACCTGGTGTACGCGCAGCAGACGCGCCGCGTGCTCGACCGTCTGGTGGGCTATCAGATCTCCCCGCTGCTGTGGGACAAGGTGCGTCGCGGCCTCTCCGCTGGACGCGTGCAGACCGTGGCGCTGCGCCTGATTGTCGAGCGCGAGGGCGAGATTCGCGGATTTTCTCCCGTTGAATACTGGACCCTGGACGCGTTGCTGCATCCCGAGCGCCAGGCGGACAAAACCTTCACTGCCCGCTTCGTGGGCATCGACGGCGAACCCGTGCGCGTGCCCAACGGCCAGGATAAGGACGGCAAGCCGCAGTTTCTAAACAACGCGCTGCCGGACAAGGCCGCCATGGACGCCGTGGTGAAGGCGCTCGAAACGTCCAAATGGTCGCTCCTCTCCGTGCAGTCGCGCGAGCAGCAGCGGCGGCCGTTGTCGCCGTTCATCACCAGCCAGTTGCAGCGCGATGCGGCCAACAAGCTGGGTTTCAACGTGCGCCGCACCATGGGCGTTGCGCAGCGGCTCTATGAGGGCGTGGACATTGGTGAAGAAGGCACCGTCGGCCTCATCACTTACATGCGTACCGATTCGCCGCGCGTCGCGCCTGAAGCGAAGGTGAGCGCACGCGAGTGGATTGAAAAGAATCTGGGCAAGCAGTATCTGCCGGAGACGCCCAATGCCTACAAGGGCAAGAAGGCCGCGCAGGATGCGCACGAGGCCATTCGCCCCACTGACGCCGCGCGCACCCCGGAGACGATGGCGCGCTACCTCAGCGACGAGCAGCTCAAGCTCTACACGCTCATCTGGCGGCGATTCGTGGCCTCGCAGATGATGCCGGCCATTTACGACGTGACCACCGCGAAGATCGCAGCCGTCTCCTCCGCGAACGGCAAGAGCTATGACTTCCGCGTCAGCGGGTCAGTGCTGCGCTTTGACGGCTTCCTCAAGGTCTATGAGGCCTCAACGGAAAAGAAGGAAGAGGATGAAGACGGCATGGGAAGCAAGCTGCCCAGCCTGGACAACGTGAAGGCTCTGGAACTGGACAAGCTCGACCCCGCGCAGCACTTCACCGAGCCGCCTCCGCGCTACAACGAAGCCTCGCTGGTCAAAGAGCTGGAAGAGCGCGGCATTGGCCGACCGTCCACGTATGCCTCCATCATCAACACCATTCAGGACCGCGAGTACGTGGTGAAGCACGGCGGCTCGCGCGGCCGTTTCTATCCCACTGAAATCGGCGTGGTGGTCTGCGACCTGCTGGTGAAGAACTTCCCTTACATCTTCGACACCAAGTACACGGCCCGGCTAGAAGAGGAGCTGGACGATATCGAAGAAGGCAAGGAGAAGTGGACCGACCTGCTGAACGGCTTCTACGACTACTTTGAGAAAGAGCTCAAGGACGCCGGCAAAAACATGGAAGACATCAAGCGGATGGAGCAGGTCACCGACGAGAAGTGCGACCTGTGCGGCTCGCCGCTGGTGCTCAAGTGGGGCAAGTTCGGCAGTTTCTACTCCTGCTCGGCCTACAACAAGAAGGACCCGGCGAGTTGTACCTTCACCAAGGAGAACCTTGCCGCCAAGCCGGACATGAACACGCCGGAGGCGCAGGAAGCCGGCGACACCGAGGAGTACTGCGAGAACTGCGGCCGCGTGATGGTGCTGCGGCGCGGGCCGTGGGGACCGTTTATGAGCTGCCCCGGATACAGCGAAGATCCGCCGTGCAAAACCATTCGCAAGCTGAGCCAGAAGCAGCAGCAGAAACCGCCCGAGCCCACCGGCGAAGCCTGCCCGGCGTGCGGCAAGCCGCTGGTGCTTCGCCAGGGCGCCTACGGAGAATTTGTCTCCTGCTCGGGCTACCCCAAGTGCAAATACGTGAAGCAGAACCTGATTGAAGGCCTGAAATGCCCCAAGTGCGGCGAAGGCGACATTGCCGAGCGCAAGGCCCGCCGCGGAAACATCTTCTGGGGCTGCACGAATTATCCCAAATGCGATTTCACGTCGAATTACAAGCCCGTGCCGAAGAAGTGCCCGCAGTGCGGCAGCCCGTATCTGGTGGAGAAGACCCTGCGCAGCGGAATCTTTCTGGAATGCCCCAACAAGAAGAAGGGCGCGGAGGAAGAGGCAGCGCCGAAGAAGCGCGGAAAGGCCGCGGCCGCGCAGCAGGAAGAAGCTGCGGTGGTCTGCAGCTACTCCAAGCGCATTGGCGACGCGCCACCGCCGCCCACGGCGGAAACGCACGGGCCCGTGGCGGAAAAGCAATCCAAGAGCCACGACCTGCAACCCGCGTAGACGCTCAGCAACACAAATCCCAAACTGCCCGGCCGCCGCAACCGAACCGCCGGCCGCGCGGCGGCTCGCGGAGTTAGTATGAGCATCAGGAGCCTTTCATGGAGCGAATGCTGGCCAGCTCCGCGGACGCGGAGATCATTCTCAAGCTTTACGAATTGCGTACGGAAGCCGTGATGCGGCAGGCGCGCGCCTGGGTCCTTGGAGAGTTCTGGCCGGAGACCCCGGAGGAGTTCTTCGCCGTGGCATCCAATCCCCGGGACCCGCACAATGCGTGGTTCCGCCAGGTAACCACCTACTGGGAGATGGCGGCCGCGCTGGTACTGCACGGCGCCCTCTCCGCGGATTTGTTCGTGGATTCCAACGGCGAGGGCTTTTTCCTGCTGGCAAAGTTCACGCACCTGATTGCGGCCATCCGCGAGCGTATGCCTGGCTTCCTCACCAAAACCTCGGAACTCATCAGCCGGTTCTCGACGGCCGCAGCCCGCTATGAGGTTGCGCTGAAAGGCGTGGAGAATCGCCGCCGCTCCTTGCAATCCGGTCAAGAAGCCGCCCGCTAAACTGCGACCCAGCCAAACCTGGGGGCTCGAACGCCTTGTGTTTCCCTCGGACCGGGGCGCAGAATAGGTTCACTTGCGAAGTCACATATTCCTGGAGGTCACTGTGAAACGTTTTGTCGCTATGCTGGTCCTCACGCTTGCATCCGGTGCCATTGTCGCCAGTGCGGCCGATTCCGCACACATCAACGGCTGGATTTCCGATTCCCAGTGCGGCGCCAAGCACGCCGGCACGGGGGCAGAGTGTGTGAAGTCGTGCATCAAGAACGGCATGAAGCCTGTGTTTGTGGACCAGGAGAACAAGGCCGTCTGGACCATCGACAATCCGGCCGCCGTGAAGCCCTTGTTTTACGGCGCGCACGTGTCCATCGTCGCCTCAATGGACGCGGCCAAGAAGAGCGTCCACGTCGATTCCATCAAGGCCGACAAGTAGGGCAAACAGTCCGCTCCCGTCTCCGGGGACTCGCCTTGCGGGCCGAACTCTGGTAGTGTCATATCGGTCGCCCAACCGACCCCGGCTAGACGGCAGGGGGTTGGCTTGGCGACTTGAAGCTAACCGGTAAACTCAATGGCTCGAGCGATTTGGAACGGCAAAGTGATTGCCGAAAGCGACCTGACGGAAACGGTGGAGGGAAATGTCTATTTCCCCGAGGCCAGCCTCAAACGAGAATTTTTTCGCTCCAGCACCACCACGTCCACCTGCCCCTGGAAAGGCCAGGCCCGCTACTTGAGCCTGCTGATCGACGGGCAGGACAACCCGGACGCGGCCTGGTACTATCCTGACCCCAAGCCGGCGGCCCGGAAGATCAAGGGCTTTGTCGCCTTCTGGCGGGGCGTGGACGTGGAAAAGTAGCCCTGAGCGGATTCCCCGCGCGGAGAAGACCTTGAGGAATCGCCCTCTCCTGCTGTCCCTTCTGCTCGCCGTTTGTCTGGCCGGGTGTACGGACAAATCCGCTCCATTGCCTGCGGCCGCCATCGCTCCCACGCTCAGCGGGGACGCGGCGCATCCGGGCACGACCACCGGCTGGGTGGACACCAAGCTCTACTTCGGGCTGGGACCGGCCGACCATCCTGACAAGGGCATCAGCGAGGCCGACTGGCGCGCTTTTCTCGATAAAGAGGTCACGCCGCGCTTCCGTGCCGGGCTGAGCGTGGTGAACGTCTACGGCCAGTGGCAGGGCAAACACGAGAAGAGCCCTGAGCGGCTGCGCACGAAGATGCTGATCATCGAATACCAGAATACGGCGGAGAATCGCGCCAGGATTGACGCGATCCGCGCGGCCTGGAAGCAGAAGACGGGCGATCAGTCCGTGATGCGTGTGACCGAGCCGGCAGACGTTTCGTTCTGACCAGGGAACAAGGCGGAATCAATAAGCCTGAAGCTGATCAAGCGGCAGGCGGACCCGGAAGCAGGTGGAACCCGGCTCCGACTTTACGCTGAGGTGGCCGCGATGCTTGCGGACAATGCGCATGGCGTTGTCGAGGCCGAGTCCGAGGCCCTGGCCGGGCGCTTTGGTGGTGAAGAAGGGCTCGAAGATGCGGTCCTGCAGCTCGGGCGGAATGCCGGGGCCGGTGTCCCAGATTTCGACCAGAAGCATTTCGCCTTCCAGGCGGCAGGTGAGTCGTAGAGTGCCCTGGTTGCCGAGCGCGTCGAGGGCATTTTCCATCAGCGCGGTCCACACCTGGTTCAGCTCACTACCGTAAGCGCTGATGCGCGGCAGATCGGCCTGATAGTCGCGCTCGACGGTGACGTTGCTCATGCGCGAGCGGAGCATCTGCACGGTGGCGTCCAGTCCGGCGGGCACATCGATCTCGAGGATGGGCGCGCGGTCCATGTAGGAGTAGGCCTTGACGGCGCTGATGAGGTCGAAGATGCGGTCCGTGGCGTTGAGCAGCGT
Source organism: Occallatibacter sp. (assembly GCA_035534635.1). GTDB lineage: Bacteria > Acidobacteriota > Terriglobia > Terriglobales > Acidobacteriaceae > Telmatobacter. The sequence continues at coordinate 18,312 of DATLRP010000008.1, forward strand.
ATCAATGGAGCGGGTGGCGCGCAGATAGCGCACGAAGTACTGGAGGGTGACGCTGGATTCGCGGGGCGCAAGCAAGGCGCCGAGCTGCTCGAGGTCGGCGACGTTGACGCCCTGCTCGGCAAGCTGTGCGGCCACGTCCCACGCGTTTTCGCACGGCAGTTCCGTGAGCCACTGTCGCAGGGCTTCCTCGCGCGCGATGAGTTCGCCGGTCTGCTCGGGCAGGGTCTGCGCGGGGCGGCTCATCATGCGCTGCTCCCAGTCCTGGAGTTGGCGAATCTGGTCGGCGCTGAGGTTGAGGTTGAAGAGCCTGAAACGGCTCTGGCGGTTGGCGCGCAGCTCCGTGACGAGGCTGGAGGCGGCGCGCTGCGCGGCAGAGGCGGGATTGTTGAGCTCATGGGCCAGGTTGCCGGAGAGCTTGCCGAGCGCGGAGAGCTTTTCCGCCTGCTGCTCGATGCGCGTGACCTCGCGGACACGGTCAAGCAGCGTGGAGACGACCCGTTGCGCCATGGACGGAATGGCGGCGAGCATCTGCGGGAAGAGCGATTTGTGGAGGAGAATGGCCCAGAAGGGCGTGATGGCGAAGCCCTGGCCGCCGTAGCTCTTCATGCGCGAGAAGGGCAGCAGGCCGGTCATTTGGCCGGTGCGGCCGATGAACAACTGCATGGGTCCGCCATGCTGGCGGCGCACATGAATCTCCCCTTTGAGGATGAGAATCATGCGGTCTGCCGGCGCGCCTTCCTCAAAGAGGATGGTGCCGGCGTCGGCGACGACTTCTTCGCCGTTTTGCGCGAGCCAGAGGCAATCCTCGAGCGGCAATCCGTGGAGCGGACCGATGCGCTCAATCGCAGCCGCAATTTCAAGGGCCGGAGTGGGCGAAGACGGCGGGGCAACCGTGGGGGAAAGCATCCGGGACCTCCGGGCAGCGCCTACAGGATAGCCGATTTGCATGTGGAAACCTTCATGCGCGCACCGGGCTGTGGGATTCGGGCGCGGAAGCTGCGGAAATGCGGGGTTGAACGGCGCGCGCGGGCGAGCGCCGCGAGCGCGGTGATATGATGACGCCGTTTGCAACGACGAACCGAGGGGATGAGGATGCGGATGCGATCGGCGGGCGCTGTGCTGCGGAGTTTGGTGTGTGTGGCCCTGTTGGTGGGCATGGGCGCGGGTGCGCGCGCGGAAACCGATGCGCACTTTACGCCGGCGACGAAGGTCTTCCGGCTGGACGGCGGAAATGTGACGTATGCCTTTGGCGTGAACGGGCGCGGCGAGCTGCAGCAGCTTTACTGGGGCGGACGGCTGGCGGCGACGGATGCGATTCCGAAGGCGGTGCCGATGCCGGAGGTGGCGTCGTTTGACTCGTCCTATACGAACACGCCACAGGAGTACGTGGGCTGGGGCGCAGGGCTGTTTGTGGAGCCGGCGCTGAAGGTGACCTTTGCGGACGGCAATCGCGACCTGGTGCTGCACTACGCGAGCCATACGGAGGTTGCGAATGGTTTTGATGTGGTGCTGAAGGACATACTGCGGCCGATTTATGTGACGCTGCACTATCGGATGGACCCGGCGAGCGGGATACTGGCGCGGTCAGCGACGATTGAGAATCGCGGCAATGAGGAAGTGACGCTGGAGCAAGTGGCCGCGGCGGCGTGGGCGCTGCCGCCGGCGCACTACTCGCTGAATTATTTGACGGGCCGCTGGGCGGGCGAGTGGACGCTGAACCAGGAGACGCTGAAGCCGGGCGAACGCGTGATGGAAAGCCGGCGCGGATCGACGGGGCACCAGGCGAATCCGTGGTTCGCGATTCAGGAAGGCAAGCCGAGCGAGGAGCACGGCGAGGTGTGGTTCGGCGCGCTGGCGTGGAGCGGTTCATGGCGCATTACGGTGGAAGAGGACCAGCTGGATGCGGTGCGCGTGACGGGCGGATTCAATCCGTTTGATTTTGGCTATGTGCTGCATCCGGGCCAATCGCTGGAGACGCCGGTGTTCTACGGCGGCTACTCGGCGAACGGGCTGGGCGGCGCGTCGCGAATTCTGCATCGCTACGAGCTGGCGCACATTTTGCCGCACAGGATTGGGACGGGCGAGGATGCGCATCCGAAGCCGCGGCCGGTGATTTACAACTCGTGGGAAGCGACGGGATTCAACGTGAACGAGGCCGGGCAGATTGCGCTGGCCGAGCGCGCGGCGGCGCTGGGCGTGGACCGGTTTGTGATGGACGATGGATGGTTTGGGCAGCGAAAGAACGACCATGCGGGGCTGGGCGACTGGTATGTGAATCCGCAGAAGTTTCCGCACGGGCTGAAGCCGCTGATCGACAAGGTGCATGCGCTGGGGATGGATTTTGGATTGTGGGTGGAGCCGGAGATGGTGAATCCGGACTCGGATTTGTATCGCAAGCATCCGAACTGGGTGCTGAATTTTCCGGGGCGGCCGCGGAGCGAGCAGCGCAACCAGCTTGTGCTGAACCTGGCGCGGCCGGATGTGCGCGCGTATGTGCTGGGCTTTCTGGACAAGCTGCTGACGGACAACGATATTGCATTTTTGAAGTGGGACTACAACCGCAACTGGAGCGAGCCGGGCTGGGATCAGCTGCCGCCGAACGAGCAGAAGAAGGTCTATGTGGAGTACACGCGGAGCCTCTACGAGATTCTGGCCAAGCTGAAGCAGCGGCATCCGAAGGTGGAGATTGAGTCGTGCTCGGGTGGCGGCGGGCGCGTGGACCTGGGCATTTTGCGTTACGCGGACGAGGTGTGGCCGTCGGACAATACGGATCCCTTTGACCGGGTCTCGCAGCAGTGGGGCTTCAGCTATCCGTATACGGGGCAGATCATGATGGCGTGGGTGACGGACTCACCGCACTGGCTGAATGATCGGTCGACGTCCCTGACGTACAGGATGCTGAGCTCGATGGAAGGCTCACTCGGCATTGGCGCGAACATCACGAAGTGGACGCCGGAGGAGATGGCGACGGCGAAGGGGCTGATTGCCGCATACAAGGAAGTGCAGCCGACGATTGTGCAGGGCGATTTGTACCGGCTAATTTCTCCGCTGAACGGGAGCGAGTTTGCGGCGACGGAGATGGTGAACCGGGCGAAGAACCAGGCTGTCGTCTTCCTCTATATCCACTCGACGCAGGAAGGGCGCGGCTTCCCGCGGCTGAAGCTGGAAGGGCTGGACCCGGCAGCCGAGTACACGCTGCGCTCCATTGCGGGCAAGGCCGCGCCGCAGACACCGACGATGGCCAGCGGCGCGTGGTGGATGAACCACGGCCTGGAGATGGACAAGAGCTTCCACGGAGACTTTCAGGCAGCGGCGTTCCGGCTGGACAGGAAGTGAGGCCGACGGCCAGTCGTCAGCGAGTCGGCGCGGGGCGAAGATAGGGCGAACAGAACCTCGTAATTTTCGGCAAAATTTCTGCACCTTCGGATGGTTACGAAGGGATTAGTACCTTGCAGGGGGGTCCTTTCAGCTGTCCTTGGTCAGATTGCAGTTGTGCGCTCATCTGCGGCCGGACGAGGTGTGGCTATTTCCAGTGTGCGCTTTTTGGTGAATTAATCGGCAAAGTGGGGGGAAGAAATTTTGAGGGTGATTGAGCGTTGTGCTCTCCCGGGTCCCAGAAGCGGGGCCCGGGGCACCCCGGCGAAAGCTCACACGACTATTCTCATTGAGGTGAAACATGCTCGAAACAATTGCCTGGATTTCGGTTGGGATCGCTTTCACCTGCGCCATCATCATCGCCTTCGATGAGCTTCGCCATCCACAGAAGATGTGGATTATGAACATCGTTTGGCCTGTTACATCTCTGTATTTGAGTGGGTTCGCTCTTTGGGCATACTTCAGCGCCGGGCGCGGCGTGACGAAAGACGCGATGCAGGCCATGTCAAAGGAGGAGATGCAACAGCACCAGGAGAAGCAAAAGACACAGGCTCGCCGAACCCCTACATGGAAGCAGACTGCCCTTGCCGATAGTCACTGCGGCGCCGAATGCGTCCTTGCCGACATCGTGACAGAGTTCACCGTCTTTGGCGCGGGCGCGACTCTGTTCGGCATGGAACTCTACGCGAGCTACCAGTGGGATTTCGTTGCCGCCTGGGCTCTCGGGATTGTCTTCCAATACTTCACGATCAAACCGATGCGGGATTTGTCTGTAATCGGAGGCATCTGGGCCGCGATCAAAGCAGATACGCTTTCGATCTTGACCTTCCAGGTAGGAATGTACGGCTGGATGGCGCTCATGTTCTTCAAATTCTTTCCGCAACCCCACCTTCATCCGAATGAAGCTGGGTATTGGCTGATGATGCAGATCGCCATGATCTGCGGGTTTATCACGGCTTTACCTGTAAACCGCTTGCTCGTAAAGATCGGCTGGAAAGAGGCAATGGGACGAGTGCCACTGAGAGTTGGGTAAGGGCAACGCCCGGGGCACCCAGCCTTCATTCCTTGGTTAGATGTGGGCCGCGCGCCGGATGGCGGGCGCGAGGGTTTAGGTCCGTGCTGTCCCACTCATGAAACAATGAAGCCGTTTCATGAATGGGACACCCAGTTGGCGGGGAGAACGCGCGGTGGAAGACGATGGGGGGCCGTCTGCCAGTCTGCCGAAGGCTACTTCTTGGACGGCTTCTTAGAGAGATCTTTGGCGCCATCCAAGTGTTTCTGCAGCGTCGGCAGCGCGGCGGTCGCGTATGTCCTCAAGTCCGCATTTTGCGCATCTGCAGCTTCTTTCTTGTAGACCGCTATCGCCGCCGTGTGCCCCACGATCATCTCGTGCGCATAGCGAGAGTCGAAGGCGGCGCCCTTCAGCTTTTCAAACGGCGCGATCATTCTGTCATGCGCGGTATCCAGTCCCTTCGGAACCGTCAGATTTGCTTTCGCCGCCACCTCGCCCAGTTTCTGATAATCGTTGGTGTGATCGGTTACCAGAATCTGCGCATAATCTTTCACAGCTTGAGTCGCGGCGCGATCTGCAGCCATTTGGCCCAGGTGGGCCTCCATCATGTCGGTTTGCGCGGCAAAGTCCACAAACCCCTGATCCGTCATTGGCGCCGCGGACGCACCCTTGACTGCATGCTCCTTCTGCCCCAGTGCGGGAAGGCAACAAAGAGTCATACAACAAACGGCTAAAAGAATTTTTTTCATTTCCCTCTTCCTCCTGCATATAAGAGTATGTACCGCTTGTTTTGGTTTGCTAGTCGTCAAAAATGGGCGCTGGCTCACGCGGCCAACTCTGTATCCGGCGCGTGTCAAGAAGCCGACTTGAGTGCGGAAGAAGGTGTAGTGACACGCGGAACGAGCCGCACGGATCTGCAAACCATCGAGCCCCGTCTCGGTCCTCTTTTCTTATTCCAGAGAGAATCTTAGGCAACTGGACAGCCCCCCGATCGAGCTGTGTCCGGATTCTCGGACCTGGGACGCGGCCGAATCTTGCCGTCCAAAGTCGCAGCGGAAGTCCCACGACGACAACAGCCCAAGGCGCTCACTGAGCACGGATTGTCTGCACAGACCTCGATTCGTATCGGCAAACGCTCCAGGGGGCAGGATTCGGATTGCGTCTGTTTGGTCGGCTAGCCGGAAGTGATTCTGCGTCGGCGGTGAGGGCGCTCAGCGCGCGAGTTCGGTTGGGGCGGAGGCGATTGGGCTTCCGGGTCCCGAAAGCTGGGACCCGGGTAGCTGGGTGAGTGATGCGGGCTTACTGGAAGAGGCTGAGGTCGATAGAGTCGGCCATGGCGGAGTAGCCGGCGTCCCTGGGGTGGAGGTGGTCGCCGGAGTCGTACTGCGGCGCGTAAACGAGCGGGTTGGCGGGGTCGCGGGTGGCCTTGTCGAAGTCGACGGTGCCGTCAAAGACGCCGGAGGTGAGGATCCATTGGTTGACAGCCTCGCGGATCTGCTCGCCTTGTTCAGTGAAGTAGCCTGCGCCCTTGTAAGGAGTGAGGGTTGCGCCGAAGACCTTGATGCCGTGTTGATGGGCGCGGGCGACGAGTTGCGCGAGGCCCTGCTCGAGGTCCTGGGCGGTGAGCTTGTAGTCAGGGTTGTTGGGGTTGTGGAGCGCGCCGATGTCGTTGATGCTCTCGAGCACGATGACGTATTTGACACCGGCCTGGGCGAGCACGTCGCGGTCAAAACGGGCGAGGGAGTTGGGGCCGACGCAGTGGATGAGGACGCAGTTGCCGCCGATGCCCTCGTCGAGTACGGAGAGATTGGCTGTGGCGGGATTCGAATGCAGGCGGACGGCGAGGTAATCGGGCCAGCGGTGGTTTTCGTTTTCCGTGGCATATGCGCCGTCAGTGATGGAGTCTCCGAAGGCAACGACGGCGGCGGCGTGGTGCTGAGTGGGAGCGACGTCAATGCCCTTGAGGAAGTACCAGGAGGGGACGATGACGGGATCGGCGAGGGAGGCGTCACTGACGTGATTGCCGGTGACGATGTAGTTGTCCTGCTGGGCGCTGGAGTGGACGCTGGGCTCGCTGATTTGCTGCAGCGGCAGATAGAGGCTGATGGCGAGGTTGGTGAAGGCGGGCGTGGCCAGCGGGACGGGATCGGAGAGAATTTCCGCGCCGGGGGGAATGACGATAGTGGGCTGGCCGCCGAAGGTGAGGGTGTGGAGCGAGGCAGCGTCTAGGCTGCTTGTGCCGGTGCTGAGAGCGATGGTGGCGGCGTCGACATGGAGTGCTTCCTTGCCGAACTCATTGGTGAGGCGGACGCGGAGGCTGGAGCCGGCGAGCGAGGTGTGGACGACGTTGCGGATGGTGGAGCCAACCAGGGTGGGAATGGAATGCCAGGGGTCGCCGCCGAAGGGCGATGCGGCCCAGGTGCCGACCCAATGCGTGTGAGCCGAATCTGCGTTGGATTGAGCGGATGCGGCGAGGGGGCTGACGGCGACAGCGAAGAGAGCGAGGAAGAGAACGGCAAGGCGGATGCGCATTTTTGAGAACGGACCTCCAGGGACAAATTTGGGCGGGTCAATCATAAACGGGCAGGGGGATAAACGGGCGGGGGGTAGAGGATTCGGGCGAGGTGCGGCGGGCTAGCCGCCGGCGATTGCGCCGAGGATGATGAAGGGTTCGCGGCCCTGGATGATGTCGTCCGGCAGCGGTGTATCAGGGGGGTCCAGCGAGAGGTCCTGCTGGCAGGCGAAGAAACGCAGGAAGGCGCGGCGCTCAAGCGTGGCGTGGTCGCGGATGGTGCCGCGGAGCGCGGGGTAGCGGGCCTCGAGCGCGTCAAGCACGGCGCGGATCGTGACGGGCGCAGGGACGGCGAGGGTGACGTCGCCGGAAACGCCCGCGAGGTTGCGGAGGTGGTAAGGGAGGGTCACCCGGATGAGCGGGTGGCCCGCGGTGTCCTGTGTCATGCGAGGGTCTGCACCTCGACGGAGAGGACGGGCGGCAGGTCATGGACGATGGTCTGCCAGGTGTCGCCGCCGTTGGGCGAGACATAAACCTGTCCGCCGGTGGTGCCGAAGTAGATGCCGCAGTCGTCGAGTTGGTCGACGGACATGGCGTCGCGGAGGATGTCCACATAGCAGTCCTTTTGCGGCAGGCCTTTGGTGAGGGCTTCCCACTCATTGCCACCGGTGCGGCTGCGGAAGACCTGGAGCTTGCCGTCGAGGGGGAAATGCTCGGAGTCGCTCTTGATGGGGACGACGTAGATGGTTTCGGGCTGGTGGGCGTGCACGTCGATGCAGAAGCCGAAGTCGGTGGGCAGGTTGCCGCTGACCTCGGTCCAGGAGTCGCCGGCGTTGTCAGAGCGCATGACGTCCCAATGCTTCTGCATGAAGAGGACGTTGGGGCGGGCGGGGTTCATGGCGATGTGGTGGACGCAGTGGCCGATTTCGGCGTCGGGATCGGGGATGTATTGGGAACGGAGGCCCTTGTTGATGGGCTTCCAGGTGAGGCCATCGTCGTCGGTGCGGAAGGCTCCGGCGGCGGAGATGGCGATGAAGATGCGGCCGGGGTCAGAGGGGTCGAGGATGACGGAGTGGAGGCACATGCCGCCGGCGCCGGGTGCCCATTGGGGTCCGGTGCCGTGGCCGCGCAGGCCGCTGAGCTCCTGCCAGGATTCGCCGCCGTCCGTGGAGCGGAAGAGCGCGGCATCTTCCACGCCGGCATAGACGGTGTTGGCGTCAGTGAGCGAGGGCTCGAGGTGCCAGACGCGCTTGAACTCCCAGGGGTGCTGGGTGCCGTCGTACCACTGGTGGGTGTGGAGGGGCGCGCCGGATGCGTCAGTTGTGTCGTAAAGAAAACGATTGGGAGCCTTGTTGGGAAACTGGATGGGCTTTTCGTCGGTCACGCCGGGCTGGTGCCAGGTTTTGCCGCCGTCCGTTGAGCGCTGGAGAAGCTGGCCGAACCAGCCGCTGGATTGCGAGACCCAGATGCGGTCGGGGTCGACGGGGGAACCCTTCATGTGGTAGATCTCCCAGCCGGCGAAGTGGGGGCCGCTGACCTCCCACTTGTCGCGTTTGCCGTCGGCGGTGAGAAGGAAAGCGCCTTTACGGGTTCCGACCAGAACACGCACTTTGCTCATAAGGTGTGAATCCTCCGGGGATAGTGTGGATGCGCCGTGGTGGGCGCGAACCGCTCTGCGATTTTTCCCTACTTTGGTTGTAAAATGCAAGTTATTTTTTGGCGTTGCGCGGGACGAGGTTTGGGCGCAGGCCTTTTGCGGATTTGATTGCGGACTAGGTTGCGGGCTTTGGCGGCGGAGACAAATGCTCTGCAGCCAAAGCCAGGATGGTGATAACTGAAGGAGAAATGCCTTAACCCAAACGTGAATGGGCCGCGCAGCGGCACCCGGACCCACGCGAAAGTCTCCCTATCAAATAGGCAAACCGGTATAGTGCCAGCAGTGATTTTTTCCTCGCCCCTGGGGTCCTCTAATGGCACGACACCTCCGCCGTTCTCTCTGGCTTTCCGCAATCCTTTTCTGTACCCTCCTGTCCGCGGCCCAGCCGCCTGCGCCCAGTTCAGCGCCCAGTTCCGGCAGCACCAATCCGCGCCACTTCGACGCCGGGCAACTGGGCACGCGCGTCGCGCTCGGCCCCGTCTGGCTCTTTTCTCTCCACGATAACCCTGCCTTCGCCTGGCCCGCTTTCGATGACAGTGGCTGGCAAATCCTCTCCACCGGCAAACCCCTGCTCCCGGTCGACCTTCGTGATTCCCATTACGCGTGGTATCGGCTACATGCCCACATCACTCCCATGACGCGCGACATCGCGGTCGAGGTTGAATCCATCGAAGGAAGCTACGAACTCTACGTCAACGGCATCCGCATCGGCACAAACGGCAACATGAGCGGCCCGCCCGAATTCAGCCAGGGCTACCTCACCGCCTATGACATTCCCGGCCGCGCGATTACCCACAACGGCGATCTGGTCATCGCCATTCGTATTGCCCTCAACCGCACGGGCCCTCAGGGCCTAGGTACAACTACGCCTCTTCAAACCGACAGCATCTTCCTGGCAAGCCGCGGGGAGGTTCGACGCGATGCCAGCTATGAGGGATCTCACCAGATTGCGCCCTCTCTCATGCTCTGCGGCCTCACACTGGTGGTTGGCTTTGTGGCGCTTGCTCTCTACCTCGCGATGCGCAGCCGCGTGGAATATCTTGCCATCGCCATCTCTCTGCTGGTCAACAGCCTGCAGATGGCCCTTATCGTGTGGTCTCACCTGCACGGCTTCCCGGCCCAGGTCAGTCTTCTTCAAACGCTTGCGCTGAGCACTGAGAGTGTTGCACTGGTCGAATTCGTGCGCCTGATTCTTCACCTGCGTCCCTCGCGCTGGCTGCTGGCTCTCGAAATCTGCCTCTTTCTCGGCTACTTCAGTCCAAACCTGGGAGCTTTGGGTCTCTTATCGCCTGTTCCAAACTTCATCGGCTATTTTCTTCCAGTCTTGATCGTGCTGACACTCCTGCCCGTGCTCCTTCTGCGCGGCTTGCTCCGCGGCAATCGCGACACCTACGTGGTGTTGCCCGTGATCGCGGTGATCAGCGTCGCCAATTACTGGAACGCCCTGGGGGCATTCACCGCCGTCTTCCATCTGCCGCTGGACATCCCTGCTTTGCCCCATCTGTTGATCGGAAGCTACGAGATCGACTTCTGGACCACCTGGTACGCCATTTACTGCGTGACGATGCTCCTATTTCTGGTTCTGCGCACCATCGGCATTGTCCACGAACGCGCCCGCGCCGCTGGGGAGCTGGAAGCTGCGCGCACCGTCCAGCAGGTCCTCATCCCAGAAGAAATCCCACTCATTCCGGGCTTCGCGCTCGAGAGCGTCTACAGGCCGGCCGGAGAGGTTGGTGGCGACTTCTTCCAGATATTGCCGATCAAACACGGCGGGGTGCTTCTGGTTATCGGCGATGTGAGCGGCAAAGGCATGCCTGCCGCCATGACCGTCTCTCTGCTGGTGGGCACCTTTCGCACTCTGGCGCACTACACACAAAACCCCGGAGAGATTCTGGCGGCGATGAACACACGCATGCTCGCGCGCAGCCACGGCGGATTCACCACCTGCCTTGTCCTGCGCGCCGACCGCGACGGCACGCTCACCGTCGCCAACGCCGGCCACCTTGCGCCTTACCTCGCGGGCAAAGAGTTGCCGCTCGAAAACGGACTGCCGCTCGGCCTCTCTGCCACGACAAGCTACTCGGAGTCCACCTTTCACCTTGCCCCGGGCCAGCAGCTCACACTGGTTACCGATGGCGTTGTGGAGGCGCGCGACAAGACCGGCGCGCTCTTCGGCTTTGAGCGCACCGCCGGACTCAGCCTTCAGCCAGCCGAAACCATCGCCCATGCGGCGCAGGCCTTTGGCCAGGAGGACGACATCACCGCCCTGACGCTGATGGCCACAGCCCCGCGCCAGCCCGCGCTTGCATAACTGAACCGAGCGGCAGCTGCCACGCTGAGCAGTGCCCGCACTGCCGCGACGACTGCTACCGCTGGAGCAATTGCTGAGCATCTGTGACTCGGAGCCGTTGCATCCAAGTGGACGCGACCACCAGGGAGCGGCAACCCTGCATGAAGCACGCACGGACACAGAGGCCCCGGCTTTGCACTAGACTTGAGCCAGGAAGCGTGCATGATTACGACCCTTTTTGGCAGCCAGAACGAACCGGAGCCGGAGCCCGAGGCGAAGGAGAAGCCAGGCTTTTTCAGCCGGATGAAGCAGGCAGTGACGCGGACGCGGGAGTCGCTTGCCCAGAAGATGGGCGACCTGGCGGCGCTGACGCGCGAGGTGGACGAGGCGGCGCTTGAGGAGTTGGAGACGGCGCTGCTGACCAGCGACCTGGGCGTGACCACGACGACGGAGATTCTGGACGCGTTGCGGGAACGGGCGCGGCGGCAGGCGATTGAAGGCGGCGAGGAGCTGCGGGCGCTGCTGAAGGAGCAGATCAAGGGCATCCTGGAGGCTCCGGCGAAGGCGGTGGGAGTGGCGGAGCCGGATGCGCCGCCGAAGGTGACTTTCCTGGTGGGCGTGAACGGGACGGGCAAGACGACGACCAGCGGCAAGCTGGCGGCGTGGCTGCGGGGAAAAGATCGTACGGTGCTTTTGTGCGCGGCGGATACGTTTCGTGCGGCGGCGATTGAGCAGCTGGAGGTGTGGGCCGGGCGCAGCGGCGTGGAGATGATCAAGACGCGGCAGGGCGGCGACCCGGCGGCGGTGCTCTACGACGCGGCGACGGCGGCGAAGGCGCGGAAGATTGACGACCTGATTGTGGATACGGCGGGGCGGCTGCACACCAAGACGGGCCTGATGGACGAGCTGGACAAGATGCGGCGCACGGCGGCCAAGCTGGTGACGGGGGCTCCGCATGAGGTGCTGCTGGTGATGGATGCGACGACGGGGCAGAACGGCTTGCAGCAGGCGCGGCTGTTTACGGCGTCGGCGGGCGTGACGGGAATTGTGCTGACCAAGCTGGACGGCACGGCGAAGGGCGGCATTGCGGTGGCGATTGCGCGCGAGATGAACCTGCCGGTGCGTTTTGTGGGCGTGGGCGAGAAGATGGAAGACCTGCTGGAGTTTGACGCGGGTGCGTTTGTGGACGCGCTGGTGGGGTGAGTGCGGCGCGGAGCGCACGAATAGCGTGCAGATTCGAAGTGCGGAGAGCGGGATGAGGCGATGGCTTGTCGGAACGGTAGTGCTTCTTGCGTGCTGCGGCGCGATGGCGCAGGCGAGCGCGTGGAAACCGGCTGAGGGTCGCACGCAGATTCCGATTTGGCCGGGGACGCCGCCGGATGCGCGGCCAGCGAAGGCGCCGGAGAGCTACGCGACGGCTGAAAACCTGGTGGCGGGCAAGCCGTGGACCTATGTGGAGAATGTGTCGCAGCCGACGATGACAGTGTACTCGCCGACGGGAAAAAACACGGGCGCGGCGGTGGTGGTGTTTCCGGGCGGGGGATACGAGATTCTGGCCATCGACCTGGAAGGCACGGAGGTGTGCGACTGGCTGACGGCGAAGGGCATCACCTGCGTGCTGCTGAAGTATCGCGTACCCGCACCGAGGAGCGCACCGTACTGGGGAGCGTATCCGCAATCGAAGATTGCGCTGGACGACGCGCAGAGGACGATGGGGCTGGTGCGCTTCCATGCGGCGGAGTGGCACATTGATCCGCACAAGATCGGCGTGATGGGGTTTTCCGCGGGCGGGCACCTGGTGGCGGCGATCAGCACGCATTTTGAACATCGCATGTACCCGGCCGTGGATGCGGCCGATGCGGTAAGCTGCCGGCCGGATTTTGCGGTGGCGCTGTATCCGGGGCATCTGGACCTGGACGACGCGAAGATGGCGCTGAACCCGAATGTTCCGGTGACGCGGGAGACGCCGCCGACGTTTCTGCTGCAGGCCGAGAATGACGATGAGGACAACGTGGATGACTCGCTGGTGTACTACATCGCGCTGAAAAACGCGGGCGTGCCGGTGGAGATGCACTTGTACGCGCAGGGCGGACACGCCTTCGGTCTTCGGCAGACGAAGTTTCCGATTACGGAGTGGCCGGGACTGGTGGAGAAGTGGCTGGGGACGATCGGGGTGATTCCGGAGTGAGCGGAGTGATGGGCACACAGACCGAGCTTGACCACTATTGGATGCAGCGAGCGCTGGAGCTGGCGCGGCGCGGGATTGGTGTGTCGTCGCCGAACCCGGCGGTGGGCTGCGTGATTCTGGACCGGGCGGGGCAGGCGGTGGGCGAGGGCTGGCACGAGTATGACCTGAAGGACCACGCGGAGATTGTGGCGCAGCGCGAGGCGCAGAGACATGCAGGCGAGAGGCTGAAGGGCGGGACGGCCTATGTGACTCTGGAGCCGTGCAACCACACGGGCCGTACGGGGCCGTGTACCGAGGCGCTGATTGCCGCGGGGCTGGGGCGCGTGGTGGCGGCGACGACGGACCCGAATCCGAAGGTGGCCGGGCATGGGATGCAGGCGCTGCGCGAAGCGGGGATCCAGACGAGTTTAGGTGTGTGTGAAAAGGAAGCGCGGCGGCTGAACGAGGGGTTTGCGCGCTGGAGCCAGAGCGGGCGGCCGCTGGTGCTGATGAAGGTGGCGATGACGCTGGATGGGCGGATTGCTCCGCCGCCGGGAGAGCACACGGCGCGGGAGCCCTACTGGATTACGTGCGAGGCGTCTCGCGCGGCGGTGCAGCCGCTGCGCTGGCATGCGGACGCGGCGCTGACGGGCGTGGACACTGTGCTGGCAGACGACCCGATGCTGACCGACCGCAGCGGGATGCGGCGACGGCGGAAGCTGCTGCGGGTGGTGCTGGATTCGGCGCTGCGGATGCCGCTGGACGCGAAGGTGGTGACGGGCGCGGATGGGGACGTGGTGGTGTTTACTGTGTCGCACGATGAGAAGCGGGCGGCGGCGCTGCGCGAGCATGGCGTGCGCGTGGAAGTGATGGAGGCCGAGGCGGGACGAGTTCCGCTGGGCAAGGTGCTGGATTTTCTTGGTGCGGAGGGCGTGCTGACGGTGCTGACAGAGACGGGCACGCGGCTGAATACTGCGCTTCTGGCGGCGGGGCTGGTGGACCGGGTGCATCTGTTTGTGTCGCCGCAGATTATGGGCTCGGACGCGGTGCCGGCCTTTCGCGGGATGGCGCAGGCGGCGTGGCTGAAGGATGTGGAAGTGGAGCGGTATGGCGAGGATTTGGAAGTGTGCTCGCTGCTGCGGGACCCATGGCCGGCGGGAGAATAGGGAGTAGGGAGTATGGAGTAGGATTTGACGACATCCAAGTGGATTGGCGCGTGCGGCGCGGCGCAGGTGTGGCAGGGAGCGCGCGGGGCTGCGAGAATGGAGACGAGAGAGGGATTTTTGCGGTGATGGTTTCGACCCCGGTTTTGACGGCGGTGGTTTCAGCGGCGGGTTTGTGCGGCGTGCTGATGTGGCGCGTGCGCGAGGGGCAGCGTCCAATGACGGCGCGGAAGATTGTGATTCCGCCGCTGGGGATGGCGACGGGCTTTTGCATGTTTGTGGTGCCGGGGTTTCGCGTGCCGTGGACGTGGGCGCTGGGGGCGTTTGCGATTGGCGCGATTGTGCTGGCGTATCCGCTGCTGCTGACGTCGAGTTTGCGGCGCGAGGGCGACGTCATCTGGATGAAGCGGAGCGCGGCGTTTTTCTCAGTGGTGGTGGTGCTGGCGGCGGTGCGGTATTTTGCGCGCGGCTTCTTTGACAAGTACATGACGCTGGAGCAGACGGGCGGACTGTTCTTCATCCTGGCCTTCGGGATGATTCTGCGGTGGCGGATGGCCCTGCTGGCGCTTTACCGCAAGCTGACGCGCGAGCCGATGGCGCTGGAAGCGGCGGGAGAAGCGACGGCGGAGTAGAGCAGAACTGAGTGGAATTTTTTGGGGCTGCAGAGTGGCGCCGCAAAGGTGGCCGGTTTGCGGCCCATTTGCATTTTGTGCCAAAGGGGATGGGGCGGCATTTGGCGCGTTAGACTTGTGCGGCATGACAGGAAGAGCGATGACGCGACGTGGAATGGGTTTGGCGCTTGGCCTGATGGGGACTGTGCTGGGAATGGCGGCGGCCCGGGCGCAGGCGGGCGGAAGCGCGACGGTGGACCTGGAAACGCTGGGCATGCCGAAGGAGACGTTTCATGCGGACGCGCTGATGCGCTGCCCGAATGATCTGCTGACCTATCGCGCGGTGGAGTGGCTGGATGCGGGGACGGTGCTGGTGGCGTTCACGGCGACGCCGCTGTGCCCGACGACGATGGACCCGGCGGTGAATGCGGTGCTGAAGCTGGCGACCTTTGACACGGCGGGCAAGCTGCTGCACGCGGTGAATGTGCCGTATGTTGCGGGGCTGAACAATATGCTGCCGCACGACGGGGTGTGGGCGCTGGCCGATGGGCGCGTGGCGGTGGAGCTGCCGCCGACGAAGTGGGTGCAGGGGCCGGCCGCTGTGGGCGAGCTTGCGGTGTGGTCTGCCGAGTTGAAGCCGGTGCAGGTGATGACTCTGAACGGAGGGACCGAGGACGAGCTGCACCCGGCGGGCGTGACGGCGGATGGGCGAGGGATGCTGATGTGGCGCGGGATGAACCGCTTGAGCGACGCGCATTGCGTGGTGTTTGGCGGGAGTCCGATCAAGGAGACGGGCGCGTGTACGGCGGCGATGCTGGATGCGATGGAGGCGGCGGCGCACGATGCGGGCGGCTTCGCGGTGCCGAAGGGCGAAGCGGTGATGACGTTCACGGGCGCATCGCGGGACGGGAGCCGGGCGAGCGTGTTTGTAATTAGGGAGGAGACGCCGGAGTGCCGGATGCAGGGCCAGTACTGCCCGACGAGCGGGACGTTTGTGGTGTTCGAGACGAAGAGCCCTGCTACGAAGTCCGGGCAGGCGCTGCTGAAGGAAAAAGTGAGCGTGCTGGGACGGATGGCGCTGGCCCCGGACGGCAAGCATGCGGCGATGATGGACAAGGGACGGCTGGAGATTGTGGCGGTGCCGTGAGGGAGGTGCCGTGAAACTGCGCTGCGGATCCTGCCGGCCTGCTACCAGAGGGGCGGAGTGGGTTTTGCCTGGATGACGGGTGGAATCAGGCCGGAGTCGATGTGGATGGCGTGGATGTAAGGCGCGGCGGCTGGGTCGTAAAACATGGTGACCTGGCCGGGATTGCCGTCTGAGCCGGACAGGCCGTCGCTTCCGTCGAGGCCGTTGTTTCCGTCAGTGCCGTTGGGGCTGCCCACTCCGCCGGCTCCGCCGCTGCCACCCTTTCCGCCTTTGCCGCCGGCGCCACCGCGGCCTCCGTTGGAGGCGACGGTGAGCGTGCCGCCGTTGGGATCAAGAAGGAACCAATGTTTTTGCGTGTTGGGGGATGAGACGGAGACCTCAAGCAAGGGGCGGCTACCAGGCCACATGGCCACACGGATGAGGACGGGCGGCCCGTCACCGCCGCTGCCGCCCTGGCTGCCGTCGCTCCCATTGGAGCCGTCAGAACCGTTGTCGCCGGGTGAGGGATTATTGGGATCGAAGGAGCCGGGAAGGCCGTCCATGCCGTTGATGCCATCGGTTCCGTCCATGCCGGCAAGGCCGTCGGCGCCTGAGTACTCGGCATGGTAGTTGAGGTCGTAGCGCGGCGTGACGGAGATTTGCGCCGTGAGGCCGGGCTCGCCGGGCACGGTGACGGGGACCTCGCCGGTTTTGCCGTTGCTTTGCCAGGGGATTTCGGGCATCTGGACGACGCCTTTCTGATTGACCTGGACGACGGTGGCGCTGACGTTGAGGGAGCTCCAGGGGATGGTGCCGTGGCCCTGGCCGACGGTGGTGAGGGCTTGGCCTGCGGCACCCGTGAAGCTGACGACGAGCGGGGATTTTTTGGCGGGAGCGAGCGCGCTGCCTTTGGGCAGGGTGACCTGCATGTTGGAAAGCTGGAGGGTGGCAAGCGGCGTGAGGAGCAAGGGGCGCGGGTGGAGGATGGAGCAGCCGGAGAGGCCAAGAAGCGCGAGGGACGCAGACGCTGCGATGAGCTGCGTGACGTTTCGAACTGCGTGCCAACCGGATCTGCTCATGGCGATCTGCCCGTGGAAGACGCAAAGTGTGGGAGGCTCACGCGAAGCCAATGCGTTGTGAGGCGTTTGCCTCTGCTTGTTGAGACACAGAGGGCGGCGGAAAGTTGCAGATTCTGAGCGAGTCTGGTGAAGCGCGCGCAGCGGACCCGACTAGAATAAAGGCATGTTTACGGGGATTATTGAGCGGACGGGGACGCTGATTGGGCTGAAGGACCGCGGCCCAAAAAGCGGCGGCGTGCGTCGGATTACGGTGGAGACGCCGGAGGTTGCCGGGCTGCTGCGGGAGGGCGACTCGCTGGCGGTGAGCGGCGTGTGCCTGACGGCGCTGGAGGTGAATCCGACGTATTTCCATGCGGACCTGGCGCGGGAGACACTGGAGCGGACGTCGCTGGGGCGGCTGGCGGGGGGCGCGAAGGTGAACTTGGAGCTGCCGACGGTGGCGGGGAGTCCGCTGGGCGGGCATGTGGTGCAGGGGCACGTGGACGGCTGCGGCGTGATGACGGCGCTGGAGCCGGTGGTGAGCCGCGAGGACCCGAATTTTGACGAGCAGACGACAGACTGGACGCTGAAGGTGCGCGTGCCGGAGCACGCACGGCAATGGATGGTGCCGAAGGGATCAGTGGCGATTGAGGGCATCAGCCTGACGATTGCCGCGTGGGACGGCGAGACAATCTCGATTGCCTTACTCCCTCTGACTTATTGGCGAACCAACTTGCACACGCTGCGCGTGGGCGCGCCGGTGAACGTGGAGGGCGATGTGCTGGTGAAGCTGGCGCTGGAACAGGCCAAAGTCAACCCAGGTCTCAAAATCGAGACCTGGGGCACCCAGAAGGCGGAGTTGGAGCTGACGGAAGCGTGGCTGGTGGCGCAGGGGTATTGAGGGCAGCGTACAGCTAAAAGATGACAGCGGACAGGGGGCAGCGGACAGCTTGAAAGCAGAGGGGCGCGGGGAAAGCCGCGCCTTGGTTGCGTTTGCGAAAGATTGAAAGGAAATGTGTTAGACTATGACTGGTCAATTGACTGGTCAAAATGATGAAAACGATTCAGGCATCCGAAGCAAAGACCCATTTCCTGCGTCTGCTGGACGAGGTGGAGCGCGGGGAGAGCGTGGTGATTACGCGGCACGGCAAACCTGTGGCACGGCTGAGCCCGCAGGCGGAGATTGACCGGGAACGAGTGGAGCGGGCGATGGAGGGGATGAAGGCGCTGAGGCAGCGAATCGGCAAAGTCTCGCTGGAGGAGATTCTCTCCGCGCGCGACGAAGGCCGACGCTGATGGCATTT
This sequence comes from Occallatibacter sp., assembly GCA_035534635.1. Lineage (GTDB taxonomy): Bacteria > Acidobacteriota > Terriglobia > Terriglobales > Acidobacteriaceae > Telmatobacter. The sequence continues at coordinate 36,587 of DATLRP010000008.1, forward strand.
GTCCTCGATGCATGCGTCTGCGCCGCCTGGGCGCTTGCGGATGAGTCGTCCGCAATTGCCGACCGCTCCGCCTTACAACTGATGAAAGAGATTGCGCGCGTGCCGACGGTGTGGTGGTACGAAGTGCGCAACTTGCTGGTGGTGAATGAGCGCCGGCAACGGCTAACGGAGGCGGATACCGCCGTGTTTCTGGACCTGCTGACAGGCTACCCCATTGAGATGGATTCCGAACCGGATGAGGAGTTGACGCTTCGGTTGGCGCGACAGCATCGCCTGTCATTCTACGACGCGGCGTATTTGTCGCTCGCCGTGCGCGAGCATTTGCCGCTGGCCACTCTCGACAAGGCGTTGCAGAGCGCCGCGGCGGCCGAAGGCGTTGCACTGCTGGGTTGACGGAGGCGCGGCTGGTGGCGCAGGGGTGTTGAAGGGCAGCGGACAGCTAGCAGCAAAGAGCGGACAGTTTGACAGTCGAAGGCGCGGGCAAAAAGCAGCGCCTTTGTTGCGTTTGCGGGCTATTTGGCGGGCAGGGGCGGCGGGGCGGTGATGTATTCGTCGCCGACGCGGGCGACGATTTGCTGGCGGCGGTCGTCGAGGAGCTTGAGGCGCGAGGTGAGGCGGATGAACTGCTGCTTCTGCGCATCGGCGAGCGGCTGCGGCAGCTTGTTGAGGGCGTCGAGCTGGGCCTGGAGCGCGGGGATTTCGCGGTCAATGAGGATGGGGCCGATGACGGGGGTTTTGGTGCGGCCGCTGGCGAGTTGGTTGCGGTTGTTGACTCCCCAGGCGGGCAGGATGCCGACGTGGCCGAGCTCGACGCGGATGCCTGCAGGGCCGTAGTCGTTTTTGACGGCGGAGAAGAGGGCGATCATCTCGTCGCGCGGGTCGCCGTCGGAGTCGGGCATGAGGCCATCAATATAGGTGCGGGACTGGTTGGAGAGGAAGTTGCCAAGGGAGTAAAAGACGACGGTGTTGCGGCCGTCGGCGGTGCGGTAGGTTTCGACGGGCTGGAGAACGTGGGGGTGGGCCCCGAGGATGACGGAGGCTCCAGCGTCGAGGATTTTGTGGGCGAGGGCGACGTCTCGGGGCCGCGGAGTGGTGGAGTACTCAATGCCCCAGTGGATGGAGACGATGAGGAAGTCGCACTGGGCGCGGGCGGCTTTGACGGCGGCGAGGACCTGGGCCTCATCGGCGCCGGGCGCGCCATTGGATTCGCCGGGATAGGGGAAGAAGTTGACGTGGGGTTGCGAGGGATCGCTGGGGTTGCGGTTGCCGTTGAGCCAGCGGGTCATGCCGAGCCAGCCGATTTTGATGCCGTTGGTGGTGGTGAAGACGGGCTGGAAGGCCTGGGCGGCGTTGTCCGAAGTTCCGGCGAAGAGCAGGCCGATGGAGCGGAGGTGCTGGAGGGTTTCGTCGAAGCCGGCCCAGCCCTGGTCCATGACGTGGTTGTTGGCGAAGGAGACGATTGTGATGCCGCTCTGCTTGAGGGCCTGGGACAGCGCGACGGGCGCGTTGAAGAGGAAGGCGTGGGTGCCGTGCCCGTGGTCTGGCGCGACGGGGGTTTCCATGTTGACGAAGCCGATGTCGGCGGACTGGAAGACGTCTGCGACGGGCGAGAGCAGCGCGGCCCAGCCCTGGAGGCCTGGTCCGGCGGCCGCGGCGGCGGTTTTGACGGCCTCATGGGGAATGACGTCTCCGGAGGCGGCGATGCGGACCTGGGCGAGCTGGTGGGGATAGGGCGCGGGGACGATGGCCGAGCCGGCTCCGCAGGCCGAGAGCGAGACCGCAGCAAGGACGGCGAGGGCAAGGCGGGCCGGGCGCGGGCGGCGAAGGACGAAAATGGGCACGGCAGGCACCTCGGACCCTGGAAATGCAGGAACGGAACCAGCATACATGGGACGCAAATCGCCGTGAAACCTGCGATGAACGATTCGGGGCGAAAGTGCGTCTATGAGGCATTGGTGCTGATACCCTTGAGCGAGGAAGAGCGGTAAGGTGCGGGCGGCGCGGGATGGGCTGCGCGGGCGAGCGGAATCATGGCAGAGTTTGTCGTCAAGCTGGCCGATGAGCGTGGACGGGTGCAGGAGCAGGTGCAGACCGCGTCGACGGCCGAGGAGTTGCGGGCGCGGTTTACGCACGCGGGCTATCACGTCTTCAGCGTGAAGGCGCGGAGCGGGTTTGCGCTGTTCGGGCGGCAGAAGGTGAAGCTGGAGCCGTTCCTGATTTTCAACCAGCAGTTTTTGACGCTTATCCGGGCGGGGCTGCCGATTCTGAGCTCAATGACGATGCTGGCCAAGGGCCGCAAGGACCGGAATTTTGCCGCGCAACTGGAGGACGTGGCCAATCGGGTGAAGACGGGCGAGTCGCTGTCGTCGGCCTTCGAGGCGCAGGGCGGGATACCGACGATGTACACGACGACGCTGCTGGCGGGCGAGCAGTCGGGCAATCTGCAGGAGGTTCTGGAGCGCTATGTGAGCTTCCAGCGGGTGTCGCTGACGTTTCGCAAGAAGGTGAAAGCGTCGATGATTTACCCCTCGCTGCTGCTGACGATGGTGACCGCGCTGCTGATCTTCATGTTCACGGTGGTGATTCCGCAGTTTGCGCAGCTCTATGACCAGATGGGGTCGAAGCTGCCGACGATGACGCTGGATCTGCTGGCCTTTGGGCAGTGGACGCAACACAACATCGCATGGATTGCGCTGGTGGTGGTGGGCGGAGGGCTGGCGAGCTGGCGATTTTCATTGACCGATCGCGGGCGCGAGGTGACAGACGGCATTCGCATCGGGATGCCGGTCTTCGGCAAGATCTGGCTGAAGTACCAGGTGGCGCTGTTTGCGCGGACTCTGTCGACGCTGCTGACGGGCGGTCTGCCGCTGGTGCCGTCGCTGGAGACGGCGTCGCGGTCAATCTCGTCGCGGAAGGTGACGAACGCGGTGATGACCTCGATCCGGACGGTGCGCGAGGGCAAGAGCCTGGCCGACTCACTGGAAGCGACCAAGATGATGCCGGACCTGGCGACGGAGATGATCGGGGTGGGCGAGCAGACGGGCGCGCTGCCGCAGATGCTGAATTCGGTGGCGGAGTTTTTTGAGGAAGACGTGGCCACGGCGCTGACGGCGGCGCTGGCGCTGATTGAGCCGGTGATTCTGATTGTGATGGGAATTGTGGTGGTGTTTATTCTGATTTCGCTCTATCTGCCGATCTTTTCGATGGGATCGACGGGCCGATGAAGGGGTAAACGGGCATGGCGGATGCAAGCGTATTGACGGCGGCGACGGGGCCGACTCCGGAGAGCGAGGAAGAGCGGGCGTTGGCCGAGGCGCTGGCGAAGCGCTATCGCGCGGAGTTCGTGGACCTGAAGCATTTCCGCATCCAGCACGACCTGCTGCGTACGGTGCCGGTGGAGCTGATGTTCCGCTACAACTTTGTGCCGATTGAGCAGCAGGGCGAGGCGCTGGTGATTGCGGTGAGCGACCCCTCGCGGCTGATGGTGCTGGACGAGATTGCGGGGCTGCTGGGGCACCGGATTGTGCCGCGCGTGGCCACGCTGTCGCAGATTACCGACCTGCTGAAGAAGACCGAGCAATCGCAGCGCGTGCTGGACGAGGCGAGCGAGGGGATGACCTTCGACGTGCTGGTGGGCGAGGACAATCCGGACGAGAACATCTCGATTGAGAAGCTGACCAGCGACGGGGACATCAGCCCGATTATCCGGCTGGTGGACACGACGATTTTCACGGCGCTGGAGCGGCGCGCGAGCGACATCCACATTGAGACCTATGATGACTCGCTGCACGTGAAGTACCGCATTGACGGCGTGCTGCAGGAGGCGATGGCGCCGATTGCGCGCGAGCATCACACGACGATTCTGAGCCGCATCAAGATCATGAGCGAGCTGGACATTGCCGAGCGCCGCGTGCCGCAGGACGGGCGTTTCCGCGTGCGCTACAAGGGACGGCTGATCGATTTCCGCGTGTCGATTATGCCCACGGTGCACGGGGAAAACGCGGTTCTGCGCGTGCTGGACAAGGAATCGATGAGCGAGAAGTTCCGCCACCTGACGCTGGACGTGGTGGGATTTGCGGACGAGGACCTGCGGCGGTTCCGGCGGTATATACGCGAGCCCTACGGGATGGTGCTGGTGACGGGGCCGACGGGCTCAGGCAAGACGACGACACTGTATGCGGCGCTGAACGAGATCAAAAGCGACGAGGACAAGATCATCACGATTGAAGATCCGGTGGAGTACCAGATTCGCGGCATCACGCAGATTCCGGTGAACGAGAAGAAGGGGCTGACCTTCGCCCGCGGGCTGCGGTCAATTCTGCGGCACGACCCGGACAAGATTCTGGTGGGTGAGATTCGCGACCAGGAGACGGCGCAGATTGCGATCAACTCGGCGCTGACGGGGCACCTTGTGTTTACCACGGTGCACGCGAACAACGTGGTGGACGTGCTGGGGCGTTTTTTGAATATGGGCGTGGAGGCGTACAACTTTGTGTCGGCGCTGAACTGCATTCTGGCGCAGCGGCTGGTGCGCACGATTTGCGAGCACTGTTCGCACACGGTGAGCTACGACGACGAGTTTCTGCTTTCGAGCGGGCTGGAGCTGGCCGAGTGGAAGCAATTTCCGTTTCGCGAAGGGGTGGGGTGCATTGAGTGCAGCGGAACGGGCTACCGGGGGCGGACGGCGATTCACGAGCTGCTGGACTTGACCGACCCCATCCGCGAGTTGATTCTGGAAAAGAAGCCCACCTCAGAGGTGCGCAAGCTGGCGCAGAAGGAAGGCATGACGTTCCTGCGCGAGTCGGCGCTGGAGCGGGTGCGGCGCGGGATTACGACGCTGAAAGAGATCAACAAAGTGACGTTCATCGAGGCTTCGAGATAGTGGGAGCAATGGGGACGAGGACGAAGTTGGCGCCGGGCGGCGGGCGGCCCGCGGCAGCAGTGGAACTGGCGCCGCAGGGCGTGCTGGCCGCGGCGCTGCCGGCGAGGCACGCGGCGCCGGTGTATGCCTTTGAAGTGCTGCCTGCCGGGGCGCTGACGCCCTCGCTGACGGAGACGAATGTGCAGCGGGCGGAGACGGTGGCCGCGGCGATCAAGGCGGCGCTGGAGGCGGTTGCGCCGCGGACGCGCGCAGTGACGCTGGTGCTGCCGGACACGGCGGTGCGGGTGTTTGTGCTGGACTTCGATTCCCTGCCCTCCAATACAACCGAGACGCTTGAGGTGCTGCGCTTCAGGCTGCGCAAGATGGCGCCGTTCGACGTGGAGCGGGCGGGAGTGAGCTACCAGGTGCTTTCGGCGGACAAGCAGGAGCGGCGCGTGCTGGTGGCGACGATGGCCGCGCCGGTGCTGGAGGAGTATGAGAGCGCTGTGCGGGCGGCGGGCTACGAGCCGGGCGCGGTGCTGCCGGCGGGACTGGCCGCGCTGGCCGGGCTGGACGGCGAGGAGCCGGTGCTGGCCGCATGCATGAACGGGCTTTCGCTGACGACGGCGATTACGCGGGGCACGGATCTGCTGCTTTATCGCACGGCGGACCTGCCGGCGGATGCGGCGCAGCGGCTGGCCGATGTGCAGCGGGATATCGCGGTGGCGGCGGCTTATTTTGAGGACACGATGTCGGCGCGGCCGGATCAGCTGCTGTATGCAGGAATCGGATCGGCGGAGCAGTTTGCGCGCTGGACCGGCGAGCGCGAGCTACGCGTGGTGGAGATGGCCGAGCGGCCGGCCTCCGGCGTAATGACGGCGCTGGGCGATCTGAGCGTGGCGGGCATAGCGGGCGCGCTGGCGGGGGCCACGGCATGAAGATCACGCTGAATCTTGCGACGCGGCCCTTTGCCGACCAGGGACCGGCGATAAGAAAGCTGCGCGTGGCGATGGGCGTGCTGGCAGTGGTTGGCATTGGACTGGGCGTGGGGCTGCACATGGTGGATGCCGCGGCCGCCGAGGCAAGAGCGCGGGATGCGGCGCTGGAGGCCAGGATTGACGGGGTGCGGCAGGAGCGGCAGGGCTACGAGGCGCTGATGCACCAGCCCGCGAATGCCGAGGTGCTGAACCAGGTGAAGTATTTGAACGCGCTCTTCGACGAGAAGGCCTTCAGCTGGACGCTGGCGATGGAGGACCTGGAGACTGTGCTTCCGGGCGGCGTGCAGGTGACGTCGATTGAGCCGAATCGCGAGAAGGACGGGCATATTCTGCTTCATCTGCGCGTGCAGGGACCGCGCGACAAGTCCGTGGATCTGGTGCGGAACCTGGAGCACTCGCGGCACTTCCTTGAGCCGCGCATCGTGGGCGAGAGCGCTGAGAACACGAGCGCGCCGGGGCAGGCAGCGCAGCCGGTGAGCGCGGCAATGCGCGAGAACTTCGAGCTTGAGGCCGAGTACAACCCTGCGAAGGCCGAAGAGCAGGCGAGCGCGACGAAGGCCACCGCCGCAGCAAAGCGCGGGAAGACTGAGGAGCGTGTCGCGGAGAACGGTCAGGCGGGCACTGCGACGCCCGCGGGCGTTCATCACCGGTCGCCGTACGTGCGGCCGGCGACACCGGCGAATCGCCATCGAGGGGTGGCGCGATGAACGGGAAGACGCCTTCGGTGCGTCGCGAGCGGCTGCGCCAGCCGCTGACCTGGCACGTGGCGGGCACGGTGGTGCTGGCGCTGGCCGTGGCGGCGATGGCCGTGCGTATGGGCATGGACTGGCAGGCGATGCGCGCGAACTCGGCCGAAGCTTTGCAGGGCAAGCAGATGGAGCTGAAGACGCTGACGCTGCGGACCGCGCCGCTGCGCGGGCTGGACCAGCGCGTGGCCACGACGCGGACGGAGATGGACGATTTTTACGCCAGGCGGATTCCTGCCAGCTACTCGTCGATTGCGGCGCGGATTGGCGAGCTGGAAGTGAAGTCGGGCGTACGGCTCTCGCGCGTGACCTATGCGCAGAAGCCCGGCGGAGACAAGCTGACGGAGATTGTGCTGGACGCGGGCGTGAGCGGCGAGTATCCGCAGATTATGAAGTTTGTGAATGGCCTCGAACGCGACCCGATGTTCTTCATGATTCGCGCGATGTCGCTGACCGGGCAGCAGGGCGGCATGGTGAATCTGCGGCTGCAGGTTTCCACCTGGATGCGACCGACAGACGCGGCGACGAGCGAGACGCCGGCGCAGGCGGCCGGCGATGCGGCAGCAGAGCCGAAGGGGGGCGAGTAAGGCCATGGCGACGGCTCTGGGAACGGAGAACAAGCGCCAACTGGCCCTGGTGGCGGGGTTGCTGGCGGTGCTGGTGTGCGTGGCCGGGTATGAGCTTTGGAACAACTTCGGAGGCGGATCGGCACCTGCGCCAAACCCCGTGACAAGCACGCGGACACCGACCACGGCACGCGCGGCAGGAGCCGGCGAAGCCGGGCCGGATGCGCGGAGGCTGACGAACGACGACATTGACCCCACGCTGCACTTTGACAAGCTGGCCGAAAGCGAAGACGTGGTGTACGCGGGCACGGGGCGGAATATTTTTTCGGCGGAGTCGGCGCCGGAGATTCCCAAGCCGCTGAAGAGTGCGCGGATGGACAAGCCGTCCGTGTACGTGCCGCCCGGGCCGCCGCGGCCGCCGGAGATTGCGCTGACGTATTTCGGATACAGCGAGACGGCGGACAAGCATCTGCAGGCGTTTCTGGTGCATGGCGACGATATTTTCATCGCCAAGCCGGGTGAGATCGTGGATCACCGCTACAAGGTGGATGTGATTCTGCCGGGCAGCGTGCAGGTGACGGACCTGGGCTACAACGACACACAAACGCTGCCGCTTGCGTCCAACTGAAGAGGCTTGATGACCCGCATGGCAACAATGCGAGCCGGCAGACCGACGCGGAAGAAGCGCGGCGAAGAGGGCATTCTGCTGGTGGTTGTGCTGTTTCTGGTCTTCCTGCTGGTGCTGTCCCTGACGATTGCGCTGCCCAAGGTGAAGCAGAGCATCCAACGCGACCGCGATCGGGAAACCATGGAGCGGGGCAAGCAATACATTCGCGCGATCCAACTTTACTACCGGAAATTCGGGCGCTATCCGCCCAGCATCGACGCGCTGGTGAAGACCAACGAAATCCGATTCCTGCGCCAGCGGTACATTGACCCCACGACGGGCAAGGACGACTGGCAGTTGATCCGCGTGGGCGAGAACAAGGTGCCGGTGGTGATGGGATTCTTCGGGCAGCCCCTGGGCCAATCCACAGTGGCGGGGACGGGGCCGAGCGGCGGCAACGGCGTGGCCGGAGCGACGACCCTGGGCATCCCGCTCAGCGGGCCGACAACTGGGCCGACAACCGGGCCGGGAACGACCGGGACGACCGGCACAGTTCCGGGAACATCGTTTCCAACGACCAGTGGCTCCGGACAGGGTTCCAGTGACAACATCGGCGGGCAAACCTTCGGCGGGGCGGGGATTATCGGCGTGCGTCCGGCCAGCCCGGCGAAATCCATCCTGATTTACAAGGGAAAGGACCATTACAACCAGTGGGAATTTACCTACGATCCGCAGATGGACCGCAAGACAATCGGCGGGGGCAATGGTGCGGGAGGGCAGCCGGCGAGCAACCTTAACGGCGGCAACTCGTTCGGTTCTCCAGGGACGACCATGGGACCGACGACCGGACCTACGACGGGTCCGACGGGTCCGACGACTCCGAACCCCACGACCGGGATTGGGCCGCAATAAGCGGCGAAGCGCGGAAGGCCTGCAACACAAAAAGCCCGTCCCATTCCGGAACGGGCTTTCGTTTTGCTCAAACTTATTGGGCGCGCGTTAAAAGCTGGCCTTAAACGCTGAAGGAGGAGCCGCAGCCGCAGGTGGACTTGACCTGGGGATTCTCGAACTTGAAGCCGGCGGCCTCGAGCGTCTCGACGTAATCGACGATGCAGCCGTTGAGGTACATCAGCGAGGTGGCATCGACAAAGACCTTGAGGTCCTCGAAGTTGTAGACCTTGTCCATCATTCCGGCTTGGTTCTCAAAGGCCATGGAGTATTGGAAGCCCGAGCATCCGCCACCGACGACGCCGATGCGGAGCCCGGCAGGAAGAGGATCCTGCGTGGCCATGATCTCCCGCACCTTAGCGACGGCCGGGGGGGTGAGGATAAGCGGGGCCTTCTTTTCGGTTTCCTGGACTGGTGATGTGGCAACGGTGGACATGAACACTCCCGTGGGTTGAAATGGGTTCCGTACTGCTAACTCTACTCGGCTAAGGGGTGAGATTCAAGGCCCACCGCCCGCTAACTGATTGGATGCCCAGGGGCCGGGGAAAGTCGCAGGAACGGGGTCCGGGACGGGATAGCAGGCGGCGAGGGGGGAACCGCAGCGGCCAACGATTGTGTGACTTTTATCACCACAGGGAGCCTTTAGGGGACTATGATGTTGAGCCGAATGGGCCCAGGCCCGCGGATGGCCGCGGAAAAGGGACACCAGCGGGGGGACCCATGCGTGCGCCGGAGGTGGTGTATGACATTCGTCCGCGTCATGTGGGTGGTGTGGTCGGTGCTGGTGGTGATTACCGCGGGGTTTTACATTTACCGCAGCAACCTGACCAAGGATGAAGAGGGCCAGATCTTCCTGGATGAATCGTTCGACCACGAGAAGAACGCGCAGGCCGCGATTGTGGCGAGGGCGAACCGGATTGAGCCGGTGATTCGGACCTTCCTGTGGATCAGCGTGGTGGCCACGATCTTCGTAATCGGGTACTACATTCACGATTTCATCATCAAGCTGAGCTGAACAGGGGCTGCCCGCGCGCAGCCCAGCACCGTGAGCCCGCGAAGGCAAATGCTTCGATCAAGGCCTGCGGCGCCCATTCCCTTCTCCGGCGCATGACCGGCGCATGACCCGGCTGCGCTACTCGACCTCAGGTTGGGCGCGGTAGCCGTCGCGCGCGAGAATTTCATACTTCAACTGGTGGTGCTTCTCGTCCTGGATGCGGAGAGGCCGGCCTTCGTCGTCCACCAGCTCGACGCGGAGCTTGCGGTAGGTGCCGTCCTGCTTGGCGTCCGTGGGGTGGTAGATGAGCCGGTACTTGGAGCGGATGGCGGCGTTGATGGCGCCGAAGTCCTCAGGCAGCTCGCCCTCGAAGCGCGGGAAGAAGCTCATTCCGCCGGTGTACTTGGCGAAGGTGCGCAATTCGTTGTCGGCCTGCAGAAAGTCCATGTCGCGCAGGGAGTTATCCATGCCGGGCCTGCCTTCGGTCATGGCGCGCAGCGCGCCGCCGGTGGAGATGGTGTAAATGGTGACGTCGGGCGTGGACTTGACCTTCTTGTAGATCTTGTCGAGGGTGAGGCGGGAGAAGGAGTCGCGGCCTGAACCGATGAGGATGATGTATTTGCGGCCAGGAATGCGGCTGAGCCGGTCCTCGGCTTGATTCAGTGCGTCGAACATGTCGTATTCGCTGAAGCCCGGGATGACGAGCGAGTCGATGGCGCTGAGGAGCTGGCGCTTGTCCTGGGTAAAGTCCAGCCAGATGGTGGTCTTCATGTCGTAGGTCATCAGCGCGACGTAATCCTGGGGGCGAAGCTGCTGGGCAAAATCCCACGCGGCGTTGCGCATGTCGTAAATGAAGCGGTAGGTGAAGGGGTTGTTTGAGAACTCGCAGAGCAGCAGGGCGGTGATGGGAGCTTCCACGCGCTTGAAGCCGATGACCTTCTGCTCGACGCCGTTTTCATAGACGCGGAAGTTGTCCGGCTTGAGGTTGGGAACGAACTGCCCGGTCTTCTGGATGAGGACTCCGACATCAAGCGTGACCTCGGGGACCTCGACGCGGACGGTGTAATTGGGGGTTCCCACGGGGTTCTTGAAGGCCGGCCGGGCCGGGGCGGGCGCGGGAGCAACCTCCGGAGCTTTCTTTTTCGGCAGGGCGATGACGCCATTGTCGGCAGCGGGCCCGCCGGCGGCCGGGGCCGGCTGGATGGTGGAGGGTTGCTGCTGCGCCGGCTGCTGGGCCGGCTGCTGTTGTTGGGTTTGTTGCTGTTGCGTCTGCTGGTCCTGCTGCTGGGTGTCGGTGGTGCTTTGGGTGCGGCCCAGGGGCGCGCCGGCCACCGCGAGCAAGAGCGTGGCGAGCGAAAGGCGGCGAAGCGGGGAGCGGGACAGTCGCAGGAAAAACATGACGACCTCGATTCTGCAGCAAGGATACGGGAAGACCCGCATCCGGCGGCAACCCGGAAGGCGTGGAAGCCGGAACCATGCTGCCGGAGATGCGAATTCCCCGGTGACCGGGGGCCCAGCGCGCGTCCAACTGAGGGAAACTGCAGCATACGGCTGGACGGGCCGAAGCTGGACGAGCCAAATCGTGACGAGCATGGATCCGGAGAACCCTGCTGCCGGTTGTACTCTTATAGACGTGAGTCCGCACCGGAAGTACACCCTGAGAAAGCAAAGCCTGAGACGACCTGCGGCGCTGGCCGCGCTATTGAGCTGCACGCTGGGCGCGGCCTTGGGCTGCGCGCTGGCCCTGGCGCTGGGCTGTGCGCCCGCGGCGGCGCAAGTGGCCGCGAGCCCGGCCAGATCTGCCCTGCCCGGATTTGCCCCACCCGGAGCTGCCGCCAAGCCGGCAAAGGCGAGCGAAGCAGGGCCGCCGCCCTCGACCGGAGGGTTCTTCCCGCTGAGCCAGGTACATCGCGGGCTGATGGCCACGGCGTGGACGGTTTTTGAGGGGACGAAACCGGAACCGATGCAGGCGGAGGTGCTGGGCATTCTGCGCGGGGCGCGCGGGCCGGGGCACGACATGATTCTGGCGCGGCTGCTGGGCGCGAAGCCGGAGTACACGGGCGTGGTGGCAGGCATGAGCGGCAGCCCTGTGTATGTGGGCGACAAGCTGATGGGCTCGCTGTCCTACCGCATCGGCCAGTTCAGCAAGGAGCCGATTGCGGGAATTACGCCGATTGCGCAAATGCTGGAGGCGAAAGACATTCCCCTTGGCGCGGGAGCGGCGGTGAGCGAGGCGGACGCGGGCGGAGATTTTTCAGCCGGTGGAATGACTTTTCAGGCAATGGAGACGCCGCTGGTGATGAGCGGATTCCGGCCCGAGGCCATCCAGCTTTGGAAGAAGAAAATGGCCGGAACGGGGCTGGATATGGTGGCCGCGGGCGGCGTGGGCGACTCCGGCCCGGCGGACGCGATTTCGCGCAAGGCGATTGCCACGATGGAGCCGGGGTCGGCGGTGAGCGCGCAGTTGATTCGCGGCGACCTGGAGATTTCGGCCACCTGCACGGTGACGTATATCGACCCAAAGCAACTGCTAGCCTGCGGGCACCCGATTCTGCAGGCGGGTCCGGTGTCATTGCCGATGACGGCGACGGACGTGGTGGCCACGCTGGCCTCGCCGCTGAACGCTTTCAAGATTGTGAACACGGGCGCAACGATCGGCACGTTCACCGAGGACCGGGATTCGGCGATTCGCGGTGTACTGGGCGAGAAGGCACGGATGATTCCGGTCCACCTGACAGTGGAGGACCCGGAGGATGGGCGGCCGGGGCACCAGCGCACGCTGAACTTCGAAGTGCTGGACCTGGAGTCACTGACGCCGCAGGCGCTGATGGTGGCGGTCTACAATTCGCTGCTGGAGTCAAACGACAGCACGGCGGAGACGAGCTATCACATGACGGGAACCATTCGGCTGGAGGGCCGGGAGCCGGTGCCGGTGAACCAGTGGTCGGTGGCCGGCGGCGCAGCGACAGCTCCGCTGATGGCGGCGCTCAAGTTCGGGCAGCGGTTCGACCAGATTTATTCCAACCAGAGCCGGATGGGCGCGGTGCGCGGCGTGGACCTGCGCGTGGAGGCGCTGAACCACGATGCGCGCGTGGAGCTGGAGGGCGCGCGGATTGTCTCCGGCGACCAGGTGCACGCGGGCGACACGGTGACCGTGGAAGTGACGCTGCGGCCCTGGCAGCAGCCGGAACGGAATGTGCGGATTCCGGTGCGGATTCCCGCGGGGCTGAGCGAAGGGACCGTGCGGCTGCTGGTCTCTGACGCCGGAGCGCTGGACCGGACGCTGCATCCGCCATCGTTGGGAACGAAGACGCCGGACCTGGATTCGGTGGTGGCCGAGGACCGGCGGCGGCACGCGGCCGACCGGGTGTACGTGAGCCTGCTGGTGCCGGATGCGCAGGCGGAGATGGACGGGCAAACGCTTTCGAGCCTGCCTCTTTCCATGGCGAATGCGCTGGAGCCGCTACGCGCGGCGCAGGACGCACACCTGAACGGCGAGTCGGCGGTGGTGGCCGGCGAAGCTCCGGCGAATGGGCTGCTTTCCGGTTATGCGATTCTGAGTGTGCACGTGGAGGCCGGAGGCGGGTTACACTGACTCAGGCGACGCCGAACGGCGCGCCCAAACGGGAGCCAGCTCCGCGGCAAGTGGGGCGGTTTATCGAGCCCCCGGCGAGGACTGCGCGACAATCATGAGCCAAATCCAGGGATTTGCAGTTCACGCGGCGGGAGCTGAGCTTGTGCCGTTCCGGTACGATCCCGGAGAGCTGGGGCCGCACGAGGTGGAGATTGCGGTTTCGCACTGCGGAATCTGCCACAGCGACCTGCACCTGATTTCGAACGACTGGGGCATCAGCCAGTATCCGTTTATTCCCGGACACGAGATTATCGGCACGGTTACGGCCGTGGGCGCGGAGGTGCGCGGTCTGGAGGAGGGCCGGCGCGTGGGGCTGGGCTGGCAGTCGAACTCATGCGGGCGGTGCGAGTGGTGCATGAAGGGGATGGAAAATCTTTGCCCGGAGTCCGAAGGGACTTGCGTGCGCCGGAACGGAGGCTATGCCGACCGGGTGCGCGCCGATTCGCGATTCGTAATTCCGGTTCCGGACGAGCTGGAGAGCGAGCAGGCTGCGCCACTGCTGTGCGGAGGCATTACCGTCTATACCCCGATGCGGAAGCACGGCATCAATCCGTCATCGCGCGTGGGCGTGGTGGGCATCGGCGGGCTGGGGCACCTGGCCATCCAGTTTGCGCGGGTCTTCGGCGCGGAGGTGACGGCGTTTTCCACCTCGGCAGCCAAAGAGGACGAGGCGCGAAAGCTGGGTGCGCTGCGGTTTGTGAATACGCGCGAGAGCAAGGCGATGAAGGAAGTGGCGGGAACGCAGGACTTTATTCTGAGCACGATCAACGCGGACCAGGAGTGGGCCAGTTATATGCAGGCGCTGCGGCCGACCGGGACGCTGTGCTTTGTGGGCGTTCCGCCCTCGCCAGTGGCGGTGCAGGCGTTTCCGCTCATCTCGGGGGCGCGGTCGATTACCGGCAGCCCGATAGGCAGCCCGCACCAGCTGCGCGAGATGATGGACGTGGCCGCACGGCACGGCGTGAAGGCGCAGACCGAGCGCTTCGCGATGTCCAAGGCCAACGAGGCGATTGAGAAGGTGAAGAAGAACAAGGTTCGCTACCGGGCCGTGCTGGCAAACTGAGTTCGAACCAATGACGGGACGCGCGAGGAGCGCGTCCTTTTCCATTTTTACTGAGAATGCGATGACAGGCGTGCGGATGGACAAGTGGCTGTGGGCGGCGCGGTTCTTCAAGACGCGCGCGCTGGCGTCGAAGGCATGCGAGCTGGGCCGCGTGCGGTCAAACGGCGTGGAGGCGAAACCGTCGCGCGAAGTGAAGGTGGGCGACCGCCTGCAGGTGCGCAACGAAGGCGGCGAGTGGGAGCTGGAGGTGGCGGCGCTGAGCGAGATGCGCGGACCGGCGCCTGTGGCGCAGGGGCTCTACCGCGAGACCGAGGCCGGCAAGGAAGCGCGGATGCGCGCAACTGCTGAGCGCAAGGCGATGATGCAGACTGCGCCGCAGCCCGAGCGGCGGCCGAGCAAACGCGACCGGCGAAGAATCATCCAGTTTCGCGGCGGCGGCTGAGGGCAGAGACCCAAACCGATTCTGGGAACAGCTACTTTGGCGTTGTCGGCCGGTGGACGATGGTCCCGCTCTTTGCCGGCTGCTTTTGAGCGGGCTTGCGTACGGCACGAACGCGCTTGATGTCGAGCGTGAGCGTGGGCACGGCAAGCTTGTCGCGCAGAGCGTTCTGGAGCAATCCGACGGAGACCTTGTCGAGCTCGCGCCGGGCCGAGTCGTCGACGTGGATGTCCATACCCTGGGGATTGAAGGCGAGGTCGAAGGTCTGAATAGGTGCTTCAGCGGGCCACAGACCTTCCACCACAGGCTGGATGCGCTGGATGAGCTCGGCGTGGATTTCTTCAAGGGTTTTGGGCGCGGGTTTGGGCGGCGCGGGTTTGGGCGGCGCGGGCGGCGGCGCGAGCTTCCATGCGATGCGTCTCCCTGGAGCGACCTGTGCGGCGGCACGAACCAGCGCGGGGCGCGCCGGCCAGAACGCCGCGCGCTCGCGATACCTCCGCAACAGGCTACCACCGGCGCGGCATGGCCGTGGACCGGCGCGGAGCGGAAGAGCGAGAAGCGAGGCTACTCTAGTAGACTCAACGGCAGCATGGATGTTGTATACCGCACTCATCGTCCCTTCCGTTTTGGCGGCCGTTTGCTGGCGCTGGCGGTTGTGGCTGCGGCAGGTGTTTGCCTGCAGGCAGCCGCGCAGCAAACCCACCTTTGGACCCAGTCGCAGTTTGGGGAGTTCGAGAAAGGGACGCCGAAGGGCGTGGCGATTGGCAGCGATGGGCAGTTGCGCGCGGGGCCGGACGTGACCGAGCGACTGACGACGCCGTCGACGTTCGTGTGGTCCGTGGCCGTGGACAAGAATGGGACGGCGTACCTTGGAACGGGCTCGCCGGCGACGGTGCTGCGGCTGGAGAGCGAAAAGGATGCGAAGCCGTTCACGCTGTTCGAGACCAAGGACCTGAGCGTGCAGGTGGTGCGGCTGGGGCCGGACGGCGCACTCTATGCAGCGACGATGCCGAGCGGCAAAGTGTACAAGCTAAACCCCGCGGCGACGGCAAAGGAGAATGACGCGAGCGCCACGGTGGTGTTTGACGCGGCGAAGATGGCCGGGGCGAAGAGCGACGACAAGGGATCGCACTACATCTGGGACATGACCTTCGATGCCGAGGGCAGGCTTTACCTTGCGACGGGCGGCCCGGCGGCCGTGTATCGCGTGGATGTGCGCAAGCCGGGCGCGAAGCCGGAGCTGTTCTTCAAGAGCGACGAGCAGCACATCCGCTCGCTGGCGTGGGACGCGAAGGGCGAGTTGATTGCGGGCTCGGATGGCAGCGGACTGGTGTATCGCATCAACCCGCAGGGTAAGGGCTACGTGCTGTTTGAAGCGCCGCGGCGGGAGATTACGTCCGTTGCTGTGGCGGCGGACGGGACGATTTATGCGGCGAGCGTGGGCGACAAGAGCCACAACCCGCTGCCGCCACTGCCGATTCAGGGGATGGCTTCGATCACCATCACGGTGCTGCAGCCGGGATCGGTGCAGGCCGTGAACGCCAGCAGCAGCGTGCCCGAGGGTACGGATATTTATGCACTGAAGAAGGGCCAGGCGCCGCGCAAAGTGTGGTCCAGCAAGAACGACATTGTGTATGCGCTGGCGGCGCGGCCGAAGGGATTGCTGGCGCTGAGCGGTAACCAGGGACACGTCTTCCGGATTGAGCCGGACGGCGATTATGCGGACGTGGCACACCTGGCGGCGCAGCAGGGCTTGAGTCTTGCAATCGACAAGGACGGCGCCGACGCGGGCGAAGTGCTGATCGGGACGGGCAACACGGGCAAGCTGGTGTGCCTGTGCGGAACCCAGAAGCACGAGTATGCCAGCAACGTGCTGGACGCCGGAGCCATGGCGCGCTTTGGACGCGTGGAGGTGGATCCGGGCTCGACGGGCTACACGCTGTGGACGCGGACGGGCAACGTGGAGCAGCCCGTGCGCGGGTGGACCGACTGGACGCCGCTGAAAGATGGTGAAGTGGCTTCGCCGGCGGGGCGCTACCTGCAGTGGAAGGCGGAACTGGAACAGGGCGGAGTACTGGGCAGCGTGGGCGTAAATTATCTGCCGGTGAATTCGGCGCCGGTGGTGGACGACCTGGTGGTGGCGCCCGGAGCTCGTGTGAGTTCGCAATCGCAGACAAGCAGTCCGCAGACGGTGAACATCGCATTTGCGTCGCCAGGTTCGGGCGGAAGCGGATCGATTGTGGATACCTCTTCCTCTTCGCCGCTGCAGGCGATGAAGGACCGGGCGGCGGTGACGGTGCGCTGGGCGGCGCACGACGATGATGGCGACGACCTGGTGTATTCGCTCTACATCAAGGGCGACGGCGAGCACGTGTGGCGCCTGCTGAAGAAGAACCTGACGGACAAGGCGTACAGTTTTGACGCGACACTGATTCCCGACGGCGGCTACCAGGTGAAGTTGGTGGCCTCCGACGCGCCCTCGCACACGCCGGGAACGGCGCTGACGGGCGAGAAGGTGAGCGACCGTTTCGTGGTGGACACGACGCCGCCGGTGATTACGAACCTGCATGCGACGCTGGAGACGGCTGCGTGCAAGACGACGCCGTGCGCGGCGTCGGCGCACGTGACCTTTGAAGCCGCGGATGCAACTTCGCCGATTGCGCATGCGGAGTATTCACTGGACGCAGGGCCGTGGCAGTTCATCACGCCGGTGGGCGTGCTTTCCGATTCGAAGCACGAAAGCTATGACCTGACGCTGCCGGCGAAGGCGCTGGAAGCCGCGCCGGGCGAGCACTTGCTGACGGTGCGCGTCTATGACCGGTATGAGAACGTGGGCGTGGCGAAGACGGTCTTCGGCAGGCCTGCGAAGTAGGCGTGATGCGATTTGAACTGTTTGTGGCGGCGCGATACCTGAGAGCCAAGCGGCGGCAGGCGGTGGTGGGCGTGGTCACGTCCATCTCCGTGGCGGGCGTGGCGGCCGGCGTTGCGGCGCTGATTATCGCGCTGGCGATTACGAACGGGATGCGCCGCGATCTGCAGGACAAGCTGGTGGACTCAAGCGCGCACGTGATGCTGATGCGCGTGAAGGACGACGGCATTCGCGACTGGCGGCCGCTGCTCACGCGGCTGAGCAAGCTGCCGCATGTGGTGGCTGCGTCGCCGGGCCTGTATGAGCAGGTGCTGGTGACGCGCGGCGCACGGGACGGCGGCGCGCTGATTGAAGGGATTCTGCCGGACTACGAGAAGCGCGTCAGTTCCCTGCTGTCGACGGCCACGCCGGGATCGATTGCGGCGCTGGAGCCAACGCAAACGGAGCCGGCGAAGTTGGGCGCGCCTGCAGATGCTGAACCGCCGATTGTGCTGGGCAAGGACCTGGCCGACACGATTGGCGCCGAGGTGGGCGACACGGTGACGGTAATCAGCCCGCAGGGCGAGATGACGCCGCTGGGCATGTATCCGCGGGTGCTCCGATTCCGCCTTGCCGGCACTTATCACACAGGCTTTTACCAGTACGACGCGCAGATGGGCTTTCTGCGGCTGGGCGATGCGCAGCGGCTGTTCAGCGAGCCGGACCTGCTGTCGGTGATCAACTTCAAAGTCGACGATATGAATCGCGCGCCGCAGGTGGGCGCGGCGATTGAGAAGGCCGCGGGCAAGGGCTTTATGACCACCAACTGGGAGGAACAGAACCTTCCCCTGTTCCGCGCTCTCGAGGAAGAGCAGGCGGTGACGTTCATCGTGATTGCGCTGATTGTGATTGTGGCGGCGTTGAACATCATGATTGCGCTGACCATGATGGTGATGGAGAAGACGCGCGACATTGCGGTGCTGATGAGCTTTGGCGTGCAGCCGGGGCAGGTGCGGCGAATTTTTTTGATGCAGGGACTGCTGATCAGCGTGGTGGGCACGGCGCTGGGACTGGTGCTGGGCTATGTGGCGTCGTGGGCCGGCGGCTACTACCACTTTATTCATCTCTCGGCGGAGGTGTACTCGATCGACACGCTGCCGTTTGCGCCACGGCCGATTCACGGAGTGATTGTGGCGGCGGTGTCGATTGGGATTTCGCTGCTGGCGACCTTGTATCCCTCGTCGGCGGCGGCGCGGATTCTGCCGGCCGAGGCGCTGCGCTACGAGTGAGCGCCAGAGCCTGCTCGCACTGCGCGAACGGCGGCGACGGTTGGTGCGAACAGCCCCTACTGCGGCGTGATGATGCCGCCGAGTGCGTGACGGCGCGGCAAGACGATGCCGCGATGATCCACTGCGTGGGACGATTTTTTGGATAAGTCTTGTGGCAGGGTGGGACGCTCAGTGAGCGCGCCGCCGCAGGCCGGACACCAGTCGGCCTGGGTCTCGACGGCCAGCACGGCGTGGCACTGTGTACAGATTCGCTCCATGTGAATGAGCTTACCGGATAAGGACGCAGGCGCGCAGCCGATACACTGGAGATATGCATCCTCCGGTCCGCCTGGTGGCCATCGACGTGGACGGCACCCTGCTGCCCACATTTACCCAGACAATCAGCCGCCGCAATGCGCGGGCGCTGAAGGCCGCCGAGGACGCGGGAATCACGGTGGCGCTTGCGACGGGACGGCGGCAGGCCTACACGGCACCGCTGCTGGAGGGGCTGGGCCTGCGAGCGGAGACGCCGCTGATTACGTCCAATGGGGCAGTGACGCGGACGCTGGGCGGCGAACATCTGGACCGGTCGTACCTTTCGGCACGCGCTGCACGCGGAATCTGCGGGCTGGCGCGGCCTTTCGGGACTGTGGTCTTCACTTTCGACCGGGAAGGGCGCGGCGAACTGGTGCTGGAAGATATGGAGCAGGCGCATGGGCGCATTGCGCTGTGGGTGGAGGCAAACCGAGGTGCGATTGAAGTGGTGAAGCCGCTGGAAGACGCGCTGGCCGACGGCGAGGACCCGATCCAGGGCATGGTGGCGGGCGGGGTGCGCCAGATGCGGAAGGCGGAAAAGGCGCTGGAGGAGAGCGAGTGGGCCGCCGAGTGCGAGTGCGTGCTGACGGAATACGGCGGGCGCGGTTTGTCGATTCTGGACCTGCTGCCGCCGGGAGTTTCAAAGGGCTGGGCGCTGGAACGGCTGGCCGCGCGGCTGGGAATCGATCGCCGCGAGACGATGGCCATCGGCGACAACTGGAACGACGAGGATATGTTGGAGTGGGCCGGACAGGCCGTGGTGATGAGCAATGCCTCCAGAGAGCTGCGCGCGATGGCGAAGCTGCGGGGATGGAAGCAGGCTCCGCCAAACGACGAGGACGGCGTTGCCGTGGTGCTGGAGCGGGAACTGGCCAGGCGGATTGCCGCGGAAGCGTGAGGACATGCGGACAAGTGTGATGGGCTGCGCAGGTTTGGTGGTCACGGCGCTGGCGATGCTGGCGACGGCGGCGCATGCAACCGAACGCGTGACGCTGCGCAACGGCTTCACGATGACCTGCGACCATCATGCGCGCGTAGGCGGACAGGTGCGAATCTACCTGAGCGCGGGCGAGGACAATTACATTGCGCTGAAGCCGGACGAGATTGCAAGCTACGAAACGGTGGCCGACACAACTCCGGATCCGGCGCCTCCAGACCCAGCGCCAGCTGCGAACCTCGCGATGCACGCAACAAAGAATGCGGCAGATTCCGCGCAACTGAACCCGACGGACCTGCGCGAGATGCTGAACCGCGCCGGCAGGGCGCATAACCTGGACGTGGACCTGCTGGCGAGCCTGGTAAAGGCCGAGAGCGACGGCCAAACCCGCGCCGTGAGCCGGACTGGAGCGCGCGGGCTGATGCAGCTGATGCCGGATACTGTTGCAAAGCTGGGCGTGCAGGACAGCTTCAATGCGGGCGAGAATGTGCAGGGCGGCTCGGCTTACTTGGACCAGCTGCTGACGCGCTACCACGAGAATCTGGCGCTGGCGCTGGCGGCCTACAATGCCGGGCCTGAGGCGGTGGACCGTTTTCACGGGATTCCGCCGTATGCGGAGACGCGGGCGTATGTGGCGCGAGTGATTCACGAGTTCAACCGCAGGGTGCGTGCGCGCGAGGCCCAGGCGCGCAAAGCGGCGGCCGCGGAGTTTCGGCCTTCATCTCGCTAAAAGAACCTTGCCGCGCGGTCGTTGCCCCATAGAATGGACGCATACTTTCGGATTCCCGGAACGGAGAACGCTTGAAGAAACGGCAATGGATGGTGGGCCTGTTTGTGCTGGTGGCGCTGGTGGCGCTGGTGGTGTGGGGGCGCAATCGGATTCACTTTGATTTTGGCCTGTTCCGCAGGCAGCTGGCGCTGGCGGACTGGGGACGTATCGGGATTGGCGTAGCCTGCATTTATGTGGGCTATGTGCTCCGCGCGGTGCGATGGGCGCTGTTTCTGCGGCCCAACAAGAAAGTGCCCGCGCTCTCGCTGCTGGGCACGCAGGTGATGGGGTTCACCGCGGTGGCGCTGATTGGGCGCTTCGCGGATCCGGTGCGGCCGTACCTGGTGGCCCGGAAGACGCAGCTTCCACTGAGCTCGCAGCTGGCGGTCTACGTGGTGGAGCGGCTGTTTGACGCGGGATCGATGGCGCTGATGTTTTCCTCTGCGATTCTGCTGACGGCATGGTTCGGCGCGGCGGGCGCAATGCCGCATCCGGAGCTGGTGAAGAAGGCCGGCGAGTGGGGCATGCTGCTGACGATTGCCGGTGCGCTGTTCCTGGTGATGGTACGGCTGGCCGGCGAAATGGTGGCGACGATGCTGGAGGGGATGTTCGGCGTGTTCAGCTCGAAACTGGGGCATGCGGTGGGAAGCAAGATTCGCACCTTCCGCACGGGGTTGGACACGATGCGCACGCTGGGCGACTTTGGCGTGGCGGCTGCGCTTTCACTGGGCATGTGGGTGCTGATTGCCGTTGCCTACCTGGAGACGGCGCGGGCCTTTGTGGCGAGTCCGGAGCTGGCGACCATGACGCCGGCCAAGTGTGTGCTGTTGATGGTGGTGAGCGGCGCGACGAGCGTAACTCAGTTGCCGGTGATTGGCTGGTTTACGCAGACGGGACTGGTGGCCGCGGCGCTTTCCAGCTTCTTTAACGTGTCGCCGGAGGCAGCGACGGCCTGTGCCGCGACGCTGCTGCTGGTGACGTTCATGAGCATTGTGCCGGTGGGCTTGATTTGGGCACAGGTGGACCATGTGAGCCTGCGCAAGGTGACTTTGGAAAGCGGGCACGCCGGAGAGAAGCTGGAAGCGGCCGAGGCAGCCGAAACGGCGGAGTAGCCGGGGCGATTATTCAGGTTGTGGGGCCGGGCGCAGGAGAAAAGGGCGCGGCGGCAATTTCCGGCCGCGTGAAGCGCAGGCGCTCCGGAGCTACGGCGCCGCCGGTCAGCAGCATGCTCATGGCCTGCTCCATGGTCAGGTCGGTTTCCACGACGCGGTCAAGGGGCAGAATCTGCAGGAACGCCGAGGTGGGATTGATGGCGTTGGGCAGCAGAACGGCGGCCAGGACCTGGCCGGTGGTTGCGTCCTTGAGCGTGCGGGTGAGGAAGCCGAGGCTCTTCTGGCCGACGATGGGGAAATCGACGAGGACCACGCGCTGGCTCGCGTCCTTCTTGGCCATCATGGAGTCGAGTAGCTGGCGTACCGAGGTGTAAATTTTGGCCACGAAGGGCAGGCGCTCAAGCACCCACTCCAGCAGGCCGAAGATCTGGCGGCCGATGACCAGCGAGGTGATGCGTCCAAGGAGATAGAGCGCAACCAGGGTGAGCGCGATGGCAAGCGCGGTCTGCACCCAGTCCTGCGTCAGCCAGCCGCGGGGCATGAATGGGGCGAAGAGCGCGATGAGGGGACGGCCGGCGCGGGCCAGATCGCCAAGGACGAAGCTGAAGACAAGCCACGTGACAAAGAGCGGGCCAATGGTGATGAGGCCGGCGAGAATGTTGCGCTGCAGGTTGCGCAGAGCGTGGGAAAACACAGGTTTCATGCGCCTCTCCTGCAATCGAGAATACGCGAGCGGGAATGCGGCGAGAGGGGAATCGCGCGCCGGGGTTCCCGGCTGGGCAAGGCATGCGGACGGCGAGAAGAGCGCGGCTCCCTATATAGTGGAGGGTGAGGCGTGGCATGAGCGGCAAAGTGGAGATTGAGGAAACGAAGGTGGCGGCTCCTGAGGCGGCGCAAGCGGCGGAGACCAGCCGGCCCGACGCGGAGAAGCCCATGGAGACTCCGGAGAAGCCCTCTGCCGAAACCTCGAACCAGCCCCGCCCTCGCACGCGCCTAATTGAAACGCCCCCGACCGCGCACAAGAAGGAACTGGACAGGCTGCAGCCCGCGCCGAATGAGGTGAAGGTACTGCGGCCGGCGTCGCCGGTGCTGCCGCTGGCGCGGACCTCGCACGCCGAAGAGCCCGCCCCGCGCTATCCGGGGCTGGAACGAATACTGGGCCTTGCGCGCAAGGTGATTCCCGTGGTGCAGAAGGTGCTTCCGCTCCTGGAGGGCAATGTGCCGCTCACGGTGGCCAACCTGCTGGCACCCAGCCTCGAGGCTCACAAGCGGCCGGTGGACCTGCATCCGCTGGAGGCGGACGTGGACAAGCTGCACGCCGAGCAGGTGGAGCTGCGGACGCGGCTTGTGGAGCAGACCGCGACGATCCAACATCTGGCCGAGCAGGTGGAGGATATGCAGGCGCAGGCCGACCGCAATGCGCGGGAGCGCGAGGAAATGGCCGAGGATTTGCGCGGGCTGCGCCGGAGGGTGACCTGGATCGCCTGGATAGGCTTCCTGCTGCTGGCGGCCTCACTGGCGGCCAACGGCGTGCTGCTGGGCCGTATGCTGGGACTGCTGCACTGAACCTGCGCTTCCGCGACCCAGGTTCCAGACCTTCACTGACCGGCTCATCGGGTCCAGTATGACCGCATTGTTGATTTCTTCAATAAGACTTTCAACCCTACAAAATCAAACTCCGGATTTTTTGCCACCTTTTACGACGTTTGTGATGTGAACCGTTGCCAGTCGTATTTTCGCGGGTCTAGTATTCGGCTTAGTTTCAACTTGGGGGGGATTTACCCCGAGCTACAATGCAGTTTTTCCTGAGTTCACAGAGCTTCACAAACGAGCGGCGCATACCTGCGACCGCCGAGGGAGTGCCTCGACATGGCATGGTATGCCTACTGCATAGGTGAGAAGCAAGCCTTTCCTGAACTGGCCCGTCATCGCAAACCTGTTCCTCTTGAATCCGTACATGGAGTGAGCGGCAACCAGGTATTTCTTTATCCCGCCAGCGATCTCGCCATCGTGGTGAGCGAACACAACCCGGCGGAAGAGTTGAGCCAGAAGGCGGGAGTGGATCACGCGCGGGTGATCGCGGACTGTTTCCAACATTCGACGGTGCTGCCGTTCCGCTTCGGGACGGTCTTCAGCGACGACGAGAGCCTGCGGAAGTCCATCCGGTCCAACCAGCGGCAGTTTGTATCGAATATTGAGAAGCTGCGCGGCAAGACGGAGATGCATTTGAAGATCTTCGTGGATGATTGTTGCGGGCGCGAACTGGGCCACCACGCACAGGCCGAAGGCGTGGGCCGGGAGTACCTGACGAGCCTGCGCGAAAGCGCGACGCGGCAGCGCGAACGGCAGACGCGAGCCCGCGCGGTGAGCTTCCAGATGCACCGGCTGTTTCTGCCGCTGGACGAGGAAGTGAGCTGCCGGCTGACGGAGAGCGGCAAGATGGTGCTGGACATTGCGCACCTGATTGAGCACAAGCACGTGGAGCGCTACCACAACAAGTTCGCCTCAACCAGCGCGATGATGCGGGAGTGCCACCTGCAGGTTTCCGGGCCGTGGCCCCCTTACCACTTTGTCCACCGCCTGACGCGCGGACACGCGCACACGACGAATGGCAACGGCATGCAAGCGGTGCCGGCAGTGCCCGCGGCGGCGGTGAACGGACAGGAAACACCGATGGCGGCGATGGCGTAAGCGACACGGCACACCAGAGCCCAAAGCCCCGGCGCAAGCCGGGGCTTTTCTTTTTGCGTGAAATCGGGATTGTGCGTGAAAACGAGAGCGGGCGGAATGGCTGCTAGTGCGCGCTGCTGGAGCCGGCGTCTTTGCGGCGCGTGAGGACGAAACTGCGGCGGCGGTCCTTCGAGGCGCGGTCAATCTGCTTCCAGAAGCCTACAAAGTAATCGACTGCGGAGATGGTGGAGACCACCACGGTGAAGTAAATCGCGGTGATGGCGATCCACTTGATCGGGATGATGACGAGGCCGAACTGCCACTCGAACCAGCGATGGGCCAGAATTGCGGAAGCCACAGTCACAATCTGGAGAACTGTTTTGAGCTTGCCCAGGTCGCTGGCCTGGATGGTGAAGCCCTCAGAGGACGCGATGGAGCGCAGGCCGGAGATGAGAAACTCGCGGGCGATGAGCACGACGGCAATCCAGACCTTGACCACTTCAGGGTTATAGGCCACCAGGGCGATCAGGGCGGCGGTGACCATGACCTTGTCTGCCAGGGGATCGAGCAGCATTCCCATGGTGGTGATCTGGCCGCGCTTGCGGGCCAGGTAGCCGTCCACGCCGTCGGTGATGGAGGCAAGAATAAACAACAGCGAGGCGAGGATTTCCTGCATGCCCCCGGTGCGCCAGGGGAAGTGCGGGGAGAGTATCCACAGCAGCAGCGGGATCATGGCGATCCGGCTCATCGTGATGGAGTTAGGCAGGTTCACCGGGATTTCGCTGTCCGGACGGGGCCCAAGTCCGGTGTGGCTTCCATTATTGCACCGGGCGCGGTCCACGCACGGCACGAGGAACTTAAGTTTGGCTGTGGATAGGCGGAAATCGAAGGGTGAGACGGGCGGTTGCTGTCCCGGTTTGGGCTGTGCTAGGTTGATATAGGACCAAATTGGTCGCAGTTTGATTGCGGCTGCAAACGGGTCTGAGAAGTCACTGTGGACAACCCTGCTTTGATCCCTGTTTCCCTCCGCGGCAAGCCTGCGCGACGCGACAGGGACCGAGGAAAACCTGAAACAGCGGTCCTGGCGGCAGTCTTTTGGCGAGGCGCCACCAGGGCCGCGTAACCGGCAACGTGAAAGCTGACGGCTCCCTCCAGCATAGCGGATGCGTCAGCCGCGATTCCAGAAAGGAACTTGAAGGATGCGGAGTTTATGCCGCCTGGGTGGAGGTGTGCGCGGGTTTGCGCGCGGATTGGTGTGCGGAGGAGTGCCGTTGCTGGCGCTTCTGCAGCTGGGGTTGCTCGCAATTGCGCCAGGGACGGCGCGGGCGCAGGAGCCGCCGTACTTCGTGACGTATTCCGAGGCGCTGGAAGAGCCGGGCAACCTGGAGATTGCGCTGAAGGGCACCACTGCGACGCCGAAGGATGCGAACGGATTTTTCAGCCCGACGCTGGAACTCGAATATGGCGCGAAGGCTTGGTGGACCACGGAGGTTTATCTGCAGGGAGTGGCCGTAGCAAATGACTCGACGGTCTTCACGGGCTTTCGCTGGGAGAATCGCTTCCGGGTGCTGCCCACCGAGCACTGGGTGAATCCAGTGCTCTATGTGGAGTACGAGGACACGA
This sequence comes from Occallatibacter sp., assembly GCA_035534635.1. GTDB lineage: Bacteria > Acidobacteriota > Terriglobia > Terriglobales > Acidobacteriaceae > Telmatobacter. The sequence goes on from DATLRP010000008.1 coordinate 62,985, forward strand.
ACGGCGCCGACAGGAGCGTGCTGGAAGTGGTGGGGCACGATGGGCTGGAAGACCTGCAGGGCAGGAATGCCGAGAGCCGGGGTGAGGTGGAGCGGGAGCTGGAAGGCAAGCTGATTCTTTCAAGCAATGTGACGGGCTGGAACTTCTCAGAAAATTTTATCGCCGAGAAGAATTTGAAGAACGAGCCGTGGGAGTTCGGCTACGCGGTGGGCGCCAGCCGCCCACTGACCTTGGCCGCTGGCGCTCACGCCTGCACCTTCTGCCGGCAAAACTTCAGCGCGGGCGCGGAGCTCTACGGCGGTTTGGCCACGGCCCATGATTTCGGCTTGGACGCCACCTCGCACTATGCCGGGCCGACGATGAGCTTCGATGTTCCACATGGGCCCACCATCCTCTTTTCCCCGCAATTCGGGCTGAACGACAACAGCGCGGGCGTGCTGTGGCGCTTCAAGGTCTCCTATGAGATTCAGCAGTTCCGCGACTGGTTCCGGCACGGAGGTGCGCGATGAGGCGGGCGACAAGGGATGCGGGGATTCGATTGGCCGCTTCGGTGATGCTCGCGGCCGGCTCCCTGCTGATGATGGCGGCGGGCAGCCACTGGATGAGCAAGGTCCCGCAGGATGAGCGAGTGCGCGTGAATCCCTATGCGGACAAGCCGGAGGCGGTTGCGGCAGGGAATCTGTTGTTTGAAGACCACTGCGCCAAATGTCACGGAGCGGACGCGCTGGGACGCCACGGAAGACCCAACCTGCGCGGCGAAGAGGTGCGCAACGCAACGGACGGCGACTTGTTCTGGCTGCTGAGGAACGGCAGCACATGGAAGGGCATGCCGAGCTGGAGCGCGTTGCCGGAGCCGGAGCGCTGGCAGATCATCGCGTATTTGCGCAGCCTTTCACCGGCGCCGCAACGCGAAGCCGGCCCGCTGCGCATTGGCCGAGAAACGCGATCAGGCGTAGATGCCGCGCTGCTTGATGGTGAAGGCGACGCGGTCAATAGCCAGCATGTAAGCCGCGATGCGGTTGTTGACGTTGTGGGCTTCGGCGTAGCGGACGACATCGTCAAAGCTGTCATGCAGGATGGTCTCGAGCTGCTCGTTGACGATGGCCTCTTTCCAGAAGTAGCCCTGGCGGTCCTGCACCCACTCAAAGTAGCTGGCGGTGACGCCGCCGGCGTTGGCGAGGATGTCCGGCACGACGAAAATGCGCTTGTCGGCGAGGATTTCGTCGGCGACGGCGGTGGTGGGCCCGTTGGCGCCTTCCACAACGACGCGCGCCTGGATGCGTTCGGCGTTGCGGCTGGTGATCACATTCTCAGTGGCCGCGGGAATGAGCAGGTCGCAATCGGAGACGATCAGCTCGTCGCTGGGCATGGCTTCAGCACCGCGGAAGCCGAGCGTGGTTCCGTTGCGATACTTGTACTCGACGAGTTGATGGATGTCGATGCCGTTGGGATTGCAGAGGCCGCCATCCTTTTCCGCGATGCCGACAATCTTGTAGCCGTTCTCCATCATGAGGCGCGCGGTGTTGGAGCCCACGTTGCCGAAGCCCTGGATGACGACGCGGCAGCCCTCGATGTTCATGTTCAGGTAGCGCAGGCTCTCATTGCAGATGATCATGACGCCGCGGCCGGTGGCCTGAATGCGCCCGCGCGAGCCGCCCATGTTGATGGGCTTGCCGGTGACGATGCTGGTGACGGTGTGGCCCATGTGCATGGAATAGGTATCCATGATCCAGGCCATGGTCTGCTCATTGGTGTTGACGTCGGGCGCGGGAACGTCCTTCTCAGGCCCGATGAAGTCGATGATCTCGGAGGTGTAGCGGCGGGTCATGCGTTCCAGTTCGCCGGAGCTCATGGCATGCGGGTCGCAGATAACGCCGCCCTTGGCTCCGCCGAAGGGGATGTTGACGACGGCGCACTTCCAGGTCATCCAGCTGGCCAGGGCGCGGATCTCGTCGAGGGTAACGTCCAGCGAGTAGCGGATGCCGCCTTTGGCCGGCCCGCGCGCGATGTTGTGCTGCACGCGGAAACCGGTGAAGATTTCGATGCGGCCATCGTCCATGGTGACCGGAAAGTGGACGATGATTTCGCGTGAGGGAGTTCTGAGCAGCTTCCACAATCCATCGTCGAGGTTGAGCTTGCGGGCTGCGAAATCAAACCGTGCACTCTGGGCTTCCCAGGGATTGATTTCCTGGTCCAGAGTGACGGTCGACAATGCCGTTGGCATACAATTCTCCAATTCTGGGTGCGCCGATGGGCCGGGAGCCGTTGGCACAGGCTCCGTTCGCGCCCTGGGATTGCGGCGGCACTCCCCCGGAGTGATCCGGGGTACTGCCCGGCCCGGCGTTTCGCTTGGCGCGAATTTCCGTACCGTACGGGCGGGCCCAAAACCCGAAAGGGCCCAAACCCCTGTGAGTCTAGGCCGACCGGGAAGGGCCGTCAAGCCCGTCTGAACCAGCGTACAAACCCCTTTTCGAGCCGCCGGGTCCGCCCCTAAGTATCGGGCGGAACAGCCTGAGACTGGAGGACTATTTCAAGGCCGGCCACTCCGGGGTAACGGCGTGTGGCCCTGCGGCCAGACAGGCAGAAGGGCGGCTGCGTCAGCCGCAGGCATCCCCCGTTAGGCAGACCGAGTTAGTCACTCCCGTAACGGGAAATAAAGCCCCAATGGGGGTACTCCCGGCTCTGCGGCTAAGCTACACTCTTCACAGCGCGTTACAGCCCGGGGAGTGAGCGGCCCGGCCGGGCCCGACGGGAAGCCGTTGAAAAGGCCGGGGAAATGCCTGGAATTGTCTTGAGCTGGCAGGAGCCGGTGTGGGCGTCCAGGGTAATTTGAAGGCCGGAGCCATAATGACACCCGCCGAACGAATTGTCGTCATTGACGACGATGATGTGATTCTAAAAATCGTCTCCGCGGCCGCGGAGGCGATGCTGCTGGAATGCGCGGCTGCTCGGCATGCCGAGCAGCTTACAGAGCTGCTGACCCCGGACACACGCCTCATTCTGCTGGACCTGGTGATGCCGAATATGGACGGCATCGAGGTGCTGCGGCTGTTGGGCGAGCGGCGGTGCCGGGCGGGCATCGTGCTGATGAGCGGCATTGACAAGCGGGTGATTGAGACGGCGAAAATGATGGCGCGGAGCCTGGGCCTGACCGTGGTGGGACACCTGCAAAAGCCCTTTCCGATCACGGCGCTGACGACGCTGCTGGAGACCCACATCAGCGGCAACCAGCCGGAACTGCCGGCCGAGGAAGAGATGGAGCCGTACCCGGACGAGGACCTGCGCCGGGCGCTGGAGCGGGGAGAGATTGTGAACTACTACCAGCCCCAGATCCGCTTTTCGACCGGCGAGGTGGTGGGGCTGGAGGCGCTGGCGCGCTGGAACCATCCGGAGCGCGGGATTGTGATGCCGGACGACTTTATCGAGCGCACGGAACAGCTGGGGCTGATGGACAAGCTCTGCTGGCATACGGTGGACCGCGGCCTGGCCGAGCTGAAGCGGTTCGCCGATTCGGATGGAAACATGCCGCGCCTTTCGCTGAATGTCTCGGTCACATCGCTGCGCGACCTGCGCTTCCCTGACATCTTCCTTGACCTTGCCACCCGGCACGGAGTGCCCGCGACGAGCCTGGCCGTGGAGATTACCGAGACGGGGCTGGTCGATGAGCTGGCGCGAATGCTGGACGTGCTGACGCGGCTGCGCATGCGGCAGATTCAGCTTTCGATCGACGACTTCGGCACGGGCTACTCCATGATGCGGCAGCTGCAGAACGTGCCGGCCATCGAGCTGAAGATCGACAAAAGCTTTGTGCAGAGCATGGACACGAGCCTGAGCGACCGCGTGATGGTGGAAAAAATCATCGAGATGGGCCACGAGCTGAACATGGAAGTGGTGGCCGAAGGCGTGGAGACGCAGATGCAGTACGAGCTGCTGCGGCAGAAGGGTTGCGACACGATGCAGGGCTTCCTGTACTGCAGGGCGCTTTCCGCAGACAGGCTAGTGGAGTGGCTGGCGCAGTATCGCGCGCGGCAGCAGGCCTGAGCCCGGAGCGCCGAGCACGGGCCCGGAGCACGGGCCAGGAGGCGCGCCGGAGCGGGTACACTGGAGCCTGTGAACGCCTCATCCTCACCGATTGAACCCAGCCGCAAGGAGTTCCTGGCATTGGCCCGGGAGCACACGCTCGTACCGGTGTACCGCACGCTGACCGCCGACCTGGAGACTCCGGTGTCGGCGTTTTTGCGCGCGGCGTGGCCGGAGCGCGAGTGTTTTCTGCTGGAATCGGTGGAGAACGGCGAGCAGGTGGGCCGGTACACCTTCATCGGCGTGCATCCTTACAAGAGGATTGTGGCGCGCGGACGGCAGATTGCGATTACCGAGGGCAAGCGGACAACGCTGATCGAAGGGGATGTCTTCAAGGTGCTGCACGAAGCGCTGGGCGGGCACAAGCCGGCGCGGCTGGCGGGCCTGCCGCCGTTCACGGCGGGCGCGGTGGGCTTTTTTGCCTATGACGCGGTGCGGCAGATTGAGCGGCTGCCGGAGCTGACGAAGGATGAACTGGGCGTGCCGGATGCCTGCCTGCTGTTCTTTGACGAAGTGCTGGCCTTTGACCACGTGCGGAAGCAGATCTGGCTGATGGTGACGGCGGACGTGACGCTGGGCGCGGCGGATGAGGCCTATGCGCACGCGGTGAAGCGGCTGGCGCGGCTGGAAAAGCGGCTGGCGGGCCCGCTGCCGAAGCTGCCGAAGCCGAAAGGCAACGGCAAACTGAAGGTGACGCATCGCACGCGCAAACGCGATTTTCTGGCGGCGGTGGAGCGGATCAAGGAGTACATCACGGCGGGCGATGTTTTTCAGACGGTGCTGTCGCAGCGCTTCGACATGGAGCCGGGGATTGACAGCTTTCAGGTCTATCGTGCGCTGCGCACGGTGAATCCGAGCCCGTACATGTACTTTTTGCGGTTTGCGCCGGACGGGCCGCTGGGCGGCAAGGCAAAACGCTTCTCCAAAAAGAAAAGCGCACCGAAGGTGCTGGAGCTGGCGGGCTCGTCGCCGGAGCTGCTGGTGCGCGTGCACGGGGGCAAGGTGGAGTACAGGCCGATTGCCGGGACCAAGTCGCGCGGAGCAACCGAGGCCGAGGACCTGGCGCTGGAGGCCGCGATGATGGCCGACGAGAAGGAGCGCGCCGAGCACGTGATGCTGGTGGACCTGGGGCGGAACGATGTGGGCCGCGTGAGCGAGTACGGCACAGTGAAGGTGGACCGGCTGATGTTTGTGGAGCGCTACAGCCACGTGATGCACATTGTGAGCTCGATTGAAGGAAAGCTGCGCAAGGGGCTGACGGCGGTGGACGCGCTGCGGGCGTGCTTCCCTGCCGGCACGCTGAGCGGCGCGCCCAAGGTGCGGGCGATGGAGATTATCGAGGAGCTGGAGCCGGCGCGGCGCGGAACCTACGGCGGCGCGGTGCTGTATGCGGACTTCTCGGGCAATCTGGACTCGTGCATTGCCATCCGGTCGCTGCTGGCGAAGGGCGGAAAAGGCTACGTGCAGGCGGGCGCGGGGATTGTGGCCGATTCCGTAGCGGAGACCGAGCACCAGGAGTCAATGAACAAGGCGCAGGCAGTGATTCGGGCGCTGACGCTGGCGCGGGAGCTCTAGTTCTCAGGGAATCCAGGCGGCGCGCCGCCAGAAGGGCGCACCGCAGAGCTTGAACGCGGTGAGCAGAAAGAGAATGCCAAGCAATGTGACGCCGGGAACAAGCGTGCAGCGGCCCTCCGCGCAGTCCATCGCCGCATCCAGCAGTTGGACCCAGCCAACGAGAATGAGCCCGTTGCCGAGCGCGCGCCGAGCCCCCATGACAAGCAGTGCGAGCAACAGAAGCGCCATGGCCAGGTTGCGCACCGCGAAGTAGTCGGCATAGGTTCGGACGGCGGGCGTGATGGCTTCGTACGAGGAGAGCAGCATCGCGGGCCGTGCCAGCGCGATGACTGCGCCCGTGGCCAAGAGTAAAGCGCCGAGCACAACGACCACGGGCACCCATCGAGACCGCGCGGTTTGCGCAGGGTTCATCATCGGAAAACCTCTGGTGGGCGCGGAAGCGCCGATGAAGGCGGTACGGATCGATTGCGCCGCGGGTTCCGTGAAAGCGACGCGCGTGGACTATTCCGCGCCGAAGATGCGCTTGAAAAAGCGGCCGATGCGGTGGAAGAAGCCGGGATGCGGCTTGGGCTTGGCTGCATGCGGTGCGGCTTCGGCGGGTGACGATGCAGCGGCGGGCGCAGATGGCGCGGTGACGGCGGGCTCGGGTGCGGGCGCGGCGGCGGGGCTTTCATAGACCAGCGGCGCGGTGACGGCGGCCTTTTGGCCGGCGGGCACGGCGGGCAAAGGCGCAGGCTTGGCGAGCGGCTCGAGACCGGCGGACTGGGCCAGCGGGAATTCATTGGTGCCGGTGTGGACCGGCGCCGGGCAGCCGCAGGGCTCCTTCTCGTTGTCCACAACCTCATGCGTGCTGCCGTGCTGGAACATGACGCGCTGGCCGGGCTGAACGCGGTAGACCGAGCCGTCAAAGACGCTGGTGACGAGGACGTATGGAGCCGAGCCCTGGACGAGCGGGTTGTCGACGCAGGTGTCGCCGTGCTCGCCGAGGCGGATTTTCAGGTCGGCGGAGCCGGGGCCGCTGATGAGGATGCGGAAGTCGGGCGTGAGCAGGATGTCGGCATTGCGGCCGGTGGCGAAGCTGGCTTCAAGCGCGCCTTGGTCGAGCGCCATCAGCAGGCCGGGCTGGCCTCCGCCGGCAGGAACGCTGGTGTCCGCGGCGAGCTTGACGCTGGTGCCGGCGCAGACCTGGAGGGTTCCGCGGCGGGGCAGCAGGACGCTGGTGGTTTGCGTGCCGGAGGTGACGGTGCCGCTGGCGGCGATGATGGCCTTGCCCGAGGTGACTTCGAGCGCGCCGGTGACGGTGGCTCCCGCACCAGATTTGGCATCGGCGAGGGGCACGATGGCGATGGGGTCGGCGGAAGCGGCTGGCTGCGGCGCTGCGGCGGTGTTTGGCGTTGCGGCGGCGGGCGCGGCAGGTTGCGTTGCGGGTTGCGTTGCGGCCCGATTCGCAGGCGGATTCGCGGCGGGATTCGCGCTTTGGGCGGCGAGCGTGGCGCAGAAAAGGAGAGCGGGCAGGCAGAGCGCGGCGGCGAACGGGCGGGAGCGGAATGTGTGCGGGCCGGGCTCGTCGGGCATGGGCGCTACATCGCGAGGAAGTTGCGGATCATCTGATGGCCGCCCTCGGTGAGGACGCTTTCGGGGTGGAACTGGACGCCCTCGACGGGCAGGGTGCGGTGGCGCAGGCCCATGATGACCGAGCCCGAGCCGTTTTCCTGGGTGCGCGCGGTGATTTCCAGCTCGCCGGGGAGCGATTTCTCGGCGACGATGAGCGAGTGATAGCGGGTGCAGGTGAGCGGCGTGGGCAGGCTGGCAAAGACGCCCTTGCCGTCATGCTGGACGGGGCTGGTTTTGCCATGCATCAGGTGCGCGGCGCGGACCACCTGGCCGCCGAAGGCCTGGCCGATGGCCTGATGGCCGAGGCAGACGCCGAGGATGGGCACTTTGCCAGCCATGCGGCGGATGAGCGGAACGAGGATGCCGGCGTCGGCGGGCGTGCAGGGGCCGGGCGAGAGAAGAATGCGCTCGGGGCGGAGGGCTTCGACCTCCTCGACGGTGAGCTCGTCATTGCGGCGGACGACGACCTCTGCGCCGAGCTCGCCAAGGTATTGGACGAGGTTGTAGGTGAACGAGTCGTAGTTGTCGAGGACGAAGACCATGGTGAGGCTAGTGTAGCGCGAGAGGCGCGGCGTTTGGCGGAAGCTGACGGTGAAGGAGGACGGTTTCACACTTTGCGAAATAATCGGCAAAAACGCTGTGGAAAACTGCAAATTTCGTATAGGGGGTGGGGGGGCTGGCCTTTGGGGCCAGTTATCAGTTTTCAGCTGTCCGTTGTCAGCCGGTTCGGGTCAGGGCGGCAAGGTGGCGATTCCATGTGACTCCTTTCCCACTTCCAGTATGCGGCGGGAGGGGGAAATGATCTGCAAACCGGAGAAAGATTTTTCGGGCGTGTTTTGCGGGTTTGCGGAAGAAGTGCGCTGGGGGATATTGACAGGCGGGGCGGGCGAGGACAATGTGTGTCGCATACGACGCATCGAATACGACGGAGATGAGCGACATGAGCGTGACGGCGGAGATGGCAGTCCGGTCTGCGTGGGAGCTGACAGGGGCGGTGTGGCTGGTGGGGCTGCTGTTCAGCAAGCGCACGGTGCGGCGACGCCTGGGCGGGGGGCTGATGGTTCTGCTGGCGGCGGTGACGATGGCGGCGGGAATGGCCGCGCTCTATTGGCGCTGGCCGGAAGGGATGGGACGGCGGTTGGTGGCGGGGAGCGGGGAGTTGGCGTGGACGGCGGCTGCAGTGACGGTGGCGGGATGCGCGTTTGCAGTGTGGGCGCGGCTGACGCTGGGCAGGAACTGGAGCGGGCAACCGACGGTGAAGGCCGGACACGAGCTGATGACGAGGGGCCCGTATGCACTGGTGCGACACCCCATCTATTCCGGACTGCTGATGGGGATTGCGGGCACGGTACTGCTGGCTGACCAATGGGGAAGCGTGCTGGGGATGGTGGTGGCCGTGGTGGTTTTGCATCTGAAGATTCGGCAGGAGGAGATGCTGATGATGGAGACCTTTCCGGAGGCCTATCCGGCGTATCGGGCACGGGTGAAGGCGCTGATTCCTGGTGTCTACTAATGCGGAAAGTGCGGAGCGCGATGCGGCAGCGGCGGCAAAGGCCGAGAGGTTGGAGCAGGCGAGCGAGAGAGAGCGGCCGGAGACGGCGCGGTGGGTGAGGCGGCTGCGGGAATTGCTGGAGGAAGGCTGAGGCGGGCGGGGCGGAAGTTGCGCGGGGTGGCTGCACTTTGAAAGACTGGCGTGGGTCGATGATGGTACTTCACTTTCAAATACAGGGACGGGTGCAGGGCGTGGGCTTCCGGTGGTTTGTGCACCGGGAGGCACGCGAGCTGGAGCTGCGCGGATGGGTGCGCAACACCGAGGACGGCGACGTGGAGGTGACGGCCAGCGGCACGGTGGAAGACCTGGCCGAGCTGCGCGCGAGCCTGAAGCGGGGACCGCGCGGAAGCCGCGTGGATCGCGTGATTGAGCACGCGCTGGAAGACCACGAAGGTGAGGCCCTGGAAGTGTTCCGGATTGATGGGGCGTGGTGAGAAAGGCATCCGACAGCAAACAGTTGCCAGTCGTAAGTTGTCAGTTGCGAGGGCGGAGAGCGAAGGCCTGGCCTTCTATAATCAGTGAGGAAGAGGCGCGGCCGGATTGCCGGTTCCCTTCCCGCGACAAGTATTCCTGAAGCAAGAGCATTCCTGCAACAACAGAGCCGCTGAAAGAAGGAGCAAGCAGAGGCATGGCCGAAAGACGGAAAGAGATCAATGTGGACGCGCTGAAGGCGCTGGTGCGCACGGTGCCGGATTTTCCCAAGCCGGGGATTTTGTTTTATGACATTACGACGCTGCTGAAGGACCGGACCGGCTTTGCGCAACTGATTGACGCGCTGGCGGCGCACTACATTGAGCGGAAGGTGGACCTGGTGCTGGGCATTGAGGCGCGGGGATTCATCTTTGGGCCGGCGCTGGCCTACCGGCTGAACGCGGGGTTTGTGCCGGTGCGCAAGCCGCGCAAGCTGCCGGCTCCGGTGGCGCGGGTGACCTACGACCTGGAGTATGGCTCCGACACGCTGGAGATTCACAAAGACGCGATTGAGCCGGGGCAGCGCGTGGTGCTGGTGGACGACCTGCTGGCAACCGGCGGCACCATGGAAGCGACGGTGAAGCTGGTGCAGGAGCTGGGCGGCGCGATTGCCGGGCTGTGCTTTGCCGTGGAGCTGGATTTCCTGAAGGGCCGCGAGCGGTTCAAGGGGCACGACGTCTTCAGCCTTCTGCACTATGACGAGTAGGGAGACGAATAGGGGCAACGAGTAGAGCGCGGGGACGAGTAGCGCAGGGGCGAATCAAGCCGGCGGAAGGCTGAGCGATCAGGCGATGACCTTGCGCCGGCTAATCCGCTTGACGTCGGTCAGGCGCTCGATCACGATTTCGCCTTCCGGGAAGACGGCCCGAATATCGAGCGAGCCGCCCATCGCCTCCACATAGCTGCGCAAAGTGCTCAGGTACATGTCCGAGCGCTGCTCAATTTTAGAGATGGCGCCCTGGTTGACGTGCAGCACATCGGAGAGGCGAGCCTGCGTCATGGACCGCGCCTTGCGCAACTCGGCGAGCGGCAGCCTTTCCATCTCCTGCTCCACACGGGCCCTGACGCGGGCCTCGCGCGGAGCCGACTGCGTGCGGCGGATGCTGTTCCATGTGTTTCGCATGATCAACCTCCCAATTCCAGCAGATGCCCTTCAAATATCTTCTCCGCGAGCGGAATAAAGGTGGCATACCAGTTGGCATTGCCTGTTTTATCTCCGCCCAGGATCAGATAGCCGACCCGCTTTGGATCGAAGGCGAAGAGGATGCGGATGGGCCGGCCTTCATGCTGAACCCGCAGCTCGTTGAGGTTCGGAATCGTTGAGCCCTTGACCGTATCCACATGCGGCCTGCCAAGAATCGGCCCCGCGCGCTCCAGAAGATCGACGGAAAAGTTGACGCTTTCGACCTCATCGTCGTTCAAGCCGCGATACCAGCGGACAAATTCATCGCTGGCTTCAATCTCCCAGCTCATGGGCCCTCGGCTCTTCCGCAGCATGGCTCGCGCGGCAATCGCGCAACAATTCAATTATTCCCTGAAAAACATATTCCGTCAAATACATATTTTGAAAAAATGCCGGTCGAGCCGGGAAACCGCCTTCAGGAGAGCCCACCTGAGAGCGTGTGCGACGAGGGGTCGTCCTCGTCGGCATCGCCGCGGTCGGCGCGGTCCTGGTCGGCGCGGTCCTGCAGCATCTGAGCATCGGCGAAGCGGTAGCCCACATAGACATCCGTGAGCAGGTAGATGGGATTCGAGGGGTCGTCCTCGATCTTCTTGCGCAACTGGCGCACGAAGGTGCGGAGGTACTCAACCTCCTCGCGGCAGTCTGCGCCCCAGACGGCGGTGAGCAGGCGGGCGTAGGTGATGACGCGGCCGGCGCGGCTCATGAGGCAGTAGAGGATGTCGAATTCCTTGCGCGTGAGGTGGACGGGCTGGCCGCGCTTGGTGACGCTGCGGCGCGCGGGCGTGAGGCGGATTTCGCCGATCTCGATGGGCGCGTCTTCCGCGCGGACCGGCGCGTGGAAGCGGCGATGGGCGGTGCGGATGCGCGCAATGAGCTCGCGGATGCTGAAGGGCTTGGTGATGTAGTCGTCTGCGCCGAGCTCGAGGGCTTCCACTTTTTCTTCTTCGCCGTCGCGGACGGTAACCATGAGGATGGGCAGGCGCGGAGCGAAGACGCGGATGCGGCGGAGGGTCTCAATGCCGCCGATGCCGGGCATGTTGATGTCGAGCAGGACAACGTCGTAGGTGTTGGCGTGGAGAAGCTGCAAAGCCTCCTCGCCGCGCGACGCCTCGGTGATGTGGAAGCCGAGCTCGGCCAGCGGCGGGCGGATGGCGCGGCGGATGGCGGCTTCGTCGTCAACGATGAGAACACGAATGGCGGACTGATTCATCGGGATTGCCTCTTTTGCTGGGGCGCGGGAATGGCGGCGTAAAACGTGGTGCCCTCGATTTCATCGCTGGTGACCCAGACGTATCCGCCGTGAATGAGGGCGACGCGCTTGGCGACGGCAAGGCCAATGCCGGTGCCGGCGGCGCGGTTGGAGGAGTTGCCGGAGCGGTAATAGCGGTCGAAGATGCGCTCGCGGTCGGCGATGGGAATGACGGAACCGAAACTGTGTACGGAAAAGATGACCTCGGCCTTTGCCTGCTGCGCGCGCACGGTGACGGTGGTGCCGAAGATGGAGTATTTGCAGGCGTTGTCAATGTACTGCGAGAGCAGCATGATGAGGAGCTGGCGGTCGCAGCAAAGGGTGAGGCCGTCGTCAGAGAGATCGACGGCGAGCTTCATGCTGGCGGTACGCTCGCGCAGGCTGGCCAGGACTTCATCGACGAGCGAGGCGACGGAGATGGATTCAGCGTGAACGGTGATTTCGCCGGCGTCGAGGCGGGCGGTGGTGAGCAGCCGCGCGGTGAGGTCGCTGAGCACCCCGGCCTGCTCGTCGATGAGTGAAACCAGTTCAGACTGCGTGGGCGACAGATGGCCCATTTCGCCAAGTCCGGTGGAGGCGGCGCGGATGGCGGTGAGCGGCGTTTTGTAGGCGTGGGCCAGGCTGTCGAGCACAGTGGCGCGGAGCTGCTCAGTGCGGCGCTCGGTTTCGATGCGGCTTTCGTTGGCGAAGGCGCGATAGCGGTCAAAGGTGATGGCGATGAGCGACGCGATGGCGTTGTTGGTGAGGGGGTTGGTGTCACCGCGCAGAACCAGACTGCCGATGGGAACGTTGCCGAGGCGCAGGACGCGGCGGCTGATGCCGGAGGATGCGTCGTCGTCGTTGGTCTCGAAGTAATAGACGTTCTGCGCGAGCTCCTGCGGGTCGTCGTGCCAGTAGCCGGCGAGGTAGGTTTCGTGCAGGTCGGCGTCGAAGACGACGACGGCCTCGAGGGCGAAGATCTCATGGACGAGCTCGGCGAGCTGGGAGCCGGGCTCGACGTGGAGATTCATCTGGAGGGTGCGGCGGGTGAAGTCGTAGAGGTCGCGCATTTGTCCGCCCCAGGACTCGGACTCGCTGGCGTGCTCCTGCACGCGCGAGGAGAGCCGGCTGACGGTGAGTGCGGTGAGGACGAAGGCGAGCAGGGTGATGGAGTTGGCCGGGCTGGCGGCCGCGCCAAGGGTTTCGCCGCGCGCGGTGAGGGCGCTTTGCACCACCACGGAAGCGAGCGAGACGATGACGGCCTGCCAGAAGCCCCAAAGCAACGCCGCGGGCACCACGACCAGCAGGCAAAGCAGCGCGACGACCGGCAGCATCCACTGGAACCAGTGGGCAAAGACCCCGACGGCTACGACGGCGAGAACGCCGAGCGCGCACTGGAGTGAAAAGGCAAGGGCACGCGAGCCGGAACCGCGCAGACGGCGTGCGGCAAGGAGCGATCGCACCGGGATGTAGGTTCCTGACAACGCGAACCCATCCTTTCGGAGCCCAGAAGAAACGGACCCAGCGCCGCGGGTGAAGCGGAGAAGCGGCGGACCGGGCGCGGAAGCGAGCGCGAGACATGGTTTGCAGCGGCTGCGGCGCGGCCCGTCTTCATTCCGCGGGCGCATTGGAAAGCGTGACTGAATTTTAACAGCCGGGCGGCACATCTCCTGGGGTGAAGTGCGGCGGCTGGCAGGCGCGATGGCAAAGGACGCAAAGGAACGCGCGGAATTCTTCATGCTTCCTCATCGCTTCCTTATGGTTCCTCACGTGGTTTTTATGTGAACTCTGCGTTACTGAGCCTAATCCGCAACGACCGGACCGCAAAAAAAGCGGCTTCCACGAAAGCCGAATCTGAACCATGACCTCCATACGGTCAGCCTGCCCCCAGCAGACTGAAGGCCTGGCCAGGATGGAGCCCGCACCAAGCCAAGGCGCGCAAGGCAGCGCCACTTGTTGAGTGAGCCCTATCAACGTTTGCACGAGCGTCATCAATAGTCCTATCCCAAAATCATTCTTTCTGGAGGAACAGTGCCGATGTACGTGAATCGAAACCGCATCCTGAAGTCGCTCATTGGAGCAGCCATGGCGGCGGCCGTGGTGGCCGGCGCACAGACGGCGGCCACGCCAGCCCCAGCCCCGGCCCAGACGCCCGCCGCGGCGCCCGCCGCTCCACCGACGTGGAGCGTGGGACCGATGGAACTGAGCGGGTTAATCGACGGCTACTACAGCTACAACGCGAACCGGCCGTCCAACACGGCCAACGGACAGATGAACGATCTCTACAACTTCAACGACAAAACGGACCAGTTCAATCTGGCTGAAGCCAGGCTGACGTTGAATCACGATCCGGATCCGGTGGGCGCGCATGTCGATGTGATCTTTGGTCGCGCGAACACGCTGGTCAACGGTGGCTCGCACGACCAGGGCGACTACCTGGAGCAGGCGTACCTGAGCCTGAAGCCGCCCAAGGCGAAGGGGCTGGAGCTGGACTTTGGCAAATTCGTGACCTCGGCGGGAGCTGAAGTGATCGAGTCCATGAACAACTGGAACTACTCGCGCGGGCTCCTGTTTGCGTGGGCGATTCCCTACTTCCACTTCGGGTTGCGCTCGTCGATGCCGGTGGGCAAGAGCGAGACGATCGGCGTGCAGGTGGTGAACGGCTGGAACAACGTGACCAAGACCAATGGGGGCGTGACGATTGGATTGACGAGCGCCTACGTGAAGCCGAAGTACTCGTGGAACCTGAACTACTATGTGGGCCCGGAAAACCCAAACACGCAGAAGGGCTATCGGAACCTGATCGACACAGAGTTGCTGCTGACGCCGACGTCGAAATTCAACGCCTACATCAACTACGACTACGGGCAGAACCGCGATGCACTGGAGGCGCAGGGCGACACCAACCTGAACCACTGGCAGGGCATTGCAGTGGCAGCGCACGAGCAGGTGACGGGCACTTCGGCTCTGATCGCGCGCTATGAATACTTCAATGACCCGAATGGTTTTTCAACCGGAACGGCACAGGACGTACAGGAGTTCACCGGGACCTATGAGTACAAGTGGGCTGAGGGGCTTCTGACGCGGATTGAGTATCGCCGCGACTGGAGCGACCAGCCGTTCTTCCACAAGGGCGACACCAACATGGTGGATGCGCAGTCGACGCTGACCGCGGGTTTTGTGGCCTTCTTCGGCCCCAAGCGGTAAGAACCGCGGTTGTACGAAAGCATGGGGCTCGGCTGGGCGCAGGCGGATGCGCCGGACCGGGCCCTATCCATGCCGGGAGGGTGGGCAAGAGCCCGGTGATGCGCGCGATAGATCCGTCACCGATTCCGCAGCCCACGCGGATTCCCCTCGGACGGCACTCGACGCGATGGGGCCTAACCTGAAACTTTGGGACAATGATTCCGGACGCGCCGCGGGGGCGGGCCGTCAACCCCTCCATGCAGGCGCGGCAAAAATCCCCGGGGTGACGCCAAACCATGTTGGACGTAGTCTTCGGCCAGGCCAGCGACGCGGGCAAGGTTCGCACCAACAATGAGGATGCGATGGGCGCGTTCGTGCCCTCGTCGCGGCACCAGGCGCGCTCGCAGGGGTTTCTGTTCGCAGTGGCCGACGGGGTGGGCGGGCTGGACCTGGGCGAGGTGGCCTCGGCCACGGCGGTTGCTGTGATGCTGGAGGAGTTTGAGAAGGCGCAGCCGGGGGCAATGCTCATCAGCCTGCTGCCGCGCCTCATCCAGTTTGCAAATGCGGCGGTGCACGACCGCGGCCTGGCGCCGGAGTTTCGCGGCAAGCGGATGGCGACAACGCTGGTGGCCTGCGCGCTGCGGCATGACCAGGCGATTGTGTCGCACGTGGGCGACTCACGCTGCTACCTGGTGCGGAACGGGCAGGCCCGGCAGATTACGCAGGACCACACCTGGGTGAACCAGCAGCGGCACATGGGATTGTTGACGGCCGAGGAGATGACCGAGAGCGAGCAGCGGCATGTGCTGACGCGCAGCCTGGGGCCGGAGCTCTATGTGAGCGCGGATACGACGGCGCTGAGCCTGCAGCCGGGCGACGTGCTGGTGCTGTCGACCGACGGCGTGCACGACGAGACGGGGCCGGAGGAGATTGCGGCGATTGTGACGCGGCAGAAGGACATGGACGCCGCCGCGCGGGAGCTGGTGGCGCACGCCGTGGAACGCGACGGAAACGACAACACGACCGCGCAGGTGATTCGGGTGCGCAGCGTGGAGCAGGTGGGAATGTATCGCGGGCGGCCCTACCGGCTTTCGCGGTAGCGAGCCGGAAAGGGGCGGGAAAACGGGTGGGCGAGAGCCGCCAAAGGCCTGTAGAGTTAAGAAAAGCAAGGTTTGGAGCAATTGCGGGGATGAATTTTCTGGACAGTTTGGAGGCCGGTTCGCGGATCGACCACTACCGGGTGGAAGAGCCGGTGTCGCAGAGCGGCATGGCGACGATTTTTCGCGCCGTGGACACGCGGGACGATCACGTGGTGGCGCTGAAGATTCCGCACCCGGACATGGAGGCGGACCCGATTCACTTCGACCGCTTTGTGCGCGAAGGGGAGATCGGAGAGCGGCTGAGCCATCCGGGCGTGATGCGGGTCTTCGGCGGCGAGAAGCGTTCGCGCATCTACCTGGTGATGGAGTGGTGCGAGGGGCGCAGGCTGCGGGAGATTCTGGACGAGGGGCAGCTGTCGCAGGACCGTGCCGTGGCCATCGCACTGGGCGTGCTGGAGGCGCTCGAGTATATCCACGACAATGGCGTGGTGCATCGAGATCTGAAGCCGGAAAACATCATGGTGGACAGCCACGACCAGATCAAGCTGATCGATTTTGGGATTGCAGGGGCCACCGGCGCGCGCCGGCTGACGTATGCGAATTTTACCGAGACGCTGGGCACCGCCGACTATATTGCGCCCGAGCAGGTGAAGGGCAAGCGGGGCGACGGGCGAAGCGACCTGTATGCGCTGGGCGTGATTCTTTACGAGATGCTGACGGGCTCGCTCCCCTTCCACGGCAATTCGCCCCTGGCGGTGATGAATGACCGGCTCCTGAACCATCCCAGGCCGCCGACAGTTTTGAACCCAAAGATTTCGCCTCAACTGCAGGAGGTGATGTACCGCGCGCTGGAGCGGGATGCGAAGAACCGCTATGCGCGGGCGCGGGATTTTGCATGGGATTTGAGGCATTTGGACCAGGTGGGTGTGGAAGACCGACCGGAATTGCGTAACTGGCAGCGGCGGAAGCAGCATTTGCCGCGACGGGTGCTCTATTACTCCGCACTGGTACTGATTCCTGTTGTTATCCTAGCGTTGATGGTGCTGCTGGCCCATCGCAGGTAGGCCTGCCGGTAGAGGCGATTTTTCACGTCTTCTTTATGCCTGCCGCTTTAGACTGCATGTCGAATACCCAACTGTTTTTTGCCCAGAAGGAGATCCATGTCTACTGAGTATCGCAACTTTCTGGCTCTTTCCTACGAAGAGCTTGAAGAGAAGAACCTGGAAGCCAAGGCCGACCGGGCAAACCGCGTGGCGCCCGACGAAATCCGCGAAAAGCGGCTGAAGTACCTGCGCGACGAGAAGAAAATCAAGGCCGTGACGGTGCTGTTCAGTGACCTTGAAGGCCGCCTGCACCTGCTGGACTACGACAAGAAGTTCCTGCTGGATGCCTACGAGAACCTGACTTTCGACGGCTCATCGATCCGCGGCTTTACGGCGCAGAAAGAAAGCGACCTGCGGCTGGGCATCGACTGGAGCGCGTTCTACTGGGTTCCGGCCGACGTCTTCGGCAACGGCAAGGTGGTGGTTTTCGGCACGGTCATCGACAAGGATGGCACACCGTACTCGGGCGACCTGCGCGGCGTGCTGAAGAACTACAGCGATACGCTCTATAAGGAGAAGGGCTACACGCTGAATGCGGCCAACGAGATTGAGGGCTTCCTGTTCGCCGGCCGCGACGCGGAAAGGAAATTCCACGAGACGGGCAAGTTCGAATTCATCAACACGGGCGGCTACTACCACGTGCTGCCGCTCGATCCGCTGCGCCAGTTTATTGACACGGCGGCTGAAGTGCAGCGCGCCATGGGCTTCCAGAACGAGAAGGACCACCCGGAGGTGGCGCCGAGCCAGTTCGAGATCAACTACGGCTATGGCGAAGTGGTGGCGGCGGCCGACCAGATCCAGCTTTACAAGCTGCTGACGCGCCAGATTGCCAACAACATGGGCTACACGGCCAGCTTCCTGCCCAAGCCGGTGGTGGGCGTCAACGGCAGCGGCATGCACACCAACATGTCCATCTCCAAGGGCAAGACGAACCTGTTCTGGGACGAGAAGGGCCAGGAGCAACTTTCGGCCTTCGGCTGGGAGTTCATTGACCGCATTCTGAGCCATGCGCTGGACATCTGCCTGATCCTGAACCCGAGCGTGAACTCCTATCGCCGCCTTGACCCGCACTTTGAAGCGCCGAACCAGATCAAGGCCTCGGCAACCGACCGCGGCTCCATGGTGCGCGTGCCCATCGGCAACTCGCGGTCGATGCGCGTGGAAGTGCGCTCGGTGGCGCCGGATGCGAACCCCTACCTGACGCTCTACTCGATCTTCAAGACGGGCATTGACGGCAAGACGGCGAAGATCGACAACCTGCGCCAGGCACAGCGTTACCTGCCCGACCACATCCAGCAGGCTATCGACGACTTCAAGGCCTCGAGCTGGATTGCCGAAATCATCGGCTCGGATGTGCAGGGGCGGTTTGTGGACCTGAAACAGGCCAGCGCCGACCGCTGCCCGCGGGCCCTGGGAACGTTCGTGAAGGGCTCTGAGGTGCAGTACCACCACGAGGTCTACAACCAGTCGCTCTGGAACCTGTTCTAGAGCGATTAGAAGACGCGTCGGAGCGGAAAGCTCCGACGGCGCATCCCTGAGCGGCGCGGCCTGTGGGCCGCGCCGTTTTGCGTTTGGGCGCACGAGCAAGCATGAAAAGAAGTTAAGAGTCTGGCAATAGTGGCGGGGCGGCGCTGGAGCGGCGGAAAGATTCGGGTGCGGCGGCCCCGCCCGGAATGCGTGTGATTGGGAAATTGCCTTCCCGCCATCTGCAACTGTTTGCACATGGATTTCAACAGGGCCGAAAAGAGCGGTCGAAGGCGGTCCTAGTGTGCAGAAACGAAAGCGGATAGTTTCGGGGCGGCCCGGGGAGATTTGGCACCCGACGTGCACTGTACGGGACAGTCCAGAGTGTACGGGTGCGGATTGAGGAACAAAGGGGTTTCCTAATCCGGCTTGAGGACCATAAGGAAGGAATCATCAATTGAGAGGAATTTGTAAAAGAGGTGCAGATCTGATGCTTAAGAAACTGCTGTACTCCTCGGCCTTGTGTTTGTTCGTGTTGGCGACCGCCGGAGTTGCGAAAGCGGACACGATAGGACCCAGTTGCGGCCCAAGCGACTCAGAGAATTGCTTGGGATCGACCTACACGCTGACGTACTCCAACCCAAGCACCAACGTGTACGACATATTTCTGACAGTGGACACTACCGGGTCAACCTTGTCGACCAGCGACACTTTGAATGCTGTATCGCTGAAGCTGGTAAGCAAGCTGACTGGAGACACCGTTACCCTGCTCTCGGCGCCCTCGGAGTGGAACCAGGCAACCCCCGATGTCGAGGCCGGCGGCATCAGCGCCGGTGGCTGCAATGGAAGCGGAAAAGGCTACTTCTGCTCAGGCACTTCCGACAGCGGAGTGTCGATTGGCAGCACTGGCGATGTCTACAACTTTGAGTGGGAGATTGATGGATCCCTGACGCTGCTGGGATCATCGTCTTCGATCAAAGCATCCTATCTGACCTACAACGCCAAGAAGGATGAATGGAAGAATGCAGGAATCACCTCCGCGAAAATCGACCTCACTCCCGGTTCGACGCCCCCAGTGATTCCTGAGCCGCCGTCGCTGCTGCTGCTGGGCACCGGGCTTGCGGCGCTTGCGGGCATGCTGAAACTGAAGTCGCTCGCCTAACGCGGCTTCCATCTGGAACGGCTCTGCCACAATTCCAACCCGAAACTGTGGCGGGGCCTTCCTTGATTCTGGCTGCACTTCTAAGCTCGTGCGCGTCCCGCGGAGACGGATGACGCGCAACGACAGGCGGGCACGAACGAAGTCCGCCGTACGGGGTCAGGAAAACTCCCCCACGGTTGTACCCAATTCGCCACCCGGTGTGCAAAGCTTTGCATATGACGCGTGAGGGGCGGCGGCAAGCTGTTGATTCCAGACGTGAAACGTTTGGAACACCAGATGCACTTAGCAGGCTGTCTGCAGGGATTTCCTCTGCGGCAGTCTTTGGAACAAACAACCTGTCCTGGCTTGATGCATGGACGACTCATTGACCTTGTGGTTCAACCCTTGCGGAGGTAATCGTGAAACTGAATATCACCAAAATCGTAGGTTGCAGCGCCATGCTGGCAGCCTCCCTGTTCCTGGCAGGAAACGCCATGGCGGATACGGTGCTGAACGGCGCCGTGTATGCAGGCGCATCTACCTATCCCCCAACCACGCCCTTCACCATTCCGGGCGGTTCGCCGACCTCGACCTTCACGCTGACGAATGCGAGCAACCAGTTCATGTTCGACTTTTCCAGCCAGACGGACGACTCGCTGAGCGCCTTCCTGCAATACGGCGGCAGCACGTTCTCGGGCACGGACCAGACAGGCGTGTGCTCACCGACACCGAACTCGACCACCTGCGGGATCAACAACGATGTGTTGAACTTCTGGGGCACCACCTCTCTAGTGAAGAACCAGTGGTACAACTTCACCCACGATGACGGAATGTATCTGTCGGTCGGCGGCACGGAGGTGATCAACGCGGGCGGTCCGACGAGTGCGAAGGACACTATGTTCCAGTGGACGGGCGCGACCGGTGAATATGGCTTCAGCCTGTGGTATGCCGAAGTGAACGGCGGACCCGCGGTGCTGAATTCGACTGACTTCGCGGTGACGCCGGAGCCGTCGTCGCTTCTGCTGCTGGGCACCGGCCTTCTGGGTCTGGCGTTCCTGCTGTTCAAGCGGCGCGGGCTGAAGCCCGTGGCCGGCCGTGTCCTCGGCGCTTAACTGCCAGGACAGACGCGCCATAGCTCCACATCGCTAATCTTCGCAAGGCAGCGGCGGGCAGATAACAACCGCCCGCCGCACGCGGGGTGACCAACCGGAACCGGGAACGAACCGCTGGACGTGATCCTTTGCGGATTGCGAGCTGTTGTTGAAAATCCAGGGGTCAGTTCCCTTTTGCTGTTTGAAGCGCCAAGGGCCGAGAAGCAACCGGGAATTGCAACCGCACCCGATAAAGATCAGGGGCGGAAACCCGGGCAAACGGATGATGCGAGCCGAGCCAGAGCGTCCCGGAGCTGTGCCCATTCGTGGATCGTGCCACATTCATTGACTTGCGCCGGCCGGATTCATTCGGGGAAGGATGCGGCGGGAAAATGGCGAAGTGTAGCAAATGGGGTTGCGCAGCCTGTCGGCAATGGCGCCGGCGAGTTCCGCAAGAGTGATTTCTTCCAGCGCCGGCAGGATGCGAACGCATTGGGAGAGCATCTTGGGGGTAGGCTGTGTCGGGTTTCGTCATGGGCAGGAGCGAACACGCCCGAAAGAATACCGAGTTACGCCAGGTTCCAGGCCAGTGAAGGCAATGAGAGTAACGATGCTCATGAAGCAAGAAACGAATGTGGACAATGAGCGACGAGTGCGCCAACGATTCAAGGTCAATGCCCCCCTTTCCTTGCAGATTGGCGACCAGACGGCCCCTGGATTTACGCGCGACCTGAGCAACCGGGGAGTCTACTTCTACCTGACCTCGGCCGACAGCATCGAGGTCGACGGCCGCGTTGAGTTCGTGATCGACCTGCCGCCGGAGATCACGCTTTCCTCTCGCTGCCAGATTCGCTGCGTGGGCAAGGCGCTGCGGAAAGAGACGACGCAGACCGACCTGACCGGCATCGCCGCCGAAATTCTGGATTATTCGATTTCCCGCTAGCTAGAGCGCAAGCCAGTCTAGTCTTCGCTGTGGATCTTCCGGAGGCCGAGGACGCGGTGCTCGACAAGCCACTTCTTTTGAACGTAGATGAGCTTGTTGTTGCTGCTGGGATCGGTGGGCAAGAGGAAGAATCCGGGATCGACCAGATAGCGGATGGAATTGTGGACGATTCCCTCGAGTACTTCCCCATCCAGAAACTCCAGACGCATCCAGAGTCCGTGGACGATGGGCGTACGCGTGTGGAAGTTGATCTTCTTCCGCACGGGATCGCCATTGAAGCTGTTGACATAGAAGACAGCTTTCACGTCGGAAATCGGAATGTCCTGGATGGTGTCAGAGTCAAGAAGGCGGATGCGCAGCATTTCCGCGGCACCGGGAAGGGACCTCCCGAGCACGTCTTCAATGGTGTTCCAGGTGGGAGTTTCCAGGTATCCTCGCACGGATCTGCTGCCGTATTGAATGACGACCTTTTCCCAATTTGATGCACTCGTCGCGGTGGTCATGCGAAGAATCCTCCAAAATGCCCGCGGGGGCCGGACCTGCGGAGAAGCTTCCGTGTAACTCATTGATACTTCGCTGGGTTAGACTTGGCAATCACACGATCGTGGTATTTCTTCTCTGAAAGTTCCCCAGCGGCTGCGCCGGATTAAAGATTGGGCGCATAAGCGGTAGGCGCACGCGAGGCGCGCGACTAGCCGCGATTGAGGTTCGGCCTAGGTGCGAGAGTGTGGGCCAGGACAGGAAAAGCAGCCGCCCGGTCCCGCGCCGAAGCATTGCAGCGCGCACCGTAATCCGCTCTAAAGCCAAGGCCATGGGAAATCATCCTGAGGAAGGAAGCCAGGGAACCACAGACTGCGTTTGGGGACAACCTAATTGAAGCTATGCTGCTTCTGCGGAGGACTGAGGTTGTACTGTTTGATCTTGTAAAGGAGAGCCTTGTAGCTGATCTTGAGGTCGTTGGCCGCGGCCTTGCGGTTCCAGCCGGTGCCTTCGAGGCTTTGCGCGATGGCCACTGCCTCTGCGTTGCCCTTGAGGCTTTTGACGAGAACCTTGAGGCTGGAGCCCCCATCGACCGCTTCTGCTGAGGTGAGGAGGGCCTTGCCCACGTGCGCGGGGGCGAGCTCGCCGATGATTTCGGCCTCGTCGCGGAGAACAAGATAGCGCTTGACGGTATTCTCCAGTTCGCGGAGATTGCCGGGCCAGGAATAGTGAGTGAGCGCCTGCATGAGCGCGGCGGAGATGGGCAGCGGATCGCATCCGTAACGCGACGCCGACTTGCGCATGAAATGCCCCGCGAGAATCGGAATCTCCTGCGCGCGTTCGCGAAGCGGAGGCATTTTGACGGTGAAGCCGTTCAGGCGATAGTAGAGATCTTCACGGAAGAACTTGCGCGCAATGGCTTCCTTGATGTCGATGTTGGTGGCGGCGATGACGCGGACGTCAACTTTGACGGAGCTGCGGCTGCCGAGGCGCGAGAAGGATCCATCCTGGAGTACCTGAAGAAGTTTGGCCTGCAGGACAGCGGGCATCTCTCCGATTTCATCAAGGAAGATGGTCCCGTTGTCGCAGAGCTCAAATTTTCCGGGCTTGGATTTGACGGCCCCGGTGAATGCGCCCTGCTCGTAGCCGAAGAGCTCGCTCTCCAGCAGATCGGCGGGCATGGCGGCGCAGTTGACCTTGAGAAAGTTGCGCTGGCTGCGCGCCGACATCTTGTGAATCAGCATGGCGGCCACTTCCTTGCCAGTGCCGCTTTCACCGAGGATGAGAACCGGAATGTCCGCGCGTGAAACCAGCGTGCACTGCGACTCAATCTCCTGCATGCGCCGGCTGGACCGCACGAACGAGGTCGTCTCGTTGAGAGGAATTTCCTTGGCCTCTTCAGCGGATTCGGCGTGGGGCAGGGCCTCAAGGCACTGGTTGACGGCGGAGTCGATATCGCTCTTGCGGAAGGGCTTGAGAAGAATCTCCGAAGCGCCCAGGCGCGTGGCGGCCAGCAGCTCCGTCAGGTCGGCGGAGCAGGCGAGCACGATGACAGGCATGGTGGGCCGCGCAGCACGCACTGAGCCGAGGAGAGCCTCGGAGTCCTTCTCGGAGCCTCTGTGGCCGGCATGCCAGTCCATCAGGAGCATCTCCGGGGCCAGACCGCGCTCCAGACTGTGGCGGAATTCCTCGACCTCAGAGAACAGGCTGACCTTGAACCTGTCGGAGAGAACCTGCCCTATATAGTCCAGGACGTCCGGATTCGGGTCCAAAATTGCGATGTGCTGCCTGCGTTTGTCCAAAGTCTTCACCAATTCCCCCTCATATGCTCAGCGAACAGGAATCAACAACGCTTCCTGCCTGGAGAACTCTTTGATAGAGCACTCGAACTCCGCGAATGATGAAGCCTAAACCGGCCGGAGCCTGTGCCTGTGGAAGCAACTTGAATCGGATGCAGTTTGTATCGGTGGGAACCAGCGTTTCGCAGTCCCCCCCCACCGAAGTCTGATTCTAGCATTGAGTGGGAAAACTGTATCCCTCGATTGTGCAAACTTTTACACATTAAGTAGTAACCAGCGCGGATGACTTAGGTGGTATTGCTCCAGGAATCGGACAAAACTCCCATAAAAACCGAAGAGAATCGGAAATTCTCCCACAGAGCGGGCAATCCGCGAAGGATGGTCAGTGAGTTGCTAGTAAGTGAGTTGAGAAATTTGGAAAGCGGGGGCTGGATGGCGTCGGCGCGCACAAACGACTACGTTAATGCGGGCGAACTGCCGCCGGCACATGTGATCTTTGGGGTCAGCTCGGCAATGGACCTGGCCCGGGAGAAGCTGGAGCGGATTGCGGAGACGCCGATTCCGGTGCTGCTGCAGGGCGAGAGCGGCACGGGCAAGGACATCCTCGCGCGGCTGCTGCATGCCCGCTCAGACCGCTCGCGGAATGCGATGGTGAAGGTGACCTGCCCGGCGATTCCGCATTCTCTGCTCGAATCCGAGCTCTTCGGCTACGAGAAGGGCGCGTTCACGGGGGCGTACACCACCAAGTGCGGCCGCGTGGAGCTGGCCCACATGGGCTCGCTCTTCCTGGATGAGATTGGAAGCTTGGAGAGTGCCTCGCAAGCCAAGCTGCTGCAGGTGGTGCAGGACGGAACCTTCATGCGCGTGGGAGCGCAGGAGTCGCGGCACGTAGACGTCCGGCTGATCTGCGCGGCAAATGGCAATCTTAGGCAAAAGGCTGAGGAAGGCAACTTCCGCCTGGACTTTTTCTTCCGCGTGAGCGCGGTCACGATCAGCTTGCCCCCGCTACGGCAGCGCATTGCGGATCTGCCGGTGCTGGCGGATCACTTTCTGGCGAGCTATGCGCGGGCCTATCAGCGCGATCCCAAGCCGCTGTCGCGCGAAATTCTGACCCTGATGGAGCAATACCACTGGCCCGGCAACATTCGCCAGCTGGAAAACATGATTCGTGGGTATGTGCTGATCGGCAATGAAGAAGCGATTCTTGCCGACCTGGTGCCGGCGAATCGCAGCGAGATTCTGCCGGAGATTGACCTGGCGAATCCGATTTCGCTGAAGACGATTACGAAGAACGCAACCCGCGACCTGGAGCGGGAGATCATTCTGCGGGTGCTGCAGGCCAACGGCTGGAGCCGCCAGAAGACGGCACGGTGGCTGAACATCAGCTATCGCTCGCTGCTTTACAAGCTGCAGGAGTCCGACGTGGGCGCCTTCCGCAGCAAGCGACCCAAGACGGTGAGCGCGGTCCCCGATCTTCCTGCAGCGGCCGTGGGCGAATCGATGGCGAATGACTAAGCCTGGGGCAGAGTTATAGAAACACTGGTTCATCGTCTAAATAGAGTTACTTTCACTCTAACTCTTCTACTAAGTTGATGCGTGACTATCCTGCGACCTAGATAACTCTCTCCGATCCTGATTGGCTGTCTGTCCGGCTCGAAAGTTAGATCCACCCGCGCAGCTTGTAATAGACGATCTTCACCGTTTCTATACACATGGTTTCAAACCCCGGAATGCGGCCATACCAATTCTTGGTTTCATGGAGAACGTCCGGCACGGCCATGGGCGTGACCTGAATGCCCTGCCTGCCGAAGACGCGCAGCGTGGCCGGCAGCGCAGCGGGAAGGACGCCGGAGCGACCCTCCCTCGGGCGCGATGCAGGCCTCAATGAGTTCAGCCGAGTTGCTGCAGGGCCGATTGCGCGCTGGCCGCAGTCGGAGTTCCCTTGCCCAGCGTAACGGCTTTCTTCAGATGAAGCTCGGCGTTGCCCTTGTCCAGCAGCTTCAGGTAGACCATGCCGAGGTGATACTGCACCGTAGCGTTGTTGGGAGTCTCCTTGAGGGCATCTTCAAGAAGATCGCGCGCGAACTGGTAGGTTCCCTTGTGATAGTAGGCCCAAGCCAGGGTGTCTGCGGTGTCGGGAGAATTCGGCATGGCCTGCCGCGCGGTCTGCGCGAGCGAAAGCGCGACGTCCACGTCGCCGCCCTCCTGGAGCATGAGGTAGGCCAGATTGTTGGCGGCAATGGGCTGCTGAGGTTGAATCGCGAGCGCACGGTGATAGTTGGCCTCGGCGGCCTGGCGGTTGCCACTCGCATCCTCAAGCGTACCCAGCAGGGCCAGAGCGTTTGCGTCATTGGGATGCGCGTTGACCCACGACTGCCAGACGCTGATGGCTCCGGCAGTTTTGCCGCTGCGCACCGCGGCCTGTGCGAAGAGCATGACGGCATCCGGGTCAGAGGGATTCATGCGCATCGCGTTCTGTGCGGTTGCGGAGGCCTGGTCGAGCTGGTTCAGCTGAATCTGGAGGCCGGCCAGCAGGTCGATCAGGCCGCTGTTCCTGGGGCTTTTCTGGATCTGCGCGTTGATGCGCGCAAGGGCCGCCGCGGGCTGCTTGCGGTAGAGATCGTAGGCGACGAGCAGGCGCAGCGCCTGCACCATGTTGGGGTTGTACTGCAGCGCCTTCTCAAGCATGGCTTCGCCCTCAGGGAAGCGCTTCTGCGTGAAGCGCAGCGTGCCGAGCTCGAAGTAAGCCTGTGGACTGGTGGGCGCCACCTGCATGGCGGTCTTCAAATCGGCTTCCGCCTTATCCGTGGAGCCCTGGTGCATTTCGGCCTCGGCGCGCCAGACGTAGCCGCCGGCGAAGTTGGGTATGGCCTTGATGGATTTCTCGGCGACCGAGGAGAGCAGATTGATGTCGCCCTGGCGCTCGGCAATCTGCGCGAGCTGATCGAGGGCGTCAGCGGCCCTGGGCTGGAGGGAGACGACTTTCTGGAAGCTGCGCTGGGCCAGAGACGGGTTGCCGCCCCGCAGCGCTGCTACGCCGAGCCAATACTGGATGAAGGGGTCCTGGGGAAAATTCTTCGCGCCGTCCTGAAGAGCGTTGATCGCGTCATTGGTCTTGCCTTCGTTAAGCAGGACAATGCCGTTGAGGGCCGCAACCTCGGGATCCTTCGAGTCCTTCTTCATCAACTGGCCGGCAACGCCCTTTGCAGTGTTGTAGTCGTGCACCTGGATGAGCGAGCGAAGGTAGGCCTTTTGCAGATCGACGTTCTTGGGATGCTTGGCCACGAGCGAGGCGTACTCGTTACGGGCCTTTTCATCCTGATGGGTGGTGGTGTAGTAGTCGGCCAGCAGGCTGACGCCCCGCGGATCGTCGGAGAGATCCTGCGAGGCCTGGCGAAGGACATTTTCCGCCTGGGCGGTGTTGCCCTCCGCCAGATAGACCTGGGCGAGATTGCGCCGCGCCGGGATGCTCTTGGGATCGGTGGCGATGGCGTCGCGGCCTGCCTGCTCGGCCTGAGGGTAGCGGCCGCTGATCGCGTAGTAGGCGCTGAGCAGCACCTTGGCGTTGACGGATTTCGGGTCGACGGCTACTGCCTTCTTGAAGCTGTCTTCGGCCTGGGCCTGCTGGGCGGGGTCCCGCTGTTGCATCACGGCCAGATTGTCATAGAAGGCGGAGCGGTTGGGCCCAAGCTGGATGGCCTTTTGAATCTCGGCCATGGCCTTCTGTCTATCGCCGCGTTTGAGCGCGATAGCCGACAGCAGCGCGTGCAGGTCAGGGTTGTTCGGATCACCGGCGAACACGGCCTTGGCCTGTTTTTCGGCATCGTCGGTCTTTCCCACGCTGATCAGCATGTTGCCCAGGTCAACGCGCGCCTCATAGTTCGTGGGCTGCAGATCGACGGTGCGCGAGAATTCGCGATAGGCTGCGCTGTAAGCCCCCATGTGCATGTAGGCCTTGGCCAGGGCGAAGTGCGCGGCGGGAAAGTTCTTGTCCGCCTTCAGGGAGTTTTCGTACTGGATAGCCGCTTCGCGGTACTTGCCCTCTGCGCTGAACCGGTCCCCGCTGGCAAGGTACTTCTTCTTGCGCACGTTGGGGTCAGTGTGGCAGCCGGCAACGAAGCCGATCACCAGGGTAAGAGCGACAATTCGGAGCAATCCACGCTGTTTCATCTGTACACCTGTCCTCGAGACTGTGCGATTTCGTAATGGGACGCCGTTCTGCATCGTACCTTTCAGTTTGGGATAAAGCGCGGCAGCACGGGCATCAGCCGCTTGGTGAAGGCCTCCACCCGCGCCCTGGCCGCCGGGGTTCCCTGCAATGGATCGATGGGCGACATGACGCGAATCAGTGATCCATCCGTCCGGTCCATGCGCATGGCGTCTTCCACCAGATAGAATTTGGCCATGTACTCGCTGGCAACGCTGCGGCCGTGCGCCTGATACCAATAGATGACGAACTGCTTCTGGTCACCGTTGGAGACGACGTACTCCCCGACCTTGTGCGTCTTGCCGCTGTCGTCGGTGAGTTCGACATACTTGGAGGAATCGAAGTACCACCCCGCGCCGGGCAGGCAGTGCTTGGGCGAGTGGATGGTGGAGCCGGTCCGCTGCGAGGGGAAATAGGCGATAAACAGGCCGATGGGCAACACCGAGGCGGGCCGCGTGTAAATGCGCGAGAGGAAATCGCCGTTGCCCAGCACGTCCAGGGTCGCCTGATCGATGGTGATGTCTCGGCCCGTGTAGCCCTCGATCGCATGGGGAAACAGCGAGAGCGGCTCGCTGGACGGTATCACGTCGGCGTCGCCGTGAACGCGGAGCATGAGCACCGTGGCGACCAGCAGAACAATGACTGAGATGTAGCGAAGGCCCTTCATGCCTGTTTCCTCCTTGCCGGAATGAAGTTGAGCAGGCGATGGAGGAAGAACAGGCAGGCCAGCGAGACCAGGAACATGACCCATCCTGAGAACTCATGGAAAAAGCCGACGGCCTTGTCGGGATTCCAGTACTGCACGCAAAGGCCGGTACCCAGGATGCGCACGGCATTGGCGGCGATGGCGATGGGAACGCTGGACAGAGCAAGAACGATGCGCTTCCAGGTGACCCGCTCAAGAAAATAGCCGTAGAAGACCGCGACGGTGAGCAGGCTCATCAGCGAGCGGATGCCGCTGCAGGCTTCGGCGACCTCAAGCGTCATGGCGGGCAGCTCGATCACGTTGCCTTCGCGGAGCACCGGGACGCCGAAAAGCGGCAGAAGCCCGCTGGCAAGGCGTGAGGCCAGGTTCTGAAGAGGCAGCGTGATCTGGCTGTAGATGATGGATGGAATGGGAATGGCCAGCAGAAGGACCAGGATGGCGAAACGCAGCTCTCGCAGGAGCCGCGGACCGCCGAAGGCCAGCACCAGGCCGGAAAGCAGGAAAACGATCGAGATGCGGGAGAGAAACAACTCCGCGCCGTAAACACCCACCAGAAGCGTAGCCAGCGCGAAAGCGACAACCCCGACCCCGACCCAGGAAGGGGCCAGGGGGGTTTTGCGCAGAACCTCGCGCCGGGTCCACACCAGGTAGGCCGCAAAAATGGGAACAAGGAAGCCGTGGGAGAAATCCGGGATATTCCACCAGTCAGTGACCAGCTTGATGACCACCCGGTAGTAAATAAGGAGGAGAAGGCCGCAGACCAGGGCAATGCGCCAGGCCTGGGCGTTCCTCCCGGCGAGCCAGTGGCGGTGCCGGACGGCTGGAATTGGCAGTTCTTCGCTCATTCTTCCCTGCATCTTAGATCAGTTCCGCCTGTCTGCCCGGATTGTTAGCAATCAGGTTGCCGAACTTTAACCGGCAGACAGTAAAGGAATTCCACGAAACGGCGCCATCAGAGGAAAGGAATTGGCGCGACGAGTGGAAGTGATTTTCCACTCTTGAGGGAACAAAGTGTCCTATTTGGGCTCCCCGGGAGCCGCAGCAGATGGGATCTTCCGGCGGCCGGCAGGCCCGCGTGCGGCCCAAGCGGGCGGAAAGCCTGTGGGAAGAAGGTTTCCGCTCAGGCCGAGGAGTTTGGAACCCACGTTGCTAAAGAGAGGGGGAAAGGCCGAGTACCCTCTTATGGCGAGCAATGGCACCTTTCAAGGTGCAAAGCGACACGTGAAGGTCGCGTTTCCAATGGAGCCCCGGTTCCGGCGCGCGATCGCGGGCCTGGCAGAAGGCGACTTTCCGATTCTCATCGCCGGGGAAGCCGGCGTGGGGAAGCGGTCTGTCGCGGAGCTGATCCACGCGCACTCGCACCGGGCGCGCAGCGCTTTCCAGGAGATTCGTGCCGCCGAGTGCACTGCCGCGGAGCTTCTTGCCGTGCTTTCCGCGCGGGGTACGGTCTATCTCTCCGAAGTGGGCAACCTGAGTGCGCCGCTGCAGGAGCTATTGGTGGAAAAATACTTCGGCTCAAAAGAGGCGCAGGCCAGCCGGCTGCTTTGCGGAACCAGCCGCGAACTGCAGGACGAGGTGAAGTCCAGACGGATGAAGGAGAGCTTCCTGCACCTGATCTCGACCGTCACCTACCGAATCGCGCCGCTGCGCTTCCGCAAGTCCGAGCTCTTGTCGATGGCCGACGAACTGCTCTCGCAATACTCGCGGCAGTTTGACCGCCCCAAGCCCGTGCTGAGCCAGGAGAGCATCGGATTTCTGCTGAAGCATCAATGGCCGGGCAACCTGACCGAACTGCAGACGGCCATCAAGACCTTTGTGGCCATCGGCGACGAATCGGTTTCGCTGGCCGCGCTGAAAGCGGCGGCTCCAGCCATCAAGCTCTCCGGATTGCGGCGGCCGCTCTCGCTGAAACAGGCGACGCGGGCCGCATCGATTGAAGTAGAGCGGCAACTGATCTCAGAAATGCTGGCCGCGACAGGCGGCAATCGCAAGCGCGCCGCCGACGAGCTGGGCATCAGCTATAAAGCGCTCCTCTACAAACTGAAACAGGTGGATACCGCTGCCCAGCCGTCCTCCAACGGAAATGGAGTGGGACTATGACACGACGCACGACAGTCTTGCTGGCTCTGGCGGCCTGCGCGCTGCTTTGCCAGGCGCAGAGCCAGAAGCCGAACAATCCGACGAGCAACACACCGGCCGCGAGCAGCGCTCCGGCGGCGGGCACGCCAGCGGGCGCGGCAACGGACAACAGCTACATTATCGGCTCCTCCGATGTGCTGAACGTGACGGTGTGGAAACAGGCCACGCTCTCGGGCCCGCTTTTGGTGCGCCCGGACGGCAAGATTTCCATGCCGCTGCTGGGCGACATCCAGGCTACGGGCCTGAAGCCGATGGATCTGGCCGCGCAGATCTCGGACAAGCTGAAGAAGTTTATCAAGGACCCCGAAGTCACAGTGGTTGTGACAACAGTTCACAACGACTATGTATATCTTCTGGGCGAGGTGGGCAAGAAGGGTCCGGTGGTGATGACGCCGCAGATGACTCTGCTGGAAGCCATCTCCAGCGCCGGCGGCCTGACCGACTTCGCCAACAAGAAGAAGATCTACATTCTGCGCACCGTGGACGGCAAGCAGAAGCGGATTCGCGTGAATTACAAGAAGGCGCTGAAAGGGGACGCAAGCTATGACGTGTCCCTAAAGCCAGGCGACACGATCGTTGTTCCGTGAGGCATGGTGAGATGAGCAAGAATCTACAACTCGCAGCAATGCTTCTGGCTCTTTGCCCGGTTGCCATGGCCCAGGTGGAGCCGGCGGCCACGGGGCCCTCCGTGCCGCTTCCCGCAGGGAAATATGACTACTCGATCCGCTACGCGCAGACCGCGGAGTTCGGACAGAGTCTGGGCAACTGGCAAACCGGAGCGGTCTCCGGCTCGTTGAATTACTCGAACGGACGCGAACGCTTGCCATTCAGCATGAACTACGGCGGCGGCTACAACTTCACCATCGCCGGGCCAAGCTACGGTAAGGGCCTCTTCCAGCATCTGGATCTGACGCAGAGCGTCACGGGGAAGGAGTGGAATCTGACGATGGGTAATGACGTGAGCTATACGCCGGAGGCGCCGACTCTGGGCTTCACGGGAATTCCGGGTATTGGAGAACCGGTGACGACACCGACGCCGCCCATAGTAACGCAGTCGATACTGACGCTCAATACCCTCGTGTTGGACAACAGTTCCAACGCGACGATTGAACGGCAACTGAATTACGCATGGAACATGAACCTGGGCGGGAGCTACAACCTCTTGCGGTTCCCGGACGGCAACGGGCTGGACAGCGGCACAGCCGGCGCGACCGGCGGACTGAGCTACAGGCTGAGCGCGCGCGATTCATTGATGGGCAATTATCGCTTCTCGAAGTTCACCTACCCACGGTTTGGGTTCTCCTTCTACACGCAGACGGTATTCTTCGGCTTCCAGCGGGTGTGGACCAAAAAGGTCTCTACCGACGTCACGGTGGGGCCGCAGTGGACCAGCAGTTCCAGCCCCTCGCTCGTGCCTTCGACGCAGGGCGTCGCAGTGAATGCTGCGCTGACCTATCGTGCGGGTTACAACAGCTTCTCCACAAGCTATTCGCGTGGCATCAACGGCGGAGGCGGCTACCTGATTGGAGCCGAAAGTGACACCGCGTCCGCAAACTACTCGCGGTTGATTGATCGCGCGCTCACGCTTGGATTCAATGCCGCTTACATGCGCACAGCGGGTTTGGTGAACAACGGCATCACGGGCGCGAAGTACGGCGGTGCCGAGGCAACTCGGCGGCTGGGCCCTTACCTTTCAGTGTTTGCGAATTATTCGCTCATTGATCAATCTTCGAGTTCGTTGCTGCCGGGGAACGCACTGGGAAAGAGGCTGCAGGTTGTCGGATTCGGACTTAGTTATTCCCCACGGCAAAAGGAGCAGCCTGCTCAGTAGGCCGTAAAGGAGCTTTATGCTTGGTCATCGCGAATTGAGTGTTGAGGACTACCTGGACATCCTGCGCCGGCGCGGCGTGCTGATCGCCTGCTGCGCGGTGGGCCTGCTTGGCGTGGGAGTGGGACTGAGCTATGTGCTTCAGCCCACCTATGAATCGCAGACCCTGATTCTGATCCAGCAGCAGACAGTCCCGGAAAACTATGTGAAGCCGGTTGTGGACCAGAACCTGGACGCACGCCTGGCTTCCATGTCGGAGCAGATCCTGAGCCGGTCGCGGCTGGAGCCGATCATCAACCGCTACAACCTGTTCGCCGGCGACGGCAACAACATGGACGACCGGATTGCAATGACGCGCAAGGCGATCAAGGTGAAGCCGATTCACTCGGCAGAGGCGCATGGAGGAATGCCGGGATTCTCGGTTTCCTTTGATGCACACGATGCGCGCACGGCACAGTTGGTGTGCGGCGAGATCACCTCGCAGTTTGTGAGCGAGAACCTGAGCGCGCGCCAGCAGTCGGCCGAGGGCACCACCGACTTCCTGAAGCAGCAGTTGAGCGACGCCAAAGCGACCCTGGATGCGCAAGACGCCAAACTAGCGGCCTTCCAGACCAAGTATCTGGGCAGGCTGCCGGACCAGGAGAACTCCAACACCAACGCGCTGCAGGCGCTGACGACCCAACTGGACGCGACCACGCAGTCGATCTCGCAGATGCAGCAGAACGAGACCTTCCTGCAGACGATGATTGCACAGCAGACCCACGAAACCCAGACCGTGGGAACGCCGGCGGCAATCCAGCAGGATGAACGTCAAAAGCAATTGCAGGATCTGAAGGATCAGAAGAAGCAGCTCGATGCTCTCTACACGCCCGACTATCCAGACGTGGTCGATGTGTCGCGCAGGATCGCCGATCTCGAAGCAGAGATCAAGAGCTCGCCGGCGCAGGCGCCGGCACCAGCGCCGATGAAAACCGCTCCCGTTGGGCAGATGGACTCGCCGCAGCTTCGCCAGCTTCGCGCGCAACTCCATGCCGTGCAGCAGTCGCTCATTCCGGCCCGGCAGGAGCAGGCGCGCATTCAGCAGCAGATCCGCATGTATGAGTCGCGCATTGAGCAAAGCCCAGTTGTGGAGGAAGAGTACAAGAAGATCACGCGCGATCACGACACGGCGCTGAAGTTCTACAACAGCTTGCTGACCAAGATGAATGAGTCGTCGATGGCCACGGCGCTCGAGCAGCGTCAGCAGGGCGAGCAGTTCAGCGTGATGGATCCGCCGAATCTTCCCGATGCGCCAAAGTTTCCCAACCACGTGATGTTCGGCGGCGGGGGCGCGATGGCCGGCCTGGTGCTGGGCCTTCTTCTCACCGGACTGCTCGAGTACCGCGACACTTCGCTGCGTACGGAAACAGACATCTGGACGTTCACCAAGATGCCGACGTTGGCGGTGATCTCGCACGTGAACGGCCTTCCCGGAACGCCCGGCCATCGCTCCGGCAAGCGCAGATTTTTCTCGAGGAAGCACGAACCCAGGGAGGCCGCGTAGCTCGCCATGTATAAAACCTTCTTCGAGTTGCAAAGTTTTCCGTTCCAGGCAAGCCCCGATCCGCGCTTCTTGTGCATGACGCCGCGGACCCGGGAGGTGCTTGCCTGCCTGCAGTACGGCATCGCGCAGCGCAAAGGCTTTGTCGTGATGACCGGCGAGGTGGGAACCGGAAAAACGACGCTGCTCAAATCAGTGCTGAGCTGGTTCCCTGACAAGGTGGTCTCCACCGCGTTTGTCTTCAATCCGCGGCTGGACGTGCTGGATTTTCTGGAGTTCGTACTGACGGATTTCGGCATTCCTCCGCGCGAGCGCACCAAATCCGGCATGCTGCTGGAACTGAATCGCTGGCTGATCGACCGCTACCGCGAGAATGCCCTGTGCGTCATCGTCGTGGACGAGGCGCAGAACCTGTCGCCTGATCTGCTGGAGGAGATTCGGTTGCTGACGAATCTGGAAACCTCGGCCGAGAAGCTGGTGCAGATTATCCTTTCCGGCCAGCCCGAGTTCGAAGAGATGCTGCGCATGCCGAGCCTGCGGCAACTGCGCCAGCGCATCGCCTTGTGGTGCAGGACGCAGCCTCTGCAGCCGCACGAAACCGAGGTCTACATCTCCGAGCGGCTGCGCATCGCCGGGGCAAGAGAGGCCGTATTTTCGCAGGAGGCCATTGAACGGATTCATCACTACGCGCGAGGCATTCCGCGACTGGTGAACCTGACCTGCGAGCACGCGATGATTACCGCGTATGTGGAGCAGGTGAAGCCGATACCGGCATGGGTCGTGGAGACAGTTGCCGGCGATCTGGATCTTCGGGACCAGCCATTCCTGGTGGAACCGATGCCGCATGCCGACAGGCACGGCGAAGCAAAGGCAGCGCCGCCGCTGAATGTTGTGGAACCCATCAAGAACAGCAAGGATTCTCAATCGGGCTCTCAAAAGGAACAGAAGATATGAGTCGAATCTATGAAGCTCTTCGGCGTGCGGATCTCGAGCGGAAGGCTCAGCTTGGAACCGAGCTGCATCCGGTGGAGGACGCTAAAGCAAGCGTGGAGTTCGTGGAACACCCTCCCGCACTCACCGAAGCAATGACCGGCGACGTGACCGAGTACCCGTGGAAACCGGTGACCGACTCGATCCCCTGCCTGCTGGAGCGGGGCACGGTGATCGAGCAATTTCGCCGCCTTCGCTCCAAGCTGACCCAGGCTCGGCAGGAAGCAGCCATCAAGAGCGTGCTGATTTCAAGCGGCATGCCCTCGGAGGGCAAGACCTTTGTTACGCTGAATCTTGCCGTGAGCCTGGCCCGCGAGGGCGTGAACCGCGTCCTGCTGATCGACGGCGATCTGCGGCGGCCCACCCTGCACACCATTCTTGGCGCGCCCAACCAGCCCGGCCTCTCCGAATACCTGGCGGGCACGGCCGAGTCCAGCGCGATCCTGCAGCAGAACAAGGTTGCGGAAAAGGACGGCAGCCCCTACGGACACGTCTTTGAGAACCTCACACTGATCCCCTCGGGTGCGTGCGGCGACGTTTCCTCCGAGCTGGTGACGAACGGGCGCATGGAGAATCTGCTGGCGACGCTGGCTCCGCATTTCGACTGGATCCTCATTGACTCGCCGCCGGTTCTGGCGGTGACCGATGCTGTGGATATGGCGCGCGCGTGCGATGCGGTTCTGCTGGTGGCGCGCGAGGCTCGCACGCCGTACGAGGTGGCGCAGCGGGCACAGGCGTCCTTCCGCCAGTCGCGCCTGCTGGGCGTGGTGCTGAACGCTGCCAAGCACATCCAGCGCAACGGCTACTCATATTACGACTATTACTACGGCGCGTCGGACGCGGGCGCGCACCCCGGACGCAGAAAGGGAGCTCGGGGCAAGGCATGATCCGGATTCTCAATGCGTACTATCCAACCCGAACCCTCGTCCTCCTGTTGTGCGAGGCGGTGCTGATCGGTGGGGCGTTCTTTGCCGCCACCCTGGTGCTGGTGGGGCCGGATAGCTACATCGCATTGGTGTACCAGGCCGGGGTCTGGAAGATCACGTGCATCTGCGCGTTTACTCTGCTCTTGTCTTATTACTTCGATCTTTACGAGCCGCAGCGCATCTCCGGTGGATGGGAGATTCACTTTCGGCTGCTGCTGGTTCTGAGCGCGCTCTCCTTCGTGTTGGCCACGCTGGTCTATCTGTTTCCGGAGATCGACATCGGCCCACACGTGCTGGTGACAGGCATTCTGCTGCTCTGCGTGCCGCTGCTGGTGTGGAGATCCGTCTACGAGCGCATTATCGATCTGCCCGTCTTTCGCGAGCGCGTATACGTGCTGGGCAACGGGGCGCGCGCGGAGTCGATTGGTACTCTGCTGCGCAAACGGCGCGACCTCGGCATGGAGGTGGTTGCAGGCCAGACGGCGAGCGTGCCCGCCGAGAGCACGGCCCTTTTCGCAACGGACCTGCGCGCATTCAACACGTCCCGGATTGGAATTGACCGCATCATTGTCGCGCTCGAAGACCGGCGCGGCTCCATGCCCGTGCAGGAATTGCTCGCGCTGCGCCTGCGCGGCGTGGTGATTGAGGAGTCCGGTGCGCTGCTCGAACGGCTCTCCGGCATGTTGTCGCTCGACGGCTTGAACCCCAGCGCGTTAATTTTCACGCAGGGGTTCAACATCCGCGCCTCGCTGCAGATTGGCCGCCGCCTGTTTTCCATCTTCATTTCCTCGGTGGCGCTTGCCATTTGCCTTCCGCTCATTCCAATCATTATTCTCGCGGTGCGGCTCTCATCCCCGGGCCCCATCTTTTTTCGCCAGGTGCGCGTGGGATTCCGCGGAAAACCTTTCACCATTTTCAAATTTCGCACCATGCGGCAGGACGCCGAAGCCAAAGGCGCCGTGTGGGCCATCAAGAACGACCCCCGCATTACGCCTCTGGGCCGCTTCATGCGGAAGACGCGCCTCGACGAGATTCCCCAGTTGTGGAACGTGCTGCGCGGCGACATGGGATTTGTGGGACCGCGCCCGGAGCGCCCCGAATTCGTGCAATGGCTCGTCAAGGAGATTCCCTACTACAACCTTCGCCACATGATTCGGCCGGGGCTGACCGGCTGGGCGCAGGTTCGCTACCAGTACGGCGCGAGCCTTGAGGAAACCAAGCGCAAACTCGAGTACGACCTCTATT
Organism: Occallatibacter sp.; assembly: GCA_035534635.1. Taxonomy (GTDB): domain Bacteria; phylum Acidobacteriota; class Terriglobia; order Terriglobales; family Acidobacteriaceae; genus Telmatobacter. Next base: position 100,576 of record DATLRP010000008.1, read on the forward strand.
ACATCAAGCACCTGTCTCTGGGGCTCGACCTGCTGATCATGTTTGAGACCATCAAAACGATCCTGTTGCGCAGAGGTGCGCAATAGTCGTTCCGTTCTGGCTTCAGTTGTTTCAAGTTCCTAGAACCAGTCTCATAAACATCTGAGGGGCGAATTGGTGTCATTCTGTGGTTGCTCTGTGTGTCTCCGCAAGCGCCGATGGCAGGACGCTGGGAGTTGACTGAAGAACAGTGGTTGTTGGTGGAGCCGGTGCTGCGGGAAACGCGCCGGGAGGATAATCGCGGTCGTCCGTGGCACGATACTCGCGCGGTGCTCAACGGGGTCTTTTGGGTTCTTGGCACCGGGGCGCAGTGGCGTGAGCTGCCGGAGAAGTATCCTCCGTTTCAGACCTGCCACCGCCGATTCCAGCAATGGATACGCTCCGGCAAGCTGGAGCAAGCGCTGAAGTTGCTGGCGCGTCTGCTGTATGAACAAGGCAAGCTCAACCTGGAAGAGGCGTTCGTGGATGCAACCTTCGCGAGCGCCAAAAAGGGGGCTTTGCCGTTGGCCCCACGCGTCGCGGCAAGGGGACGAAGATCGTCGCTATCGCCGCTGATAACAGTCTTCCTCTCGCCGTATCTGTCCAGAGCGCTTCGCCAGCCGAGTGCCAGCTTGTGGAAGAGGTTCTTGCCGGAAGTTTTCTCGACGAGCTCCCAGCCCGGCTCATCGGCGACAAAGCCTACGACTCGGACCCGCTCGACCAAACGCTCAAAGAGCAATACGATATCGAGCTGATTGCACCCAATCGGCGCGGGCGCAAACGCAAAACCCAAGACGGACGAAAGCTGCGCCGCTATCGCAGACGATGGAAGGTGGAGCGGCTCTTCGCCTGGATGCACAACTTCCGCCGCCTCGTCACTCGATGGGAATATCACATCGAAAACTTCCTCGGCTTCGTTCACCTCGCTTGCATGCATATGATGCTCAGGTATTTATGAGACTGGCTCTAGGCCGTATCGACATATGCACTTTGCAGCGGGATTGATTGCTGCTGAAGTGGTTGTATGTCGCCTAGCCGGTATGAATTGAGTGATTTGCAGTGGGAGAAGATCAAGGATTTTCTTCCTGGGCGCAAGGAGCATGTAGG